>CAWGLH010000001.1:0-440000 GCA_963823365.1 uncultured Sphingobacteriales bacterium
GGCGATAATAAATATCCAGGCGCTCAAATCAATTTTGAAAACAAAATTATCTAACCACATATTCATGAAATACCATGCTGCCGGTGCAGCTACAAGGAAGGCCACACCAATCAGTATGGTAAATTCTTTGGAGAATAGCATGACAATACTGCTTACTGATGCGCCAAGTACTTTACGTATGCCGACTTCCCTGGTTTTCTGAAGTGCCATAAAAGATACCAGTCCGTAGAGGCCAAGGCATGATATGATGATCGCCAGCAGTGAAAAAAACTGGTATAATTTTGTGAGTTGTGATTCCTGGCGATAAAAGTTTTTTATGGATTCATCCATGAATTCAATGGTGTTTACATACTCAGGATAATATTTATCCCAGGTACGCTGTATTCTTTCCTGCGCCCCTGAAAGATCAGACGTGCTCAGTTTGATATTTGTTACACCATAAAACCTGTTTCTGGAAAAAATAGCCATCGGATTGATTTTTTCCCGCAGTGAGTTTGCTTTGAAATCGCGCACCACACCAACAATAGGTTTCCATTTCCCTCCACCCAGTTTCAGATTTTTACCCACAGCTTCTTCCGGGTTTTTAAGGCCGAGTTTCTGCACCATGGTTTCATTGATCACTATTTCCCTTGTGGTATCGGAAACGCTTAGTCCCCTTCCTGCAATAAACTGCAGATCGTAGGTTTTAAAATAATCGGCATCTGCCATTTTCAGGTACACTTCAAATTTTTCATCTTCCCTTCCGTCAAAGGCAAAATTGGTTGCCCAGTTATTATCTGAAGAGGGCATGTCTGAACTAAAGCTTACCGACTGGATTCCTTTCTGGGAAAGAAGGTCATTCTTAAATGCGTTTTGCCTTGAAACAACTGCACTGTCCTGGTTAGTGGTCAGTACGAGCACGGCCTCTTTTTTAAAACCCAGGTCTTCATTCCTGATATATTCCATCTGGCTGATGGCAACAATGGTTCCGATAATCAGCATCTGGGAAATGGCAAACTGCAGTACAACCAGACCGCGGCGCAGGGAGATACCGCCTACCTGGGCAGAACTGATTTTGTTTTTCAGTGCAACAGCCGGTTTAAAACCAGAAAGAATCAATGAAGGATATAAGCCGGAGAACAGGGTTACAAGGATAAATAAAATGCCGATAAAGACCATTGACCTGCCATTCAGGAAACTGAGTTTTTCCGGAAGGTTGATAAACTGGTCAAGGAATGGGATACAGGCAAAGGCAATGATTATGCCTGTCAACAGGGATATAAAAACGATCACTGCTGTTTCGCCCATCATTTGTCCCATCAGCTGACTGCGGTTTCCTCCCAATACTTTACGTAGACCCACTTCCTTGGAACGACTGATAGCCTGTGCGGTGGACAGGTTAATGAAATTGATGCAGGCCATGATGATGATGAGGACGCCGATCAGGCTCAGTGTCCATAGTGTAGGCCGGCTGGTGATATGGTCGCCCAGGTTACCAAAACGGTTGTCGAAATGAATATCAGACAGGGGGCGCACAAAGTGTGTCCGGACATAACCACTCTGGTTATTTTTATATTGTTCCCTGCTGAATGCCAGGAGCTGCTGGTTGACATACGCTGAACTAACGTTCACGGGCAACCGCATATATACATTGAAATTGCTGGTTGTGCCGTTCCAGTCATCCTGGTAATAATATGCCTGCGGATTATTTTTTAATGTTATAAAGGAACTGATGATCCGAAGCGGGAAATCGCTGTTCAGCGGGGTATTATCGATCACCCCTTTCACCATCAGGTTGATCTTGTTATCCATTTTGATAAACTGGCCGTTGGCCTGTTGCCAGCTGCCAAAATATTTTTCAGCAACTGCCTTTGACAACACAACACTGTTAGGTTCAGCCAGTACGGCTGGCGAGCCATTCAGCCATTTGTAGCTGAATACTTCGAAGAATTGCGGTTCTGCAAAAAACACGCCTGATTCCTCGATGTATTTCCCCTTGATATTGGTGCTTATAGAATCATTTCCCGGTGATGGTGAACTGGCTTCCGTAACTGGCGTAGAGCCCGGCCACTTTGGCTTCGGGGAACTTCAGCCTGATAGACATCCAGTGCAGGTCCGGGTACACCTGGGGTGAAGTTGTCATCATCCTTTGCCTTATCTGAGGTCACCACATGGTAGATCTGGTTATATGATGGCTGGAATCGGTCATAGCTTAATTCATACCGTATCACCAGGAATAAAAGAAGGCTGGCCGCGATTCCGATGGCCAGCCCTGTGATATTTATTGCAGCATATCCTTTATGCCTGGCGATATTCCTGAATGCAATTTTGAAATAATTGACTATCATTTTTCTTGATCATTTGCACATTTGCACATTTTCGTATTTGCACATTGTCCTACGCCATGATGTTTTCCATCACTGTCTGGCCGTCGAGCATCCGGATAATCCTGTGGCTGTACCTTGAATCATGTTCGGAGTGCGTTACCATGATGATGGTAGTACCCTGTTCGTTCAGGTCTGTAAGGAGCTGCATTACTTCATTACCATTGGATGAGTCAAGATTACCTGTAGGCTCATCCGCAAGAATAAGTTTTGGATTATTTACCACGGCCCGTGCTACTGCAACACGCTGTTGCTGTCCACCCGAAAGTTGCTGGGGATAGTGGTTCCGGCGGTGCATGATCTGCATTTTATCCAGTACGGCTTCTACTTTGGTCTTCCTTTCCGCAGATTTTACGCCTGTATAGATCAGGGGAAGTTCTACATTTTCAAATACGGTAAGTTCATCAATCAGGTTAAAACTCTGGAATACAAAACCAATATTATGCTTGCGGAGGTCGGCGCGCTGGCGCTCATTAAAATGGGCTACTTCAATCCCATTGAAAAGAAAACTTCCGGAATCGGGATCATCGAGTAGTCCGAGTATATTCAGCAACGTGGATTTTCCGCAACCGGAAGGTCCCATTACAGCAACGAATTCACCTTCTTTAACATCAAAGGATAATTTGTTGAGGGCTACTGTTTCCACTTCATCTGTGCGATAGATTTTCTCGAGGTCTTTAATCTTGATCATAAATTGTATTTGGAGTAGTTGATTAAACGGGTTTATAAAAAGTGGTACAGCACAGATTCAAAAAGGAGTTTAACGCCTTTTTTGGCCGGCTTTTTCGCCAATGGCTGCGGAGCTGTTTTACATGGGTTGCTCTTCGCTTTTGCCTGGATCTTTTCGTTCGTGTTCACCCAGGAACTCAGGCTGATGCTGATGATGAGGGCAATGATAATCCGTGCTTTCATAACTTTTGCTTTAATTGTTCCTGGGCCCCTGGTACCAGGTGAAAGGAGAGGAGTTTTTGATTAATTCCGATCTGATTTTTTTCCTGCCTGTTGGTCATGTTCCTCTTCTCTCGCCTGGTACTGTTACCCGGCTTATTTTTTTAATACTAATTCCTGCATGGTCCCATAGTTTTCATAACTGGAGGTGACCACTTTGTCGCCCGGCTTTAATCCCTGGAGAACTTCATAGTAATCCGGGTTTTGTCCGCCTAATTGTATATCCGTTTTATATGCCGTAGTTCCGTTCTCGTTTACTTTAAATATCCAGTTACCGCCGGTTTGCTGGTAGAACCCGCCACGCGGCAGGAGCAGGGCCTGTTTTTCATCGCTGAGCGCAAGCCTGATCTGTAATGTCTGTCCCCTGCGGATACCCTGCGGCACTTCTCCGGTGAATTCCATATCTACCTGGAACCTTCCATTGGTAACCTGCGTAAATACTTTTTTGATGGTAAGTGAATAATCCTTTCCGGCAAATGTGAATTGTCCCATCAGTCCCGTATAGATCCTGGAAATATAGTGTTCATCAATATCCACCCTCACCTTAAATCCGTTTGTCGCATCCACCTGTCCGAGCCTTTCACCTTTGTTTTTATTTTGTCCTATTTCCGCATCCAGAGAAGTTAGTTGTCCGTCGATCGGGGCCCTTACGATCAGGTCGCCCACTTTGCGGCGCATCACCTGTAAGGCATTCTGTGTGCGGTCAAAGGATTGTTTTGACTGTTCATATTCCTGTTGTACCGAAATGGTATCCTGCTTCAGGATCTGTTCCTGCAGGTTCCTTCTTTTTATCTGGTACTCGTAGGCTATTTCTGATTGCTTGAATTCCTGTGAACCGATGACTTTTTGTTCATACAGCTGTTTGTTCAGCTTGTATAACCGCTCTGCTTCCTTAAAGTCATTGTCAGCATCAGCCATCTGGTTCAGTTTGCCTACCGTATTCTGCTGGGCTGCATTACGGGAGATCTGCATCTGGGTAAGCAGGTTAAATACGGATGTTTCCTGGTTCACCAGGCTGAGTTCAAGGTCCGTGTTGGAAAGGCGGAGGATGGGTTGTCCTTTCTTCATCATGGCGCCATCGTCAACATATTTTTCTTCCACCCTTCCGCCTTCCAGGGCATCAAGGTAAATGGTGGTCAGCGGCATCACAATACCATTCACTACGGTGAATTCCTTGAATACCCCGTTTTTCACCTCACTGATAGTAATCCTTTCCGTATCTACATTTAAGCGGCTTTTCCCGGAAGTGAAATAATAGCTGCCCAGGATAAGGGCCACCAATGCAGTTACACCAACAATCGTCAGTATTTTCTTCGTTGTCCATTTCTTTTTTGCTATAACTCTGTCCACTTGTTTATTTTTTCTTAATACCCTGATGTCAAACCCATGCCATAATCATAAATACTTGATATTCAAATACTTAATAAGTTATTTTCATGATGGATGTCCGCTACTGATACAACCAGTGTCCGCTTTTGATACAGTCCGGCTATGTATATAAATTTTTATTGACAACAGCATCTAATTATGGTATAATTGCAGCACTGCAATGTTGCATGACGGCGTATTTTTATTTATGAACCTGAAGAATGCTGCAATACTTGTTATCGATGACGATACGGATGTGCTGACCGCAGTGCGGTTATTGCTGAAGACGGAAGTAAAGGAAGTGGTGACGGAAAAAAATCCTGAGAATATCCGCTATCACCTGTCAAAGCAGGCATTTGATGTGATCCTGCTCGACATGAATTTCACCAGTTCCCTGAATACGGGGAATGAAGGATTTTTCTGGCTTGGAAAATTAAAGGAATCAGGATCGGATGCTGCCGTGATCATGATCACGGCCTATGGGGATATTGACCTTGCCATCCGGTCATTGAAAGAAGGTGCTGTGGATTTCGTGGTTAAACCCTGGCATAATGAAAAGCTGATCAATACGATCCGTGAAGCGTTAAAGAAAAGATCGCATGGCAAAACAGGTATCCAGGCACCAACAGCAGTTGCCGGTCAGTCTTCCAGCCTTATCGGTGAGTCGGAAGTGATGAAGAATATTTTTTTTAAGATTGATAAGATTGCGCCTACAGAAGCGAATATCCTCATCCTCGGTGAGAATGGCACCGGCAAAGACCTGATTGCACTGGCATTGCACCAGCAATCGCTGCGGCGCGACAAGCCTTTTGTAAAAGTTGATGTGGGTGCTTTAACGGAAAGTTTATTTGAAAGTGAATTATTCGGTCATAAGAAAGGCGCATTTACGGATGCGCGGGAAGACAGGATGGGACGATTTGAAGCCGCCAACGGGGGAACACTTTTTCTTGATGAAATTGGCAACATTTCCCTGCACCAGCAGGCCAAGTTATTGTCTGTGCTGCAAAACCGGCAGGTTACCCGTCTTGGTTCGAATCAGCCTGTTCCGATTGATATCCGCCTGATCTGCGCAACCAATCTTCCTTTGCAGGAACTGGCCAATGAAAGCCGGTTTCGTAAAGACCTGATTTACCGGATCAATACCGTGGAGATCACCGTACCCCCCTTGCGGAAACGGGAAGAAGACATTATCCTGCTGGCCAGGTATTTTGCAGGAATCTATGCAGCAAAATATTTAAAGCCACCCGTGTCTTTCAGTGAAAGCGCATTGGAGAAACTCAGGGCATACCATTATCCCGGAAATGTGCGGGAACTTCAGTATACCATTGAAAGGGCGATGATCATGGCAGATACAGAAGTGCTGGATGCGGCCGACCTTATATTTTCTCCGCTGGAGTCTTCCGCCAAGGATGATGAAAATGAGGATGAACTAAAACTTAGTACCATTGAGAAAAATACCATCCTGAGGGTCATTGAAAAAAATCACGGTAATATTACCAAGGCTGCCAGGGAACTTGGACTGACAAGGACAGCTTTATACAGGAGGTTGAGTAAATATGATATTTAAAAACTATCAGTGGCGCACCATCAGCAGGGTTTCGCTGTTAATGGTTACACTTACGCTGGCCGCCTTCCTGGTGGTCAATAAGAATTATATTTTCCTGACCGTGGTATTGCCGGTGATAGTATTCCAGGTACTGGATATTTTTCGCTTTCTCAAAAAGGCGCAGGATGAAGTTGACCAGTTTGTGGAGTCTGTGCATTACCGTGATTTCTCCAGGTATTTTGACGTAAAGCATGCGCCTGTTGAACTTCAGCCATTGCGGAAGGGCTTTAATGAAATTAACAGTACGTTTAAGGTGATCAGTAAGGAAAGGGAAACTCAATACCAATACCTGCAGAAAATCCTTGAGCTGGTGGATACTGGAATTTTGTCGTATGAAACAAAAACGGGTGAAGTGGCATGGATGAATGAATCGTTGAAACAAATGCTGGGGATACCTTACCTGAAGACAATACATTCGCTGGAGAAACGCGACGCCGCGCTGTTCCAGGAAGTGGATACCTTAAGGCCGGGGGAAAATAAAGTAGTTTCCATCCACCGGGATAATAATAATGTGAAAACGCTTCTTTCTGCTACAGCATTTCAGACAGACGGACATATATTCAAACTCATCGCTTTCCAGAATGTGAATGAAGCGCTTGATGAAAATGAATCAAAAGCCTGGCAAAAATTACTGAGCGTAATGACGCATGAAATCATGAATTCGGTAGCTCCCATCTCTTCACTTGCGGATACCCTGAAGAACCGACTGCATAATGCGGTACAGCATTTCGATCAGCAACCCTCCACAGTGGAAGACCTTGAACTGGGCATCAATACCATCAAGAGAAGGAGTGAAGGATTATTGAAGTTCGCGGAAACATATCGCAACCTGAACAAGATCACTTCACCAAGCCTGAAGAAAGTATATGTAAGGGATTTGTTTGAAAACCTGCATCATCTGATGCAGCCTACACTTGAACAAAAAAATATTGAGCTGGAGATCATTCTCAAGGATCCCAACCTTACACTGGAAGTGGATACCAACCTGATTGAACAGGTATTGATCAACCTGCTTGTCAATGCCATGGAAGCGGTAAAAGATTCGGAAAAGCCAAGAATCATATTATCAGGATTTGTCAATGCCGCTAAAAAATCCGTGATCAGCATTGCCGATAACGGAACGGGCATGACGGCTGCCGTAATGGAAAATATTTTCATTCCATTTTTCAGTACCAAGAAAAGCGGAAGCGGCATCGGGCTCAGCCTGTGCAAACAAATCATGATGCTGCATAAGGGAAATATACAGGTGCAGTCTGAAGAGGGCAAGGGCAGCGTATTTTTATTGCAATTCTGATCAGCCGGTGAGCCCGCCTTGAATATTATTAATTCATCGGACGTGTAATCGTGTTTATTATTTTGAAACAAGTGAACCGCCAGTTTATTTTGATTCCGCCAGGCAATCATCTACATTAGACAGTCTCATTATCCTCCCTGTAATTACTGAAATATATCCGATCACATTTTTGTGTTCATCTTTTACCATTAAATACATTACATGTTACAGTCCATTTTAAAAAACTGGTGGCTTTTAACCCTTAAGGGTGCATTATTAATCATTTTTGGTATCATCGCTTTCATGAACCCGGGAGTAACTTTTGCCATACTGCTGACCTGGTTTGCAGCCTTTCTTTTTATTGATGGAGTTCTATCCCTGGTCACCGTGTTATCGAATTGGAAAGGGCAGGAAGACAAATGGTTATTTGTACTTGATGGAGCAGTGAATATATTTTTGGGAATACTCATTTTTCGCGCGCCAGCCGCCTATACCCTGGTCGCTGTTTTCTTTATGGGATTCTGGTCGATCTTTTCCGGGATATCAAGGATTGCCATGGCGATTCAGCTGAGAAAGGAAATCACCGGTGAAGGATGGCTTGCATTAAGCGGTGTGCTTGGTGTTCTGTTTGGTATTATCATTATTTCCAATCCGGCTATTGGTGTGGCAACATTCATGTATACGCTTGCTTTTTTTGCCCTTGCCATTGGAATATTGCTGGTATTACTAAGCTTTAAAGTTAAAAATGCCAGGGGCTGGGTAGGGGAGAAAAAGGAACAGCTAAAATCTGCCATTAGCGATTTGAAGTCGGGGCAATAATTGTATAGAAATATCTTCAAATAGAACCTGAATTCTATTTGAAGTTTATTATTTAATCTTCAGTTACAGAGATCACCGGTTGCTGCCTTCCGTTTCACTATTTGTTGACTGATTTTTTACATCCAGCCAGGTTTGCAAAAGGGTATAAAAAACAGCCATAATAATGGCGCCTTTAAACATTCCCGTAAAACCCCAGGCCGACATTCCGCCTACAACGCCAATAAACAAAACGAGGATTGGAAGTTTGCCGCTTTTCCCGATCAGGATAGGTTTTACTACATTATCCACAACAACTAAAACGATAAGTGCAATGGTAGAAATAATGGCAAGGTTTGTTTGTCCTGTTGAAAACTGCCATATCATCATTGGTATCCATACAAGAATTGGACCTGCCTGGATTACGGCCAGGAAGAAAACAATGGCAGCAAAGGCAGGTGCCATGGCATTGCCTTCAATGGCAAATCCCACCCAGGTCAGTGCCCCTTCTATAAAGGCCGTGCCCATTACCCCAATGGAAACGCCCATAATGGCTTTACCGGCAGAGTTGACTATTGCAGGCCCCCATTTATCACCGGTAATATGGTTTACCACATTCGTGAAAGCAGCAAGGGCTTTGTCGCTCTTTGTCAGCAGTACAGTTGCCAGGATGATGCCGATCACGAGTTCCAGGGCAGATCCCATAATGCCCAGTCCTCCGGAAATAAGTTTTTTAAAGATGGATTTGATCTGATCATCATATAGTGCGATAGTGGAAGCATAGTCTGCAGAGAAAGCAGCCCAGAATGCCTTGATCTTTTCCTGGCCTACCGGAAGTTTTGAAACCCATTCTGGCAGGGGCGGAACGCCATTTGTCTTGACGCCTTCATACCATACCTGGCCCTGGTGAATATAATACCCTACTGAATTGATCATGTATATGAATGGCAGGGCTATGATCGCAATTAACAGCAGGGCAAAAATGGTAGCAGCCAGGCTTCTCTTATTATTAAGCAGCTTTACCAGCTTTTCAAATAATGAAGAAAATGAAACGGAGAGAATGATCGCATAAGTGAATACCCCCAGGAATATCCCCATCAGTGAATAAAGCAGGTAGAGAAAGACCAGGAAAAGAACAAGCAGAAGTGCTTTTTCAATAAAACTCTTGCCGGAATTAGTTTCTGTTGCAGGCATAAACAGTCGGTTATAGATCAGGGTTAAAAGGGATGCCTGAGAAAGGTACAACTTTTTGGTTCTTCTTCAGTGATACTGTCAGGATACACCTATTTGCAGAGGCTCTTTTGAGATTAAGATATATGCCGGGCTTACCAGTTTTTCATCTGTTCCGGGACCACCCTTTCAAAATGTTCGGGTTTTTTATTTCGCCATTCAGGATCAAAACCCACAAACCAGGAAAGCCAGAGGGTCCGGGAGAGCCTCATGAATACAGGTTGAAGCAATATCATAAGTACTGCATTAACGCCTATCCAGATAAAGAACCTGTTGTCTTTGAGTGAAAATCCGATGGTGAGCCACCATAATATCAATGTTGCAACACTGAATCCCACGGTAAGTGCATAACTGACGTATCCCGTGCCATAGTAGAATCCCACTTCAATTTCTGTGGGCTGTCCGCAGACCGGGCAGTTCTCATGCATTTTTACGGTATTCTTCAGGTCGTATGGCTGTTGGGAAAGATAGATTTTACCGGTTCTGCACCTGGGGCACCGGTTGTCAAGGACACTGATAAAATAATTGGGTTTCGGATATTTTTCCTCAGCATTTTCCATGGGGCAAAAGTACGATAAATGCAGGCAACGGCCGGGTGATAATCATCACTTCAATTCCCGGAAATTGTTTTTGTTTATTCAAATGCCTGTAAAAGGGTTTCCATTTTCATGCTGCGTGAACCTTTGATCAGCAGGAGGGCATCCTGTAATGATTGGGACTGCAGCCATTCTTTGGCTGACTGGGCATTATCGAAATACCGGTAATGGTGTTGCACCCCGGCAAAATCTCCTCCTGTCAGCAGCACTTCCTTCCATGGATACTGTTCAAGGAGGTCCACAATGGCCTGGTGCTCTGCCTGGCTGTCGGCACCCAGTTCCATCATTCCGCCAATGCACACATATTTATCAAAATGTTCCCGGCGTGCAAAATTTTCAATGGCAGCTTTCATACTGGTCGGATTTGCATTATAGGCATCAAGGATAATCGTATTGCTGCCTTTTTGCAAGAGCTGCGACCTGCTGTTGGTTGGCAAATAATGTTCAATGGCATGCCTGATTTTTTCGGAAGGGATCTTAAAATATTCTCCCACTGCAACCGCAACAATGATATTGGGAAGATTATAATCGCCCACCAGTTGCGTACTGATCTCTTTTATATCCGTCCCTGACTGCATCTGCACTTCCAGGAATGGTTCACTTTTCAGCACCGTGCCGGTGATTTCAGCATCTTTTGTTCCATAGGTAATGATATGGGGAATGCCCCTGCTCATTTCATGGAAATATTCATAATCCCACATCACGAAAGCCGTGCCATCATGGGCACGAAGGAAGTCATATAATTCACCTTTCCCTTTCCGTACACCTTCTATTCCTCCAAACCCTTCAAGGTGCGCTTTGCCGCAGTTGGTGATGATGCCGTGGGTTGGAAGGGTATAACTGCAATAACTTTCTATTTCTTTCCTGTGATTGGCGCCCATTTCGATAACAGCGATTTCAGCATCTGCAGGGACTGATAAAATAGTCAGTGGAACGCCGATATGATTATTAAGGTTGCCGACGGTGGTACTTGTTTTGAATTTCTCCGACAATACTGCATGCACCAGTTCTTTTGTCGTGGTTTTACCGTTACTGCCTGTAATGGCAAGAAAGGGGATGGGCAATTGTTTACGGTGATGGAGGGCGAGGTCCTGGAGTGCTTTCAGGGCATCTTTTACCAGGAATATCCTTTCATCTATGAACCCGGGATCTTCGTCCAGCACCACTGCGGCTGCGCCTGTTTCCAATGCTTTACCGGCAAAACTATTTCCATTGAAATTCGGACCTTTCAGGGCAAAGAAAATTTCACCTGCTGTAAGCTTCCTGGTGTCTGTCTGGATATTGGGATGTTGAAGATAAACCTGGTATAGCGTTTCCGTCATGATACAAATATAGGCTATGGCCTATATTTGTATCATGACGGAAACGCAGATTACGGATTGCGGATTGCGGATTAATGAGATCATTATCTCATTTTAACTTTCACATTACCACACTTTCCAATGGACACATTAAAAAATAAGAACAGGCCATAAAACAAAAAAGAGGCTTCTCAGCCTCTTTTCTTTGTATGAATCTGTTCTTATTTTTTCCTGCTATTTTGCCTGCGCTGCCCGAAATGGTTACCATTTTTGAAACCATTACCTTCAGGGCTACCCATGCGATCCATCGCGCAACGGAAACCTAAAGTACTCAACTGCCTGGTCTTCTTCCAGGTAGCGGCGGGCACCGGGGCTTAACCAGTATGCACGATCATTCCAGCTACCACCTTTGTATACTCTTGATTTATCACTTACCAGGGTAGTGGTACCGTAACCATAACTTGACCTGTGATGCAGAGTCACCATCAAGATAGTTAATAACATTACCACGCTGATAGTTACGACGGTTTTTGCTTTCAGCATCAGTTACGTCTACCATTCTTACACGGCCGGTAGTATCATTGATCTGAGCTTCACCTGTTGGCTGAATCTTTATATAATTTCTCGAATTTATTACCACGGAAAGGAGCTGGCATATCATCAAAGTCCATATGAAGACAATCGGTCTGTATACGTCCTGTACCCACTCACTTACATTACCGGCCATGTTATAAATACCGAAACCATTGGGGAAGAATGACTTTACATCGGACCAGTGATAGAAGGCACGGTCATTCAAACCACCCGCAACACCGGCATTATCACCTGAACCACGTTTAAAGTTAGCCAGGAACTGACCCTGCCAGCTTCCGCGACGGGTATCACGAAGACCATTTACATTCTGTGACCAGGGATATATTTGTTTGTTGGTTTGTAACTCCTCACCACGTTTTCCTTCTTTTTTGCTGGGGCGTGGGTTTTGATCAATAAGGCCATAGGCTGCATATTCCCACTCTGCTTCGAAAGGCAGACGATAGTCAGGCATCAGTAATCCATCTTCCATACGTAACCTTTGTACGGGGCTGCCCTGCGCAGTCTTTCAAAGGATTCTTTTTAGAAGTCGCAGTTTTACCGGGAGCTGTTTGATACAGGCCAAGCAAATAAGACTTGGTAGTGAAATTATCTTACCTGACCCTGTTGTCCCTGTAAACCTTGTTTATTGATATATCCTTTTTCTAACAAGGATGCCTTCATTTACACGGTCGCCTTCTCCACAAACAAAAATCATTTGCTTGTCTCCAGGTAACACCTACTACAGGATAGTTATTAAAGACCAGGATGGCGGAAATAAAATTCTACCAATGGTTCATTATAACTCAATTCACTTCTCCAAACCAGTGTATCAGGTAATGCACCTTCAATAATCGGCAGGTTAGCCGGATCAGAGGGGTCAAATACCTTGGTTCAGCCAGTACATATATTCACGATAGTGAACATTGGCTACTTCCGTACGATCTATGTAAAAAGAAGGAACAGATACACGGCGGGGAATATTATTCCAGTCGCCCATTACATCTTCATCTGTTTGTCCCATGGTAAAGGTACCACCCTGAACAAAGACGAGACCAGGACCGGTTTGCTGGTCTTTGGCTTTGGCTACCTGGAAACCACCCATGTTCTTGTCATTGTAGTTCCAGCCGGTCACGTCTGACTTTTCTTTTTTCTTGCTGCCAAATAACCCGTTTTTACAGGAAGAGAACAGGGTTACTACTGCAAGTAGCACAAAAAGGTTTTTCAAGAGTAACTTTTGCATTTTTGCTGGATTTAGCTGATAGATAACGAGGGGTATTACACAAATATTGTACCCGAACCCACTGAATATTATATCACTGAGATGCGAATTTATAGGATTTATGGGAATGGTACCTCCTGCGACTGACTTAATTATGTTTAGTAAATGCTAATTTTGGAAGGATGCCCAGGGAAATGCGAAATTGTCTAATACTGATCCTTTTACTCGCAGCCTCAGCCTTTTGCAGGGCACAACGTCAATATGCCGGCGCTTCCGTTTTGTCTTCCGGTACACTGGTATAAGATTGCCGTTTCCCGCCAGGGAATCTACCGGATGGATGCTGCTATGTTAAGCAGTATGGGGATAACTATTACCCTTCCCTTCCGGTTCCATCAGGTTATTTGGCAATGGCGGAAAGATGCTTTCCGAGTCCAACCTGGCCAAAAGGCCGGATGACCTCCTGGAAAATGCCATTTGGGTGCAGGATGGTGGAGACGGCAGCTTCAATACCGGCGATTATTTTCTATTTCTATGCTCCGGGACCACAGGAATGGAAACTGGATCCCGTTTCGGGGCTTTACCGGTTCCATAAAAACCTGTATAGCGATAGTGCCTGGTATTATATAAATATATCCGGCCAGGGGAAAAGGGTTTCCCTGCAGCCATTATCTGCCGGTAGCAATTACGGTGAACAGTTTTGATGATTTCTATGCCCATGAACTGGATACTGTAAATTTCCTGGGCAGCGGCAAGGAATGGTATGGCGAGGAATTTGGCACCGGTCCGGGCCGTGTGCAGACCCGCGAGTTTACGGTACCCTCACAGGGATTAATCAGCAATACTCCCCTTACCTTAATATCTGATGTAATTGCCCGTGCGGCCGGACAAAACAGCCGTTTCGATGTTACACTCAACCGCGTCTCAGTCCAGGAACACAGCCTTCCGCCTTTACCCGGCATCGCTTATGAACCTGTAGCCACCCCAAGCACACTGGTGACTTCTGTAAATCTTTCCCAGGCATCCATACTCCTGGGGTTCACCTTTTTCCCCGGAAGTGTAAACGGGCAGGGCTGGCTGAACAGGTTTGAACTCAATTTTCGCCGCAGACTTGATATGCAGGGCATCCCCCAACTGGTGTTCAGGGACCGTGAAAGCGTAAACCCGGGGGGAAATGCAGAATTCATCATCAGCAATGCCAGCCAGTCGACCCGGGTCTGGGATATCACAGATCCTCTTTCCCCTGTAGAGCAGGAAATGATCCGGGACGGGCAAAATGCCAGGTTCCGGAACGACTGCTCCTCATTAAGGGAATATATTTCGTTTGAGGATAACCGTTACCTCGTACCCGTGCTTTCCGGGAAAATACCCAACCAGAACCTGCATGGCGCTTCCCCGGTCCAATATCTTATTATTACCCACCGGTCCCTCCTGGCGGAAGCTGAAAGGATAGGGCAGTACCACCGCCAAAAGGATAACCTTTCCTACCTGGTAGCCGATGTGGAACAGGTTTACCAGGAGTTTTCATCCGGATCACCTGATCCCTCGGCGTTGCGGGACTTTGTGAAGATGTTTTATGACCGTGCGGGGAATGATACACTGGCCCGCCCAAAATACCTGCTCCTTGTTTGGTGATGCATCATTTGATTACAGGAACCGCATTATCGGAAATACCAACCTGGTGCCTGCATATGAAAGTCCGTTTTCACTGGATCCGCTGACATCCTATACCTCGGATGATTTCTTCGGGCTGCTCGATGACGGGGATGATATTAATACGTTTACTCCGGCAGGTTACCTTGATATCGGGATTGGCCGGATTCCCGCCGCCACTGCAGCTGAAGCAAAGGCCTATGTGGATAAGCTGGTTTCTTACGGTACATCCTTCGGACCATGGAGAAACCAGTTCACTTTTATTGCAGATGACGAAGACCAGAATACCCATTTGCAGGATGCGGAAATCATTTCAGGGACAGCCGGGTCCACTGCACCCCCGTTCAGCACCGGCAAGATTTACCTGGATGCATACCAGCAGGAAAGCGGAACAGGTGGTAGCCGCTACCCCAAGGTGAATGAAGCCATCAGCCGAAGGGTATTTTCAGGGAACCTCCTGTGGAACTATAGTGGACATGGTGGTAACCGCCGGCTCGCGCAGGAAAATATCCTGGATGAGGAAATGGTGAACGGATGGAGCAATGACCGGAAACTTCCCCTGTTCATTACTGCTACCTGCGACTTTGCGCCATTTGATAATCCGCTGGTCAATTCCATCGGAGAAAATATTTTATTGCGGCCAAGGACCGGGGGCATCGCGTTAATGACCACCACCCGGCTGGTATTTGCCTTCAGTAACCGCATTATTAATAATAATTACATAGCACATGCCTTGCAGCGTAATGCAGACGGAAATTATTTGTCGCTGGGTGAAGCGGTGAAACGCACCAAGAATTTTACCTACCAGACTTCCACAGATATATTAAATAACCGGAAATTTACCCTGCTGGGCGATCCTGCACTGACTATTGGATATCCGAAATTTTCCATTCACACCAATTCGGTAAATGGTGTTCCCGCAGGTACGGTTGCGGATACCCTGAAATCGCTTAACAGGTATACCATCACCGGTGAAGTCCGCGACCTCAATGGAATGCTGATGCAGGATTTCAACGGAACCGTTTATCCTTCGGTATATGATAAAGAACAGGAGGTAAGTACCCTGGGTAATGATCCCGGAAGTATTCCCACAACATTTAGGCAACAGCAAAACCTGGTATATAACGGAAAAGCAAGGGTGCAGAACGGGAAATTCACGTTTACATTTATTGTTCCCAAAGACATTGATTACCGTATCGGGAAGGGAAGGCTGAGTTATTATGCGGAAAATGGATTAACAGATGCTGCAGGTATGGATGACGCCATATATATTGGTGGTGCCGGCAATGGTGTGGCAGATGACGGGCAGGGCCCGACGATTAAAGCCTGGCTGAATGACGAGAAATTTGTGAACGGGGGAATTACCAATGAAACACCTGTTTTAGTCATAAATCTGAAAGATTCGTCCGGAATTAACACAGTTGGCACAGGAATTGGTCATGACATCACCGCCACCCTGGACAATAACAGCAATAAAGTCTTTATACTCAATGATTTTTATGAAGCTGATACCGGCAGTTACCAGGGCGGAAAAGTGAGGTTTCCATTGTCGCCCCTGGAAGAAGGTTGGCATTCCCTGAAAATAAAGGCATGGGATGTTTTTAATAATTCTTCAGAGTACATACTGGATTTCCGGGTGGTAAGGAAAGAGGAACTGCAATTGAGAAATGTACTGAACTACCCAAATCCGTTTACCACAAGGACGCAGTTCTGGTTTGAACATAACAGGCCTTCGGAAGACCTCCTGGTAACATTGCGGATCATGACAATAACGGGTAAAGTGGTGAAAACCATCGTTAAAACAATAAATTCACCCGGAAACCGTTCAAGTGAGTTAGAATGGGATGGCAGGGATGAGTATGGTGCGAAATTGGGAAGAGGAGTATACCTGTACCAGTTACTGGTCAGGACAAGCGAAGGGAAACAGCAGCAAAAGCTGGAAAAACTGGTAATACTGTAATCAATATAAAAAACGTATTTTTGACCGCTCCAAAAAGAATGAATGGCATAAACTCTACACTGATTTTCTGATCGTTTTTTACAAAAGCCAAACTTCAATTTTCATGAAAAATTTGACCAAGCAGTTAACTGCATCTGCAGTGTGTATGATTTTTGCCGTAGGAGCAGCATTTTCGCAGAATCAAACTGATCCCCTCAATGTAGTGACAACTGCCGTACCATTTCTCCGGATTTCACCAGATGCAAGGGCCGGAGGTATGGGAGAATTGTCTACCGCAACATCACCCGACGTTAATGCCCAGTTTTATAACCTGGCCAAGTATCCTTTTGCTACCAATAAAGCTGCAGCGGGAGTAACGTATACGCCCTGGTTAAAAGAACTTGGCCTTAATGATGTTTACCTGGCCGCATTATCAGGCTATTATAAACTGGATGACCTGCAGGCTATTTCCGTAGGTTTCAGGTATTTTAGCCTGGGTAATATCCAGTTTACAGATAACCAGGGTAATGATCTCAATTCATTTCGTCCCAGGGAACTTGCCTTCGATGCGGGTTATTCCAGGAAACTTTCTGATAACCTCAGCCTCGGTGTTGGGTTACGCTATATTTATTCCAACCTGGCAGGCGGAACGTCTATCAATGGAGTATCCTATAAGGCCGGTTCGGCCATTGCAGGAGATATCGGTATCTATTATTCCAAGCTGGATGATGAAGGCAGTGGCTGGAATTTCGGTGGTGCACTGACCAACCTTGGTTCCAAAATAGGTTATACCGACGATCCTGAACAAAAGGATTTTATACCGGCCAACTTTTCTATCGGTACCGTATATACGAAAACATTCAATGAAGTAAATAAGGTGTCATTCGGGCTGGATATCAATAAGCTCCTGGTTCCTACACCACCTTCACTTGGTGATTCTGCCGGACTGGAAAAATACCGCAACACGGGTGTTGTGGAAAGCTGGTTCACCTCATGGGCCGATGCTCCCGGAGGATTCAGCGAAGAATTGAAAGAATTTTATTTTTCCCTGGGTGCTGAATACTGGTATAATGAACAGTTCGCTTTCCGTACGGGATATTTTTATGAGTCTCCTTCCAAGGGTAACCGCCAGTATTTTACCGTAGGTGCCAGTATTAAGTATAATATGTTCGGCCTGCATTTCTCTTACCTCCTTCCAACCGGAAGCGGTGTAAACAGGAATCCATTGTCCAATACGCTCCGTTTCGGGCTCGTGTTTGATTTTGGTGCAGGGAACACGGAACAATAGCAAAAGGCGCAAAGATATTTGAAGACGCAGGGATTACATTCTCTGCGTCTTTTTCTTTGACCTGCCGTCTTTTTTGCTTTGCGTCTTTTTCATTCCCCGCGTCTTTTTCCTTTACCTTAGCATCTTTGCGATAATATGTATAGAATCGGATTCGGGGTAGACTATCACCAGCTTGACAGAAGACAGGGACCTGTGGATCGGCGGTATCAAAATACCTCATCATAAAGGGGCTAAGGGCCATAGTGATGCAGATGTTTTGCTCCATGCCATTTGTGATGCCATGCTGGGTGCCGCCTGCCTGGGAGATATCGGTGTACATTTCCCGGATACCAGCCCGGAGTTCAAGAATATCGACAGCAAGATTCTCCTTCAAAGAAGTTTTGACCTGGTAAAAGCGGAAGGCTATAAGGTGGTGAACCTGGATACCACACTTTGTTTGCAGGAACCTAAAATAAAACCTTTCGTATCCTCCATGCAGGAAGTCATTGCTTCCATTCTACAATCTTAGTATCAAGGATGTTTCCATTAAAGCCACCACCACAGAAAAAATGGGTTTTGTCGGTAGGGAAGAAGGTTTGGTCGCTTATGCCACCATTCTCCTGGTACGAAATACAAATTAATAAAAGGCCTTATATTTTACCGCGTAAAGCTTATATCATTTCCTGCATTTGCCTTTTTATTGACCTGTTAACGAATTTATCCCCCTATTCCAGTTAATTTTGCCGCATGTCTGCCGTTACCATCAGGATCATCAATCAATCCGTTCACCCCTTACCCGAGTATGCCACAACAGGAGCATCCGGAATGGATTTACGTGCATTTATTGAACAGCCGGTCACTTTGCAGCCCATGGAAAGAACCCTTGTGCCTACCGGGCTTTTTTTTGAAATTCCGGCAGGTTATGAAGCCCAGGTCAGGCCCCGGAGCGGCCTGGCGATAAAACAGGGAATTACATGCCTGAATACTCCTGGTACCATTGATTCGGATTACCGCGGTGAAATCAAGGTGATACTGATCAACCTTTCGGGTGAGCAACAGGTAATCAGAAATGGTGACCGCATAGCCCAGTTAGTCATTCAAAAGGTGGAAAAAGTACAATGGGAAGTTGCAGAAGCCATCAGTGAAACAGAAAGAAGCGATGGCGGATTCGGGCATACCGGTAAACGTTAAAAAGATCCAATATGAAATATCTGCTGACCCTTATTGTACTGTTCATTCTCATTTCTTCCTGTCGTTCTACCAAAACGATTTCGACAGCAATGAGTAAGAAAGACAGTACAACTGTTTCCATCAATCCGGCAGAGAACGATTCTGCCAGGAAAGTGGAGACGGCAATGGACAAGATCAAGGGCAGCTATATCGACTTCAATACTTTTTCCGCACAGATGAAAATTGATTATTCCGACAGTCGGGATAAAAAATATGATGTGAATGCTTTTGTGAGGATGAAGAAAGACAGTGTGATCTGGATATCCATAAATGCCATTTTAGGCATTGAGGCATTCCGGGTTATGATTACACCGGATACTGTAAGTGTACTGGATAAGATAAACAAGACCATACAATACCACAGTTTTGATTATTTGCGGGAAATGACCAACCTGCCGGTTGATTTCCCCATTCTCCAGGATCTCATTATCGGTAACCCGGTATTTCTTGATTCCAATATTGTTGCCTATTCGGAGAATGAGAATTTCACGAGCCTTACGGCCCTGGGAGCCTTTTTTAAGAATTTTGCCACTTTTTATAATCCCGATTTGCTGCTCCAGCGCAGCAAGCTTGATGATGTGGATGTTACCAGGAGCCGGACTGCCGACCTTACTTACCAGGATTACGAGGATAACGGAAACAGGAAGTTTTCCACTAAAAGAAAAATTTCCATCGCCTATAAAACCAAGCTCGATATAGACCTTGAATTTAAAAAGGTATTGTTTGGTTCAGATCAGAATTATCCCTTCTCTGTTCCTGCAAAATATAAATTGAAGTAATTTTAACAGGTCAGATAAAATATAAGATTACCAAAGCGTTAATAAATTTTGCATCATTCTTTTCGTCAAATCCAAAAGTAATCCTGGCATGAAGAAAATATTCCTATACCTGTTAACCTGTTTTGTGGTGTTTGGCAGTATTGGGCAATCTAAGGATGAACTGGAAAAACGGCGTAAGGAAATCCAGGATGAAATCGCACAGTTGCAAAGAAGCCAGAGTGCCATTCAGAAAGATAAAAAAGCAAGCCTCGGGCAATTATCCCTTATACAGAGCAAGATCAAGAAAAGGTATGCAGTCATCAATAATATTAATGACCAGGTTAAGCTGATTGACAACAATATATTTACCAATAACCGCGAAATCTTCAGGCTTAAAAAGCAACTTGATACCCTTAGGGAGCAGTATGCGAATACCATTGTGTATGCCTACCAGAACAGGAGCAGTTATGACATGATCAATTTCATTTTCTCGGCTACCAGCTTCAATGATGCCATTCGGCGTGTATCCTACCTGAAGAGTTACCGCGGATACAGGGAAGAGCAGGTAGCGAATATTAATAAAACAAGCCTTTTGCTGGAGCAGCGGATCAACACGCTATCAGAAAGTAAAAAGGAAAAAAGCCAGGTGCTCCAGATCCAAACCAAGGAAATGCGGACGCTGGAAGTGGAAAAAAAGGAGCAGAACAGCTTTGTGCTGAAACTCAAGGCACGTGAAAAGGAGCTGCAGAAAGAGATGGCGGCTAAAAAACGGCTCGACAGGAATTTACAGAATGCCATTGCCGCTATTGTAAAGCGTGAGATTGAAAATGCCCGTCGCCGTGCTGAAGAAGAAGCCAGGAAGGCTGCCGCCACTGCCAGGGCTAATGAAAACAAAGCAACAACAAGCCCGGCTGCCACTGCACCAAAAACCACCACTACCACAAGGAAGAGCAATGTTCTTGAGAATACACCGGAAGTGACCAAGGTGTCTGTCAATTTTGAGCAAAATAAAAGGAACCTGCCCTGGCCCGTGGATAAGGGTAATATAAGTTCTCCTTTTGGAAAAAGGAAGATTGAAGGAACGTCACTGATCGAGGATAATATTGGCGTTACGATCGCTACTCCCGAAGGCGCGAATGTTAAGGCAGTTTTCGAAGGTATCGTGTCCGCCATTTATGATGTTGCCGGAAGCCAGACAGTAACCATAAAACATGGTAAATATTTCACGACTTATTATAATCTTTCCACAGTTACCGTAAGCAAGGGCCAGGCAATAAAAATGGGACAGTCGCTCGGCAAGGCAGGGGTTAATGATGACGGTGACGGGGAAATTTTATTTGTTGTAAATATTGAAAGCAGGTTTATGGATCCTGAGCAATGGTTAAAATCAAGATAAGCGTCAGCTTATCTTGATTTTAACCATTGCTCAGGATAATTTGATAATTTGTTAGTGCGGGAATGTGATCGTGAAAATGTGAAAATTATTACATGCACATTGATTGCTAAGGAGAAGAATGTTGCAACAAATTACATTACCACACTCAGCAGGAATTTTTCGTAAAGCTTTTCGTACTCCGGAACTACATTATGAATATCGAATTTCGCAGCCTGGATTTTGGCTGCAGCTTTAAAGGAATTCAGACGGTCATCGTCCTTTAATATATCCAGCGCATACTTGCTCATCGCCTCCACATCACCCACATTGGCCATATAGCCGCATTTTCCCTGGATCATAATTTCCGGAAGTCCGCCGGCATTGGTGGTGACCACAGGGCACCCCGCTGCCATTGCTTCCAGTGCAGCAAGTCCGAAACTTTCATATTCGGAAGGGAGGAGAAACAAATCTGAAATGGCAAATATCTCTTCAATATCCTGTTGCTTGCCTACAAAACGGATATCATCACAAATACCCAGGTCCCTCGAAAGTTCTTCCATCAAAGGCCTTTCAGGACCATCACCAACGAGCAGGAGTTTTGAAGGTATTTGTTTTTTCACCGCATCGAAAATATGGATCACATCAGCGACACGTTTGATTTTCCTGAAATTGGAGGCATGGACGAGAATTCTTTCTCCGTCAGGGGCAAGTACTTTACGGAAAGCGTCAATAGGTTTTCTGTCGAACCTGGTTACGTCAACAAAATTATAAATGACCTGGATTTCTTTCTCAATGGTAAATGTATCATAGGTTTCCTGTCTCAGGTTGTTTGATACGGCGGTTATGGCATCACTCTTATTAATGGAAAAAGCCACCACCGGTGCATAGGTCTTGTCTTTTCCTACGAGGGTGATATCCGTACCGTGGAGTGTAGTGATAACGGGGATATTCTTTCCTTCTTCTTTGAGTATTTGTTTGGCCATATAGGCTGCTGCTGCATGCGGAATAGCATAATGTACATGAAGCAGGTCAAGGTCATTGTTCCTGATAACATCCACCATGGTACTCGCAAGCGCGGTTTCATATGGAGGATAATCAAAAAGCGGATAAGTGGGAACCCTTACTTCATGGTAAAAAATATTTGCACTGAAGCCTGTTAGCCGTACAGGTTGCTGGTAGGTAATAAAGTGGATATTGTGACCCTTATCTGCCAGTGCTTTTCCCAGTTCAGTCGCTAATACGCCACTACCACCAAAGGTGGGATAACAAACAATTCCTATATTCATGAGCCAAAATTGGTTATTGCGAATATAAACATTCCATATGGGATAGAGTTTATCCGGAGGGTAAAGGAGAAAGTTTCAAATCTTCGGTAATCTGTTAAAGTTTAGCTAACATTCAGTATTTTACAGGCTTAATAAAATATATGCGAAAATTTTTTACCTGGTTCCTGATTATCCTCTTTGTTGTTGGGGGCGGATGGTTTTACTGGAGGTTTTATTATGTATTCGGTGAAGGTGCCAAGGCCGGTGAACTGAATTACATGGTAAAGAAGGGATATGTATTTAAAACCTGGGAAGGTAAACTGATCCAGTCGGGCCTGCGGTCAAAAGCGGCCAATACGGTGCAGTCGTACGATTTTGATTTTTCGGTTACAGATGAAAAAATCGCCAATACCCTGCTTAGCAGCGAAGGAAAGATTTTTAACCTTCACTATAAGGAATATATGGGGGCTCTACCCTGGAGAGGTTACAGTAACTATGTGGTAGACAGCATTATTTCCATTACAGAAATCAATCGTTAATAACGTCATGAAAAAATTATACATGGCAGCCCTTTGCGGGCTGCTTCTTTCATTTGCGGCACATTCGCAGCAAACTGATTCACTGGTCATGAAAAGGATCTCGGACGATATCATGACAAGGGGTGTGGCTTATGAAAACCTGCGCTTCCTGTGCAAGAAAATCGGGCCAAGGCTTTCCGGTTCACCGCAGGGTGCAAAGGCTGTCCGGGAAACGGCCAGAATGATGCGTGAAATGGGAGCGGATACGGTATTCCTTCAGGAGTGCATGGTTCCCCATTGGGTGAGGGGTGAGAAGGAGGTTGCCAAACTCATATTGGCTAACGGAAAGGAGTATGCGTTAAAGGCGGCTGCTCTGGGTAATTCTGTCGGAACACCGGCTGCAGGTATCAGTGCAAATGTCATAGAAGTGCGAACATTCGATGAACTTGAAAAAGTAAAGGACAACGTAAAGGGTAATATTGTATTCTTTAACCACCCGATGGATCCTACCTATATTAAAACCTTCATGGCCTATGGAGAAGCAGGTAAATACCGCGGTAATGGCCCCGTTATGGCAGCGAAGTATGGGGCTGTCGGAGTTATTATCAGATCCCTTGCTTCCAATCCTGATGACCATCCCCATACCGGTGCAACGAGGTATAATGATTCATTTCCCAAACTTCCGGCCATTGCCATCAGCACTAACGATGCAGACTACCTGAGCGCCGCTTTGAAAAAGAGGATGGTATCAAAAGTTTATTTCAGGACAAGTTGCAAAATGCTGGATGATGTACTGTCGCATAATGTAGTGGGTGAGATCAGGGGAACTGAATTCCCTGATGAAATCATTACCGTTGGAGGACATATTGACAGCTGGGATCTTGCCGAAGGGGCGCATGATGATGGCGCAGGATGCGTGCAGAGCATGGAGGTTATCCGTGTATTCAAGGAGCTGGGCATAAGGCCGCGCCGTACCATCAGGGTGGTGATGTTCCAGAATGAAGAAAACGGCTTACGCGGTGGCACCAAATATGCAGAACTTGCTAAAGCGGATAAACGCAAGTATATTTTTGCCCTGGAATCAGATGCAGGCGGATTCACACCGCGTGCCTTCGGCGTTAGCGGCACGGCTGAACAAGTGGCTAAACTAAAGGCATGGGCGCCCCTCTTTTACCCATATGGAATTAGCGAAATCACTGTTGGCGGAGGGGGAGCTGATATCGGTCCTTTAAGGCCGTTGGGAACATCCCTTGCCGGCTTAAGCCCGGATTCCCAGCGTTACTTTGACATACACCATGCTGAAACGGATGTCTTCGAAGCCGTAAGCCGGCGTGAACTGCACTTAGGCGCTACTGTTATGACGCAATTGTTATACCTGGTTTCGGAATATGGACTTTAGTCCCGCAAGCGGGACAATTTGCTAATTTGCAAGTGTGGTAAATGTGAAAGTGCAAATGTGTAAATGACTTAATTAGAGGTAACGTTAAAACAACTGTTGTAGTTTTTTGGAGTCCTCACCTGTGATTATTGACCATTATCGCATTTACATTTGCACATCTGCACATTTTCGCATCTGCACATTTTCCTCAGAATGCTGCAATGAGGAAAATGACCGTCTTCTTGTGCAACTCAGGGATGTTTTTTTTCCATTCGGTAATGGTCATGGTGCGGATGGATTCCTCCTTTCCAGTAATATCAACGGCAACGCATAAACGGGTTTTCGGCGCGCAGGTATTCATGATGGACTGGAATACCTGGTTATTCCGGTACGGGGTTTCAATAAAAATCTGGGTAGTCCTGTCTTTCAATGAAACGGCTTCAATTTCCCGCAGGGTTTTAAGACGCTTCCCTGTATCTATCGGCAAATACCCGATAAAACTGAAACGTTGTCCGTTCATCCCGCTCGCCATCAGGGCCAGCAATATGGAACTGGGCCCCACCAGTGGGTGAACGGTAACCTGCATTTCCTGTGCCAGCGCAATCAGGTCCTGCCCCGGATCTGCTACACCCGGGCAACCGGCTTCACTGATGATCCCGATCTGCCTGTTTTCCTTTACCGCAGTCCTGAATTGTGTGTGTGCTTCCTTTGACTGGACAAGGTGCCAGCGGTAATCATCAATCACCATCTCCCTCCAGATTTTTTTCAGGAATCGTCGCGCTGATCGTTCATCTTCCACAAAAAATACCTCGCATTGCTTTACTGCCTGTAAAATGGAAGGGGATAATGTATCCAGGGCGTCTTCTGCTATCGGGCAGGGGATAAGGAAAACCCGGCTTTTATTCATACCAGAGAATAATGCGATTTATTTTCATTGATACTTATCGTGGCAGCAACAACGGCATAGGCAGGGGCCAATACCCACCCGATACCTATCAGTCCATGCATCATATAAAACACCAGGCCATTTCCTATGGCCAGGCCTTTATGCTTACTGATAAATTCAATGCTTTGATGCGGCGAAAGTTTGTTTCTTTCAAAACTGTAATCAAGCATGGAGAACCCGTAATAATAGCATTCCACAAAAAGTGCAAGGATGGGAGTGGCCCATCCTATCACCGGAATGAAGGAAAGAATCAAAATGGAAATGGTATATACAGTTTGCCAGAGGGTATTTCTCAGCGCCAGCTTTACACCCCTCAGTATATCCTTCATCAGCTGTTTCATGTTTATCGGAAAATCCCTCCCGTCGATGATTGACTGTGTCTTTTCACTCAGGAAGGCAAATATGGGAGAGCCTAAGATGAGCCATATATATTTGAAAAGGGAAAAATAAAAGAACATCAGGATCATCCACAAAATGATCCCTGCAACGGTAAAGAAAAATCCCAGCCAGGAATTTTGAAATTTCTGGATCCATTCCCTGATCCCGATTACATTGGTCAGGTATTCAATAACGCCGGTAGCTGTTTTCCCGAAGAAATACATGCTCACCATAAACAGCAGGGCATAGACTATGCCGGGTATCAGGATCCATTTCCACAGTTTATTATTCCTGATAAACTCATGGGCTTTTCCATAGGATTGAATCGCTATAACTATTTCTTTAAGCAAGCATTACGTATTTTACACTTCTCTTTTCAAACATAATGAATTTGCGGCTTACATCAGAGAAACTTAACCAGGCGTTTTATGAAAGGGAAGATGTCCTGGCCATTGCCCGGGAATTGCTGGGTAAACTTATCATCACCACATTTAACGGTGAAGAAACCATCGGAAGAATAGTGGAGACGGAAGCTTACCGGGGAGTTACGGACCGTGCGTCGCATGCATACGGAGGCCGGAGAACATCCAGGACTGAAGTAATGTTTTGCAAGGGCGGTGTTGCCTATGTATACCTGTGTTATGGCATCCATCATTTGTTTAATGTGGTGACCGGCAGCGAAAATATTCCGCATGCCGTATTGATCAGGGCAGTTGAACCTGTTTCAGGAACAGCGTCCATGCAGTTGAGAAGCAGGCGATCAACATGGGACCGGACATATTGGGTCAGGGCCGGGGAACCTGACCAGGGCACTGGGCATCATCACCGCTCATTCAGGGATGAGCCTGCAGGATGAAAAACTATATCTTGCGCAGGATGAGTATGTGCCGCCGGCAAACAGTATTATCGCCACACCAAGGATTGGCGTCGATTATGCCGGTGTAGATGCCCTGCTTCCTTACAGGTTTATCATTGCAGGACATCCGCAGGTGAGTGCGAAATCATTTACATCAAAATTCATTACATCTTGAATATTTCCCTTCCCTCTCCTTCAGTACGACAGAGGATTTCGCTTTTGTCGGGCTTCCTGCTATTTTTCCTGGCATGGTTTCTTAACCCGCTTCACCTGGAAACAAATGCCTGTCGTGTCATTGCCGTTGCATTGTTGATGATTACCTGGTGGATTACGGAAGCCATGCCAATGCCAGCTGTTGCGCTTATTCCTATTGTCATGTTTCCCCTGATGGGTATTTCCACCATCAGTGCTGCTGCGGCGCCTTATGCCAATGAAGTCATTTTCCTGTTTATGGGAGGATTCATGATCGGGCTGGGTATAGAAAAATGGAACCTGCATAAAAGAATTGCCTTGTCGATCGTTAGCCTGACAGGAACCAGTGGTGACCGAATTATCCTGGGATTTATCCTGGCTACCGGGTTCATCAGCATGTGGTTAAGCAATACTGCCACTACTATGATGATGTTTCCCATAGCCATTTCCGTTATCAGGGTAATCGGGGAAGGAAATGACAGCAAAGGCATGCGCAATTTTTCACTTATGCCTGATGCTGGCTATTGCCTACTCTTCCAATTTCGGGGGTATCGCCACCATCATCGGAACACCTCCGAATGTGGCCTATGTAGCATATATCAGCCGGAAATTCAATTTTGAGATATCATTCTTCGACTGGCTGATGATTTGCCTGCCCATTTCGCTGACGCTCATGATGACACTATACCTGGTAACCGTTAAATTCCTGTTTCCAAACAGGCTGGCTTCCAGCCGCGAGATGCATGAACTGATCGGAAAGGAGCTGAAAGACCTGGGGCCCATTTCGGTTCCTGAAAAACGCGTCCTTGTTATTTTCGTTTGTACGGCACTGTTATGGATCACGCGCGACCTTGTGAATGGCCTGAATATCATCAGGATTGATGATAACATGATCGCGATCTTCGGTGCGCTGCTGATGTTCCTCATACCCTCCGGAAGGGAAGACAGCAAACTCCTTGAATGGAAGGATACCCAGCATATGGCCTGGGGAATATTACTCTTGTTTGGCGGAGGGATAACCCTTGCCAATGCCATGGAAAAGGCCGGACTGATGGAGATGCTGGGACAATGGATTGCTTCATTTTCAGGTTCCAACGTGCTGGTGTTGCTGATTGTGATAACAACAGTGTCCATTTTTATCAGTGAAGTAATGAGTAATATTGCCCAGGTCATAGTATTTGCCCCTGTGGTAACCAGTATTGCCGAAGCGGCAGGCATCAACCCGTTTATCCTGGGCATTGCCATGACCCTTGCCGCCAGTTGCGCTTCCATGATGCCGATGGGTACGCCTCCGAATGCAATTGTATTTGCCAGCGGTCATATTAAGATTCAGCAAATGATGAGGGCAGGGCTGGTCATGAATATAATCGCCATCATACTCATTGTTGTATTCTGTTACATGGTGCTGCCATCTATTTTATTTATTAGTAAATAACCCTCTGCATCTTTGCCTTCTCCGCGTCTCCGCGATCTAAAATTTGGGGCAATTATATTTCTTCATGGAAGGATCACCGGGTTTATGTACATAAATAAGCGAGATCTCGGTACCTCCGCGGGTATTGGAAGCAGTGTTCAGTGAAGAGTTGTTCAGGTCATAGGTAAATCCAAAACGAAAATTCGCTACTTCAAGCCCGAGATAAGGGATTATCGCGTCATTGAAGCGATACCACAATCCGGCATAAAGGGCAGTCGGGGTTTCTTCCTCGCCATTAAGGTTAAACGAAACTGCACCTCCGAGTACGGTTTCTGTTGCACCGGCCTGCCGCTGGTGAATAAAGCTTCCGTGCAGCATTCTATCCGTGCCAATGGGTTTATAACCGCCTCCCTGTATGGTAAGCCTGGGCTCTACATAAAATTTGCCCCCGGTGAAAGCTTCCTGCGGACGGTTTACATGGTACAATGATGCGCCCAGGTAAAAGTTGTCATAACCGTTTGTTGTGCCGGTATAGAGTAAACCTACATTCAGGTCAAAATAATTAACGGTAACATTCTGGTTATTGAATACTTCCGAAGTAACTCCGGTAAACCCCAGTGACGTAAGTTCATCTTCAAAATCGGCCATCGAAACATCCAGCCGCTTATTGGTATATACACCCTGGAAGCCGATCGCCAGCTGGTGATAGCCATTTTCATCAAGACCCTTGCTATAGGCTGTGGAAATACCAACATAATTATTCCGGAGGATCTTGTTGCCACTCTGGTCAGACAGTCCGATAATGCCCACTCCCCAGGTGTCAAATTCCGGCAGGCGGTTGGCCATTATCGGCATATCAAGTGATGCTGTTGCGGTGGTGAATGCGTTGTTGATGGTAGGCCATTGATTCCTGTAATTGGCCGCAAGCCTGAAGGTGCCGTCAAATTTGCCAGTCAGTGCCGGGTTAAGTGTTAACGGGGAAGCATAGAATTGTGAGAAATGAGGATCCTGTGCAACAAGTACATTAGATAAAAGGTAACTCATTAACGCAAACAGGATCTTTTTCTTCATTCGTTTTCCTTCGGGTAAACAAAATACAACAATTTCTCTTTATACCACATGTAGAACGCTATGCAGGCGGCAAAGATTGTTACCAGGAATGCAAAGTTCCAGGCAAGGATTGATACATGGAGCGCTAAACGGGATATTAAGATTTTTTTTCCGTAATCTTATGCCTGTTGCTTTGTGCCGAAGGCAAGATCACCCGCATCACCCAGTCCGGGAACAATATATCCCTTTGCTGTAAGCTCATCATCAATATCACCGCACCAGATGGTAACACTTGGCTCCTCCCTGCGGACATATTCTATCCCCACCGTGCAGGCAATGGCAGTCACGATATGTATGGCTTTGGGTGTTCCTTCCTCTTTCAGGAAATGTATGGTTTTCACCAGGGATGAACCCGTAGCCAGCATGGGATCGCTGATGATGAGTATGCGGTTATCAAGGTCAGGGCTGGATATATATTCCAGGCTGATCTCAAAAGAACCGTCCCGGTTGTGTTTACGGTAGGCCGAAATAAAAGCGTTATCTGCACGGTCAAATATATTCAGCATTCCCTGGTGCAGCGGCAGGCCGGCACGGAGTATCGTTGCCAGGACCGGCTGTTCCTTCATGGTACGGCACAGGGAACTGCCCAGGGGTGTCTGGATCTCGGTTTCAGCAAATTCAAGCGTTTTGCTGATTTCATATGCAGCTGCTTCGCCGATCCTTTCCAGGTTGCGGCGAAACCTCATCCGGTCGGTCTGCACATTAGTGTCTCTTAGTTCACTGATCCAGTTACAGAGGACAGAATTTTTTTCACTAAGATTGATGACCATAGGAATGTTCTAATTTCAGACCCGATAAACCGGGCCGGTGAATTGGAAATAGTTACCTGAATTCGGGCAACAAGATATGACAGCGCGGCCGCAAAACCTACAACATGTTATACCGGGTAATCGGAGTTAATGAGCGGAAGTTCCCTTGACGGGCTTGATATTGCCTTTGTTGAACTGCATGCCAGGTCAGGCCAATGGGATTATGACATCATTCATGCGGAAACCATTCCCTACCCGGAAGAATGGTCCCTTAAACTCCGTGATGCCATCCATCTGAATGCGAGGGATTACCTGCTTCTTCATGCGGATTATGGCCATTTCCTGGGAAAACAGGTGAAGGCCTTTATGGAAAAGCACGGCCTGGACTATAAAGTGGCGCTGGTCAGTTCACATGGACATACCACCTTCCACATGCCCCCCCGGATGACGGCCCAGTTGGGAGATGGAGCAGCTATTGCTGCAGAAACGGGGCTGCCGGTAATTACAGATCTCCGGGCGATCGATGTTGCACTGGGCGGACAGGGAGCACCTATCGTGCCCATGGGAGAAAAAATACTCTGGAACGATTACCAGTTCTTGCTCAACATCGGGGGCATAGCCAATATTTCAGTCAATCTTCCCCATCAATATATAGCGTATGATATCTGCCCCGCCAACCGGGTGTTGAATATGATCACGGCAAAGAAAGGGATCCCGTATGATGACGGCGGTATGATTGCGGCATCTGGAAAAGTCAGCAATGAAATGCTGAATACGCTTAACCTGCTGGATTACTACGGTAAGGCATACCCGAAATCGCTGGCCAATGATTTTGGCACGGATACGGTCTTCCCATTGTTGCAACAGGGAAACTTGCCAGATGAGGATGCCCTTCGCACGTATACTGAACACATTGCAGTGCAGGTTTCTGGTGAAGCGGAAAAACACTTACCGGCACTCGGGCTGCCCAAAGCACGGATGCTGGTTACCGGGGGGGGCGCATTCAACAATTTTCTGATCAACCGCCTGCGGTATTACCTTGAACCCATGAGGGTGGAAGTGGAAGTGCCTGAGCCGGCCCTGGTGAATTTTAAAGAGGCCCTTGTGATGGCACTGCTGGGCGTTCTGCGCTGGCGCGATGAGCCCACCACCATTTCTTCCGTTACCGGTGCGTCCCGGGATGGTGTTGGCGGAGCCGTCTGGTCCGGGGCATGATCAAAATCATCATTATCCTGATCCAATCTCATGGATTCATTTGCGCACTTTCTTTAGTTTGCAGCAATGGGTACAGAATCTCCATTCTCATTGTCGCATGCATTGAAGAAAAATTCCCTGGATTATCTATATCACCAGGGATCAGAAGCGGAAGTCATGGAGTTTAAAAGACTTCAGCATGATTTTGTACCCCAGTTTGAAGCTGTTTTTCCGCACCATGGCGCACCCAAGACGGTGGTCATCATTCCCAGCCTTACACTCGACCAGGAAATCCTTTCCAAAGTCCGTGGGCATGTATTTTACGAGGAAAGAATGCTCTGCCTGATGATGCTGCTTCGCATGCCGAGAACACATATTACCTACGTCACCAGTGTACCCATCGATCCAATTATCATTGATTATTATTTGCACCTCCTGCCAGGCATTACAGGTTATCACGCCAGGCAAAGACTGACCCTTTTAAGCTGTTACGATGCGTCTTCCAGGTCCCTGACAGAGAAAATACTCGAAAGGCCCCGGCTCATTGAAAGGATCCGGCGAAGTATTCCGGAAGGGCATCTTGCACACTTATCCTGCTTCAATGTTACCCGTTTTGAAAGAAGCCTGTCAGTAAAACTGGGAATCCCCATATATGGTTGTGACCCCGATCTGTATTTTCTGGGCACGAAGAGCAAGAGCCGGGAATTGTTCCGGGATTGCGGGCTGAACCTTCCTGAAGGGTATGAAAACCTGCGCGATGAGACGGATGTTATTGAAGCCCTGGTTAAGCTGAAAACGGATCATCCGGATTTGAGGCGGGCAGTAATAAAGATGGATGACGGATTCAGTGGTGAAGGAAACGCGATCTTCAATTTTGGCGAACCCATGAAGGGCGCTGCCTTACGTACATGGGTAAACGATAATGTGCCATCCATAAAATGCGTTGCGGAAGACCTGGGATACGAAAGTTTTATGGCCAAATTTACCAGCATGAATGGCATTGTGGAGGAATACATTGAAGGGAAAGTCAAGACCTCGCCTTCTGTTCAGTGCCGGGTAAATCCATTGGGAAAGGTGGATGTTATATCAACGCACGACCAGATCCTGGGAGGGGAGTCTGGCCAGGTATTTATGGGAGCACGTTTTCCCGCCCACCCTGATTATGCTGTTGAGATTGGCGCTATGGGGATGGCGGTGGCCACTAAACTTCGCGACTATGGTACACTGGGAAGGTTTTCGGTGGATTTCCTGTCTGTCAGGGAGAAAAATTCCTGGAAGCACTATGCCATTGAAATTAACCTGCGGAAGGGCGGCACAACACATCCCTTCCTGATGCTGCAGTTCCTTACTGATGGGGTATATGATGCCGCTTCGGGAAACTATATCATGCCAAACGGCCAAAGCCGATGTTATTATGCGACGGATAATCTCCGTAGTGAAAGATACCGGGGCTTTACACCGCATGACCTGATTGAAATTGCCATCTGCAACGGACTTCATTACGAGTCCACGTCACAGGAAGGGGTAATGTTTCACCTGATTGGCGCCTTGTCACAGTATGGAAAACTTGGCGTGGTATGTATCGGTAAAGACCAGGCCTCGGTGGACCGGATTTATGACCACACGGTCAGGGTACTGGATGAAGCAAAAAGCCCATAAGGATTGACGGATTGCGGATTGCGGATTGGCGGATTGACAGATTTGAAATCAGTGATCTGCAATTGCAGTCCAAAATCTAGCTAATCCATCAATCCGCAATCCGTAATCCGCAATCCGTAATCCGCAATCCTCCCTGCCGCCCTGCCGATGATCATGAAATTTCCTGTCTGCCATCATTGCCCCTGTTGAATGACCTCGATAACTTACCATTCTTAAATAATTTGCCATGAAACAACTATTGCTACTTATCATGATATCTATAGCGCTGCCCTCCTTTGCGCAAAAATGGGCTGCTAATTTTGATTTCGTGGACAACTGCATCTGCGGATTGTCGCTGGTCAAAAAGGACGGCAAATACGGTTACGTGGATAAGGAAGGAAAAGTTATCGTTCCTCTTCAGTATGCTGAGGCAATGACGTTCAACGAAGGGTATGCTGCCGTCAGGAAAGGAACACACTGGCAATATATCGACAGTACGGGTAAAACCATCACCGAACCCATATACCTGGATGCATTATCATTTCATGACGGGCTTGCCGCTGCAAAATCAAAAGATGGCTGGGGCTTTATTAATTATGCAGGTCAATTTGTGATTCCTGCCCAATTCGAACAGGCCCGGGGATTTTTTGAAGGACTTGCCGCAGTGCAGAATGCAAAAGGCAACTGGGGATATATCGATACCAAGGGAAATATTGTGATCGGTTACCAGTATAGCTACGCAGATAATTTTGAGAATGGTGAAGCCAGGGTGATGAAGGGCGATAAAGTTATCATGATCAACAAATCCAATAAAATGGTGAAAGAATACTAGGAAAATGTGGAAGTGTGATTAATGTGATAGTGTGTTAGTGAAAATGGGGAAATTAATTTTCACATTTTCACTTTCACGTTTTCACACTGGCCACATTATCAAATTAAACTGAACGCATCACCATCAAATACACCCAGGTCACTCAGTTTCACGTGTGGTATCACCAGTAACGCCATAAAGGAGAGCGTCATGAATGGAGATCGAAGTTTGCTTCCTGCCTCCTTTGCCGCTTTATCAATGATACTGTAAAGTTCCGCTACTTTATACCCGTCTTCACTGCTCATGAGTCCGCCAACGGGCAGCGGAAGCACCATATCCAGGTTATCCTTGGTGCATGATATTCCGCCTTTATGGCTGATGATCATATTGATCGCTTTCAGCAGGCTTTCATCATCGGCGCCAACAGCTACTATATTATGAGAGTCGTGCGCAACGGAGGAAGCAATGGCTCCCTGTGTAAGGCCAAAGTTTTTTATAAAGGCAATGGCAGGAGGAGCTTCATGGTAGCGGTTGACCACTACAATTTTTAAAATATCCGAATCGGTATCCGATACCCAAAAACCATTTTCATTTTTTGGCCGGGCAGAATATTTTATTGGTGATCAGCTGGCCATCCAGTGCTTCGATAACCGGTAATGAATATTCTCCCCGGACCTCACATGCCAGGTCGGAAAGATTTTTTAATGCACCATTAAACTGGTTGAGGTTTACTTCTTCATCAATTCTTGAAATCAGTGTTTTCCCATGTTCAGCCACCAGGTTCCCGGCAATATAGGTTTGCTGAACAACAAAATCTTCCAGGTTATTGACCAGGATAAAATCTGCCCGGTCATTCTGTTGCAAAAGCCCGGTTTCCAATTGGTAATGTATAACCGGGTTTACGCATGCTGCATGTAATACATTGAATACATTCATGCCTTTTTTTACGGCCCGGCTGCAGAGCAGGTTAATATGCCCGGCTACCAGCTCATCAGGGTGTTTGTCGTCACTTCCAAACATGATCTTGCCGGGATAATCATCGATCAGGGGATAAAGGGCTTCAAAATTCCTCGCGGCACTGCCTTCCCTGATGATGATCTTCATGCCATACTGTAGTTTCTCCAGGGCTTCTTCCAGGGTAAAACATTCATGGTCCGTTGAAATCCCCAGGTCGATATATTTTTTGGCCATCTCACCCCTGAGTCCGGGTGCATGACCGTCAACCGGTTTGCCCATCGCACGAGCCGCTGAAATTTTTTCCAAAACTTCGGGATCACCCTGCAACGCTCCGGGGAAATTCATCATCTCACTGAGGTATTTTATTTGCGGATTTTCCAGGAGTTTTTTAACAGCTTTGCTGTCAAGGCTTGCCCCTGCCGTTTCAAATGTTGTGGCAGGAACACAACTGGGAGCACCGAAGTAAAAGGCGAAAGGGGTTCTGAGGCCGTTGCTGACCATGAATTCAACCCCCTCAATGCCACAAACATTGGCAATTTCATGAGGGTCGCTGACTGTTGCCACCGTGCCATGTGTCACGGCGATTCGGGCAAATTCAGCAGGAATGAGCATGGAACTTTCAATATGCACATGGGCATCGATAAAGCCAGGAAGGAGGTATGGGAGGTTTGGGTCTTCCTTTTGGGCCAGTGGATCAATGGAAATGATATATTGGTTAAAACAAACCCTGGCGGCATAGATCCTTTTTTCCCTGATATCTGTGAAATTGGCCACTAACTCGTGCATACCCGGTTTTTTTACCAAAGGTATACGTAAAGAAATAAAAGGAAGGGGGATTGTAACTCTGGCATATATTTGGCAACCAATAGAATAGGCCATTAAAAAGGCCTGAATTGTTAAACGCTGCAGCTAAAAATCATCAAATACATGAAACGCTTTTTATTTTTCGCCCTCATGGTCTTTTGCGCCAATAGCGCCATTTCCCAGACAGTAGACGAGGTCATCGATAAATATGTGGAAGCCATTGGAGGGAAAGAAAAACTTAATGCTCTTCAATCCATCTATATGGAAACCGTATCTGTCATGCAGAATGGGAATGAAATGACCAGCAAGATGTGGAAGGTCAATAACAAACTGGTGCGTCGGGAAATCAATTTTGGAATGGGTTCCATGACATCCGTGATTACGGAGAAGGAAGGATGGAATTCCAATCCTCGTAATGGAAACAAGTTTGAGGCCGTAACCCCGGAAGCGCTCCAGATGCAGCAGGCAGAAATGGATTGTGCCGGACCGCTGGTGGATTATAAAGCCAAGGGGCATACTGCCGAATTGCTTGGAAAGGAAGACGTGGAAGGAGCAGAATGCTATAAGGTAAAACTGTCCCTTAAAAGCGGCCGTGACCTGACCTATTTTATTGACGCCAAAACGTATTATATCATCCGCATGAAAACAAAGGGCGGCGCCGGTATGGGCGGAGGCAGGGGCGGTGGAAATCCGGACCAGGAATTTATAGTGGATTATTCCGATTACCGCAAAACACCGGAAGGGTATGTATTTCCTTATGCCACTACCAGGGTAGGCATGGGTGCATCCACCAATGTAGAGAAAATTGAAGTCAACAAACCCGTTGATCCCAAATTATACAAAGCAGAATAAAATCTTTACAAGAAAAAAAAACAAGTATGAAACGTTACAGTATGATCAGCCTTTTTATGGCAGCCCTTTTTATGGCAGGAACACTTCAGGCACAAACCGTGGATGAAGTGGTTGCAAAACATATCGAAGCAATCGGTGGCAAAGACAACTGGAAGAAAGTGAACACATTGAAAATGGTTGCCAACCTCAGCATCCAGGGAATGGATATTCCTATCAATATCTACCAGGTGAATAACGAGGCCATGAGGCAGGACTTTACTGCAATGAATATGACCGGTTATACCATTGTCACGGCAGACAGCGGATGGAGCTTTAATCCTATGCAGGGACAGTCAGCACCAGAGCCCATGACTGCCGACCAGCTTACAGCCCAGAAAGACCAGCTGGATATACAGGGAGAAATGATTGATTATAAGGAGAAAGGACATAAAGTGGAACTTCTCGGCAAGGAAGATATTGACGGAACAGAAACCCATAAACTAAAACTGACCCGTAAAAGCGGAACAGAAGCCGTTTATTTCATTGATGCGAAAACCTTTTATGCGATACGCCAGGTTTCTAAATTGAAAGTAAACGGACAGGAAATGGAACTGGTATCAAACATGAGCAATTTTACCAAATTGCCTGAAGGAATTGTAATTCCATTCACCCTTGAATCAACAGGTACTCCTGCCCCTATTACGATCACCAAGGTTGAAGTGAATCCAACGCTTGACAAAAGCCTTTTTATTGCCAAATAATTTTTAAGAACAACTTGAAAACCCCTTGACCAGGGGTTTTCTCTTTTATACCAAAATCATAGCCATGAGAATACTTGTTTTGCTATGCTGCATGCTGGCGTATACCGCAGCATCTTCGCAGTCAACAGTCAACTCTGCCACATTCGGCTCTATCGAAGCCCGTCAAATGGGACCCGGTACCATGAGTGGAAGGATAACTGCCATTGATGGTGTAAATGATGAAAATGCTAAAATCATTTATGTGGGAACCGCCGGCGGTGGTATCTGGAAATCCACGAATGCAGGCGCATCATTCAAAGCCATTTTCGATAAGTATTGTCAGTCTATTGGCGCCATTGCCATTAACCAGAAGAATCCGAAAATCATATATGCCGGTACCGGTGAAAGCAATATGCGAAATTCTGTTTCCATCGGGGATGGGTTTTATAAGTCAACGGATGAGGGAGATAACTGGACAAAAACAGGAGGGCTCGACAGTACCGAACATATCGCCAAAATCGCCATCGATCCCGTTAACCCGGATGTGATTTTCGTAGCAGCACCCGGACCGCTATGGTCGGATAGCCGTCACCGTGGGTTATATAAATCCATCGACGCCGGCAAAACTTTTGAAAAGGTTTTATATATCAATGATAAGGCCGGATGTGCTGATGTTTCCATCGATCCTAAAAACCCCAGCATTATTTATGCCACTACCTGGGAGTTTCGCAGGCTTCCATATTTATTTAATTCAGGCGGACAGGGAAGTGGTATCTGGAAAAGCCTCGATGGCGGAAAAACATGGAAGGAACTTAAAAACGGCTTGCCTGAAAAACCCTTTGGCAGGGTTGCCCTTGCCCTCGCTCCTTCAGCGCCCCAAAACCTGATTGCCATAGTTGAATCTGCCAAAACAGGATTATATATCTCTGCTGACGGAGGCGAAAGCTGGAAGCAGCAAAGTGCTTCCCTGAATGTTGTATCAAGGCCTTTTTATTTCAGTACCCTGGTGGTTGACCCATATGATCCGAAAAGGGTTTACAGGCCTGCCTATTCATTCTCCTATTCACAAGATGGCGGATACTCCTTTGCAGAAGCAAGTAATGATGGCGGATGGGTGCACAGCGACCATCATGCATTATGGATCAATCCGAAAAATAACAGCCATATGTGGCTTGGTACCGATGGCGGAATCTACCTGAGCCTGGATAAGGGCGCAACATGGACTTTCAACGGCGGACTTCCTGTTGGACAGTTCTACCATGTTGCAACAGATAATAAAAAACCCTATAACCTCTATGGAGGATTGCAGGATAATGGAAGCTGGATGGCTCCGTCTTCCGCGCCGGGCGGTGTATCGAACGCTGACTGGAGAGCGATTTATGGCGGAGACGGATTCTGGGTTGTTCCTGATCCGGTGGATCCAAATATCGCATATGCCGAATCACAGGGCGGTGATGTGAACAGGATTGATACCAGGACTTTCAAAAGTGTGGGTATCAGGCCCCAGCCTTCTTCAACCGACGAAAAACTCAGGTGGAACTGGAATACCCCGATCGCTACCGGTAAAGCCAATAAGAAAAATATTTATACCGGAGCGCAGTACCTGTACAGGACTGCGGACCAGGGAAGAACCTGGTTTAAAATATCTCCGGATCTAACGACCAACGATAAACGAAAACAGGAACAGGAGAAAAGCGGCGGGCTGAGTGCGGATAATACATCTGCCGAAAACCATTGCACCATTTTCACGATTGCTGAATCGCCGCTGGATGAAAATATCATCTGGGTGGGAACTGACGACGGGAACCTGCAGTACACTGTGGATGGCGGTAAAACCTGGACCAATGTATCAAAAAATTATGCATTGTCGGGAATCCCTGCACAAACCTGGGTGAGCAGCGTAGAGCCATCGGTTTTTGATAAGAATGTGATATATGCCACATTTGATAATCACATGTATGGTGACCATAAAACTTATGCAGGAAGGTCTACTGATATGGGGAAAACATGGACCATGTTTAAAAGTGAGGAGTTTACTGGGTTTGCACATAAAGTAAAGGAAGACGTAAAGAATAAGGACTTGTTATTCCTGGGTACCGAGATGGGATTATTCTGCAGCCTGGATGGTGGGAGGAACTGGTTCAGGATGAAGAATAACATTCCCTGGTATGCGCTGGTGAGGGATATACAGATTCAGCCGGAAACGAACGACCTGGTCCTGGCAACGCATGGCAGGGGTATTATCATCGTGGATGATATTTCTTCCATGAGAAACCTTAGCGCGGAGATCCTGGATAAGGACGTTTACCTGTTTGACACCAAACCGATGGTGCTCACCACAGGAAACTTTGGTGGCAATTCTTTTCCCGTCCAGGCAGCTCCGAATAGTCCGTCATTCCCGGCAATACAGTATTATATAAAGGACAGGCTTTCCAGTGGTGATGTTAAAGTGGAGATCTATGATGCCGCAGGTAAGCTGGTGCAAACCGTACCGGCAACCAAACGCAAGGGCATCAACAGGATATACTGGAACATGCGCATGAAGCCGCCAAAAACAGCCGCAGGCGGTACCAAGATGGATTATGGGTCTGCGATAGCTCCACAGGTGATGCCGGGTGATTATACATTGAAACTGAAAGTGGCCGATAAGGAATTCCAGCAGCCGGTAAAAGTGGTACATGACCCTTCATCGCCATTTACCCTTGCGGATCGTGAATTGCAGCATAAGACTGCCATGGAATTGTTTGGCATGCATGAACAGCTTGCCAGGAATGTTGCTGACATTTCTGAAAAGCAGAAACTGCTGAAGGATAATATGGATAAGGTGAAAGATAAAAAAGCGAAAAAACAGATGCAGGAGTATTATGACAAGCTGGAATCCCTTCGTGCAGAACTCATACCCACCAAGACTACATCCATATTTGCAGATGAGAACCGGCTGAGGGAAGACATCACGCAGGTATACAGTTCCATAAGTAATACTGAGGCTGCACCCAATAATCTGCAGCTTGACAGGGTAAAGTCCCTTCATCAAAAGGTAAATGAAGCCGATCAGAAGAATGCTGAAATCAGCAAACAATATGAAGAGCGGATCAGGACTGTGCTTGTAAAGGAAGGACTGATCAAGAATAATGTGAAAATGTGAAGATGTGCAAATGTGCAGATGATAATGTGGTAATTATCCGTATTTAAATTTCTGCAGTTGGTCGTACGCGGTCAGCTGCAGAATTTTTTTATGCAGGTCTTCCGGCCGGAAGGGTTTGGGAATGAATTCCGTAAATCCTTTTCTCAGCAGATCTGCCTGCATGTCGTCATATACGGCTGCGGTAAAAGCCACAATCGGAACTTCCATATCTATTTTCCGGATATGTGATACAGCCTCTGAACCGTCCATTTCCGGCATTTCAAGATCAATCAGCAGCAGGTCATATTTATTCTTTTTGAAAAGTTCAAGCGCCTCAGCGTCCGTTGACTGCTTCATCAACCACCAGTTTCCATTTTTGCAGGAACCTTTTTGCAACAAGCATATTGATCGGGTTGTCTTCGGCCAGGAGAATCCTTAGTCCGGCCAGGCCTGTAAGTTCTTTCAGTGACTCTTCGTTTACATAGGCTTTCTTCGCATTCACCTTGAAGTCGATCGTAAAAGTAAAAGCTACTTCCTTTACCTTCTTCACTTTCCACCTGCAGCTCTCCGCCCATTTTTTCCACGATATATTTGCTGATCGCCAGTCCAAGACCGGTGCCGCCGTATTTCCTGGTGGTTTCCGTATCCGCCTGGGTAAAACTGTCAAATACCTGCTTCAGTTTATTGGCGGGGATGCCGATACCTGTGTCGGTAACACAGAAGTATACACAGTACATTCTGGCTTTTACGGCTTTCGGCCCTGGCCGTTACCGTTATCTTGCCGGATTTGGTGAATTTTTTCGCATTAGACAAAAGGTTATTAAGCACCTGTTGGAGCCTTGTCTGGTCGCCGCTGATCTCAACATTCAGCACCGGGTCGATTTCCATTTCCAGCTTCATATCATTGCTGTTAGCTGTATTGAAAGGGGCCACCACTTTATGCAGGAATTCATTCAGGTTGAATGCAACATTCTCCAGTTCCATTTTACCCGCTTCCAGTTTGCTGAGGTCAAGGATGTCATTGACCAGCTGGAGCATGTGTTCCGATGAATTTTTCAGCACATCGAAATATTCCCTTTGCGATTCCATATATTCTTCCTGCAAAAGGATATTTGAGGTTCCGATTATCGCATTCAGCGGTGTGCGCAGTTCATGGCTCATATTGCTCAGGAACCTTGACTTTACCTTGGCTGCTTTTTCTGCACGTTCCTTGGCTTTGATGATTTCAAATTCCGCCACCTTGATTTCAGTGATGTCCAGTATGCTGATCTTGCAGTATAATTCGTTCTGGTGATTGAAGGGCACCAGGTTTACATATGCATAGAAGAGGCTGTCGTCCTGTTTTTCAAAATCCATATTTCCATACCAGGGAGATCCCTTGATAAAGCCATTGGATTTAATGCTGCTGATGCGTTCCCGCATCTGTACGCCCAGCAATCTTTCCACGGGTATCTGGATAAGGGATTTTTTATAATCATGGCGGAACACTTCAAGCGCTCTCTTGTTACAGTCTGTTATGACCAGGTCAGATACCCTGACAATGAAAACGGCATCCAGCGAAGTATCAAAAATGGTATCAGAGAGCATTTTTTCTTCCAGGATCTTATCCTCATGGTTCTCCAGTGTTTTCAGGATCAGGTAGGCAAACACGGTAGTGAGCAGCAGTGCAATGGCAAGATTGGTGCTGAACAGGCTGCTGTACAGGTCCTGGGGGATATTCTGCAGGGTGTTCTGGTATGGTGCCAGGATAAAAATGAATGCTGTTGTGAGCAGGGTCACTACACTGGTGATGATCACCTCATTCAGGTTCCTTTTCAGGTCTATTACAAATATCAGGGCCAGGATGAGGGGGAAAAACAAGAGGTATTGTCCCGATCTTAATCCTTCCACATAGCTTACACAAAAAAGATAGAGGTTAATGGTAATGATACCCAGTTTCTTAGACCCTTCGTGCTGGCCGTCTTTGTTCATGTAGAAAGCAACGGTAAGGAGAAAAGTGCCCGCAAGGTTAACGACAGCGCTGACAAACAGCTCGTTGGCTAAATTAAAGATGCAGTTTATCAGGCTTATTCCAAGGCAGAAGCTAAGGAACAGGTTTAGCCTGATGATATTTTTTTCCGCCTCCCGGCTGGTGGATTCTTCAATTCCGGTCCTTAAAATACTTTTTGGAAAAGATACTATTTGGTCTAAAATGTTCGTTCTCATACCTGTGCCCTTGTTTTCAGTAATGCCGGAAGGGATTCTCTGTAAACGCAATGCACACCTGAAAATTGTGATTTATGAGTAAGGAAAAACTCCAATATATCTATTCAGGCCGTTTTGATGCGGCATTCCTGGATGAAATGTATGCCGGTGATATTCAAACGGCTGCAGAAATCTTTGAATCTTCACTGAATCACCTGGTTCCTGTTGTGGACGAAACCAACGACCTTTTCCAAAAAGGTGATGTGGAAGCACTCCGTAAATTGTTTCACAAGATCAAGCCTCTCTACGGATATGTGGGACTGCTGAAAGTGCAGGGCATGGTTCAGCTTTTTGAAGACGCCTGTGGTGCAGCCGCAAGCGCGGAAGAGTTGAAAAATCAGTATGAAGAATTGACTATCCTGATGGCAGAATCCATCAATATCATCCGCCAGGAACTGATCAGAATGAAAATGTACCTTAATGTAAGAGCCTGATGAAATATTCCAGTATCATTGTAGAAGACCTCCAGCCAGCCGCAGACTTCCTACGGAAATTCTGTGAACGCAGCGGAATCGTTGATGTACAGGCACATTTCCTGAACGGGGAAGAAGCCCTCGTATATCTTTCGGAAAACCTGGTTGATCTTATATTCCTTGATGTGGAAATGCCCGGCATTACCGGGTTTCAGCTGATGGATCAACTGGTATACCAGCCACAGGTGATCCTTACCACTTCCAAGACGGAATATGCATTTAGCGCTTTTGAATATAATGTGACGGATTTCCTGCGAAAGCCGTTCACTTACCAGCGATTCCTGGAAGCCGTACAGAAGGTTGAAGTTAAAAAACAGCAGGAAGACGCTACATCAACAGACCATATTTTTATCAAGGTCAACGGAAAGCTCATCAGGCTTAAGAATGAAGAAATCCTCTACATCGAAAGCATGGGTGATTACGTAAAATTTGTAACGGCAGAAAAGAAATATATCACGCACAATACCATCAAGAACCTGGAAACAAAGGTTGATGGCCAAAAATTCCTGAAGGTCCACCGTTCCTATATTGTTAACCTTGCGTCTATCGATGATATCCAGGAGAATACGCTGTATATCCGCGGAAACCATATCCCTATCAGCAAGGCACACAAATCAAAAGTGATGCAGAAGATCAATATCATCTGATCAGCACTTTGTTTTTCATTTACCTGCATTTTCCTTCCAAAAATCGAAGAAATCCATTCATTGATCGAATCCATTTGAAAAGAAGGAATTTACTTTCCATCTTTGTTGTGTCATAACGATGAAGTGGTTTTACCCGAACCATTTCTGTACTACGAAAACTGAGCCCGATTTTTAACCGTACCCGGATCCAATCTTGTGAAAGCCTGAAAACCCGGACCTTTGAGAAAACCAACAAACCTGACCATGAAAAAACCACCAAAGATCCAATCCTCCGGAAAGCTTTTGCAGCCTGGAAACATTGAAAAGGTTAGAATCTTGATGACCCGTTGAAAACCCGTCGATCTCTTAAACACACACCCTCTGACCTCTTTCAAATGATTTGCCCACGCTAAAGCGTGGGCTTTTTTTTGCCTGGATTCCCTGTTTGTTATTTCAGGGATCTCATCTTGCCGTTTCCCATTTTTCCCTACCTTTCAATCCAATTATTGAATATGAGAAAATCAGTTCTGTTCATGGCACTGCTGGCCTTTGCATGCTCGGCAATGGCCCAAAAAAAGAAATCCACTGCTGCTGTTCCTGATGCTGCACCCACTGCAGACTCAGTTTTGCTCTCCACCGTTAAATACAGGCTCGTAGGGCCCTTCAGGGGCGGAAGGAGCGGTGCTGCTGCCGGATCGTACAAGAACCGCAATACCTTTTATTTTGGCGCCACAGGGGGTGGTGTATGGAAAACCACCGATGGTGGAAATAACTGGACAAATATCTCTGATAAATATTTTGGAAGTACGATCGGCGCTGTTGCCGTATCGCCATCTGATGAAAGTGTTATTTATGTTGGCGAAGGTGAAAATACCATGCGGGGAAATGTCAGCGAAGGCCTCGGAGGAATGTGGAGAAGTGAAGACGGTGGCAAATCCTGGCGTAATATCGGGCTTAAAGATGGCCGCCATATCATCCGCATAGTCATCCATCCCCGGAATCCTGATATTGTATGGGTGGCAGTTATGGGGCATCTCTTTGGTCCCAATGAAGAACGCGGTGTTTACAAGACCACGGATGGAGGTAAAAACTGGAAGAGGGTTTTATATGTCAATAACCAGACCGGGGCATCTGACCTCGTTATGGAGCCCGGTAATCCCAGTGTTTTTTATGCCGGTACCTGGAGGGTGATCAGGACCCCCCATAGCCTGGAAAGTGGTGGCGAAGGCAGTGGCATATGGAAAAGTACAGATGGCGGGGAAACCTGGAAAAATATTTCTGCTTCCAAAGGCCTTCCGAAAGGTATATGGGGAATTACCGGGATTGCGGTTGCACCATCCAATACGGATAAAATTTATGCGATTATCGAAAATGCCGGGGGTGGATTATTTGTCAGTGCAAATGGCGGGGAAACCTGGACACTGGCCAGTAATGATAATAATATCCGGCAACGGGCCTGGTATTATACAAAAGTATTTGTTGATCCAAAGAATGAAAACCAGGTGTATTGCCCGAATGTAGGTTTCATGCGTGAGCAGGGATGGTGGAAAAACATTTCAAAGCCTGCGCACACCACATGGCGATCACCATGATCTATGGATAGATCCTGAAGACGGAAAAAGGATGATCGTTGCAGATGATGGTGGGGCACAGGTCAGCTTTGATGGTGGCAATAACTGGAGCACTTACGAGAATCAGCCAACAGCGCAGTTTTACCGGGTATCAACAGACAATTCATTTCCTTACCGCATACTGGGTGCACAGCAGGATAATTCCACGGTGCGGATCAAATCAAGCACTTATGGTGCCGCTATCAGTACAGATGATTGGGAACCTACAGCAGGCAGTGAAAGCGGTTATGTGGTTGCTGATCCCACCAATCCGGATATCGTTTATGGCGGTAATTATGGAGGATATCTTTCCAGGCTGGATCACCGCACGGGAGAGAACCGGGCCATATCCGTATGGCCGGATAATCCGATGGGAGCAGGTGCAGATGTTTTGAAAGTACCGGTTCCAGTGGAATTTCCCGATATTCTTTTCACCGCATAATCCAAAGCGATTATACTGCGCGGGCAATGCCTTATTTGTAACCGAAAATGAAGGAGCCAGCTGGGAGCAGATTTCGCCAGACCTCACCACCAATGATAAAACAAACAGGCTTCCAGCGGCGGACCCATTACAAAAGACAATACTTCCGTAGAATATTATTGCACCATTTTCACTGCTGCGGAAAGCATACTGGAAAAGGATTTGCTTATGGACAGGCAGTGATGATGGACTGATCCATGTGAGCAGGGATGCCGGTAAAAACTGGGAAAATGTAACACCGAAAGATGCTCCGAAATGGATCATGTGGAATGCCATTGAAACAGATCCGTTCAATAAAGGAACAGCCTATATTACCGGTACAAGGTATAAAGCTGATGATTTCACACCATATATTTATAAGACAAGTGATTATGGCAAAACATGGAAACTGATCACTAATGGAATTAATAAACTGCATTTTACCAGGGTCATGCGCGCAGATCACAAAGCGCCAGGGCTTACTGTATGCAGGAACAGAATACGGTATGTATATCAGTTATAATGATGGTGCCAGCTGGAAACCTTTCCAGTTAAATCTTCCGGTTGTTCCTATTACGGATCTGACCATTAAAAACAATGACCTTATCGTAGCCACACAGGGCCGTGCATTCTGGGTACTGGATGACCTCACAAGGGTGCAACAACTGAACCCCGAAATACTTTCGGCGAACCTGAAAGTATATGATGTGAATCCGGCTTACCGTATGATGGGAAATCGTTTTTCTGCATTCTTCGGGGTTCCGAAAAATGCCGGGACAAATCCTCCAAAAGGTGCGGTAATCAATTATTATGCAAAAAATGTAACTGATTCAACGAAAGCAAAAATTACGATCCTAGATAAAGACCGTAAGACTATCCGTACATATGCAACGGATAGCAAGGATAATAAAATGGAAATCACCAAAGGAATGAATACGTTCAACTGGAACCTTCAGTATCCTGAATCAGAAAGGGTAGAAGGTATGATTTTATGGAATGGCCTTCCCGGAAGTATTCTTGCCCCCCCGGGTAATTACTTTGCAAAAATCATGGTGGGAAATGATTCTGCTGAAGTTCCATTTACTATTGTAGCAGATCCTAATTATAAAATATCACAGTCGGATTATGATGCACAGTTTGCTTTTCTACGACAGGTGCAGGGCAAATTTAACGAAGCGCAGAAAGGCATTAAAGACATCCGGACCTTACGTACACAGATAAACGATTTTACTGCAAGACAGGGAAAGGATATGCCTAAGGAAGTAAAAACTTTATGTGATACGATCAATAAACAACTTACGTCAATAGAGGAAAAATTATACCAGACAAAAGCGAAAAGCAGCCAGGATGTACTGAATTATCCTATCCGCTTAAACGATAAACTGAGCGGACTGTTTGATGCGGCAAACAGTGGAAATATGGCACCAAGCAAACAGGTTAAAGATGTTTATGCTGACCTCGCAACACAGTGTGATGCTGAACTGGCCAGGCTGAAAACCCTCATGAACACTGATGTTCAGCAACTTAACCAGCTGATAAGGGAAAAATCCCTGCCGGTGATAGGGGTAAAAAAAGATTGAGCGAAAGTATATTTACTGTATGCCATTTTAAATAATTGGCACAATTTTGAAGGCTGAATGTATGTCATTCAGCCTTCTTTTATTTAAAACCAGTTCTTATGAAAAAGACATTCGCTATCGACTTCGCATTCAGCGTATTATTGATACTGGCGTTCTACTTTTTCTTTATTTTAATTTCCCGCCAATAGAACAACTTTACGCTTTGATATTCCTGACACCGGTATTTCCACCTCCGTCCAGGGTTAGGTTTACCGGTTTATTTGTCTTCCAGTTACCCCTGGTAAAATCAGGGATATCCATTGACTTTGAACGGGAAGCAACAGACTTTTCGCTCAGGGCAACAATGGAACTCCAGGAAGCTGCGTCATAAACATCCTGGTCGAGCGGCAATCCATTTCTCAGGCAATCGATTAATCTCCAGTCCATAATAAAATCCATCCCGCCGTGACCACCCACTTCTTTTGCGATCTTTCCGATATGCTTCACAATGGGAGGTGAATACTGATCATACAGCTTTTGCAGTTCTTCAGGTTTTACCCATGAGTGTCCGAAAGCAATACGCTCGGGACCGGGCCATTTTGAAGCGGCGCCCTTGGTTCCGCTGAGTACATGTATCCTGGAGTATGGCCTCGGAGAGGATACATCATGCTGCAGCATAATGGTTTTTCCCTTCTTTGTGCGGATGGTAGTGGTATTCATGTTGCCGCGATAATTTTTACCGACATACTCCTTGAAGAAATCGTCTTTCGCAGCCATTTCTTTGGCCATGTTACCCATGGTAAAATCATTTGTACTCACACTAACGAGATAATCCATCAGGTCACCCCGGTTAATGTCAAGGCATTGTGCAACCGGCCCAAGCCCATGCGTAGGGTATAGATTACCGTTATGTTTTATGTTTTCTTTCAGCCGCCACATATCTGCATAGGCTTTTTTATTGAAAATCCAGTCTTTGCTCAGGTCATGTATATAAGCGCCTTCGGCATGCAAAATTTCTCCGAACATGCCGTTCCTTGCCATGTTCAGGGTCAGCAGTTCAAAAAAATCATAGCAGCAGTTTTCCAGCATCATGCAATGCTTCTTCGTTTTTTCAGAAGTTTCCACCAGTTGCCAGCATTCGTCTATTGTAAGTGCCGCGGCAACTTCCGTGGCAACATGCTTACCGTTTTTCATGGCATACACGGCAATTGGCGTGTGCAGGTGCCAGGGCGTGGGTGTATACACCAGGTCAATGTCCTTGCTTTCGCAGAGGGCTTTCCATCCGTCTTCCCCGCTGTATCCACGGGCTTTGGGTCGTTTCATTTTTTCCAGGGTCTGCTGTGCTTTTTCCACCCTGTCAGGATATTTATCACAAAGTGCAACGATTTCGGCTCCCTCAATGAAACAGAGTCTTTCCACGGCATCGGATCCCCTCATGCCAAGCCCGATCACAGCAATACGCACTGTATCCATTTTCGGTGCCGCATAACCGCACATGTTGAAGGTTGAGGGTTGAGGGTTGAGGGTTGAGGGTTGACGGTTGTCGGTTGTCGGTTGGGCATTTGTGTCAACACCGGTAGCCAGGGCACCGGCTCCGAGTGTTATGTTCCGTAAGAATTTTCTCCTGTTGGTAGACATTGTTTTTGTTTTATGGGAAAAGGCTAATTTACGCTTTACAAGGTATTAAATCAGGATCATCAAATAAATCCAGGCATTGCTTTATTATCTCGCCAAATGTATCATGACTCCGGCAATATGGCTGTATTTCAGGCGGTCATTTTTCCTGGATGCCGGTAAGATTCCTTCACATGGACCCGTAATCATTATTTCAAATCATGCTGCATCTTTCCTTGATGCCATGATCATGGGCGTCAAACTCAGGAGGCCGATGCATTACTATGTCCGAAGCGATGTTTTTAAAAGCAGGGTGGCCAGGTATATTTTCGGAAAGCTCCATATGATTCCCATTTACAGCAGGGAAAAGGATAAGGGTGAAGTACACCGCAATGCAGACAGTTTTAATATCGGGGAAGAGGTGCTCAGGAAGGGAGGTGTCCTGCTGATATTTCCGGAAGGCACCAGCAGGATCGAGAGAAATATTCTGCCCATGAAAAAGGGCGTTTCCCGTATCGCATTGCAGGCGCTGGAAAAGGGATTTGACCTGCCGTTAGTGGTGGTTCCATTAGGTATCCATTATAGCCGTCATGCTTTCCGGTCAGATCTGCAGTTAACCACAGGGGATCCTGTTCCTATTGCACATTACAGGGATATCTACCTGCAGAACCCGGCGAAAGCTGTTAACCAGCTGACAGAAGAACTGGAGGGGCATTTTGAAAAGGTTGTGTTGTATGTGGACCAGCCAGAGCGGACAGTACTATTGGAGAACTCCCTGGGCATGGCCGATAATGACCGGGGTAATCATTTCGGACCGGAGGATTTTAAAAGGCAAAAAATGATTTGTGATCAGATCAGTAACCTGGATGAAAACGGATGCCGGGCCCTGGAGTCAAAGCAATCTTCCTATATCGCAGCCCTGGCAGGTTATGGGGTTCATGATAAATCATTTGCCTCTAAGGGATTATTCACCATACCACCCCTGGTACTGGTATTATGCTTTCCCGTATTCGCCGCGGGGATCATGCTGAATGTATGGCCATATCTCCTGGGAAGAAAAGTGGCTGATAAAAAAGTTACCCGCATTGATTTTTATTCCAGCGTCCTGGTGGCTGTTTCCGCGATTAGCTATATAATATGGTTGCTGGCTTGGCTCATTGCATCTTTTCTGACCGGCTCCACCTGGATGGGCCTGGTCTTTTTGTCAGCACCTTTACTGGCCTGGTTTTCATTATGGTGGACAGACCGTTACCGTGACTGGGTTTACCAGCAACAGTTTGAAAAACTGCAGCGCGACGAACCCATGAAAACCAGGGAATTAATGGCGATGCGGCAGGAACTGCTCCTGGTGTAAATGTATTATTCTTCATCTTTTCGGGCAATGCGGAAAATAAAATAAACGCAGATGGCAGCGATCACAAATCCTATTGAACCGTAAACGATATAACTAAATGGCATATGTATAAATCTGTATTAAAGATTATACCAATACTTCGATTTACATATTAATTCATTGTTTTTATTTTGCATGTGGAGAAAAGTGCACAGAATGAATGAGTTGTTTACGCAGTTTCAGTATCATCATGAAAGAGATCAGGCCTTTTTTCCTTCGTTCGCAGGATAGCCTGTTCATGGCGCCATTCGTCTATTTTTTTTGGATCTCCACTGAGTAATATGTCGGGGACCTTCATGCCCTTGAACTCTGCAGGGCGCGTATATACGGGAGGTGCAAGGAGATCGTCCTGGAAGGAATCAAAAAGGGCCGATGTTTCATCATTCAAAACACCCGGCAGCAATCTGCCGATGGCATCGGTAAGGACGGCAGCAGCCAGTTCACCGCCACTCAATACATAATCTCCGATAGATATCTCCATGGTCACATATTTATCTCTTATGCGCTGGTCAATACCTTTATAATGCCCGCAAATCATGAGCAGGTTTTCTTTCATGGAGAGTTTATTGGCAATGCGTTGGTTAAGCCGTTCTCCGTCAGGTGTCAGGTAAATTATTTCATCGAACCTGGTTTCAGCCGATAATTCATCAATGGCTTTTGACAATGGTTCAGGCATCATCACCATTCCGGCCCCACCGCCGAACTGGTAATCATCTACCTGGCCGTATTCATTTACGGCCCACTTGCGGAGATGGTGCAGTTCCACTATTAATAAACCTTTTTCCTGGGCGCGTTTCATGATCGAGTGCTGTAACGGGCTTTCCAATAGCTCAGGAATAACAGTAATGATATCGATACGCATGGAAAATGTGATAGTGTGATAATTTGTTATTGTGGTAATGGATATTATTCCATGAAATCGTCAAGTTCCCTGCGGTCTTTTTTTGTAGGCCGGCCGATTTTCGTTTGTCTTTTACCGGAATAAAATACAGCAGCCTGGAATTCCAGTCTTTGTTTTTCTTCCTCCGGGGTTATATCGGCATAATATTTAACCGCTTCCTGGTATTGTACCCTGTGATCCAGTAACCCGGTTACTTTAATAACCCATTTTCGGGTTTCCGTTTTTATCTCGTATTCGTCGCCAATTACTACATGCCGGGCTGCTTTCACGGAATCTCCCTGCATTTTCACTTTTCCCTTATCACAGGCAATCCCTGCCTGTGACCTCGTTTTATACATGCGGACCGCCCATAAGTATTTGTCGAGCCGTAATTTTTCCTTGTCTGCCATCTCCGATGCAATTTAACAATAATTCATTTGCAAGGCAGTTAATGATGAACCCTTGCAATACCGGGGGCAGGTTGCCGGTATCCACCCTATAAGCGATGCATTTAATAAATATTATAGTAGGTAGTTGTGATCCTGGGTTTTTTCAATTTGGTCTGGTCATTCTCCAGCCCGATTATGATATATTCAAAGCCCTTCAGGCTGTCTGCACTAACTGGCCCGCTGCTGAAAACGACTTCAGCATTTGTGAAACCCTGTGTTCTTAATTCATACAGCAATAACGTACCTAAAAGATTGCCGTTGGAAAAGTATCTTTTATCGCCCACCATCATATTGGTGAGTTTTTTAGAACTCCAGTTTAACTGGGGATCACGTTCCTCATAAGGAATAACCCTGTTATTGAATTGATACAACAATCCCAGTTGAATACCTGCCAGGGCAATCGTTAAAACCTGTACAGGAATTTTTTTCAGGTGTTCGGCAAATCCGATGATGAACAGGAAAGGAAATATGAACCCATAATACCCGAAAGTTCGCGGAAAGGGGATAACAGAATGCACCACCAGTAAAACAACGGGAGCCAGCAGGAAAAGAAGGAACAGGCTGATGATAAATTTTTGCCGCTTCATTATGGCATATATGAATGATGGCAATAATAAAAGCAATACCGTCCACCATGGGAATTGTGTCAATTCATTCAGCGACATTTTAAAAAAACCCGGAAGCCTGCTGATCACTTCACCCCGGTCAATGGATTTTACATAGGGGTTGTTTATCAGCGCGTCGAGGCCGTTTACAATAATCACCGGTAGATATAACACAATGGTGATCACGGTTACTACTGCATTGGTGATGAACTGCCTTTTCAGGTGGGGCCGGTTATACAGCAGGATGAAAAGGTTCAGGGTGAGGAATGGATACAGGAAAGATGGCATGGTATAGAATCCCAGTATACAGGATATACCAAACCATATCCAGTTTTCCGAGTTGTCTTTTTTCCGGATAATACCCAATCCATTATACAATGCGGATATAAAAAAGAGATTGACCAGTGCATAACCCCTTGCCTGGTAACTATAGTAAAAAACGAGGAACACCATGGAGCCAATGGCGGTTACGAAAAGTGCTACCTGTTTATTGAAGTAGGTGAGCAGCATTTTATAGGCGAGCATCCAGGTAATCATACTGATCAGCAATGATGGCAGCCTGAGCCGGAATTCGGTATCACCAAAAGGTAAATGAATACTGATATTGGTTAATAGTGAATTCAGGATATGATTATTGGGTTCGGGATAAAACGACAATGAAGAGAGGACGCCTTTGGATGTGAAGTACAGGTAAGTAAGCCCCTCATCATATAGTATCGGCATCATGAAGGCATAATAGAATGATGCGGCAACCGGTATGATGAGCAGGTATTTGTTTTCAGACCTTGCGCTGGTGATGAAAAGGGATTTTGTGAATTGAAACAGGCTGGAGGCATATTTCGTGACACTGGTATACACTTCATTGAATTTCCATATCAGCATGACCAGGGCAATAATGACCGCAGTCAGCAAGAGCTGTATTTTTCGAAAACGGTCTGCTGAAATAAGTGCTGAAAGATCCTTGCTTGTTTTCCTCGTATTTACAATGGATAAAATGGATTCAATACTGCCATCATATCCCTTGTACAACGTAATTGCCAGCGCCACCAGGATAATGACAAGCGGGATTACAAACAATACACGAATTAATATCCTTAATGACATGGATTATTGTTTGAAGAGACCGTATTTAAGGATACAGTATATTGCCCGGAAACCATCTTTCCAGCTAATCTTTTTGCCTTCATCATATGTTCTTCCATAATAGGATATACCTACTTCATAAATTCTGACTTTTGGAATCCGGGATATTTTAATAGTCACTTCCGGTTCAAAGCCGAAACGCTTTTCTTTCAGGCTGAGAGATTGAAGCATGGTAGTATTGAAAAGTTTGTAACATGTTTCCATATCCGTCAGGTTGAGGTTTGAAAACATGTTCGCGAAGGCAGTAAGAAATTTATTGCCGATGGTATGCCAGAAAAACAGCACCCGGTGCGGGGATCCGCCCATAAACCTTGACCCATACACTACATCGGCAAATCCCGTGATGACAGGCTTTAGCAGGTCGTTGTATTCATTGGGGTCATATTCCAGGTCGGCATCCTGGATTACTGTAAATTCCCCTGTTGCCTTTGCAATACCCGTATGTAGTGCCGCACCCTTGCCCATATTAACCTCATGTTTGAGATAAATAATCCTGAATGAGGGCCAGGATGATATATATTTATTCACTGATTCTTCCGTGTTATCCGTGGAACAATCATTTACAATGATCACTTCCTTGGCAATATTGTTGCTTAAGGAAACCTCCCTTATTTTATCAAGAATGCGATGAATCGTATTGCCTTCATTATATGCCGGGATAACGATTGATAAAGTGCTTATGTACATTAATTAATTACTGTTTGCCTGGTGTTTAGGGGTCGAAAAATAGATAATATTTCCCATCTATGCCAGCTAATAGCCGATTATAGTTAACGATACATTGATATCAATATTACAATTTTGACGTCCTGCCATTGGCAAACAGGTATTACACAACCATTTAGGGCCTCCCCGGCAAGGGTATTTAACCTACATTTATTGCAAACGCCAGTATGAAACGCATTGCATTTACCTTAATGACGATTATATTTTATAATCATCTTTCTGCCCAGAAATTGCCTGATATCACCTGGCTGCCTGATGGAAAAACGTTTATACAGGTAGTTGGCGGGGAGTTAATCAGCCAGGATCTCCAGACCGGCGAGGAAAAGGTTTTCGTATCAGTGAAGCAGCTCACTCCGGCACAACAAAAAAACGCCATTGTCCCGGAGCATTTCACCCTTTCTGACAATGGCCGGTTTGTTTTGATCTATACAAACTCTGCCCGTGTATGGCGTAAAAATACAAGGGGTGATTACTGGGTGTTGAACCTTGGGAATAATTCATTGAAAAAGGTTGGGCAAAAAAGAATGGCCCGGTCACTCATGTTTGCCAAGTTATCTCCGGATGCCAGCAAGGTAGCCTATGTAAGCAATAACAATATTTACGTGGAAGACATTATATCAGGTAGTGAAATGGCGCTTACAACAGATGGAAGGAATAAAAAGATCAATGGTACTTTCGATTGGGTGTATGAGGAAGAATTTTTCTGCAGGGATGGATTCAGGTGGAGTCCAGACAGTAAAAGCATCGCATTCTGGCAGGTAGATGCTACCGGGACGCGTGATTATTATATGCTGAATAATACGGATTCTGTCTATCCCCGGATCATTCCTGTTGAGTACCCTAAAGTGGGCCAGCCAATATCCTCCGTCCGCATAGGCATTGCCGGTATTTCCGGGGGTGCGGTAAAATGGATGAACATTCCCGGAAACCCAAAAGATAATTACCTGGTGAGAATGGAATGGGCCGGCAATCCAGGTGAGATCATTGTGCAGCAACTTAACAGGCAGCAGCAGGTGTCGAGGATTTTTATTTGTGCAAAATCCACGGGATTGGCAAAACTGGTTTACGAGGAAAAAGACAATGCATGGATTGACATACTGCCGGCATGGGACCAGGATTATGCTGATGGAGGATGGGAAATGATCAATAATGGAAAGCAATTTATCTGGGCTTCTGAAAAAGACGGGTGGCGCCATATTTACCGGGTGAATCGCGATGACAAATCCGAAACACTCATTACAAAGGGAAATTTTGACGTAATAGACATCGTAAAGGTTGACGACAAAGGAGGGTATCTGTATTTTATGGCGTCTCCTTCCAATGCAACACAGAAATACCTGTACAGGACTGCACTTGATGGTAAATCGGAAGCTGAAAGGATCAGTCCACCAGGCCAACCCGGAACACATGAATACGAGATATCCCCCAATGCTGAATATGCCTTTCACCTGTTTTCCAATTATTATACGCCACAGGTAATGGAATGGATCATGCTGCCGGGTCATAAGGGTATTGGCGGTCAGAACCGGGTTGCAGATGCACTGCAGCGTGCTGATAAGGCCTCATCCGGTGTTGAATTCTTTACCATCCGGACAAAGGAAGGCGTGGAAATGGATGCATGGATGCAAAAACCAAAGGGGTTTGATAAATCAAAAAAATATCCCGTGGTATTCTTCGTGTATACGGAACCGTGGGGGCAGGAGGTGAAGGATATTTATGGTGTAAATGATAATGATTTATACACCGGTGATATGGCAGAGGATGGCTACCTCTATATCTGCATCGATAACCGGGGAACACCCGTCCCCAAGGGAAGGGAATGGAGAAAGTCCATTTACCGTAAGATTGGCCTGCTCAATATAAGTGACCAGGCAAAAGCAGCCGAAGAAATCCTGAAATGGAGCTATGTGGATACTTCAAGAGTAGCCGTTTGGGGATGGAGCGGCGGAGGTAATGCAACACTGAACCTGATGTTTCAATATCCCGGAATGTATAAGACCGGTATTGCGATATCAGCAGTAACAAATCAACTGACTTACGATAATATATACCAGGAGCGTTACATGGGTGACCCGAATATTTCAAAAGAAGATTATATCATGGGTTCGCCGGTGACCTATGCAAAAAACCTGCGGGGTAACCTGCTGTATATCCATGGAACCGGTGATGACAATGTGCATTACCAGAATGCGGAAATGCTGATCAATGAACTGATCAGGTATAATAAGCAGTTCCGATTTATGGCGTATCCCAACAGGTCGCACAGTATTTCTGAAGGAGAAGGAACAAATATGCACCTGAAAACGCTGTATACGGAGTTTTTAAGAGCAGTACTGTCCCCCAGGGGGGAAATAATGTGCAAATTTGCAAATGTGCAGATGTGCAAATGGAATGGTATAATAAATTAATTTTTAAATGGTGGGGCAGAAATCACTTTTGCATTTTTTAATTAATTCATTTTCTCATTTCATTTGCACATTTTCGCATTTGCACATTTTCACATTTCCGCGTAGTGTTTATGGAAAAATGGAATCGTCTCTATTCCTTTATAAAAATTGAACAGGTCGTATTTTTCGTTGGGCGAGTGAAGATTGTCGGAGTCCAGTCCGAATCCCATGAAGACAATCTTGATTCCCAGTTCCTTTTCAAATAAAGCACAGATGGGAATTGATCCGCCACCCCTTACCGGCACAGGGTCCTTGCCAAAAGTGTCTTTAATGGCTGCAGCAGCGGCTTTGTAGGCGTTTGAATCTATCGGGGTCATATAGGGTTCGCCTCCATGGTGTTCGGTTGCTTTAACGGTTACTCCCGGTGGAGCAATGCGCTTGAAGTAATCCAGTAACATGGCCGTGGTTTTGACACTGGATTGATTGGGAACCAGGCGGGCAGATATCTTTGCGGTAGCCCTGGAGGGCAAAACGGTTTTGGAACCTTCAGCAGTATATCCTCCCCAGATACCATTCAATTCAAGTGTTGGCCTTATCCCGGTACGTTCATTGGTACTGAATCCCTTTTCACCCCATAATGCGGAAACTCCCAGGTCTTTTTTGTATGCCTCTTCATTGAAAGGCGCTGCTGCCATTTTTTTCCTTTCCTCCGGTGTAGCTTCCACCACATCATCATAAAAACCCGGGATCGTGATATGATTATTTTCATCATGACAGGTAGCAATCATTTTAGCCAGGATGGTGATTGGATTGGCGACGGCACCACCATAAACACCGCTATGCAGGTCGCGGTTCGGCCCGGTTACTTCAATCTCAATATAGCTCAGGCCTCGGACGCCAACATCTATGGATGGTGTATCCATCCCCAGCATGGAGGTATCCGAGATCAGGATTACATCTGCCTTTAATTGTTCCTTATTGGCTGCAACGAATTTTCCGAGGTTTGGAGAACCCACTTCTTCTTCTCCCTCTATGCAGAATTTTATATTGGTCTGGAGCGTTTTGGTTTTCACCATCATTTCCAGCGCTTTCACGTGCATGTAAAACTGGCCCTTATCATCACAGGATCCGCGGGCATAAATTTTTCCATCTTTTATCACCGGGTCGAAGGGTCCGCTATTCCATAGCTCCAGGGGGTCAGCCGGCTGAACATCGTAATGCCCGTAAACCAAAACGGTGGGTTTGGAGGGATCAAATATTTTTTCGCCATACACAATGGGATGGCCTTCGGTGGGTATTATTTCCGCCATGTCTGCCCCTGCTTCCAGCAATCGTTGCTTTACGGCTTCGGCGCATTTTACCATATCATTTTTATGTTCACTGCGGGCGCTTACGGAGGGGATTCTGAGGAGGTCAAGCAATTCGTTTAAAAACCTGTCCTTGTTTTTTTCCTGGTAGTCTTTCCAAACTTGCATGGCGAATCGTTTTGGAGGCGAATATACGCCATAGAAGATTGCGGATTGCGGATTGCGGATTACGGATTACGAATTGGAGAATTAAGCGAGTTACGCATTAGGTTTGAAATAAGTACGGAATCAACAGGTTTAATTTCCTCATTTGTATTTCCACATTAACCACATTTACCACATTTTTCAAATTCCCAATTAAAGCCACTTCCGGACTTCGACCGGAAGTGGCTTTAATTGGCTCAGCCTTTGCCGGAACCTTCTACTCAAATGTTAGTCGGACTGGCAAAGGCTGATATATGACTTGCAATTCGAATACAAATATAAAGGGATCGCTGATGTAATTTTTGTTAATGAATATTAAAAGTCCAAAGTCTTTAACGGGCCATTTTCGTCAAGATCACCCGGGTACCAAATAAAATAACGTAGAGGATTGATAAAGCAAGCAGGATAAATTTTAATCCGGCAAAAATTGCTGTAAATAGTATGGTGATAAAATTGTAAGCGCCAATGTATGCCATCAGCATCAGGATATTTTCAAACACGTCAAAAATGCCTGCTATGAGGCTGAAAAAAGCCAGCAGGACGCCCAGTTTGGCGGCAGTTGAATGCAGCCTCACAGAAATGCTTCCGCAGACAGTATAGAACAGCATTACATAAAATGGAATAAAGAGGAAATCGAGTAATATATTATTCCTGACAGTTTTTATCAGACCGTCATCTTTCCATTCATACAGGAGGTGCTGGGTTTGTTTAACGGTACCCGCCAGTTCCAAATCAATAATACCCTTTGGGGCATAAGGCTGGGCAAGTTCTTTTCCCTGGAATCGCAAAGCCAGGAAAAAGAAGATTGTTCCTGCAACAAGAAAAAGTATGATACGGATGTTTATCAATTCAACAGGAATTAAATAGCGGCATATCTGCTTTGCACATACTCCCAATTCACGATTTTCCACCAGTTGTCAATATAGTCAGCCCGTTTGTTCTGGTATTTCAGGTAATAAGCATGTTCCCAGACATCAAGTCCAAGCAGTGGAATGCCTTTTATTTCAGAAATATCCATCAATGGGTTATCCTGGTTCGGTGTGGAGCCGATATGTAGTTTTTTCTGGCCATCCATATAGAGCCATGCCCAGCCGCTGCCAAAACGATTTTTTGCAGCATCAGTAAATAATGATTTGAAATTTCCAAAAGAGTTGAACTGCGTTTCAATATCCGTCAGCAGTTTTCCTGTGGGGGTGCCCTCTCCATTAGATTTCATGCACTGCCAGAACAATTCATGATTGTAATGCCCGCCTCCGTTATTCCTCATTTTGGGGGAGAACTTGGAGATTTTCCCGAGTATGTCTTCTACGGATGATTTATTGCTTACGCCTTCCGCCTTTACAGCGTCTTTCAGGTTAGTAGAATATGCGGCCGCGTGTTTGGTATAATGGATTTCCATTGTTCTGGCGTCAATGACAGGCTCAAGCGATTCATACCGGTAGGGTAAAGGCAGCTGTTCAAAAGAGGTCCTGAAAGGTCCGGAACTTGTTTTTTTTGAACTGCTGCAGGATGCAAGGGAAGTAACTGATCCGGCTACAGCTATAGCCATACCCGCTGTCGAAATATGACCTATGAATTTTCTCCTTTGCATGGAAACAGATTTGATTAAAGTTAGTAAAAATTGAATAAGATCATGATTTGATCATTGACCTCATTTTCCGGAAAAGCCGGAAGTAGGATTCCTGGTTGAATAACTGGGAATCGTGCATGGCTTTATACGTAAAGAAGAATCCGATGGGGATCAGTATGAAAGTCGACAACCACATGCCAAGGAGGGGGGTGGTGACATCATTCTCGGCGAACTTGATGCCAAACATATTCAGCAGGTGAAAGATCAGGAAGAATACCACGGCTATGACCAGGGGCATGCCCAGTCCGCCTTTGCGTATGATGGAACCCAATGGTGCACCTATAAAGAACAGCACCATACAGGCAAATGACAGGGCAAATTTCCGGTGCCATTCGATGAGATGGTGCCGCAGGTCTTTTCTTTTCTGCTGGTAATCCGAATTTATGAGATCAACAGATGATTTCACCAGGCTGGCTTTTTCCATGGAACGGTTATACGTAAGGGTAAGGACGGAATCGGGCAGCAGCTGTTTATAGGCGCGTATGCTGTCTGGCAAACCGTATATTCTCTGCTTTCCATCCGCTGTCGATGGATTTTGATGACACCAGGAAATTCAGCGCTTCCCTCCTCATCCGGGATTCCGTATTGGTATTGATCAGCCGTGATATGGAATCGGAAGCTTTGGCAAGCTGCTGTACATTCAGCATCTGCCAGTTTGTTTTGAAGGCGCTGTCAGGGGTCTTCAAAACTTCAAAACTGCTCAGGTCAAATACTTTTTTATAGTCTTTAAAACCTATGCGGATAAAATCAGTTTCCCTGGAATTAAATGGCCCCCTTTCCTGGTAACGCCATCCATTTTCCAGGTAAAATTCCAGGAATTTTTTATCCGGACTGATATCCATCCTGCCTTTATCTGCTACAATAACATTATCCTGCATCCGGTAATCATTTTCATATATCACGATATCATAGATGCCGTTCCCTTTCTTGTCTTTTTTCCCCACCTTGATGGCATAATTGGGAAGCTTATCATAAAAAATTCCTTCTTTAATGTCGAAGGCGGGCTTGGCCACCCGGATATCATAGAGCAGCGTGGTGAATTTTAGATTAGCCACCGGTATTACATAATTGGCCAGGATAAATGCAAATCCGCAGACCAGTGCGGTAACTGCGATGAGCGGTTTCATAAACCTCAGCAGCGGTATGCCGGCAGATTTGATGGCGACCAGTTCATAACTTTCACCCAGGTTGCCAAAGGTCATGATGGATGACAGTAATATGGCCAGCGGAAGGGCCAGAGGGATAACGGTAACACTAACATAGCCGATTAACCGAAGTATGATGAACAGTTCCAGTCCCTTTCCCACCATATCATCAAGGTACTTCCAGACAAACTGCATCACCAGCACAAACAGGGTAATGAAAAAAGTGGCCACAAAAGGGCCAATAAATGCTTTAAGAATAAGTTTATCAAGCTTTTTTATCACGCAGGGTAGTTGACTTTTCCATGGGATGGCATCCCAAAAATGATAACTTTACATTAATGAACACTGCAAAATTAAGGCTTTCGGAAGAGGAACTCAGGTTAGTCACGGATCCCGGTTTTATTTTAACAAAGAATGCCATCATAGATAAAGTATATGCTTTGTTCGGGATACTGGCAGAAGATTTCAGGGGTAAGATTGACCTTCCGGAAGAAGTTGCAGTATGTTTCCCCAAAAATCTCAAAAGGTGAAAATTACCTGGGGTTGCCTTATGTGATGTTTGATTATCCCCGTTATTTCAGTGCAGAGGATATTATTGGCTGTACGATGTTTTTTCTGGTGGGGAAATTTTTTCAGTATTACCCTTCACCTGAAGGGCCGGTACCGGGAGAATATCTTCTGATGCTATTCTCCGCCAGTATTCTATTTCTTTCCGCACACGGGTATTCATTAGCCATATCAGAAGATGAATGGCAGCATCATTTTGGCAGATGATAATTACCGGGAAATCAAAAGCATGGACGGAAATGAATTTCGGTTATACATGACTGGGCTTCCCCATATAAAAATTGCCCGCACCTTTCCCCTGTCATTCCTGGGAAGACATGCAGGACATCAATTTGCAAAAGCTTATAGGGAACTGGGAAGCTTAATTGCCCAGCCGGTGAAATAGATCATTGACCTGGAAATCCCAAAGGCGTTTCTGGTCAGGGATTTCTTTCTTTTCTGCAAAATCCCGGATCACCAGGATTGTCTGATTGCTGACTTCGGATTTTTCAATCCGGAATTCGAAATATTCATTCTTTGGTCCGTGGAGCCAATGGAAACGTATGAATTTGTCTTCTTCAATTTCAAGCACTTCCGCTCTGTCCGTTGTACCGTTCCAGGTAAAGCTAAACACCTGGTCACGCTCATCTACTTTATCGGCAAACCATTCCTGCAATCCGGCAGGTGTTGATAAAAATTCATACAGTATGGAGGGTGAACATCTCACAGGATATTCTAGTGTAAATAATTGTTTACTCATCAGATTGTTCAGTTATATCGGTCTAATGTTTTTCAGGTTGTTGCAATAATAGAAAATTAATCCTACCCTCAAAATATTTTTTTAGCAGCGGTACAGGGATGTTATCACCACTACATCACGTAGTCTTTACACGATGCCATGAGTTAACTGATTTACAATCAGTACATTATATAAAATAAATTTTGAAAATAGGCCTTGATTAGCTTAAATTGCCTATAAGCAATATCCTTCGTAGAAACCGTTTTAACAGCATATAATCCGTACAAGCTTAAAGACGGCAATTTTACCCTTTAAAAAGTCTTAGCTTATGAGCATGCGTCAACTCAAAATCACGAAATCGATTACCAATCGTGAGTCGCAAAGTCTTGAGAAATACCTCCAGGAAATTGGAAAAGTGGAACTGATTACTCCTGAAGAAGAAGTACAGCTTGCCATTCGTATCAAACAGGGCGACCACCGGGCGCTGGAACGATTGACGAAGGCAAATCTGCGTTTTGTGGTTTCTGTGGCAAAACAGTACCAGAACCAGGGTCTTTCCCTTCCTGATCTGATCAATGAAGGGAATCTCGGCCTGATCAAAGCTGCTCAGCGGTTTGATGAAACCAGGGGTTTCAAATTCATTTCTTATGCTGTCTGGTGGATCCGGCAGAGCATACTGCAATCACTGGCGGAACAATCCCGGATTGTACGCCTGCCATTAAATAAAGTGGGCCTTACCAACAGGATCAACAAAGCTTTCCAGCAACTGGAACAGGAGTATGAGCGAGAGCCATCGGCTGAAGAACTGGCGGATATGCTGGATCTGGACACAGACGAAGTTACGGCTACCTTGAGCATGTCGTCAGGCATGTAAGCATGGATTCTCCCATTATCTGAAGGGGAAGACAGCACCCTGATTGATGTTATGGAAAATCCCAACTCCGAAAGTGCGGATGAGCAGATCGACCATATCGATTCCCTGAAACAGGAGATTGAAAGATCCCTGAATACCCTCACTGAAAGGCAGCAGGAAGTGATCCGTTCTTTCTTTGGCATCGGTATAGACCATCCGATGAGCCTGGAAGATATCGGGGAAAGGTTCAATCTTACCCGGGAAAGGGTAAGGCAGATTAAAGACAAGGCCATTACCAAATTACGGAACACTTCCCGCAGTAAACTATTTAAGAAGTTATCTCGGCACATAATTCTACTTTTTGATTTTCGTATTTTTGCAACTCATTTAAGTGAACATCATTGATGTTCACTTTTTTTTATTGGCAGGAAAACAACATGACATGTTTGAAAATTTAAGTGACAGACTAGATTCGGCCTTTAAGCAACTGAAGGGCGAGGGGCGGATTAACGAATTGAATATTGCCAATACCGTTAAGGAGATCCGCCGTGCGCTTGATTGATGCCGATGTGAACTTTAAAATTGCCAAAGAGTTTACGGATAAGGTCAGGGATAAGGCATTGGGTCAAAAAGTGCTCACGGCGGTAAGTCCGGGCCAGCTCATGGTCAAGATCGTAAAGGATGAACTGGCCGAACTGATGGGTGGCACGGAAAGTGATTTCAATATCACCGGAAATCCGGCGGTGATCCTGGTTGCCGGCCTGCAGGGTAGTGGTAAAACCACTTTCAGCGGCAAACTGGCTAATTACCTGAAAACAAAGAAGGAAAGTCGCCCCTGCTGGTGGCTGGCGACATATACCGTCCGGCAGCCATTGATCAGTTGAAAGTTTTGGGTGAACAGATCAATGTTGATGTATACAGTGAACCCGAGAATAAAAATCCTGTGCAGATAGCGTTAAATGCCATTAAAGACGCCAAAGCAAAGAATAAGAATGTGGTGATCATCGATACGGCCGGTCGACTGGCTATTGATGAAGTGATGATGAATGAAGTGGCTGAAATAAAGAAAGCATTGAATCCCCAGGAAATCCTGTTTGTGGTGGATTCCATGACCGGGCAGGATGCCGTGAATACGGCAAAAGCCTTCAATGACAGGCTTGATTTTAGCGGTGTGGTACTCACCAAACTGGATGGTGATACCCGCGGTGGTGCTGCCTTGTCGATCAAGTATATGGTGCAAAAGCCCATCAAATTTGTCAGCAGCGGTGAAAAGCTGGATACCCTTGATGTTTTCTACCCGGAAAGGATGGCACAGCGTATCCTGGGCATGGGTGATATCACCTCGCTTGTGGAAAAGGCCCAGGAGCAGTTTGATGAAGAGCAGGCCAGGAAACTGGAAAAGAAAATCCGGAAAAACCAGTTTGATTTCCAGGATTTCCTTGATCAGCTTCAGCAAATCAAGAAAATGGGTAACCTGAAAGACCTGATGGCCATGATACCCGGTGTTGGAAAGGCTGTAAAAGACGTTGACATCAGCGATGATGCGTTTAAGGGTGTTGAGGCCATTATTAATTCGATGACTCCATATGAGCGGTCAAATCCCGATTCTATCGACGTGAAGCCGCAAAAAACGCATTGCTTCCGGATGCGGAAAAGATATTTCGGATGTGAACCAGTTCATGAAGCAGTTTGAACAGATGAGGCAGATGATGAAGAGTATGAATAAAATGCCGATGGGCGGCAGAATTGGCTTTGGAAGGAATTAAAGAAAATTCGGAAATCCTTTGTACATTTGTTTTGAGAAGTAGTGCGGGGCCTTTATCTTCGCACACTTATTCGATGAAACCTATTTATTAACAACCCACAAAAAATTTCTATTTTTTATGGCTGTAAAGATCAGACTACAGCGTCACGGGAGTAAAAAACGACCCTTTTATTTTATCGTTGTAGCCGATGCCCGTGCACCAAGAGATGGCAAATTCATCCAGAAAATCGGTACTTACAATCCGCTAACTGTTCCTGCCACCGTTCAGATCGATCGTCAGAAGGCATTGGAATGGCTCCACAAAGGAGCTCAGCCAACGGACACTGTTCGCAGGATCCTTTCCTACAAAGGTGTACTGTTCCTCAAGCATCTGCTGAGGGGTGTTGGCCTTGGACTGTTTGATGAGGCTACGGCAATGCAGAAGTTCCAGGTATGGCATGAAGAACATGAAACCAAGATCAGGAAACGGCAGGAAGATGCTGCAAAGGAACGCAGGAATTCCCGCAGGGGAGGACCTATCCGCAGACCAGAGCGCAGGCCGGAATAACATTTTGCGCGAAGCGCAAAATGATTGCGGATTACGAATTGCGGATTACGGATTCAAATATTCTCCGGATTAATCAGGAGAATGTAGATGAAATTTTTCGATTAATTCAATTTGCATTCATAAAATATCATTTTAAAAACCCGGATTAATTCCGGGTTTTTTTGTGGAATAAACTTCGGAATTTTGTCACATGCCCAATTATGTAAATATCGGTAAGCTGGTGGCCACTTTTGGTGTGAAAGGAGAGATGATCCTCAAGCATAACCTGGGTAAGAAAACCGCATTGAAAGGCCTGGATGTTTTTTTTATCGAAGACCTGCCGGGTTCCTTCCTGCCGTATTTCCCGCAACAATTGAAAATAAAAAGCGAATCAGAGCTTTATATTCAGATAGAAGGGGTGGAAAGCAAGGAGAAGGCTTCAGCCCTTTTGCAACAACAGGTATGGGTAAACGAAACCGATTTTAAAAAGTTTGCCGCCGTAAATGCACCCATATCCCTGCTGGGTTATATTGCCATAGACAATGGAAAGGAACTTGGTGAAGTGCTTGAAGTGATTGAACAGCCGCACCAGGTGATGTGCAGGATTCAATACGGGGAACATGATGATATCCTGATTCCGATCAATGAGCAGAGCCTGCTTAAAGTGGATAAGAAAAATAAGAAATTGATGCTTGATCTGCCTGATGGACTGATTGAAGCGCAGATATAGGATTACGGATTGCGAATTACGGATTACGGATTCTCAGAAATGATCAGACCTGTGAATCCGCAATCCGCAATCCGTAATCCGCAATTAAAAGTAATGCATGTCTACACTCATTGCACACTTCGACCTCGATGCATTTTTTGTTTCCGTGGAATGCATCAACGATCCTTCGCTGAAAGGCAAGCCACTCATTGTTGGCGGCAGCAGGGAAAGAGGCGTGGTGGCCGCCTGCAGCTATGAAGCGAGAAAGTTCGGGGTGCATTCCGCCATGCCCATGAAAAAAGCGTTACAGTTATGCCCGCAGGCCATCATCCTAAAAGGCAGTCGCTCAGATTACAGTAAATATTCCCGGATGGTCACGGAGATCATTGCCGAAAGATCCCCCTTGTTTGAAAAAGCATCCATTGATGAATTCTATATTGATATTTCCGGGATGGATAAATATCATAAACCCTATGAATGGACCATCCAACTGCGGGAAGAAATTATCCGTGAAACGGGGTTGAATATTTCTTTCGGACTGGGCTCCAATAAAATGATTGCCAAAATTGCCACTGATGAAGCAAAACCCAATGGCTACCTGATTGTACCCCCCGGCCATGAAATGGAATTCCTTGCCCCGTTGAAAGTGAATAAGATCCCCGGCGTTGGAGAACATACTTACCGCGCCTTGCAGGAAATGGGTATTGAATATATCCGCGACATTACTGTTGCAGATCCTGGTATGCTGGAAAAGCGCCTGGGTAAATACGGGCTGGAATTGATTCAGAAAGCCCGTGGCATCCATCATGGAACCGTTGAGCCATACCATGAGGCAAAATCCGTTTCTACCGAAAACACATTTGAAGAAAATACCCTTGATATGGATTTCCTCATGAGTGAACTGGTGAGGATGACTGAAAAAGTGGCTTTTGAATTGCGTGAAGAAAATAAAACCGCCGGTGTCATTGCAGTTAAAATAAGATACCCTGATTTTGAAACCAGCTCAAGGCAAACCACCATCCCCTATACGTTTTATGATGATGAACTTATTCCCGTGGCAAAAGAACTGTTTCATAAATTGTACAGGAAGGGTCAGAAAATCAGGCTATTGGGTGTTCGCTTAAGTGAGCTCACCGGTGAAGCAGTGCAAACTAATTTATTCAGCGACAAAGAAAAAAAATCCGGGCTGTATAAAGCCATCGATTCCGTAAAAAATAAATATGGCAAGGATTCTATTACCAAAGGCGGAGCACTAGTTGACGGTTGACGGTTGACGGTTGACGGTTGAGAGTTGAGGGTTGAGTTGAGGGTTGTTGAAGAACAAAAAAAGAGGTTGAATTTTCAACCTCTTTAATTATTTTTAAACTACTGTCAACCCATCAACTCGTCAACCGTCAACTACTTGTTCGGTTGCGGCGTATACCTCAAATAAGGTTTTACCACTTTAACCCCTTTAGGGAATTTTTTAATGGCATCTTCCGTGCTTACAGCCAGGGTAACAATCACATCTTCACCTTCTTTCCAGTCGGCAGGTGTGGCCACGCTGTAATTCGCTGTCAGTTGCAGGGAATCAATGACCCTGAGCACTTCTATGAAATTTCTTCCTGTTGATGCAGGGTATGTTATGATCAGTTTCACTTTTTTATCCGGTCCGATAATAAATAATGAACGGACAGTCTGTGTTTCAGAAGCATTCGGATGGATCATGTCGTACAGGTCAGATACCTTCCTGTCACCATCTGCGATAATCGGAAAATTCACATTTGTTTTCTGCGTCTCATTAATATCATTTATCCATCCGGTATGTTTGTCGAGCGGATCAACACTTAATGCCAGCACCTTTACATTTCTTTTACGGAATTCTTCCGCCAGCTGTGCTGTTTTTCCCAGCTCTGTTGTACAAACGGGTGTATAATCTGCCGGATGAGAAAAAAGTACTCCCCAGCCGCTACCCAGGTATTCATAAAAATCGATTTCACCTACAGAGGTCTGCGCCTTAAAATTGGGGGCGATATCGCCTAATCGTAATGACATATATTTAAATTTTAGAATGACAAATATACTAAAGTCTACCTATTTGGTAGGATGAATTTTTGCTTTTCTCAGTTGCTGCAGAACCGCCACCATATCCCTGGGCATTTCGGCTTCCAGTGATATGGTATTTGCCTGCCTGGTCCATGAATTCAAGTTTCCATGAATGAAGGGCCAGCCTGTTTAATAATGGTCTTTCTTCCTCCTCCTGTTTCGATAATTTGTAATTTCTCTTGATCCTCGACAGTAATACGGGTTCTTCAGTACCATATAGCGCATCACAAACAATGGGGTGGCCCATATCCTGCATATGTACGCGGATCTGGTGGGTCCGCCCGGTTTCTATCCTGAACTCTACCAGGCTGTAAATTCCGAAGGCTTCCGCCACATGATAATGTGTGATTGAATTTTTGCCCTTCCTGTAAACCATCATTTTCCCTTTTACGGTAAAGTGCGGTGCAATAGGTTTATCAATGGTTCCTTCCGTTTGGGCAGGAACGCCATGAACCATGCCCAGGTAGGTTTTTTCCACTTTCCGGTCTTCAAAAATACCCGAATAATACCGGTGGGCTTCGGCATTTTTCGCAAAAATGATCAGTCCGCTGGTATCCCTGTCGAGGCGGTGGATGACAAAGATTTCCCCGAATTCATCCTTAAGCATTTTTTTCAGGGAAGGAAGCTGGTCGTCGAAACGATCAGGCACAGACAACAAACCTGAAGGTTTATTTATCGCTACAAGATCATCGTCCTGGAAAACAATATACTTTTTAATGTAACTCATGCATTGCGTTAATCCCCGTCATCAAACCTGTTTATCGTCTTTTTCTTTACCAGTTTTACCGTTCCGGCTGGTTTCCTGTCGTCATTATTTTTCCGGAAAGGTTTATCCGTTCTGTCTTTTCCAATCGCTTTATCAAAACGCCTGGCAGTCTTTTCTGCACCGCCGCGATCTGTCGAAACTGCCATGGTTTGTTTGCACCGCCAGCAGATCTGCCGAAACTGCCAGTGGTTTTGTCTGCACCGCCAGCAGATTTGCTGAAACCACCTGTGCCCTTCTTTGCACTGTATGCCATACCATCAGACTTACGCGGTTTGGTAAGCCGGTGTTTTTTAGGCGCTGTTGCTGCAGGAATTTTTCTATCAGCCCTGGCAGGTTTTTTGAATCCTGGTTTATTCTGTTCCCTGTCTTCCTGTATGATCTTATCGGCTTCCTCATTTTCTATCAGCCGGGTATTAACTTTTTCCCGGTCTTTCCGGATAATCTTATCTGCTTCTTCATTGTCAATGATCCTTTGCTTTTTGACATTGTCCTTGAAAACAGAAATATTCAGGTATTTAAGTGTCCTGACTTCTTTCTCATTCAGGTAACGCCATTTGCTACGGTCCACATTTTTCTTGGTAAGCCCTGCAAACATCACCCGATCAAGGTTTCTTACATCATAACCGAGGTGCTCAAATATCCTTCTTACAATCCTGTTCCTTCCGCTGTGAATTTCAATGCCAATCACCGACTTGTCTTTTGCGTCGGCATATGCGATAACATCTGCCTGTATGAATCCATCTTCCAGTTCAATGCCGGCAGCTACCTGCTCCATGTCTTTTTTGGTAAGCGGCTTGTCCAGTTTTACCTCGTATATTTTTTTAATCTCGTTGGAGGGATGGGAAAGTTTCTGGGTGAGTTCGCCGTCATTGGTCAGGATCAGGACCCCGGTGGTATTTCTGTCGAGCCGGCCAATCGGGAAAACCCTCTCTTTGGTTGCTCCCTTGATAAGTTCCAGTACTGTTTTTCTTCCTTCCGGATCAGAGGATGTAGTCAGGTAGTCCTTGGGTTTATTCAGTAAAATATATACGAGGTTTTTGGCCAGGTGTATTTGTTTTCCGTTCACAGAGATTTCATCCTTATCTGTTACTTTGAAACCGGGTTCAATAACCAACTGGCCGTTTACTTTTACTTTGCCGTCCTTCACCAGCAATGCAGCCTCTCTTCTTGCACATACACCTGAATGGGCAATGAATTTATTGAGCGGCATTTCTTCATGCGTGATTTTTTTCTTGATCAGTATGGGTTGGGGTGCTTCAGCGGGAATTCTTATCCTTTTCTTTTGGATTTCAATAGCTTCTGAACGCTCTTTTTTCCATTTTTTCTTTTCCTGTTTGAATTGCTCTTTGATAGCGCTATTCTTTTTGGTAGGATAGAATTTGTCAAAGTTGTCGGTCTTTTTTTTCATAAAATGCAATTGACTGAGATCCGGTCTATTAATTTAATCTCTTCTGTTTTAATTAATCTCCAGAAGAATTTCCACATTCCATTTGCACACTTGCACATTTGCAAATTTTCACATTACTTGTTCGCCAGTTGTCCGCATGCTGCATCAATATCTTTTCCACGGCTTCTTCTCAGCCTGGCATTCACTTTATGTTTTTCAAGGTATTCCATGAAGGCCGCAACTTTTTCTTCTGTTGGTTTTTCAAACCGGGCAAGATCAATCGGGTTATATTCAATAATGTTAACGAGATCGGCCGGAACCTGCCGGTATATCTTTATTAGTTCATCCGCATCTGCTATGGAATCATTGAAATCCTTAAAGAGAATATATTCCAGGGTGATCTCATTCTTTGTTTTCCGGTAGAAGTAATTCAGTGCGTCGATCAATGAGGCAAGGTCATTGGATTCATTGATCGGCATGATCTCATTTCTTTTTGCATCATTGGCGGCATGAAGCGATAACGCCAGTTTGAACCTGACCTCGTCATCGCCCAGTTGCCGGATCATTTTTGATACACCGGCAGTGGACACGGTAATGCGACGCGGGCTCATGCCCAGTCCGTCAGGCGCACTGATCCGTTCGATGGCCTTGAGGACATTACTGTAATTCAGTAATGGTTCTCCCATTCCCATGAACACGATATTGCTGAGTTTCCTGCCATTTATCCTTTCTGCCTGTTGGTTAATCAGCACCACTTCATCTACGATTTCATCGAAGTCCAGGTTCCTTTTCCTTGGGAGGTATCCGGTTGCGCAAAATTTGCAACTGAGGCTGCAGCCGATTTGGGAGGAGACACAGGCTGTCATCCGGGATTCTGTGGGAATCATAACCCCTTCCACCATATGGCCTTCCCTGGTCCTGAACCTGGATTTTATGGTTCCGTCTGCGCTGTATTGAATAGTGTCGATGGTAAGTGCAGGCAGGGTAAATGATGCTTTAAGTTTTTCGCGGAGTGGTTTGGACAGGTTGGTCATTTCATCAATGCTATGGGCCTGTTTCTGCCAGATCCATTCCCAGACCTGTTTTGCCCGGAACTTTGGTTCGCCAATGCTTTCAAAAAACCTGTTCAGTTCTTCAAGGCTTACATGACGTATATTTCGCTGAGTCGCTACGTTCATGATGCAAAAGTACGTTTTTAACGGGCAGGCTGTCTACATGGATGGAAATGAACATAGTATATTTGAGGCCATGAAAGACGTATTTATTATAGACGCCATCCGCACACCCATTGGAAAATATGGCGGGGCGCTGGCTGAGGTCAGGCCTGATGATCTCCTTGCTCATGTGATCAGGGGTACTTATTTCCAGGCATACGGAAATGGACCTGGCTAAAATAGAAGAAGTCATTGCAGGGGATGCAAACCAGGCCGGGGAAGATAACCGCAATGTGGCCAGGATGGCTTCCCTGCTGGCAGGGCTTCCGTGTCAGTGTAGCGGGTTCTACGGTCAACCGCTTATGTGCCAGCGGACTCCAGGCAATAATGGATGCAGCACGCGCCCTGGCCAACGGGGACGGTGACCTGTTTATCGCCTGCGGGGTAGAAAGCATGACCCGTGCACCTTTCGTTATGGCCAAGGCCGAAGATGGATACAGCAGGAAAGTAGAAATGTATGATTCCACGCTTGGCTGGCGTTTCCCTAACCCTGGATTATCCTCGAAATATCATCCGTATTCCATGGGTGAGACAGCGGAGAATGTGGCAGGTCAATGGAAAATCAGCCGCGAAGCGCAGGACCGCTTTGCCCTTCATTCACAGGAAAAATATTTTGCAGCAAAAGCTTCCGGTAAATGGGATACTGAAATCATTCCGGTGGAAAATAAGCAGGGTTTGGTAAAAGATGATGAGCATCCCCGGCAGACAACGCTGGAAAAATTATCGGGGTTGAAACCGGCATTTGCAAAGGATGGAACCGTAACAGCGGGCAATTCTTCGGGTATTAATGATGGGGCTGCGGCCATGTTGCTGGCAGGAGAACATTCCGTGAAGGAATATGGATGGAAGCCCATGGCGAGGATTGTATCGATGGCTGTTGCCGGTGTGGATCCGTCCATCATGGGCATTGGACCGGTCCCGGCAGTGCAGAAGGCCTTGAAAAGGGCCGGTTTGAGGATCAGCGATATCGGTCTCGTGGAACTTAACGAAGCATTTGCATCACAGTCACTGGCATGTATAAGCGAACTTTCCCTTGATCCGGCTATTGTAAATGTGAATGGCGGCGCCATTGCCCTCGGCCATCCACTGGGCTGTTCGGGAGTCAGGATTTCCACCACACTTCTTCATGAAATGAATCGCCGGAATATCCGCTACGGTCTTGCCACGATGTGTGTGGGAGTAGGGCAGGGAGCGGCGGTGATATATGAGTTGAGGGTTGAGGGTTGAGGGTTGACGAGTTAGTGAATGTTTAATGGTTGCCTGTTGATTGTCATTTACCCTCAACACTCAACTCTCAACTCTCAACTCCTTCCCAAGTTCATCAAACCCCACACTCACCTGCACGCCTGTTTTGAGGTTTTTTATCACTGCGGTTTTAGTTTCCACTTCTTCAGATCCGATAATAACGGCAAAGGATATGTTTTTTTTCTCGGCATACTTGAACTGCTTGTCGAATTTCGCTTTTTCATGATATAATTCGCAGGCAATGCCTTTATCCCTGAGTTGTTTCACCAACAGGTAAGCCTGCCGGCTCTCTGCTTCCCCGCAATTAAAAAATAATGCCCTCGTGCCTTCAGCAATATCATCAGGCATCAGTTTTAGTTCTTCCATAACATCATAAATCCTGTCAACGCCAAATGAAATGCCCACACCAGGAATGCCATTCACGCCGAACAGCCCGGTCAGGTCATCATACCTTCCCCCACCTCCGATGCTGCCCATTTGCACTCCAATCGCCTTTACCTCGAATATGGTACCGGTATAATAATTCAGCCCGCGCGCAAGCGTGAAATCAATCACCACTTCCGTTTCATTCACATCATTCATTGCTGCACCACTCCCCGCATTATGATGCTGTATTTGTATTTCTTTCAGGTAACCAAGGATGTACCTTAATTCATCAATGCCTTTCCGGCCTTCAGGATCTTTGCCCACCAGTGCTTCTGCCTGCTGCAGTTTTTCCTCTTCGGTTCCGTTGATCATGAGGTAACTGTTGATCAGGTTCACCTGCCCGGTATTAAGGCCTTTCTGCAAGAGTTCTTCCTGTACCTTTTCGATACCGATCTTGTCGAGCTTATCGATCGCCACCGTTATATCCGTTAATTGTCCGGGTCCTCCGCAGAGATTAGCCAATGCAGTAAGTATCTTTCGGTTGTTGATTTTTATTTCTACAGGTATACGTAAGCGTTGGAAGGCGTCAGCATACATCGACGCCAGTTCCACTTCATTGAGTAATGAATAGCTGCCCACCACATCCGCATCGCACTGGTAGAATTCACGGTACCTGCCTTTCTGCGGCCTGTCGGCCCTCCACACCGGCTGTACCTGGTATCGCTTGAAGGGAAAGCTTAACTGGCCATGGTTCATGGCAACATATCGTGCAAACGGGATGGTAAGGTCATACCGCAAAGCCCGTTCCGTAATTCCTTTTACATTTTTCCCTGATAGTACCTGTTCAAAGTCCTGCCTGGCCTGTTCCTGCTTGGCCGGGTTATCCAGGCCGTTGTTCAGGATGCGGAAGATAAGTTTGTCGCCTTCATTTCCATATTTGCCCAACAGTGTTTCCATGTTTTCCATGGCCGGCGTTTCGAGGGGTTCAAATCCATACACTTCAAATATTTTCCGTAGCGTCTGGAGGATATAATTTCTTTTCCTGACAGTGTCTGCGGAAAAATCACGGGTGCCCTGGGGAATGGAAGGTTTCATAATTCGATATTATACAAGATAAGGGTATGGTTGGTTACCGGGAATGAAGGTTGTTGAGGCCTGCATTTCCTGGCATCGTGACGGAGGAATATTTTTCAATGATTTTTACACAGGCCTGGTCAATCATCGTGAAAACTTCATGGTATCCCGGTTCGGGGCCATACCATGGATCGGGAACATCCATGTTTTTACCGGGGTAAAGCTCATTCATCAGTAGTTCCACTTTCCCATCCAGCTGTTTTCCCCCGGCAATCCACTCCATTTCTGAAACCACATCCTTCGCCATGGCATATATTCTATCATATGTCAGCAGGTCTTGCGGCCTGAATGATTGAGAACGTTGATGGCTTATATCTATGCCATTAAGCCTGGCTACTTTCTGGGACAGGTGGTGCGGGGCTTCCCCAATGTGATAACCATTGGTGCCGGCACTGCTTACTGTCCAGTCCAGGCCATACTGCATGGCCCGGTGCTGAAGGATGCCCTCAGCGAGCGGACTGCGGCAAATATTACCCAGGCATACCATCAGGATTTTCATGGGCGCAAAGATATGGAACTTAGTCGGCCGACGGCTTCATGCATCCGGCCCCCCCGCGTAAAACCAGGATGATACGCCCCTGGCAAAAACAGGGATGGAACAAAATTTCATGCATATCAGTTTTGGAATTTGTGTATCTTGCTCGTCCCCCATAAACCGAGAAAATGGCGCAGCAGGATTTTGAACAACAGCAACAAAAAGGCCAGGCCAGGATAAGGGCTATATATGCTTTTACCATGGGTATATTGCTGACCCTGTTAGGTCTGCTGTTGATTTTTTACAGGCAGCTTGGATTTGAATTCGATATTGATCCTGTGTATTCAGGTCTTTTTGGAGGAATATGTATCCTGTACGGAATGTTCAGGGTCTGGAGAGGTTATAAAAGTACATAATCACAGGAATGAAGGTGAATAATTACAAGAAGGTATTCCTGAGGTTATCAGTTTATTTGATAACGGGCATATTAATGTTCCATATCCAGGGTTGCAAGGGGGATAAGAAAGGGAGTGCATATATTGCGGAAACCATGACTTCAGGCACCATCCACATCAGTGTCGATGAAAGTTTCCGACCTGTTATTGATTCCCAGATCAAGGTGTTTATGGCCCAGAACCCGGAGGCTCATATTATTGCACATTATAAGCCTGAAGCTGAGTGCATGAAGGACCTCCTGGTGGATAGTATCAGGATGGTTATAGTGACCCGCGGATTAAGTGAAGAAGAAGTTAATTTTTTTAAGGATACCCTGGAATATGCACCCTTGTACGGCATTATCGCATCTGATGCGATAGCTGTGGTGGTTAATAATGAGGCAAAGGATTCCCTTTTTTCAGTGAGTGATATCAGGGGTATGCTGAGTGGTACGAGTTTCTATAAATATAAACTTGTCATGGATGGAAATAAGGCTACCAGTACGGTGAGGTTTATGATTGATTCCGTATTAAAAGGCCAGCCTTTTTCTGCAAATGTTCAGGCTGCTGCTACAAGTGAGGGAGTAATTGATTATGTTGCAAATAATACGGGTGCTATTGGATTTGTGGGGGTTAGCTGGATCGGAAACCCGGAAGACACCAGCCAGCTGAGTTTCCTGACCAGGGTAAAAATTGCCAACCTTCAGTGCCGCGGTTGTGAAGAAGAAGCCTATGTTAAGCCGTACCAGGCGAATATCGTTTTAAAGCGATACCCGATGGTACGTGGTTTGTACTATATTTTGAAAGAGAATTATGCCGGGTTGGGTAAGGGGTTTACCAGTTTTCTGAGTAACCAGAAAGGGCAGTTGATCTTTAAAAGAGCTTACCTGGCTCCTGCTAAAATGTCTTTACAGGTCAGGCACGTGGATATGGAAGAAACGGATTTGTGAATCATTGCTATATATAAACAGTTTTTACAATTATAAAAATAAGGTTCATGACAAAAATCAAACTCGGCATTGTAGCTGTGGTATTGCTGATGAGCAACCTGGTTTTTGCCCAATCGGTGCAGGACGGCAAAAAATTCCTTTATTACCAGCGCTTAAACAGTGCAAAGGAGACGTTGGAAAAAGTTGTTGCTGCCAACCCGGGTAATGCTGAGGCACAATACTGGCTTGGACAGGTTTTCATTGATCTGGGTCAACCGGAAAAAGCAAAGGATGTTTACCGAAAGGGATTGGAAACTGCGGGCAGTAATCCTTTACTCCTCGCAGGAATGGGCCATGTGGAACTCATTGAAGGCAAGGCTAATGAAGCCCGCCAGCGTTTTGAAACAGCTATTAGCCTGACTAAGGCAAAGGATGTTGCTGTGCTCAATGCAATTGGTCATGCCAATGCAGACAAGAAATATGGTGATGCTGACTATGCCATAGAAAAATTAATCCTGGCGACTCAGATAAAAAGTATGAGGGATCCGGATGTATATATCAACCTGGGGGATGCCTACCGCAAAAAAAATGATGGAGGCGGAGCAGTAAAAGCATACCAGAATGCTCTTATTATGGATCCAAAGTATGCCGAAGCCAAATATCGTATCGGTAAAATATACCTGACCCAGGGTAAGGACCAGGAAGATCTTTTCGTTCAATATTTCAATGAGGCCATAGCCATTGATCCTAATTACGGGCCTGCATATTATGACCTGTATGGGTATTATTTCTTCCGGGATGTAAATAAATCCAAAGAGTTTTTTAATAAATATAAGCCGCTTGCTGACCCCGGACCTGCACTTGATTATGAAGAAGCAAGTCTCTTATTTGCATCCGGCGATAATAAGGGCGCTATTGCGAAAGCCGACCAATTGCTTGCTTCACAGGGTGAAAATGCAGATGCCCGATTATACAGGCTGAAGAGCTATAGCTACGACAAACTTGGTGATTCGACCAATGCCATTCATAATATGGAAACCTTTATCAGCAAGGCTAAGGAGGATCAGATTGTTTCCGATAACTGGCTGCTGGCGGCTTCACTGGCAGCAAAATTCCCTGAAAAGCAGGAAAAGTTCGATCATTATATAAAGACGGCCATTTCTATGGATACCAGCCAGAAAGCCAAGGTAGACATTGCCAGGAAGGCCATTGATATTTTCAAACGCATACCCAACCAGCAGAAAGTGGCAGAATGGTCGCTCGAGATACTTAATATGGTGAAACCTGCACCTTCCAAGGTAGATATTTATAACGCCGGTTTTGAAAGCTTCAAAGCCCAGAATTACCTGGTTGCAGACAGCGTTTTTGATATCTATAAAGCAAAATACCCGGATGAAGTATATGGGTACTACTGGAGTTTCAGGTCATTATCCGTAGTGGATTCCACCATGGAACAGGGGCTTGCAGTGCCTGATTGCCAGCGTTTCGTTGAAATTGCTGAGGTTGATAAAGTAAAAAACAAATCCACTTTGATAACCGCTTACGGTTACCTGGCGGGATATAATGCCAATGTGAAGAAAGACTTCCCGATGGCTATTTCCTACCTTGATAAAATCATTGAAATAGATCCGACCAATGTAGATGCTGCAAAAAATAAGGAAATCCTTCAGAAGGCCCTTGGTAAGGGTGCTTCTACGAAACCTGCTCCGAAAGACGGGAGGTTGACGCCTCAGCCTTTGGCTTCGGTGATTAGCGAATTACGAATTAGCGGATTGACGGATTTTTTTAAATTCGGCAATCCGCTTCTTTATTCAATGTTTTTTGTGACGTAATCCGCAATTCGCAATCCGTAATCCGTAATCGTTAATCCGTTTCAGTCTATTTTGCCGAATTAGGTTGTAATTCACCGCTACTACCTTAAATTTGCCCGCGTACAATACATATCCCTCATGAATCCATTGTATTTACTGCAATCTCCCACTCTTGACGGGGTAAACAGCGCCAATAATTATTTCCCCATTGGTGTTCAGCTGCTATTTGCGCTGGTTTTTGTAGTGGGAATGATGATGCTTACTCACTGGCTCGGACCTAAAAGACATACGGCAGATAAATTACAGACTTTTGAAAGTGGTATTGAACAGCAGGGCAATGCAAGGCAGCCCATGGCGATCAAGTATTTCCTGGTGGCCATTTTGTTTGTGCTGTTCGACGTGGAAGTGATCTTTTTCTACCCATATGCGGTGAATTTCAGGGAACTGGGCTGGAATGGTTTCATGGCCGTGGTATTATTTGTTGGTTTATTTCTTGCAGGCTTTATATATATCATAAAGAAAGGTGCGCTGAATTGGGAAGACTGATAAAATAAAGTGATGATTTCTGATCATCAAACATGTCTTCCGATGGAACGTTATAGAGTCAGGTGTACATAACTAAAATGATTAATTATGTCACGACCGGTTCGATTCAATATAAAATCAAAGGATACCAATAACTGGGGTATCAATATGGTGGATTCTCCGGAAGGATTAACGGGAGAAGGATTTTTTGCCACCTCTTTTGATAAGGTGGTGGGACTGGCCCGCAAAAATTCCATCTGGCCCCTTCCTTTTGCTACTTCATGCTGTGGTATTGAATTCATGGCTACCATGGGTTCCCACTACGATCTTTCCCGATTCGGATCTGAGCGGGTGGGATTTTCACCCCGCCAGTGCGACCTGCTGATGGTGATGGGTACCATTGCCAAAAAAATGGGACCTGTGGTAAAACAGGTATATCTGCAGATGGCGGAACCCCGGTGGGTGCTGGCTGTCGGCGCCTGTGCCTCGAGCGGTGGAATTTTCGATACATATTCTGTTTTGCAGGGGATCGACCAGGTAGTTCCGGTGGATGTGTACGTGCCGGGTTGTCCGCCCCGGCCTGAAGCTATCATTGACGGTTTCATGAAGATCCAGGAACTGGTGCACAATGAAAGCCTGCGAAGAAGGAACAGCGAGAAATACAAGCTGTTACTCGAGAGTTATGGAATACAGTAACAATGTGCAAATGTGCAAATATGAAAATGTGCAAATGAGAATACTATGAGCCTGACTAACGATATAATTCAACAGAAACTTACGGAGAAGTTCGGTGAACAGCTCACTGAATGGGGCCAGCCCTATGGTCTGCTGACATTTACAGTCGCCAAAGGATCTGAACCTGAAAGTGATGACTTTTTTGTTTGATGAACCTGAACTGAACTTCAGGTTTCTGACTGATCTCACTGCCGTGCATTATCCTGATCGTAAGGGTGAGGAACTGGCTGTAGTATATCACCTGCACAACCTGGTGGATAATATAAGGCTCAGGATGAAAGTATTTACACCCGTTGCACAGCCGGATGTTTATACAGCCTCCGGTCTTTTTTCAAGCGCCAACTGGATGGAACGGGAAACCTTTGATTTCTTCGGGGTGAATTTCATTGGCCATCCCGACCTGCGCCGGATCCTCAACGTGGATGAAATGGATTATTTCCCGCTGAGAAAGGAATTTCCGCTGGAGGACCAGACAAGGATTGATAAGGATGACGATATGTTCGGCCGGTAAAATATAATAATAGAAGATGTCTGATCATAATAATATACGACTGCCGGAAGGTTCTATCGAAAAACAGACCACCACGCTCAACCTGGGGCCTACACACCCCGCAACGCATGGTGTATTCCAGAATATACTTGAACTCGATGGGGAACGCATTGTAAAAGCGGAACCTACTGTTGGCTATATCCACCGGGCATTTGAAAAAATTGCCGAAAGAAGGCCTTACTACCAGATCACACCGCTTACCGACAGGCTTAATTACTGTTCTTCACCCATTAACAATATGGGCTGGCACCTGACCTGCGAGAAATTGCTGGGGGTGAAAACACCAAAACGGGTAGATTACCTCCGGATCATTATCATGGAACTGGCGCGCATTTCTGACCACCTCATCTGCAATTCCATTGTGGGTGTGGATACCGGTGCCTATACGGGATTCCTGTATGTGATGCAATACAGGGAACTGATTTATGAAATCTATGAAGAGATATGCGGCTCAAGGCTTACCACCAATATCGGACGCATTGGCGGATTTGAAAGAAATTTCAGCAATACCGCTTTCCAGAAAATAGAAAAATTCCTAAACGAATATCCCCGCGTACTGCGTGAATTTGAAAACCTTTTCACGAGGAACAGGATATTCATTGAACGTACACAGGGTGTTGGCGGTATTTCTGCAGATCGTGCACTTGAATTACGGTTTTACCGGGCCAAACCTTCGTGCAGCGGGCGTTGATTATGATGTACGTGTACACAGTCCCTATTCTTCCTATGAGGATATGGATTTTATTATCCCGGTGGGTACCACGGGGGATAATTATGATCGCTACCAGGTCAGGAACGGAGAAATGTGGGAATCCATTAAGATCATCCAGCAGGCTTACCGCAAAGTGCAGGATTTTAAAGGAACTGAAGCGGAAGTGTATCATGCCAACCTGCCGGACTATTACCTGCCTGAAAAGGAAGCCGTGTATACCAGTATGGAAGCCCTGATCTACCATTTTAAAATCATTATGGGAGAAACAGATATACCGGCAGGTGAAGTATACATGAGTGTGGAAGGAGGTAACGGGGAACTTGGTTTTTACCTGGTCAGTGACGGTGGAAGGTCGCCCTACAGGCTGCACTTCCGCAGGCCCTGTTTTGTGTATTACCAGGCATATCCTGAAATTGTTAAGGGAAGCATGCTGAGCGATGCGATTGTAACACTGAGCAGCCTTAACCTGATTGCGGGAGAGATGGACGCGTGAATTTCGCCGGAGGCGAAATTAATGTGGGAATTGGGAAGTGTGGGAAATGTGAAAGTGGAATAGTGAAATGATTTTGAGTGTGATATAGATTGTTGAACATGCAAGTGTTTGCAGATTCACATTTTCAGATGGAAAGTTGACTATATTGAACAACCGAAACTATTCATGATAAAGTTTTCAGAAGAAAAACAAAAGGAAGCTGAAAGGATCATTGCGCGTTACCCGGCAGGGAAACAAAAAAGTGCGCTCCTCCCGCTGCTGCACCTCGCGCAGGAAGAATTCGGAGGATGGCTCAGCCAGGAGTCGATGGATTATGTAGCCTCTATCCTGAATATTGAACCCATTGAAGTTTACGAAGTGGCGACTTTCTACAGCATGTACAACCTGCAGCCTGTAGGCCGTCACGTTTTTGAAGTGTGCCAGACAGGGCCATGCATGCTGAGGGGAAGCGACCAGCTGATAGCACATATTAAAAATCGGTTAGCCATTGGCGTTGGTGAGACCACACCTGACGGGCTGTTTACCTTAAAAACAGTGGAATGCCTTGGCGCCTGCGGTTATGCGCCAATGATGCAACTGGGTAAAAATTACCGTGAACATCTTACCCCTGAAAAGATTGATAATATCATTGAAGATTGCCGGAGAAATGCTGTTAAAAACAACTGATATGAAAAACAAGCTATTTGCTATTGCAGTTATCTTCATTACACTGGCATGCAATAACGCCGAAAATCATGAGGGGCATAATACAGGAGAAATGGCCGTAACAGCAGATTCCATTGCAGCGGATAGCGCCGCTGTCATCGCAGCGCCGGTAATTACTGCAGATCATTATTTTGGGGTTATTCCCTGTGCAGACTGCACCGGCATAGAAACTGAAATAGACCTTAAATCAGACAAGACCTATCTCGTTCATTCCATTTACCTCGGCAGGAAATCAACCGGCCCGGGCTCAAATGAAACAAGTGAAACAGGCACATGGATGCTGCACGGCATGGATACCATTCACCTGGTCGGAAGGAAAGATGCTCCATCCATGTACATGCGGACGGATACATCACTGGTGCAACTGGATATGAATGGAAAAAGGATTACGGGAAAACTGGCCGATAAATATATTCTGAAGAAGAGCAAATAGTAAAAAAATGTTCCTGCGGAAACAGGGAAAATATAAAGAGGCAAACAGGAACTGGATATTGTTGATGAATATCCATATGGTTTGTTTCTGGATTTTATTTACCGGGTATTTTATAATACCTGGGGAAATGAAAAGCCCGTTGCTGTTGGTGATGGGAGTGTTGATCTTTTCTTTTGCTGTCCAGGTTTTTGGATATATGGTAAAGCCTGAATTTTTTAAAGACAAAAAGCCCGAAGGAGTCAACTGATCATGGGAAGAAAATTATTACTTGAAAAAGCGCATATAGAAGGCATTCGTTATTTCGAAACCTACCGTCGTGAAGGTGGCTACAGGAGCGTGGAGAAGGCATTGAAGACAATGACTCCCGACCAGGTAACCGAGGAAGTGAAGAAGAGCGGTCTGCGCGGTCGTGGCGGCGCTGGTTTCCCTGCCGGATTGAAATGGAGTTTCCTGGCAAAGCCGGAAGGCGTTCCCCGTCACCTGGTGTGTAATGCGGATGAATCCGAACCAGGAACATTTAAAGACCGGTACCTCATGGAGTTCATTCCACACCTGCTGATTGAAGGACTTGTGGTTTCCTCCTTTGCATTGGGAAGCAATAACACTTACATATATATCAGGGGTGAATATGCATGGATCGTTGACATACTTGAACAGGCTATTGCAGAAGCAAAGAATAACGGATTCCTGGGTAAGAACATCCTCGGATCAGGATTCGATTGCGAAATTCATGTTCAGCGTGGAGCCGGTGCCTATATCTGCGGTGAGGAAACTGCACTCCTTGAATCACTGGAAGGCAAACGCGGTAATCCACGCATCAAACCCCCTTTCCCGGCTATTAAAGGATTGTGGGACAGGCCAACGGTAGTCAATAATGTGGAAACTCTTGCAGCAGTGGTTCCCATCATTAACGATGGTGGAGAAGAATATGCAAAGATCGGTATTGGAAAATCCACCGGAACAAAACTCATATCCGCCTGCGGAAATATCAATAAGCCCGGCGTTTATGAGATTGATATGATGATTTCCGTGGAAGAGTTTTTATACAGTGATGAATATTGTGGCGGCATCGCCAATGGAAAAAGACTAAAGGCCTGTATCCCCGGCGGGTCTTCAGTGCCCATTTTGCCGGCCAATCTTTTACTGAAAACAGCAAAAGGTGAAACCAGGATGATGACCTATGAAAGCTTATCCGATGGAGGATTTGCAACCGGTTCAATGATGGGATCAGGAGGATTTATTGTGCTTGACGAAGACCAGTGCGTGGTGCGGAACACCATGACGCTTGCACGCTTTTACCGTCATGAAAGTTGCGGCCAGTGTTCTCCCTGCAGGGAAGGAACCGGATGGATGGAAAAGATCCTGTATAATATTGAATACGGAAAAGGTAAGTCGAAAGATATTGACCTGCTCTGGGAAATCCAGCGCAAGATTGAGGGAAACACGATCTGCCCGCTGGGTGATGCTGCCGCCTGGCCCGTGGCTGCAGCGATCCGTCATTTCCGTGATGAGTTTGAGTGGCATGTGAGCAATCCGGAAGAAGCGCAGAAAAGAAATTTCGGGCTTGCGCATTACGCGGAACCAAGAGCGTTGGCAGTGGGAGTTGACGGTTGACGGTTGACAGTTGACGGTTAAGAGGTAATCATCATTAAGATCAAATATCATAGCGATATACAATGGCAGAAGAAAAGAAAATGTTCAAGGTCACCATCGACAACATCACCATTGATGTGGAAGCGGGAACCAGCATCCTGCAGGCTGCCAGGATGGTGGGTGGGGATGTTGCGCCACCGGCCATGTGCTTTTACACCAGGCTGAAAGGCAGTGGAGGCAAGTGCCGTACATGCCTCGTGGAAGTGAGTAAGGGCAGTGCCGCTGATCCAAGGCCAATGCCTAAACTGGTGGCCAGTTGCCGTACCAATGTAATGGACGGCATGGAAGTGAAAAATATCACCAGTGAAAAAGTGATCGATGCAAGAAAGGGTGTGGTGGAATTCCTGTTGCTGAATCATCCGCTGGATTGCCCCATCTGTGACCAGGCCGGGGAATGCCACCTGCAGGACCTGAGCTATGAGCACGGTACGGAAGCCACACGTTACGAATTCAAAAGAAGAACATTTGAGAAACATGACCTCGGCCCTTATATTCAGTTGCACATGACCCGATGCATTCTCTGCTATCGTTGTGTGTATGTGGCCGACCAGGTTTCGAATAAAAGAGTACACGGTATTTTATCTCGTGGCGATCATTCTGAAATCGCCACATATATTGAAAAATCACTGGATAATGATTTTATCGGGAATGTGATTGATGTTTGCCCGGTTGGCGCATTGACCGACAAAACATTCCGTTTCAAGAACAGGGTATGGTTTACCAAACCGGTGGAAGCACATCGTGATTGCCCCACCTGCTGTGGAAAAGTTACACTCTGGCAAAGGGGAGATGAAGTGCTCAGGGTTACAGCAAGAAAGGACCAGTGGGGTGAAGTGAATGACTGGATTTGTAATACCTGCCGCTTTGAAAAAAAGAAGACATCCGACTGGGTCATTGAAGGACCCACAAAGATCAGCAGGCATTCTGTGATTTCGCAGGGCCATTATGTAGGCGTTGAGAAGCCAAAGGAAACTTTCTCTGCGGTTCACGGTGGCCGTCAGCCGAAATTGCTGATGGATATCCATTCCATCAGTGAAGTGAACAGGCCCGGGATTGATCTGAGTGCCATTCCCGGACCCGCCCATTCAGATGATTTCGAATCAAATGGTAAAGCTTTAAACCAACCGAAGCCATGATGCTTAGCTTTCGACTATGCGTTTCTGTTAGAAAAGTTCCTGCTGATTGTAGTGGTCATCATGGGATCATTGGTGATTGCCATGTATTCTACCTGGGCAGAAAGAAAAGTTGCCGCTGTTATCCAGGACAGGAAAGGTCCTAACCGTGCCGGTCCATTTGGTTTGTTGCAACCTGTTGCAGATGGTATGAAACTTTTCTTCAAGGAAGAGATCATTCCCCTCACTTCAAACAAATGGCTATTTATACTCGGCCCCTGTATGGCTATGATGACAGCCATGATGACCGGTGCCGTTATCCCATGGGGGAATAAACTCGAAATTTTCGGACAGGGAAGTGGGCCTGCAGATTGCAGATATCAATATCGGTATCCTGTATGTTTTTGGTGTGGTGAGCATGGGTGTTTATGGAATCATGATTGGTGGATGGGCATCGAATAATAAGTTTTCACTGATCGCCGCAGTCAGGGGTGCATCACAGATCATTTCCTATGAACTGGCGATGGGACTTGTCACTGATTGCCTTGCTGATGTTATCCGGTTCACTGAGCATGAAAACAATCGTTGAACAGCAGGTATCCAGTGGCGTGATGGAATGTAGTGTACCAGCCTGTTGGCTTCCTGATTTTCCTGATTTGTGCATTTGCAGAATGTAACAGGACGCCATTTGATCTTCCGGAAGCGGAAAATGAATTGAACTTCGGTTATCACCAGGAGTATTCTTCCATGAAACTTGGATTTTACCTGTTTGCGGAGTATATCAATATGTTTATCAGCAGTGCCATTATGGCGACGCTTTTTTTCGGTGGGTATGATATACCGTTTGTGAATGAAGCAAGCCTGTGCTGAAAGCTGGGGAACGAACATTAGTGACGATACTGGGTACAGTGGCATTATTGCTGAAAGTGGTGTTCTTTCTTTTCTTTTTTATGTGGGTCCGGTGGACGATTCCCCGTTTCCGTTATGATCAGTTGATGGACCTGGGATGGAAAAAACTGATACCACTGGCACTGGCGAATATGCTGATTACCGGAGCAGTGATACTGTGGCTGGATAAATAAGTGAAAAAGGATTTTGAGGAGATAAATGTGCATGCCGGGTAATTAAATTGGGAGATAGGCTAAACAAAAAATATTTTTGCAACCATTAATAAACCGGCAGCTTATCCGCAAGGCGGAAAAAAAACAAAAGCTGTTTATTATGCAAACATTAACCAACAGAGCGAAAGTATTTGAACAAAAGCCCCTGAGCTTTGGGAAAGGATGTACCTGCCTGCGATCCTGCAAAGGTATGGGCATTACGTTCAGTCATATATTCAGGAAGAAGGCAACCATCAGTTACCCTGAAGAGAAGCGGCCTTTCAGCCCGGTGTTCAGGGGTTTGCACATACTGAACCGTGATGAGGAGGGAAGGGAACGTTGCACGGCTTGCGGACTCTGTGCAGTTGCCTGTCCGGCTGAAGCCATTACCATGGAAGCAGCGGAAAGAACATCAAAGGAAGAACATCTGTACCGTGAGGAGAAATATGCCGCACGGTATGAGATCAATATGCTGCGTTGTATTTTTTGCGGACTTTGTGAAGAGGCTTGTCCGAAAGATGCCATTTATCTTACGGAAACATTTGCACCGGCAAATTTTACTCGCGAGAGTTTTATATATGGAAAGCCTGACCTGCTGATTCCTGATCCTAAAAAGAATCCGGAAGATTTTGCAAAAGCCCAGGGTACAGATATCAGCGCATAAGGCAAACATGAAAGCGACCAAAACCGACAACAACTGACATGGGAATAACGGAAATTCTATTCTGGTTTCTTACCGCATTGGCCATCCTCAGTGCGCTGATGGTGGTATTCAGTAAAAACCCAGTTCACAGCGTGCTTTGGCTGATTGCTGTATTCTTTGCCATTTCCGGACATTATATCATACTGAATGCACAGTTCCTGGCCATTGTGAACCTGATTGTATATGCAGGCGCCATCATGGTATTGTTCCTTTTTGTGATCATGCTGATGAACCTGAATTCAGATACCGAGCCGCAGAAAAACCGGTGGATGAAAATGGCCGGCGTAGTGGCAGGCGGTTCATTAATGCTGGTGATCATTGCGGCATTGAAAGATACTGAAATGAAATACCAGGTGGCACAGGTAAAGGACGGTGATATTGGGCTGATTCAAAACCTGGGAATGGTGCTGTTCAAGGATTATGTGCTGCCGTTTGAAATCAGCAGCGTGCTTTTCCTTAGTGCGATGGTGGGTGCAGTGGTTATTGGGAAAAAAGGATTAGCGAATTAACGAATTAGCGGATTGTCGAATTGAATCCGTAATCCGCAATCCGCAATCCGCAATCATAAAAATATGCCGATCAATTATTACATATTTCTGGCCGTTGCGCTTTTCAGCATTGGCGTAATAGGAGTACTGACACGCAGGAATGCCATCATTGTGTTTATGTGTATCGAACTGATGCTGAATGCAGTGAACCTGTTGCTGGTGGCTTTTTCAAAAATGCATTATGCCAATGCGCTGATCCTGAATCCCGCCACTACGGCAGGGTCTGATGCCCAGCTGTTCGTGTTTTTTATTATGGTGGTTGCAGCGGCTGAGGTAAGTGTGGGCTTAGCCATCATTGTAATGATGTACCGGAATATACATTCTGTTGATATTAATTTTTTGAATCGACTGAAGCATTAGGCAGGATGGTGTTTGCACCATATACCTGCCATCGCTTTTATATGCACTAACCAAGACATGACTAAACTTATATATCTGGTTCCGCTGTTTCCGCTGATCGGATTCCTGGTCAACGGACTGGGCAGGAATTATCTTTCGAAATCGCTTTCCGGCTTTGTCGGCAGCGGCTCTGTGCTGGCTTCTTTCATCCTGAGCATACTCATCTTCCTGGAAGTCAAAGCCCCCGGTTTTACTGCTACACAGGTCACGCTGTTTGATTTTATCAATACGGCAAAACTGAATATTCCATTTTCATTCCAGGTCGACCAGCTGTCCACCTTGTTCCTGCTGATCATTACCGGCGTCGGCTTCCTGATACACCTGTACTCAACTGCATATATGAAGGAAGAAACCGCTTCCCATTATGCGCGTTACTTCGCCTATCTCAACCTTTTCGTTTTTTCCATGCTGCTCCTTGTGCTGGGTGCCAATTTCGTGATCATGTTTATCGGATGGGAAGGCGTTGGACTTTGTTCTTACCTGCTCATCGGGTACTGGTTCAAAAATGGCGATTATAATGACGCGGCTAAAAAAGCCTTTGTCATGAACCGGATCGGTGACCTTGGTTTTTTACTCGCCATTTTCTGGATGATCGGCCAATATGGAACCACCGGGTTTACCGAAATATTCTCCCGTGCAGGCGATACAGCACCTGCAGTGCTGACAGGCATAACACTTTTACTGTTTGTTGGCGCTACAGGAAAATCAGCACAGATACCATTATATACCTGGTTGCCGGATGCCATGGCGGGTCCGACCCCTGTATCCGCGCTGATCCACGCCGCAACCATGGTAACGGCGGGTATTTATATGATCGCCAGGAGCAATATCCTGTATACACTGGCGCCTTTAACCCCGATGATTGTTGCCATCATTGGACTGGCTACGGCATTGCTTGCAGCTACCATTGCCATTCAGCAAAACGATATTAAAAAAGTGCTGGCTTATTCTACCGTAAGCCAGCTGGGATTATATGTTCCTCGGTCTTGGTGTGGGCGCCTATACCGGCGCAGTGTTTCATGTAATGACACATGCTTTCTTCAAGGCACTTTTATTCCTTGGCGCAGGAAGCGTGATACATGCCATGCACCATGAACAGGATATCAGGAATATGGGCGGACTGAAAAAACATCTTCCTGTTACGCATATCACTTTCCTTATCGGTTGTATTGCCATTGCGGGAATTCCGCCCTTCTCCGGATTCTTTTCAAAGGACGAAATCCTTACCGGCGTATTTGCCCAAAGCCCTGTGTTATATTTTATCGGTGCATTCAGTGCATTGCTGACCGCATTTTATATGTTCCGGTTATATGCACTGACCTTCCTCGGAAAATTCAGGGGAACATCATGACCAGGAACATCACCTGCATGAATCACCTTCTGCCATGACCGTTCCGCTGATTGTACTGGCTGCGTTGGCGATTGTTGCTGGCTTTCTTGGCATTCCGGAACTGTTCGCCAAAGACGCACACTGGCTCAGCCATTACCTGGCGCCGGTATTTGCGGAATCAACCATACGCCAGGAAGCACATGCTGTATCTCATTCAACCGAATGGATGTTAATGGGCGGTACGGTGGTATTTATTCTCATCATTACTTTCTATGCGATCAGTAAATTCAGCCGCTATGAAAAAACAGGTGTAGAAGCAACCGGTTTTGCAAGGGTGCTGGAAAATAAATGGTATGTGGATGAAATCTATGATGCCGTTATCAATAAACCACTAAGAGGATTTTCATTATTCATGAACAATGTGGTAGAACGGTCAGGCATAGACGGAATCGTCAATGGTGTGGGGAAATTCGTTCAGTACAGCGGACGTCAGTTGAGATGGCTGCAAAGCGGCCAGGTGGGATCTTATATCCTCATCATGGTAGTGGCAACCGTGGTCTTTTTTATTATACAGTTATTTGGAAAATAAACAGCAGTAAAAATCAGATATGTTGGTTGCGTTCGATAATTTCCCTGCATTGCTGATCTGGCTGCCGTTAATCGGCGGACTGATCTGCTTTTTTATTAAAGACCAGCGTAACGTGAAGGCATGGTCATTGTTCTCTTCCATACTTACCCTGGTATTGATGCTGGCAAGCCTCCTGTACACAGACCAGAAACATTATGCACTGAACAGCGTAAGTTATGTCTGGCTTCCCGAAATCGGAAGTAGTTTTTCCCTTATGCTCGATGGCATGAGCCGGATACTCTGCCTGCTGACAGCATTTTCATTTCCCATCATATTCACGGCTACCTATGATGCGGAATATAAAAACGCAAATTCCTTTTATGGTTTGATGTTGCTTACGCAATGCGGACTCATGGGTGTTTTTATGTCGATGGATGCACTGGTATTTTATTTCTTCTGGGAACTTGCACTGATACCTGCTTATTTCCTGGCATCACAGTGGGGAGGGGAAAAAAGGATACAGGCAGCATTCAAATTTTTCATTTACACTTTTGCCGGCTCCCTTTTCCTGCTCATCGGAATTATTTATATCTACCTGCATACGGCCAACCAGAATTTTTCACTGGTTACTTTTTACAATACGGAATTGCCATGCCGCTGACCAGGCATGGTTATTCTGGTTTTTCTTTATCGCTTTTGCCATCAAAATGCCTGTTTTCCCATTCCATACATGGCAGCCTGATGTGTATGAACAATCGCCCACTGCGGTAACGATGGTATTGAGCGGGATCATGGTGAAGATGGGTGTATTTGCATTGATGAGGTGGTTGCTGGTCCTTTTTCCGGATGCGGTAAAACAGTACGATAATATCCTGATCGGGCTCGCGGTGGTGGGTATGTTATATGCTTCCTGCATAGCAATGGTGCAGGATGACTTGAAAAGACTGATTGCATATTCATCCATCGCGCATATCGGACTGATGGCTGCGGCGGTATTTACCATGAGCGAGCAGGGCTTACAGGGTGTGATGATACAGATGTTCAACCATGGCATCAATATCATCGGCATGTGGATCGTGGTGTACCTGATCGAAAAGCAAACCGGTATCCGGAAAATATCCCAACTGGGGGGACTCGCACAGCAGGCCCCGGTGCTGGCCATTATGCTGGTGGTGATTGCACTGGCGAATATCGCCCTTCCGCTTACCAATGCCTTTGTGGGAGAATTTTTGATGTTCAGCGGACTGTTCAAATTTAGTCCATGGTATGCAGCTGCAGCCGGACTGAGTATTATCCTGGCGGCAGTGTATACGCTTAATATGGTGAAGAATGTTTTCTATGGCAACCTTAATCAAATCACTTCTTCATTCCGGGAGATCAGGATCCATGAAAGGGTCATTCTTTCGGTTGTAGTAGTGATGATCTTCCTCGTGGGTGTTTATCCTGCCCCGATGTTTGACCTGGTAAAGGTTTCCACTGATGTGATCATGAGCAGGATTTCGGGTAAATAATTTTTTGAAGCACAATTATGAATGCAATTATTTTATCAGCGGTCTGGGGTGTGGTGATGATGTACTCGGGAATAATCCTGAAAAAGAAATCATCTGCCAAATATGTTGCCATACTTGGCATGTTGCTGCTGATCGTGGCCAACTGGCTTGAATTTGCGGGCCTGCCATTCTTTGATATCAACACCAGGGGCATGCTCCAGTTCGGCACCTTCGGATTGCTCTTCAATACCATTGCTTTTGTATCTACGCTGGTGTATTTCATGCTTTCCGGATCAGATATGGAACAGGTGGGTAAGAATGTATATGATTATTTCGCGCTCATCTTTTTTGTACTCTGTGGTGTTGCCATTGTATCTTCCTTCCAAAGTCTGCTGATGCTTTTCATCGGCATAGAAATCATTTCTATTCCCCTGTATATTCTTGCGGGGAGCGATAAAAGAAACCTCAAGAGCAATGAAGCCTCATTGAAATATTTTTTAATGGGTTCATTTTCCACCGGCCTCATGCTGATGGGTATCACATTGCTTTACGGCTCCGCCGGATCATTTTATATGTCGGCCATGAATATCGGCATGCTGGAGTTATCACCGGTCATGGCTATCGGGATTGTACTGATGATGGTGTCAATGGCATTTAAAGCTTCTGCGGCGCCATTTCATTTCTGGACACCGGATGTGTATGACGGATCACCAACGGTATTCACATCATTTATGGCCACCGTGGTGAAGGCTGCGGTGTTTATTGCCTTCCTTCGCTTATTTGAAAATGCATTTGGCAAGATGCATGGTCAATGGCAGTTGCTGGCGGCCATTATCACTGCGGTTACCCTGATCATCGGTAATGTTACCGCGGTGTTCCAGCAAAGTGTAAAAAGGATGCTGGCTTATTCATCCATTGCACAGGCAGGTTTCATGATGCTGGCACTGTTCGCCATGAATGGCATGGGTAAGCAGGGCCTGATCCTCTATACGGCAGCGTACAGCCTGGCCACTATCGGCCTTTTTGCCGTACTGGTAAAGATGAAGGATTATACTTTTGATGGCTTTAATGGCCTTGGAAAACATGAACCCGTTCTTGCCATCACCAGTACCATCTTCCTGCTTTCACTGGCAGGCATACCGTTGACTGCAGGCTTCTTCTCCAAATATTTCATGCTGGTTGCCGCTGTTAAAAACGGGCAGATGTTCTGGCTCGTGATTACCGGCATCATTTGCGCTGCCATCAGCGTATATTATTATTTCCGGGTGATACAGGCCATGTATTTCAAGGAAGCAGAAAATCCCGGGATCGTAGTGTCTTCAGGCTTCAAGACCATACTGGTGCTCACGGCGGTATTGATCATCATACTTGGTGTCAGGCCGGGGCTCCTGTTGAACCTGTTGAATGTTTAAGAAACTATTATAATTGCGGATTCGGAGCGGATTAGCGGATTCCCGGTAATGTCTTTACCTGGTTCAGACTGATTCGGAAACCGGCAAATTCGCAAATATCAATCCGTAATCCGCAATCCGTAATCCGCTAATCAATAAATGGCGCCTTTCCCCACTGTAATTGGTTTGTCACCACATTCGCAAATTATAACGTCAGCATTCCGTATTTTTATTCCATGAAATTCTGGGATACGTTCATTCTGGCACTCAATACCGTGCGTTCACACAGGCTGAGAACGAGTATTACCGTGGCCATTATCGCTTTTGGTATTATGGCCCTGGTGGGCATCATTACGGCAGTTGAAGCCATGAATGCCAGTTTGAGGGAAAGCTTCTCCACCATGGGCGCCAATGCGTTCAGTATCAGGTTCCGGGAAAGGAGGATACGAATTGGAGATGGAGGGGACCAGGTACAGAAGGAAAATAAAAATGCCAAGAAAGTCAAGAAGTCAAATACTGGCAGGATCATAACTTATGAACAGGCACGACAATTCAAGGAGAGTTATGAATACCCCGCAAAAGTTTCTGTAGGACTGAACGGACCCAGGAGCCAGATAGTATATTACGAAAATCAAAAAACCAATCCTCAGATATACATTAATGGTGGTGACGAAAACTACCTGTTACTGAATGGGTATGAAATTGAATTTGGACGTGATCTGAATCGCCTGGATGTTGAAAGTGGGAGGAATGTCTGTATTATCGGAAGTGATGTGGCCAAAAAGTTTTTTGGAGATCGAAAGGACAGGGCGCTGGAAAAAGTCATTAGGGTTGGAAGTAATAAATACCGTGTTATCGGAGTGGCAAAGGAAAAAGGATCAAGTGCGATGTTGCGGGCAGACAATGTAATATTTACGGGGTACAAAAATGTGCGAAGGCTATATTCAAATTCCAATCAATCGTTTTCCCTGGCAGTAATGGTGAATGATTTTCATCGTATGGAGGAAGCAATTGGGGAAGCAGAGGGAACGTTCAGACCGATCAGGAACCTGTCAATTTCCGAAGAGAATAATTTTTATGTCGACAAGAGCGACAGTATTGCGGAAACATTTATTAAGTTGTTAGGTACAATTTCTTCAGCGGCCGGAGCAATTGGATTTATTACGTTGATGGGAGCGGCCATTGGATTGATGAATATCATGCTAGTGGCGGTTTCTGAAAGAACCCGCGAGGTTGGATTAATCAAAGCGCTCGGCGGAACAAAAGGAAATATCAGAAGACAGTTCCTGTATGAATCCATCATCATTAGCCTGATGGGAGCAACCGTAGGTATCTTACTTGGAGTATTGGTTGGAAATTTAGTTGGCTCATTGATGGATACAGGTTTCTTTATTCCATGGAAACTTATGGGAGGAGGAATCCTGATCTGTTCCATTGTAGGTTTGATCGCCGGATTGTATCCTGCATGGAAAGCGAGCAACCTCGATCCGATAGTAGCATTACGATACGAGTAGATTACGGATTGGCGGATTAGCGGATTGCGGATTGACGTATATAGAATATATTGCTAAATTTACGGACATAATAATAACAAAAGAGGTTGAATAAATTTCAACCTCTTTTTTATTTAACGTCTAATCCGCTAATCCGTCAATCCGTAATCCGCAATCCGTCAATCCGCTAATCCGCCAATCTGAATCCAAGGTAAAAGCAAAGCTTTTATCTAGGATTCAGCGCCTGCCTGATCCTTTCCGCAAGATCCTGGACGTGGTAGCGGCTCAGGTTATCTGCAATGGCCGGTGCAGCACTGACGAGTTCAGTCCTGAGTTGGTTAAGGTTGGCACGGGCCACGGAACTGATATCACTCTTCTTCACATCAGGTCCGAAACTCAGGGTTAGCCCGGGCAAATTGATCGATGTGGTAGTGGTTGGGTTAACCAGGCTGATCAGCCTTTCCACATAACTTTTCTGGAGGTTCCTGCGGCGATTTTCTATCCTGCTTCTTGCCGGAATCTCGCTGAAGATACCTTTTTTCAGGTCATTGAAATATTCATCAATATTATAGGCATTGTCATATCGGTTCGACATAGCCACCATCCTGCCCAGCCTTGACGTTGCCAGGAGGTTATTCAGCATATTATCCTGCAGGGTGTTCACCAGGTCTGAAGACAGGGCTGCTGATTTTATTCAGGATATTTTTATCCAGCATCCATGTGGGCGTTTCAAACAATTGTTTCTGGAGAAAGCTAAGGGCTTCTTTCTGGGTCGCTTTGGGAACCATATCAAAAACATCACCGTTTTGTTCCACACTCTTGGCGGTTTCATAATATCCGCCAATATTGCGGGCAACATGATTCATATACCTGTTGAACTGTCCGGCAATACTATTATACATTTCCTGCGAGGTTCTCATAACGGTCAGCTTCTTCCCTGGTCCAGTGCAGGAAGGTTGGGCATAATGCGTTTCAGGTTTTTAATGCCGTATTCACTTGCCTTCATGGCATTATCACCAAGGTCTTCACTTTGCGTGCGGGGATCAGCTGCATTGCCAAATTCATAAGAGCCAAACCATATCCTTGGATTTGCCGCAAGCCTGTCATTATATTTTTTACTCAGCGCTTTCTTTGCGTCTTCTTCATTTCCGGGAACATAACCATAACCCCATTCGATCGCCCATTTATCATAATCACCAATTCTTGGAAAAAGGCCCACGCGGGAAATATTATCTTCAGGCTGCGCCACATAATTGAAACGTGCGTAATCCATAATGGAGGCAGTATGACCGTTTGCTTCAACCCAGGCTTTATCGCGGAGTTTTTCAACCGGTGTTTTGCTGCTGGATCCCATATTATGTCGAAGGCCAAGGGTATGCCCCACTTCATGTGAAGAAACAAAACGGATCAGGCTACCCATCAGTTCATCATCAAACTTCATTTTCCTTGCCGCCGGATCCACGGCAGCGGCCTGTACAAAGTACCAGTCGTGCAGCAATTCCATCACATTATGGTACCATCCGATATGGCTTTCGATGATCTCACCGCTGCGTGGGATCATGCACATTGGGGCCATAGGCATTCTGGATATCTGAAGCGAAATACCTGATCACTGAAAAGCGGGCATCTTCCAGGCTCATGGTGCTGTCGTTCTCCGGCCATTCCTTAGCCATGATGGCATTTTTGAATCCCGCTTTTTCAAATGCTACCTGCCAGTCGTTTACACCCTGGATCAGGTACGGCCTCCATTTCTTTGGGGTGGCCGGATCAATATAATAGACAATAGGATTTACGGGTTCCACCAGCTGTCCGGATTTCCATTTTTCAAGATCCTCCGGCTTTGGGTTCGAGTTTCCACCTGACAATAAAATTGGCTTCCTCCACTTTTTGCTGGTCATCCGAATACACGGTATAATCATCAGCAAAGAACCCTACACGGGGATCGTACAGCCTTTTGGCGGAAGGTATTTTGGGAAGCAGGAGGAAAGAAGTATTCAGTTCGATGGTCACGGCACCGGCAGCATTCGCTGCAGGAAGGGAGGAAGAAGGGAAAGGAGAGGGGGTGGAAAGTCCGATGGAAGGTGAAGAACTAAACGTTTTTACCGTCCGGACTTCCGTATTGATCGGGAATGACCTGATGCTTTCAATATAGGATCGGTCAGAAGCCAGTCCGCCCAGGTTCAGCCTCCTTTTAGCCCCCTGGTTAAGGGAAACAGGGATATTATCACCTTTAAAGAAATCTGTCATATCAATCACCACCCCGGTGCTGTCGCGCGACAGGGCCTTTATATCCATGGAGGCGGCGATCGGGTCTACATTGGAATTCCTCACAGCTTTATAAATTGGTTGGGTGGAATCATTAGCCACACTGATCACGGTGACCACACGCATAAAGATTTTATTGTCGGGTCCTTTTTCAAAACGGACCACCTGCTGGTTAGCCAGTTCCCCGCCATACACTCCGCCACCGCCGGCCACTTTGGAAAACCTGGTGATGGCCATAATATCCCGTCCCATGATCGAGTCAGGTATTTCAAAAAAATATTTTTCCTCCACCTTATGCACGGTGAACAGACCTTTGCTGGTTTTCGCCTTATCCGTAATCACATCTTTATAGGGCTTTGGCCCTGCTTTTGAAGAACCTCCAGGAGTAGATCCTGTACCCGTTGCCGGGGCGGGAGGTACAGTAGAGGCAGGAACGGGTTGCTTGGGGTCTGGCTTCCTCTGGGCCTGTATTTCTGCTATGAAAATCAATAAAGTCAGTGCCAGTGTAATCATTTGCTTCATAATCAGGGCAATTGGAATGTTGATGAAAAATTTAGGCGTCGAATATAATGATAAAGCCTTCGCCGATAGCTCGGGAAAGGAGTATATATTATTGGCGGTGTGTGCAGAGGTCAGAAGGGAATAACAAGGCATTTGAGGAAAGGATGAGTAAAATTGAGTGTTTTTCAAAAAATTCTTTATAATTTGACACATCTTATATCCCATAATCTATCCCTTCCATATCCCTTAATTATATTGTCTTACAGTTTGATGATTTTTTTTTGGAAAACTTACTATATTGTGTTCCCTCTGAAAATATTTCACCGCATTGAATTATCGAATATTTTTTTCAGTAGAATTGTAGGATAAAATCACCAAAACGAACATTTAAAAATTAAAATCAAAAAGTCATGGCTGAGACAAAACCAACTGCAACAGCGAAAGCGACTACGTCAGTGCAACCGAAGAAAAGCAGTAACCTTATTTCCATCCTGGCCCCAGTGGTCTGTATTCTTGTAGGGTATGCTATCTGGAGATTCGGTTTAGGAAATCCATCAGGGTTTACAAAGCCTGATCCTAGTGGCGGTTTCTGGCCAACACACATTGGTCCCAAAGGTGCATTCTACAGGATGTATGAAGGTGGTATCATCGTTCCATTGCTGATCGGATGTTTGCTAATGGTGATTACGTTTTCTATCGAAAGGTTCCTGACCATTTCAAAGGCTACAGGAAGCGGATCTATTTCTGAGTTCATCCGTAAAGTGCAGTATCATCTTGCCAATAAGAATGTTGACGCTGCCCTGGCAGAGTGCGACAAACAAAAAGGCAGTGTGGGTAATGTAATGAAAGCTGGTCTTCGCAAGTACAAAGAAATGATCACAAACAGTGAATATAATACCGAACAGAAAGTTGCTGGCCATCCAGAAGGAAGTGGAAGAAGCCACGGCGCTGGAATTGCCGATGTTACAGAAAAACCTGGTATTCCTGTCGACCCTTACTTCGCTGGGTACACTGATCGCCCTGTTGGGAACGGTAATGGGTATGATCAAATCGTTCTCATCTCTTGGTGAAGAAGGTGGTGCAGGTGCAGCAGCCGAACTGGCGGTAGGTATCTCTGAAGCCCTGTATAATACAGCACTGGGTATCGCTACTTCTTCTGTTGCGTTGATTGATGTATAATGTGTTTACCACGAAAATTGACGCCATCACTTATGGTATCGATGAATCCGGTTTCACTCTGACACAGAGCTTTGCATCTCTGTACAAGTAAGAAATGATACCGGTTTAATTATGGAATATTGCCGGTCATGCATCTTAACTAATATTCAAAAGTTGAAGTATACATGCCTAGTGTCAAAATAAAAAAGCACGCGCCGGAAAATGACATGACCCCGTTTGTGGATGTGGCATTCCTGATCCTGTCGTTTTTCATGCTGGCGACAAAGTTTAAACCGGAAGAAGCTGTAGAGGTGAAGATCCCCAGTTCGGTTTCTTCCGCTGCCGTGCCTGAAAAGGATGTTTTTACTGGTTTCAGTGGACAAGGAAGGCAAGGGTATTTGTATCCATGGATAATCCGGAGTTTAGCCAGGTGCTGATTGAAAACCTGAACAAGACCCGAAACCTGGGTCTTGGACCAATGCTGAGATCAAGTCCTTTATTAATATCCCCAGCGTTGGTGTTCCTTTCAGTCAATTGAAATCACTTCTTGGCCTTGACGCCTGAGCAGCAAAAAGCATTGAAACAACCCGGTATTCCGGTGAATGATTCCACTGGCGGTGAATTGTATTACTGGGTCAGGGATGCCCTGGTGGCATATTCAGGCAGGAAACTGAATCTGCTGTATCAAAGCGGATAATGATACCAAGTATCCGGCATTTAAGAATGTTCTGAACTGCCTTCAAGAAAGAATGATCAGAATAAATTTTTACTGATTACGGCTCCGGAAGATGCTCCGTCCGGTACACCGTCATTTATTTCCCGTCAGAAACAGGTGCGGCGAGAAAAGAAATAAGTTTCGATCACAGCAAAAACATTGAAATATGGCAAGTATTGAAGGCGGCGGAGATGAGGCGGACATGGTAAAAAAGGACCCGGCGTAAAGAAAGCCAAAAAGCTTTCTACCAGGGTGGATATGACCCCGATGGTGGATCTTGGATTCCTGCTGATCACTTTCTTCATTTTTACCACTACCACGGCATTGCCTACGGCGATGAAGCTGTACCTGCCAAAGGATGTGGATAAACCTGAAGAACAGAACAAGGTTAAGGAATCGGGTGCATTTACCATCCTTCTTGGTGGAGGTGATAATATTTTTTATTATGAGGGACTTGACCCTACCCAGTTGAAAGCAACCAATTTCAAGGGTATCAGGGATGAGATCCTCCGTAAAAAACAATCTACCAATCCCGAAGACCTGGTGATGATCATCAAACCTTCAGAAGAAGCCACGTATAAGAATACCGTGGATATCCTGGATGAGATGACCATTGCGGAGATCAAAAGGTATGCGATGGTGGATATCAGCCCGGATGAATATGCCCTTGTTAAAGCAACAGAAGCGGCCAACAAATAAATTTCGCTTTGGCAGCATATGGAATCCGTTCCCCTGCTGCATCTAAAGATTAAAACCATTAACAATGGATGTAAATAAAATACTTAGTACCGACCTGCTCGACCTCATCTTTGAGGGAAGGAATAAGGAATACGGTGCTTATGAACTTCGCAAACAGTATAACAGGAGGCTTACCAAGGCGCTTGTGATAACGTTTGGCGGACTGTTGCTGATATTCCTGACTTCTTTCCTGGTGAATGCCGCGAAGGACAGGAATAAAGGACAGGTGCAGGTTCAGGAAGTTCAGCTTGCTGATATCCAGCAGGAAGAACAGAAGAATGAACCGCCGCCACCGCCTCCTCCGCCCAAGCCACCAGAGCCACCAAAAGTGGAAATGGCAAAATTCACACCGCCTAAAGTGGTAAAGGATGAAGAGGTAAAGGAAGAAGAAAAACCACCTGAAGTGGAAAAGCTCGAGGATACCAAGATCGGTACAGCCAACGTGGAAGGTATCAAGGACGAAGGTATCGTAGCCCCTCCGGTTCAGGAAGGTGGTGTAGTGGAAGCGCCAAAGACGGATGATGAAGACAAGGTCTTCCAGAAAGTGGAGATCGATGCTGAATTCCCCGGAGGTAACTCCAGCTGGACCAAATACGTAACCCGCGAGATCGAGCGTAATATGGACGAACTGCAGGAAGATGGAAAATCCGGTACTGTTGTGGTTCTCTTCATCGTGGATAAGGAAGGTGCAGTATCTGAAGTACGCGCACTGCCATGTTCTGAAGCCGGTGTAACATCACTGCCTCGGACCCGGCACCAAGCTCGCTGAAGTAGCCGTATCTGCCATCAAGAAAGGACCAAAATGGAAACCCGCTGTACAGAACGGACGTAACGTTAAAGCATACCGCAGGCAGCCGGTTACATTCAGACTGGAGGAAGAGTAAGATCGCTACGCGATAATTGGGAAGTGTGGGAAGTGTGAAGATGTGATAAATGAAATTAGAAAATAGTAAGACGCAGGGATTAAGTTCTCTGCGTCTTTTTTTGTATGCTCTACCGTCGTCTAGTCTCGCAGTCTCTGCAGTCTTCTCGTCATGTCTTATCTTTGCAGAATGTACACAAACTGGGACGATACCATTGTAGCGCTCGCCACAGCCCATGGCGTGAGTGCCATTGGCGTGATCAGGCTCAGCGGTAGTAAGTCGATTGAGATTGTCAATGAACTTTTTCCTTCCAAAGATTTGACGGTACAGCCTGGTTATTCACTCCATGTAGGCTTATTGAAGGATGAACATAAAGTGCTGGATGAAGTGGTGATCTCCATATTCCGCGGACCAAAATCATATACCGGGGAAGATACCGTGGAAATTTCCACCCATGGTTCACCATTTATACAGGAGCAGGTGATCAATGCCTGTATAGCGAAAGGTGCACGACTTGCCAGGGCCGGGGAATTTACCCAGCGGGCCTTTTTAAAAGGAAAACTGGACCTTACCCAGGCGGAAGCGGTGGCCGATCTTATTGCCTCAAATTCTTCTGCTTCGCAACAAACGGCATTGAAAAATATCCGTGGTGGATTTTCTGAAGTATTGAAAATACTCCGGGATAAACTCATCACCTTTTCCGCGCTGATTGAACTGGAACTGGATTTTTCACAGGAGGATGTTGAGTTTGCCGACCGGAGCAAGTTTTATGAACTGATCTTCCAGATCGAAAATACGGTTAGTGAACTTGATACAGTCGTTCAAACTGGGAAATGTTATCAAGAATGGCGTGAACGTGGCGATTGTCGGGAAACCCAATGCCGGTAAATCAACCCTGCTGAATACACTGCTGAATGAGAACCGGGCCATTGTAAGTGAAATTGCCGGAACCACGAGGGATACCATTGAAGAAGTCATCAATATTGACGGGATTCTTTTCCGGCTCATTGATACTGCAGGTATACGTGAGAGTAAGGATGTGATAGAACTGATCGGGGTGGAGAAGAGCCGGGAGAAAATGAAAGGGGCAGACATCGTGCTTTACCTGTTTGATGTGGAGGAAGAGAGCAGGGGAGAACTCGAAGCGGCCGTCGCACAATTACAGGAAATCAATCCGTCTTTTTTATTGATTGGGAACAAAGCTGATATTATTGGCGATGAAGGCGCTGCCCAAAAGTTTGAAGGTAGTTGAGGCGCTGTATATCTCTGCAAAAACACATCACCATGTAGATGTCCTGAAAGAAAGGCTGGTAGATAAGGTGGTGCAGGGGCAGGTGAATACGGAAAGCACTATCGTGACCAATGCACGTCATTATAATTCCCTGTTGCAGGTGCATAAATCACTGCATGATATCCGCCTGGGGCTGGATGCCCAGATTTCCGGAGACCTTCTCGCGCTGGATATACGTCGCTGCCTGCATTATCTCGGTGAGATCACCGGAGAGATCACCAATGAGGATCAGCTCGATTATATTTTCAGTAAGTTTTGTATCGGAAAGTGAGCCTTATTTCTATCAAATCGGATTGAACTGATGTCAGGTGTAGGGTGATTTCCTCCGCCATGATTTAGCAGTTTAGGTACGATTCCGTGATCGTTGCAGATGGCGGATGGGCTGCGTATTAAGGTACACAGCCATCGAAAAAATTGTTCATCCAGTTAGTGGTTCTTCATCCGTCCCATGCCTTCTACCAGCTGGTGCCATCCGTAAATAAGTGTAAGACGAAAGCCGTCCATTTTCAGATCTTCAGGATTTTTATCATTTACTGTTGAAGAGTAGGAAGCCAATGCTGCATATTGTCAGTAATTCGGAACCCAAGCGTACCACCTACTCCAAGATTGTTCAGGCTATTGCCTTCAACACCATCGATGGTAGCTTTGCCACCTGAATAAGAAATAACATCCAATGATCCCCACATCTTTTCCATAAAATCGCGGGTAAGATGTGCTTCGAGTTGATACATGGGTTCTGTCTACATTTTCTTGCCAACAAAATCATTGTTATCGCCGAACAACCAAACGGCAGGAAGAAACTCAAATGTGGTGCGCTTGCCTGGAACCCATGATCCAATCTGCCATACAATCGGCACGCCAATACGTCCGTACCATCGGTTCTGGCCAATATTGATGGGACTTTTATTGTCGTATTCCCCGATCGGAATAGCGAGGCTAGTCAACAACATCGACAGAAAATCCGGGTTTATACCTGAGCATGTCCGGAATATTCATGATTGCTTTTGGCCCGATCACATTGATATCGAATTGCAACATCGGATCTCCGAATCCCCTGGCAGTTTGGGTATAGTAATCAGGCCGTTGAGTGAAGCGTCACTGGATACCCTGCCCATCGGCAACGATAACCGAAACCAATGCCGAACGCTTGAATACCGGCAGATCATTTTGGCATAACCGGCCATACTCATCGATGCTGCGAAATCAGATCCGGGAATCACATTATGTGAAGGATCCAATGGGTTTGCATTTCCCCCCAGTGAAGATGCCAATCACCGGAATAGCATTTGTTCCTTCAAACCTTTCCAATAAAACCGGGCGCCATCTCCCTGGGCATGGGCTGCATCAGGCCAAGCTTAACAGTCAGCACTAAAGCAATAATGAGCAAAGATTCTTCAAATACAGAGAGTTGAAGGCAGATAAATATTTTTTCATGGTAATTACTGCTTTATTGCTTTGGAGCAGTCATTAATTCTTTCGGAGGTGTATACTGTCGCTTGTTAACCAGCGGTGGGTATCCGGCATCAACCGGGAACCGCGCAGGCAATTGGTCATAAAGTCCTTCAAAAGGAGAACGGCTGGGAAGGATCACATTGTTCTTCTTCACATAGTCATCCCAGAGCACCAGCATTTCCTTTACTTTATCCGGGTTAGCAGAAGCAAGATCGTTTCGCTCTGCAGGATCAGCAGCAACATTAAACAGTTCCCAATCAGATTTACCAAGGGGTGTAAATTCCCACCGCAGCTTCCAGTCACCCTGACGAACAGCACGATTACCGAAAAGCTCCCATGCAATATAATCCTCTTGTGCGCGGGGTGACTCGGCCTCACCTGCAAGTACTTTTGTCCAGGATTTGCCGATCAGCGGAGGTAATTCATTTCCGTTGTAGTTTTTTGGATACGATAGTGCCTGCAATATCAAGCAGTGTAGGCATGATATCAGCAATAGACATCAGTCCATGGTTTATGCTGCCTTTTTCCCGTTTGTTGACAGGACCGCTAACAATAAGTGCATTGCGTATTCCACCTTCGGCCAGCCAGCCTTTGTACTGACTGAAAGGAGTCATGGAAACCTGTGCCCATCCCGGACCATAGCCAACATAAGAACCGGGATCACCCCACGCATCTGAGATCATTATTCGACCACTTAGCTGGCAAAATAAAGATAGTCGCGGGTTCCGGGTGTTCCGGCAATCATGGCACCAAGATCATTTCCTTCTGCACCGTTATCGCCAAATACAATGAATATGGTGTTTTCGTATTCACCTATTTCTTTCAGATGGTCAATCAGCCGGCCAATATGAAAATCCAGATTCTCCACCAGACCGGCATAGAGTTCCATTTTTCTGCCGACCACTGCCCGTGCTGCAGGAGCCAGCAGTGCATATTCAGGTACGAACCACATACGCTCAGCCAGATTTGCTGATTCTGGAACGATACCAAGTTCTTTTTGTTTTTTAAGGCGCTGTACCCTGAGCATATCCCATCCAAAATCATATTGTCCAACATGTCTGTTACGCCAGTCTCTCGGAAGGTGGTAGGGATCGTGAGGTGCCTGGTGTGCAACATATGCAAAGAAAGGCTTGCCATCTGCGTGATCGGCATCTATGAAACTGATGAGCTTATCGGTATAGGTTTCTGTAGCATAATAATTCTTAGGAAGTTTGGTGAGATATTTACCATCCTCTGTAAACAGGGAATTCGGAACCAGGGCAGTCAAATTGGTCATGTCCCAATAACTTCCCATACCATCCAGCAAACTGAAATCGCGTTCGAAACCACGGGCAGCCGGGATTTTGTCAGGTGATTTTCCCAAATGCCATTTCCCGACCATGTAAGTATGATAACCGGCATCTTTCAGCAATTGTGGAATCGTTACCACTTTGTCGTTGAGATTTCCTTCGTAACCAGCTTTCCCAACCTGGTTAGGAGCTGTCCATTCGTCCATATTGCCCAGGCCATTGAGGTGGGTATCTACTCCTGACAGCAGCATCGACCGGGAAGGAGAACAGCTGGCATGCGTGTAGAAATTTGTAAACCGGACTCCGCTCAACGCCAGTGCATCCAGATTGGGCGTTTTAATCTCGCTGCCAAACATGCCCATGTCTGAATACCCCATATCATCTGCAAGAATGATAACGATATTAGGTCGCTTACCTACTGTTTGTGCAGATGAAGAAGGGCTGAAAGCAACCTGCATCAACAGAAACAGTACAGAAGCCATTAAAACATTCTTTTTCATACAAATTCTTGTACCGTAAAGTTAACCAACTTTTCACCCGGTATGGATTTTGCCCGTTCTTAAGCAAATGACTGCCGTCATATTTTGCTATGATTTAAGTCAGGGATAAATCTTAATTCCATGGCCTGATCCAAACAGGATGCGCATACCATTATTGTTCATTGTACTTCTTTCATTCACCCCGACCAGGGCTCAAATGTCATTAAATCCGGGGGCTATGAATTATGCCCAAAGGGAAGCATTCTCCTATCTCGATCCAGTGAGTGACAGCAACACTGCAAAAAAGAAATGGTCTCTCTATAAATATGCGGGTATCTCTGCAGGGTATAGTTTTTTCAATGGGGGCAGCGCTTCTGTTTTTTCGGTTCCCTTCGGCGTTCAACTGAATCGCCAGTTGAATAATAATCTGTACGCTTTCGCCGGCATTTCCGCGGCACCTTCATATGTAAACTTTTCCCGTTCATTTATTAATGCAGACATCAAAAAGTTCAACACCAACAGTCTTGAGCTATACTCTCGTTTCGAAGCAGGCTTGATGTATGTAAACGATGCAAGAACTTTCTCCATTTCGGGAAGCATCGGGGTGGAAAGAAGTAGCTATCCGGTTTATCCTTATAACAATGGTGCTAATTTTCAGAAGCAGCAACCTGCACTGAAATATATCCTGCTTTGATCATTGTAGCCTTCTAAATATAAGCGTAAATCTAAGGTCTAAAAGATAACGCGACTCTTTTTCATTTGGATTGTACCTTATTTGTACCTTAATCTATTAAAACCCCCGCTGGATAAGGCTTTTCACATTCTGTATCGGAAAATAGCGTGGTTTTTCCACTCTGTTTTTAAGACGATTTAAAGAGCTTTTACACTGTTTTTCAGGGGTTATAAAGTATCCAAAAGTTTTAAGGACGCTTAGTAAGGAACTTAATATCCTATAATATTCCTCGAGTTCCAGACCAGGCGATCAGTAAATAATTTTTTAAATATTCGGGATTAGGAAAATTTCGAGGTTCCATTTTTATTCTCCTCCCAAATCAAATGATTAGCTACCGCTCTTATCTGAGCAAAGCTATAAACATTATTCAGCATCGTTCGTATTTCGCTGTGTTTTTTATCAGTGTTAGAAGTGAGGTATTCCGAAATTATTTTTACAGTGGTTTCGTCTGCAAAGGCATCAACATTTATGGCACCTGTTTTAATAAATTCAGTAAGATGCCCTTCTATGGTGCTGGCAGCAAGACTTCTTTCTTTGGCAATGGCATCGATATCTTTTCCTTCTTTATACAACTGCATGGAGATATGCGCAGAAGGGATCTTCCTGTCAGCCATTTCTACTGTGCGCTCTTTCCGTTGCCGTTTGGGATTGGCCGCCTTTAGTTCAATATTAGTTTCAAGTTCGTGTTCAGTGCAGTAATCCTGAACCATTTCCAGAATTTCACCGCCATATTTTTCTGCTTTGGCTTTGCCAAACCCACTTATTAGCTGAAGGTGCTGTGTTGTTCTGGGGAGATAGGTTGCTATTTCTTTCAGACTGTTATTGTTGGCAACAAGATAAATAGGAAGGTCCTGTCCGTTGCAGGTTTTGTCTCGCCAGTTTTTTAAATCAAAAAATAATCCTGCGTTTGGAATATCAGAAGCTGGCGTTAGTTTTTTATTGGCGGCATAGCTGCTGATATGTATTCGGGGAATGCTGAGGTTGAGTTTATGTTTTAAATACTCCGTAATGCTAAACGGCGCACTGCAGTATTGCATGCCGTGTATTGTTTTTATTAAGGCGGTCATGGTTTCAAGAAGAGCTTCATCAACTGCTGTTGCTGTTTCCCGATGCTCCGTAATAAGCGGGTGTTGCTGCAATTTCCGCTTTATATTTTCAAGTGAGGGTAAGAAATATGCTGCCGCTGCCTGTATTCTTTGTTGCAGTTGTTCATTGTTTTCAATCACAGGGTTATCTCTCATCAATAGTTTCACCTGCGATAAAAATTTTTCGGCCGTAGATTTTTGTTTCCTTATCTCTTCCAGATACTGCGCCGTCCATTCCGCTGCGTTTTCGTTGAGTTTGTTTTTATTGTTATCTACGACATTTTTTAAAAAAACTATGTTTTTTTCTGCTTCGTCCAGTAAGAATATTTCGCTCAGCAACTGCCATGTAAATATCTGCCTTGCACCCTCAAACCTTTCAGCCAGTGAGCCCTTTGGCGCCAACGCACGCTGACCTTCCACCACTTTTTGATTACTATGGATCGCAGTGGGTGGAATTTTTGACAACAGCACAATCCCCTCAAGTGAAGTGCAGCGGCTCAGAGCCACGTAGACCTGCCCACTGCTGAAAGAAGAAGCAGCGTCAATCAATACCTTATCAAAGGTAAGCCCCTGGCTTTTGTGAATAGTGATGGCCCAAGCCATCCGCAATGGATATTGGATAAACCTGCCTAATACTTTTTGTTCTAATTTTTCATCAGATCGGTTGAGCGTATATCGCGTGTTCTCCCATGTTTCCTCAAATACTTCAATTTCTTCGCCATCGCAGTTTACTGTTATTTTATCATTACTGAGAGAAGACACGATGCCGATCTTTCCGTTAAAATATTTTTTTGTGACTGTATCATTTTTAATAAACATAACCTGCATACCTTCTTTCAAAATCAACTCCGCTTCGGCCGGGTAAAGATTTTCCGGAAATTCATCTTCAATTCTTGCTTTATAGACGAAAGAAGGAGTATCAAGGTTATTCCGTTTTGCAAAATTGATGCTATCTGCCTGGTTGTTGTGGGAGGTGAGCGTGATGTATTTATCTTCTGTGGTCGGGTGAAAATCCGGAAAGAAACGAAGGTTTAATGCATCATAGTCTTCTTTCTCCAGGAGGTTATTACGCACTTTATTCAGGAGTGATACAAAACTTTCTTCTTTCTGCCGGTAGATTTTATTGAGTTCTATCAGCAGGGGCATTTGTTCTTTTACAGCGTTGCTGGCAAAGAAGAATGGAGATTCATAATAATTGCTCAATACTTCGTCCCACTCATTCCTTGTGACTACAGGAGGTAGCTGATATAGATCTCCGATGAACAATACCTGGACGCCGCCAAACGGGGAAGAGTGGTTTCTCCTTACACTTCTTAATATGGTGTCAATTGCATCTAGTACGTCGCATCGCACCATGCTGATCTCATCTATTACCAACAATTCTATTTTGCGGAGCAATTGTATGCGTTGCTTTTGATAACGGATTTTGCTCAGCAATTCCTGTCGATTATTGTCTGTTGGCAAAAAAGGATAGAACGGCAATTGGAACAAACTGTGCAGCGTAACACCACCTGCATTGATGGCCGCTACGCCTGTTGGCGCTGCCACTACCATGTTTTTGGATGAATGTTCAACGAGGTACTTTAAAAAAGTGGTTTTCCCGGTGCCTGCTTTACCTGTAAGAAAAACACTTTCATTCGTTTCGGTTATAAATCGGTAAGCCAGGTCAAATATTTCATTTTTTTCTACACTCGCCATAATAATGTTTTTCGCAACATGTTGCGGGATTCTTGACCGTTTCGTTTTGATCTTAGGTTAACACTCTATGATCTATAAATTAGTCCTTTGTTTTGAAGAATTGTGTTTTCAAAATTACTGATTATGTTAGTGTTTATACCTGTGTCTTACACGAGAAAATATGTTTAAATACCTGTCATTGAAATACCAGAGATGTTTATAGTTAATGGAGTTGTAGACATGTAGGAGAAATAAAGAAATATCAAAACGTACGACCAAAATAATCTTCATGCTTTTATGTGTGACATGTTAGCTTTAATAGGAGATAGAAAGTAGCTGAAGCCCGAATTTGTAACTATTTTATTTAACTTACACCTGAATTGCTGATATCAAAGTTCTGTATCGGAAAGTAGTTGATAATCAAGTAGTTACAAGGAGCTATTCCTTGGCTGCTGTTCGCGCATTGTTCATACATCAACTAGAGGCCTGCAAAAATCTGCCCAAATTGTTTGATTTTCTTAATAATTTGTATGAAAACCTTAGGGGGTCCAGGTGCCTGAAGCGTAAGTTTGTCATAAGGAATTGAATGGCTCTGCGTTTGTAGAAAGGACGTCAAGCCAACAGGGCCTCGCCGCAATCATTTGCGTTATTTGAATGTTTTAATTGAAACAGACACTTATGGCCATCGACCTATTAACGGTTCCAAATATTTTAGACTTTAACACTGACCTTAAGCTAAAGGGTTTTAGAGTCTATCCGATTGATACAAAGCAGAACCTCGTGCGCTCGTATAACCGCAAGGATTTTTATAAGATATGCATCATCACCGGACACAACGTAATACAATATGCAGATAAAGGATTTGATGTAAGCGGCACGACTCTTTTTTTCGGTAATCCTCTCATTCCATACAGTTGGGAAAATATGACACAACAAACCGGGTACACATGCCTGTTTGCTGAAACATTTCTGAAAGGTCATGATCGGTCTGAAAGTCTGCAGGAATCACCGCTTTTTAAACTTGGTGGCACGCCTATATTTTCAGTCGATGAACAGCAGCGTATTTTCATTGAGGGACTTTTCCAGCGAATGCTGCAAGAGCAGAATACGGAGTATCAATACCGTGATGAACTTATCCGCAATTACATTAACCTGGTCATTCATGAGGCGCTGAAGATGCAGCCTGCTGAAACTTTTAGGAAGCATAAAGATGCCTCTTCAAGAATAGCGATTCAGTTTCTTGAAATCCTCGAAAGGCAGTTCCCGATTGAACATTCTGATCAACCTGTTGCGTTGAAAACAGCTCAGGCCTTTGCCGACAAATTAGCCGTGCATGTCAATCATTTAAATCGTTCTGTAAAGCAGGTAACTGGCAAATCGACAACAACACATATCTCGGAACGAATTGTGACTGAAGCCAAAGCGCTGCTGCAACATACCAACTGGACAGTAGCGGAAATTGCCTATGCTCTTGACTTCGACTATCCATCCTATTTCAACAACTTTTTCAAAAAGATGACTGGATCATCGCCTACCACCTTTAGACATTAACCAACTGTTATTGTCATTCTTTCATTTGTATGTAGAGCCATCTCCCGATGGCTGCGTTTGAAAATCATAATGAACTGTTTGAAAACCTTTATATGTTAACATAAGGGTTCGGTAATTTTGACTCCACGGGTCATTAAAAGAAATTATTTGAGTTATGCGTGCCTTTATTGATTATATACAAACGGATGGCTTTCGTGCGTATGCAGTGGAGAATCACAAAGGTACTGTACAGTATGGAGGTCGGGACACCTATCGAAAAATAGTTTTTATCTCTGGTGTCGGGGAGATAAAATATGATCACCATGTTTACAAAATCAATGGTCCTCTTCTATTATTTACCAGACCTGACATCAATTGCACGTGGTGCCTGTCGGACACAAGCAGTGTTGTATATGTGTGTGCTTTTAAAAATGATTTTTTGAACACTGCCTGTGTTGGCTCAGCGCAGGAATGCGATAAATACTTTTTAAAGAAGCCGGCATTCATTTTGAATTCAGACCAGGAAAGGTTTGTACGATCTATCTTCTCCCGAATGATTGATGAACAACGTGCAAACTATCTTTTCAGGGGAGAGCTGATCCAAAATCAGATATGCATACTTACTCACATGACCCATCGCATGATCGATGCAATTCCTGCCCCTGTCACATCAAGCTGCACGACTCCAATAGCAGCAGGTTTCCTTGAACTCGTGGACATGGAATTCCCGCCAGCTGGTCAGGTGTTGCACTTTAACTGATCGTCAAAGCGTCTATGGCGCTGCTCGGTTGTCATGTTTGAAAATCATAATTATTGATTTGAAAATCTTTAGCTCATCGGAGGTTATTCCTACGTTCCTTTGTATAAACATTTGCAAAAAAAGATGAAAGCAGAAAATGTATTGGCGGAACAACAGAGGGATATTTTCGATCGGTTGAAAGCAGGCGAACCTATCAGGTTGGATGATGCCGAATACGGAAAGATTCAGGAAGTGGTTGATCGAACTATAAAGTTGTCAAGCCAGCTGAACACAGCCGGCAACGTATCAGAAGTACGTGAATACCTTAGTGCTATCATCGGCAAACCAATAGATGAAAGTACTACGATCTTCGCTCCCTTCTATGTGAATTTTGGTCAATTCATTGACATTGGAAAAAACGTGTTTATCAATCATGCGTGTTCATTTCTTGATATGGGCGGAATCAAAATCGAAGATGACGTCCTGATAGGCCCCAGGGTTAATCTCACCACCGAGAATCATCCGCTAAATCCATCTGATAGGAGAGCGCTGATCACTAAGCCAATTGTGATAAGAAGGGGAGCCTGGATTGGCGCAGGTGCAACAATTCTCCCGGGTGTTACAGTCGGAGAAAACGCAGTCATCGCAGCAGGTGCGGTGGTGTCCAAAGATGTTCCGGCAAACTCGGTGTTTGGAGGAGTGCCTGCAAAATTTATTAAAGCAGTTAGTTAACCGCTTAAAAAGCGCTTTCGACTTTTTATGTAGAATTGTTTGAATCTCTTAATCATTGGTTTGAAATTCATTAAAGCGCAGAGATCTATTCCCGTTTCTTTGTGAAAACAGATACGAGTAATAAAATGAAAACCGGGCACGTAAGTACCGAGGGGAGCAACGATATTTTCAAAGTCTTAAGTTTGATCGACCTTGTCCTTGTGCTTGATTACCATCCACTGAAAAACAATGTCGATTCGATGAGTAATTATTCCGACTCGATGATTTCTGAAACGCAGGTGAGTTTAAATGCTCATATTAGAGGCAGGTTAAAAGGGTCAGATGTTCTGTTCTACAAAAAAATGATGAATCATAATGCCTAAGTACACACTTTCTGTCAATGACAAAATGATGCAGGTGGAAGCAGATGCTGATACTCCGCTATTGTGGGTACTCCGCGACCACTTGAATCTGGTGGGAACAAAATTTGGCTGCGGCGTGGCGCAGTGCGGAGCCTGCACGGTTCACATGAACGGCAATGCTGTGCGTTCCTGCTCAATACCCGTTTCGGCCGTGGCAAACAATAAAATTGTTACCATCGAAGCCCTTAGTGCTACAGGCGACCACCCGCTTCAACAAGCCTGGGAGGAATTGGACGTTTCGCAGTGCGGATATTGCCAGGCCGGTCAATTGATGTCCGCTGCTGCATTGTTAAAAAATAAGCCCAATCCATACAGACGAGGAAATCGATGCAGCGATGACAAACATTTGTCGCTGCGGTACACATGTACGTATCCGAAAAGCAATTCACCTGGCCGCTGAAAGACTTAATTCAAAATAATGTATGAAGTCAACAACTTCCAGAAGACATTTCCTCAAAGTATCCGCTCTTTCCAGCGGTGGTATGCTTCTCAGCTTTTCTTTCCTGAACCAGGTGGTAAAGGCCAATCCCGTGGAAGATGCTGCTTTTACTCCCAACGGGTATATTAAGATCAGTAGTGATGGAACCATAGTGTTAATGGCGCCCAACCCTGAAATCGGCCAGGGTGTGAAGACCTCTCTTCCAATAATCATCGCAGAGGAACTTTGCGTGGACTGGAAGAAAATTCAGGTGGAATTTGCGCCGGTGGACAGCAAATACGGTAGACAGGCGGCTGGCGGAAGCGGTTCCGTCAGGGGGAGATTCAATGAATTACGAACCGCAGGAGCAACAGCGAGGGAAATGCTGATAACCGCCGCCGCACAAACCTGGAACGTACCGAATGCCGACTGTACTGCCGAAAACGGAGAAGTTATTCATAAGGCCAGCGGTAGAAAACTTAGCTACGCTTCATTGGCTTCAAAAGCTGCCACGCTGGAAGTACCCTCCAAGCCAACCTTAAAAGACCCGAAGGACTTTAAGTACATCGGTACCCGTATAAATGATGTGGACGCCCACAAAATAGCAACAGGCCAGCCTCTTTATGGTATTGACACCAGGCGGGATGGAATGCTGTTTGCCATGGTGGCACGTCCGCCAGCTTATGGAAAAACCTTGGGGTCAGTTGATGATACAGCCGCTCTTAAGGTTAATGGTGTAAAAAAAGTTATCAAGCTCAAGAATTCAGTTGCCGTGCTCGCCACTTCAACCTGGGCAGCCAAAAAAGGACGTGATGCATTGGTGATCCAATGGAACACGACCGAAAAACTGGAAAATACATCAGAGCACTTTGCTGCCTTTAAGGAGATGCTTGAAAAAGGAGCTTCATCCCCTGCGAGGAATGATGGTGATGTGGACGCGGTGAAACAAAACGCCACTAAGGTACTTGATGTAATCTACGAAATACCGGCTCTCTCACATGGCCAAATGGAACCGCTTAATTTTTTTGCGGATGTGCGAAATGGAAAAGCGGAACTGTATGGCCCAACCCAGGTTCCTGGTCAGGTGAAAAGTGATGTATCGAAACAGTTAGGTATTCCTGAAGAAAATATTACGATCGGTGTGCCTCGTCAGGGTGGGGGTTTCGGTCGCAAGTTAATGACTGATAATGGTGTGGAAGCTGCATTGATCTCGGCTGCTGCACAAAGCCCGGTGCAGGTTCAGTGGACCCGTGAGGATGATATGCAAAATGACTTCTATCGCCCGGCTGAAATGTACAGGTACCGGGCCGCTCTCTCAAAAGACGAGTTATTATCATGGCATCAGTCAGCGGTTGCTATAGGTCGTGGGGTATGGGGAGATAGTTATGTGGCTGGAGTCTTGAAAAATTATCGTTCAGAAAGCCAGGGCTATACAAGCAATACACCAACGGGTTGGTGGAGGGCGCCTGGAGCGAATACTCTCGCCTTTGCGGCTGAAAGTTTTATGGATGAAGTGTGCACGGAACTGAAAAAAGACCCGGTGCAGTTTCGTCTTGAATTATTCGAAAAAGCAAAGAAAATACCTCCCGGAAACGATCAACAGGCAAGATTCAGATCTGACCCGGACAAATATAGAAGTGTTGTAGAACTTGTGGCGAAGATGTGCAACTGGGGGACGACAGTTCCTGGGGTGTACAGGGGATTTGCAACCTGGTTCTCTTTTGGTTCTTATGCTGCACAGGTGGTTGAAGTAAAAATGGTGAACGGCAATCCGAGGATTGTAAAAGTATTCTGTGCAGTGAACTGTGGCCGTGTGATCAATTTAAGTGGTGCAGAAAATCAAATACAGGGTGCTATTGTTGATGGCATCTGGCATGCCATGTTTCCAAAGGTCACATTTGTTAATGGCGCGGTAGCCGAGACAAACTTCCATACTTACAAATTTCTCCGGATGAAAGATGCGCCGTTGGACATTGAAGTGAAATTTGTTGACTCAGATGAAGCGCCTACGGGATTGGGAGAACCAGCGCTTCCACCGGTTGCTGCCGCTCTTGCCAATGCTATTTATGCTGCTACTGGCAAACGGATACGCAAAATGCCATTTGCCGAGCAAATGGGATAAACGTGACTTAAACTTTTTGTTACACTCGGCAACTTGATTTCTATGATTAATCAGTTAAACGTTCGAAAGTCTCTGCTCAAATAATATTGCTGGAAATCTTGACACAACAGACGAACTATACAGAAAATTGGTTTGGGAACACATTGTGCAGGGTCCTGACAAAGCATTGTATGCGATCACGGATCAGGGCCGGTTGTATCGGCTGGGGAACTAATCGAACTTAATATCAATGGGATACGCCAGATTGATCAACCAGTTTGAATTTCTCTTTAAGTTAAATTTTTACAATGAAAACTTTTGTTCTGCATCGTGGAGTGACTTACCTGCTTCATGTACTTTTCTGGGTGGCATACGGTGCAATACTCTATACATATATACAGCAGTTGGACTCGTTCAGAAACTGTGGTTTGGGGCGTGGTGCTCTCAGACGTCATCGCGTCAGCGTCAATATCTTATTTCAATCTATTGTTGTTGTTACCTCTATTCTATGAACGTGGCAAATACAGCTCGTACGTTATTGTTTCAATATTACTGATGGCGGTATTGGTGTTCCTTCGTGTCAATGTAATGGCCGTAACCCATCGGCATCCATCCCTGATCTACAATTACTTTATCCGGTCGGTGCCCATTGTAGGCTTTTACTTGCTGACTACTGTAAGCTGGTTTTTCAATAATTTGATTTCAGCCCGAAGAAGGGAGGTTGAACTTAGAAACAGTCAGCTGGACTCGGAGCTACGATTTTTGAAACTGCAGCTAAGCCCTCACTTCATGTTCAATACGCTGAACAACATCTATTCCATGGCCTACTTCAAAGACGCTAATACGCCTGCAGCCATTCTTATGTTATCCGGCATGATGCGTCATATGCTGGTTGAGGACCAGGACAAGTTCATTTCCCTTTCAAAGGAAATCACTTTTATGGAGAATTTTATTGAACTGTGGCGTCTCAAGTTGGATGAAAAGCCAACAATTGTATTCACTTATTCCGGTGTAACCGAACAACACCGCATAGCTCCGTTGATCTTCCTGGCTTTCCTGGAGAATACCTTTAAACACGGCAATACCATCGATGGAAAAATTGCCATCACGCTCAACGTCAATGAAAATGATTTGCTTCATTTTTTTATAAAGAATGACATTATCGAGGCTAAAGCTCCGCTCGAAGAAAAGAGTGGCATTGGACTTTCGAACGTACAAAAACGACTTAACCTGATGTATCCCGGAAAACATCAATTAAGGTTTAAACGCGAAGGAAACTCTTTTGAAGTCAATTTGAATATTGAACTACGATGAAGTACAACTGTATTATTGTTGATGATGAACTACCCGCGAGAAAACTTCTGTCCGACTACGTATCAAAGATAGACAGTCTTCAACTCGCAGGTGTCTGTAAGAATGGTTTGGAAGCAAAACAATTCCTGGATGAAAGTCCTGTAGACATTTTATTACTTGACATCCGGATGCCCATGATGACAGGTATTGATTTATTGAAAGGACTGGTCACGCAGCCAATTACCATTCTTATTACTGCCTATGAAGAATATGCTATCAAGGGATTTGAGTTGGACGTGATTGATTACCTGGTAAAACCTGTTCCCTTTGACCGGTTCAAAAAAGCAATTGACAAGGCGATTGAGTATCTCGAAGTTTTAAGACCTACTTCGGAAAAGGTTCAGCCGAAGGATTACTTCTTCATCAAAACAGATACGCGGATCGTGAAATTTATGTTCTCAGAAATAAGCGCGATTGAGGCTCAGGGGGAATATGTAAAAATTATTGCGGCCAATAAGAAAGTGATGTCACTCGTATCTATGACCAACATTGCAAAGGTGTTGCCGGATGACTTTATCAGGATCCATCGGTCTTATATCATTAATTTGAGGCACATCGATGAGGTAAAGGCCAATGAGGTCATTATCGGTAAGGAAATATATCCGATCAGCCGGAATCATCGGTCTGCATTTTTTGATAAGCTGGGTGAGATGAAACTTTTATGAGACATGAAGCAGGAATTGTTTGAAAAGCTTAATCATTGATTTGAAAATCTTTAACGCCCAGCGGTCGATTCGCGTTTCTTTGTACATACCAAGGACAGGCAACAGTGAAAAAGTATTCTTTGCGATGGCACGTGGACAGTGATTAAATAGCGAATAAATGACCAGTAATATGAAAGAAAGAATTGCATTGTTGTTAGTCATCCTGGTGGTTTTCTCCTTTTCATCTTTTCAATCGGATAGTTTGGAGGAAAGTGTGAAACGCGGGAAGTTAGTCTATGAAGGAAATTGTATATCTTGTCACATGGAAAATGGCGAAGGACTCGAAGGTGCTTTTCCACCGCTTGCCAAGACAGGTCGACTAATAGATAAGAAACGATTGGTCAGGATTATTTATAACGGATTGGAAGGTCCGATAACGGTCAATGGAAAAGAGTATAATAACCAAATGAATCCGGTGGCCCTGAGCGAGCAGGAAGTAACAGACGTATTGAATTATATACGTAACTCCTGGGGTAATAAGCATCAGCTGATGAATGTTAGTGAGATTAAAGAGCTGGCAAAATAGATGCGAAAAAGACATTCAACTTGTTTTAAACAAATAGCATCATGAAGTTTATACTTACCCATCATCATATTAACTTTCTCCCTTTTAGTTTCGACAGCTTGCAACAGTGAGGATGTCGTCTCACCGAATGAAGATGCTCAACAGATTCCCAACGAAAACACTGAATTAATGAAGGACACAATAATCATAACGGTAGGTAATCAGGTTTTTACAGCAACACTTGAAACGAACGCCACAGCAGCTGCATTCAAAGCGATGCTGCCCTTAACGATAGACATGCGGGATCTCAACAGCAATGAGAAGTTTTTTGATTTCTCAAGCAATCTCCCGGCTAATGCCTCTAACCCGGGCACCATCAACTCAGGCGACATAATGCTTTGGGGTTCCAATACCCTTGTGCTATTTTACAAGACCTTTTCCACGTCCTATAGTTATACAAGGGTCGGAAAGATCGAAAACCCAAGCGGGCTGGCAGCAGCTTTAGGTTCCGGAAATGCAAAGGTCTTGTTCGAATTACAGAATTGATAAGTGGAACATTACATTTCATGATTATATGACCTGAAAAGTAATACTATGAAAAGTCAATTAACCAATTTTATCACAGTCCTGCTGTTAGCAGCTACTCTGATGAGTTGTAATGGAGACAAAAATCAAACTGAACAATCAGCGAAAGATCAATCCACGGAGCCAATTTTTCCAAAGGGTGAATTGGGTCCTGCAACAAATTTCACAGGCAACGCCTACAACTTTGGCTTAGTCGCAAATGATTCTATCTACAACACACTTGTGGGAAATGTTTATTTCGAAAAAAGTGCAAGATCAAACTGGCACTTACATCCAAGCGGGCAAATTCTAATTGTACTCGATGGTGAAGGATATCATCAACTGGAAGGACAGCCAAGGCAAACGATGAAAAAGGGTGAAGTCATCAAGGTTCCGGCAAATACAAGGCACTGGCATGGCGCAACTGAATATAACAGTCTTACGCAAATGTATATTTTGCCAAAGACAGAAAACGGGTTTGTCACATGGATGGAACCAGTTACAGATGAGCAGTATAAATCCAACAACTAAAACAAATGGAAATTATTAAATTAGGTTCTCAACCATCCGTCAAAGGCCCGGAAGATTGGTTTACCGGGTCAGTTCGCATTAATTATTTGTTTCAACCAAATGGACACAGACGCGCTGGTGCAGCAGAAGTAACATTCGAACCTGGTGCAAGAACAGCATGGCACACACATCCTCTTGGTCAAACGTTAATTGTATTGTCCGGAATAGGATTAGCGCAACGTGAGGGTGGCGCTATTGAAGAAATCAGGCCAGGTGATATTGTCTGGATTGCTCCAGGTGAAAAACATTGGCATGGAGCATCGCCAACAATGGCAATGACACATATCGCTACGCAAGAGGAGCTGAATGGAAAAGTCGTGGATTGGATGGAGAAAGTGAGTGATGAGCAATATCAACTCGATACAACAAAGGCAAAATCATAAATTAGCCAAATCATTTTATTATTTCTGAAAAAATATGACACATCGAATTCTTTACTCCATAATTTTTCTTTCCTTAACATCGTCATATGTCGCTCTTCTCTCAAACCAACCCGGTCATCGATGCATTTCCCAAGGGGACTATCTTACATGGTAACGTAGCATACAACAATGATACATTGGCTAAGCACTTGCTTGACATTTATCTGCCACCAAACGCAAAGGGCAAAGTACCCCTGGTGATCTTCATACATGGTGGTGGCTGGTTGGGCAATGATAAATATGCGGATATCGGTTACATGAAAAAAACGGTGTCGGAAATAGTTAGCAGTGGTTTTGCACTCGCCTCTATCGATTACCGGTTTGCAACGCAAGCAGTTTTCCCTGCACAGATACAAGACTGCAATCGCGCGATCTCATTTCTAGTTGACAATGCAGATAAATATGGCCTTGATAAAAAACGAATTGCTGTCATGGGCTTTTCAGCAGGTGGACACTTAGCTTCGCTGACGGGTTTGTCAAAGAATAATAACATAGAGAAGTTTTTCATGCCAGGAACAAATAAATCGTTTAGCTTCAAAGCTGTGATTGATTTCTATGGCCCTGCAGAATTAATTTTATTTCCTGGCGCCAATGATCCAAAGTCTCCTGAAAGTCTCTTGATCGGTGCAACACCGTTGTCACGCCCCGATCTTGCAAAGGCTGCCAGTCCGGTTACGTATGTCGACAAGAATGATCCGCCATTCCTGATTATTCATGGCGAAAAAGATGACATCGTTTCGAATAAGCACTCGCACCTACTGAGTTCATGGCTAAACGTTGTTGGAGTGCAAAATGAACTTGTGATTGTCAAAGATGCGCCTCACTTCGGAGTGATGTTCGATTCGGATGAGGTGAGAAATAAAGTTGTGACATTCCTCAAAGAGAAATTATGAATTCTAACTGCAATGGTCCCAGGGTGTGTTTTTTAGCTATGATCTTGATTGCCATGCTATCTCCATCAACAAACCTGGTGGCCCAGCAAAAAAAGCAGCTTGTTCGACTTGCGGTGATCACAGTAGATTCTGCACAGGTCAGCAGTTACACAGCATACTTAAGAGAAGAGATAGAGGCGTCAATAAGGCTGGAGCCAGGTGTCATTACTTTGTATGGAGTTTCTGAAAAAGAGAATGCGGAACGCGTTACACTTTTTGAAACATACGCTGACTCAAGTGAATACAAGGCTCACCTTTCCACACCGCATTTTCAGAAATATAAGAACGGAACGATTCAAATGGTAAAGCACCTTGAGTTGATCGAAATGCAACCCATATTTTACCACAGGAAGTCCCATCTTTCAAAGGCACAAAGTGAAGATCTTTATATCCGCCTGATAAAAATGGAGATTGATTCAATCTCAATTGCAGAGTTCAATAACATGGCAACCAGCGTGATGCTACCCGGAATAAAAAATGAGCCAGGCGTTCTTGTGATGTACGTTGTGGCGGAAAAGAATCACCCATCGCGCATAAGCATTCTGGAAGTTTATGCAAACCTGGCTGCCTACGAAAACCACATTAGGTCGGCCCATTTTTTGAAATACAAGGAAGAATCAAAGAAGGCAGTCAGGTCGCTTACGCTTATAGATGTTAATCCGATTCTTCTCGGATCGAAGCAACAGTAGCATTGAGCTTTCCATTTTCGGGAAAACTAAATTTTGACGATCTGAAAATCAGCTATGAAATAGTTATTATCCACTGACTCACTTCTTTCCGATGCGGTAAAGCCTGCCCTGGTCGGTGATAGCATACAAGGCTCCGTCGGTTCCTTCTGTGATGTCCCTGAATCGTTGATTTTCGCCTGATAAAAGTCGTTCCTCGCCAGTTACCTTATTATTTTCTATTACCAACCGGCAAATATGCATGCCGCTTAGTGAAGCGATAAACAGGTTGTTCTGCCATTCTGCGATTTCCTTGCCGGCATAGAAGGTAATCCCGCTTGGCGAAATACTCGGGTCCCAATAATATACCGGCTGCTCAAGGCCTTCTTTTTGTTGAATTCCATCTCCAATTTTTCCTCCGCCGTATTCAATGCCATAAGTGATCACCGGCCAGCCGTAATTTTTCCCGGCTTCGACCCTGTTGATTTCATCACCGCCTCTCGGACCAAATTCCGCGTCCCACAGATCCCCGGTAACCGGATGAAGAGCGATACCCTGCACATTGCGATGGCCATAAGAATAGATCTCAGGTCTTGCATTTGCCTTCCCTTCAAATGGATTACCAGTCGCAGGTTTGCCATCCGTGGTTATGCGAATAACCTTGCCTAACCCGGAATTCAGGTCCTGTGCCTGTGGACGTGTTACCCTGTCGGAACGCTCACCAGTGCTCAGGTAAAGGGTGCCGTCTTTGGCAAACAGAACCCTTCCTCCAAAATGGGCTGCACCTTTATAGTAAGGCTTGGCCTGGTATATGACGGTAACATTCTCAAGGCTTTTTTCATCTGATGAAAGCCTGCCCCTGGCAACCGATGTTACGCTTTCCTCCCCAATAGGTTCGGAAAAAGCCCAATAGACCATTTTGTTATTTGAAAAGTCAGGATCAAGGCAGATCCCGAGCAAACCTCCCTGGCCTTCATAGTATACTTTGGGAACACCTTTAATGGGGTCGCCAATTTTTCCAGCCGATGTCACTATGCGCATGTTTCCGCCTAACTCAGTAATTATGAACCTGCCATCCGGTAAAGCCGCAATACCCCATGGACGCTGTAAAGAAGAAGTCAATACCTTGCCCTCATAAGCTGTTTTGGTGACAACAGCACCGATACGCGTCTGACCCTCGAAAGCCGGTGTATAATCAGCGTTGGGTTTGTTCTTTTCTACCGATGCTGTCTTTTGTGCATTTGACTTAAGGGGAGCAACCGCCAGGGCTACTCCGGTTATCAGCATTATTATTGCTTTGTTCATTTGATAAATCTATATCAAAATTTCTAACCGTGTATTCGAGGCCTTCATTATCACGTCCAGCCTCGCTTTTCGGACAAATTTGACATCCGTTTCTGTTTGACTGTCATGTTTTGCAGTCAACAAAATTACTTCGATCAAGACAGGGACTAAATCAATTCCTTTCTTTGTTAATGTATAAATCTGCCTGGATCTATGAATTGGTTCTACAGTTTTGCTTATTATTCCAGCGTCTTCAAAAGCCGATTAACTTATCCGTTTTCAAGGTTTCGGCCTATTTCAGGAATATGAAAATATGGTGTATCGTCACAGAATTTAAACATGGTAAAAAGAAAAACAAAACGGAATGAATACCTTAACTTGATTTTTTTATTTGCTTTTTAATCAATTTCCCCAAACTTTTTGAGTATGAAATCAGTCATGCTGGTATTATTCCTCAGTTTCTTTGTCCTAACGGGTATTGCCCAGGTAAAAAAACCATCTGCCCCGCCAAAGTATAAGTCGGTCCAGGACTCCATCAAAGCCATGAAGGACTCCACCTGGAAGGCGATGATCAAAGACAAGCAAAAAACGGAAGGGTTGTTCACTTTTTACCAGGATACCGCCACCGGTTCTGCCTTAATGTATATTAAAAAAGATCAGCTGGGGAAAGAGTTTATCTACCAAAGTTTTTCCATGGGTGGACCGGCATCACTTTTCCTGAACCAGAATATGCTTCGCGAGAACTGGGTATTCAAACTCCGCAAAACCTATAATAAGATCGAATTCCTCAGATGCAATACCAGCTATTACTATGATAGTACCAATGCAGTCAGTAAGGCAAGGGATGTGGACGTTAGCGATGCCGTCTTCCATTCGGGTGCCCTGAGTGCCGAAGATTCCGCAGGTTATCTTATCCCTGCCGATGCGCTTTTCATCAGCGAAAAACTGGATGCAGTAAAACCTGTATTTCCGCCAGGCACTCCACCTACGGCTTATTTCAACCTCGGCAGCCTCGTGACCGATAAATCAGGTTATGAGAAAATCAGGTCCTTTCCCGGTAATTCAGATATAGTGGTGTCTCTTGCTTATGACAATCCCATGCCTATGAATGGCGGAGATAATTCAATAACTGATGCAAGATATGTGCGGGTAAAAATGCAGCACAGCTTTATCGAAATGCCGAAGAACAATTATAAGCCGAGGTTCGATGATCCGCGTGTCGGGTATTTTACTTCGCAGTCGGACGATCTCACCAGTATGAAGCCCACACGCTATCATGACCTGATCCATCGCTGGAACCTGGTGAAGAAAGATCCTTCGGCTGCACTCAGCGAGCCGGTTGAGCCCATTACCTGGTGGGTGGAGAATACCACACCGGTTGAATTAAGGCATATCTTTTTGAACGCAGGTGCCAAATGGAACGAAGCATTTGAGTATGCAGGATTTAAGAATGCGGTGGTGATGAAAATGATGCCTGATACTGCCACCTGGGATCCTGCCGATATACGTTATAACGTGATTCGTTATGTAGCTTCTGATCTTGGGTTTGCCATCGGTCCCAGCTTTGTAAATCCACGTACGGGCCAGATCATTGGCTCTGATATTACCATGGACCATGGCTTTTTCAGGGGTATTGTTGATGAGGAGAATATTTTCAAACGGGAACTTCACCAGTCACCCCTTAACAATAAAAATTATAGTTCCTGCACGATTGCCAACGGCATGATGAAGGAATTTGCTGCTGGTTATGTGTTTGCTGAATTCTCAGGAATGCCGGGCATAGCGCTCGAAACTCTTAAAGAACAGTTCTATACCGAATTGGTATTGCACGAGATGGGTCATACGATGGGCCTTAATCACAACATGAAAGCCAGCCAGATGCTTAGCCCTTCAGAATTACAGGATACTTCCATCACCCGGAAATGGGGCGTGATGGGCTCTGTGATGGATTACTCAGCTGTCAATGTTTCTCCTGATCTCAAACCTGTTGATTATTATACCACTAAAACTGGTCCTTACGACTGGTGGGCCATTGAATATGGATACAGGCAGTTTACACCGGCAGAAGAATCTGCAGGCCTAAACAAGATCCTTGAAAGAAGCACAGAGCCAAAGCTGATTTTTGGAAACGATGCAGATATTGCTTTTGGTTCTTCAGGGATCGACCCCCGTGTGCAGGTTTGGGATATGAGCAACGACATGGCCACTTATGCCAACGGCAGGTTCCAGCTGGTGAACAGCCTGATGGGGAAACTGAAAGATAAGTATGCAGTTAAGGGTGCAAGTTATACGGATCTGCGGAGGAAATATTACCTGCTGTTTTACCAACGTTATTCAATGGGAGCGGCGCTATCCTCCTATGTCAGCGGAGTATATGTGGACAGGAGTTTTGTTGGACAGAACACAACCGCCAAACCTTTCACGCCTGTTCCTGATGAGTATAAAAAGAAAGTGATGACGGAACTCAACACTTATGTGTTTGCTCCCAACGCCTTTGACAGTGATGCGCAGCTATATCCTTATCTGCAGCAGCAACGGCGTGGATATAATTTCTTTAGTGGAACAGAAGATCCCAAACCGGAGGATGATGTTCTGGCGTTGCAGTCCACCGTTTTATCCGGACTTATGAACAGCACTTCATTATCCAGGGCAAGCAGAACTACGCTGTATGGCAACACCTATTCACCTGCTGCCATCCTGAATGAAGTTACAGCCATGGCATTTGATGCAGACCTTAAAGGCGACGTGAACCTCTTCAGGCAGAACCTGCAAAAAACCTATGTTAATATGCTCATCAATATGATGAAAGATCCAAAATATGATAACGCATCTGTTTCAGCTGCACTTGAAAACCTAAATCAGATCCGTTCAAAACTGAATAAGTTGAAATCGGCCAATGAGCAAACTAATGCACACAGAACAAATATGAAATTTCTGATCGACAAGGCTTTAGTGATCAAATAAATCATGACTATAGAAATATTAAGGGTCATCATATGGCGACAGACAAATGTATTTTAGGATTTTTTCGTAAAATCATTTATAAAAGGCTGATTATAAAATCGCTTGCCCATGTTTTTATATAATGCATTTGCCACTGCTCCAAAAACCGGTGGAAAAGGAGGTTCGCCCAAACCGGTTGGATCAATATCATTTTCAACAAAATGAACATCGATCTTTTTGGGTGCTTCCCTCATCCGGATCATTCTGTAACGATTGAAATTGTTTTGTTCCGGAGCACCATCTTTAAGCGTTAAACCTCCATAAAAAGCATTTCCTATTCCATCCACTACAGCACCCTGTACCATGTTAATGGCTGCATCCGGATTAATTACAACACCACAGTCAACCGCACTGAAAACCCTTTCAACATAAGGCTGTCCATCTTTTTTTACCATATCCACAACATGGGCGGCATAGGAGTTGTGACAAAAATAGGCAGCTACTCCGCGGCTGTACTTTTTATTCTCCGCATTATTCCATCCGGATTTTTCTTTAACCAATTTTAATACTCCTGCATACCTGTCGGCATCATACTCATTGTTTTTACCAACCGGGTTTTCTTTGGCCCTCTTTAAAAGTTCGAGCCTGAAATCAATTGGATCCTTACCCATCAGTTCTGCCAACTCATCCAGGAAAGATTGTTCAGCCGCTGCATTGAAATTTGATCTCGGTGCCCTGAATGCACCAATGGTAATATTGGAAGGTATTTCCCAGCCTTCTGCCAGGTAATTATCAACTGCACCGGCAGGAAACCTGTTTGCATGAATGGCATGTTCAGGAATGCCGCCACCTTTTACATGAAATGCGATCAAATTTTTATTTGCATCCAGTGCAGCACGGTAGGTAGCCGTGTACATAGGGCGATAGATACCATAGGTCATATCATCTTCACGGCTGTATACCAGTTTGACAGGAGCTTTTACTTTTTTAGAGATCAGCGCCGCTTCTACAAGATAATGTCCGTATGCCCTGAGGCCAAAGCCTCCACCCATCCGGGTCATTTGTATTTCAATTTTATCGGCTGGCAGGTTTAAAATTTTTGATAATGTAGGTTCTATCCAACCCGGTGCCTGATGAGGTCCTATTAACAAGGCTTTTTCATCTGTAACATGGGCGAAGAAATTCATTGGCTCCATACAGTTGTGCGCCAAAAACGGTGCATTGTAGGTGCGTTCTAAAATCTGGGCTGCATTTTTAAATGCTGTTTCCGGGTCTCCGTCTTTTCGTAATTGTTGCGCCGGCTTCTTTGCGTATTCCGCCATTTTTGCCAAATGTGTACTGGTACTTTCAAGCCCGGCAGGAATAGTAACCTCTCTTTTTGCCACCTCTGCCTGCCATGGTTTCTTTAGATATCGCTGATGGGTTCCCAGGTTACTTTTAGTTTTTTACGGGCATTCATAACTTCCCAGGTGGTATTGCCAACCACTACCAGCAAATCATTGAAAGTACGGGTATCGAAACCCGCCCTGTTCGAAACCATCTTCATACAATTTTAGCTGTAAAAACATCTTTGATGCCGGGCATTTTCAAGGTTTGAGCAGCATCAAAAGATTTGAGTTTCATCCCGAAAGCCGGTGGATGTTCAATCATGGCAATCAGCATTCCTTCCTGCGTATAATCCAATGCAAAAAGCGGTTTACCGGTTACGATTTTCAAGCCCTCTACATTTTTCTGTGAGCTTCGGACTACATTAAAAGATTTTACATCTTTTAGCTTTACTCCCTTTGGTATGGGAAGGCTGGCAGCTTTTGATAGCAAACTCACCATACTTTCCTGACTTACCAGCTTTTTTCATGATAGAGCATCCCGGCTTTTGTTGTCACTTCTTCCACCGGTACACCCCAGGTTTGTGCTGCAGCCTCCATCAGCATTTGACGGGCTGCGGCACCTGCTTCCCGGAGTGGTTTCCAATACATCCTGACCGAATTGCTTCCGCCGGTAAATTGCGGCCCTAATTTCATATTGTCGTGCGGCCCCATTTCTACCACTACTTTTTGCCAGTCCACATCCAATTCTTCTGCTACGATCATCGGGAGTGAGGTCATCACATTTTGTCCAAATTCCGGATTAGGATTGAGGATTTTAATGATATTGTCCGCGTAATTTTTATATAACCGGTTATTTCATTCCATTGTTCAGGAAGATTAGCTTCATTTATTTTATCCTCAAGCCCTGAATTTCGCCAGTCCGCTAAAACTGATCATCAGTCCACCGCCAGCAAGCATGGATGATTTTAAAAATGAACGTCTGCTATGTGAAGTTTTATTCTTTTCCATTTTTAATTCTTTAATTTAATGTGAATGGTGTTTCGATCAATATTATTTCTGCTTTGCCGCTGATTTGATGGCATCTTTTATGCGCAGGTAGGTGCCACAGCGGCAAATATTACCTGACATCGCAGCCTCAATTTGTAGCATCAGTTGGATTGGGATTTGTTTTTAACAATGCAGCTGCAGACATGATCTGACCCGTTTGGCAATAGCCGCATTGAGCCACATCATGCTCAAGCCAGGCTTTTTGAACGGGGTGATCACCATTTACGGAAAGTCCTTCGATGGTGGTGATCTCCATGTTTCCGATTGCAGAAACCGGTAATTGGCAGGACCGAACTGCATTACCATTCAAATGAATAGTGCATGCTCCGCACATGGCAACGCCACAGCCATACTTTGTGCCTGGCATATTCAGATGCTCCCTTAATACCCAAAGAACCGGTGTGGCGGGATCTACATCAACCTGTTTTGTACTCCCATTAATCTTTAAATTGTAAATAGCCATTGTGTAAGATTTATTTAGTTAAGTTAAAGTATACTGTATTATTTAGTTACCCTCTTTTTTGATATTTATCTTTTGCAGCCATTTCTTTACTTCCGTTTCTGCTTCCTTTGCCTTTTCATCTTTGATTACGAGTAATTTTCCATAGATTTCCTCTCCGCCTTTGATGGAAAATCCTTCCAGTATTTTACTGTTTGGACACAGCTCTGTAACAGTCTGAAAGCTGCTCCCGATGCCGTATCCTCCATTTGTATTAAATGGAATGACTGTCTTGCCACTTAGGTCATATTGATGTAAGAAAGATTTCATTGGTGGCGGTAATTTCATTCCCCAGGTTGGAAAGCCTACAAACACAATATCATACTGTTGAATGTTGTCGATTTTTGTTTTTAATGGAGGTAAATAACCCGATTCATTTTCTCTCACAACCTGTTGTACCGTAGCCCTGTAATTCTCAGGATATGGTGTTTCCAGTTCCAGTGACACTAATTTCCCACCTACATTTTTGTGAATGATTTCCGCTATCGCCTTTGTATTGTTGGTACGGGATAAATATACAATCAACACTTTGCCGGAGTCTGAAGCAGCATCCGGTGTAGCATTCATATTCTTCACCTGGGATGAAGAACAGGCTGAAATAAAAAGAACAAATGCCAAAAGCATATGGGTCATGAAGTTTTATTTTCGGAACAAAGGGGTCGCCAATTGGAGCATAAATACGAACTTATTTTAATGCTGCTACTGTTTATTATTTGTAGTCAATTTAACCGGTCTCATCAGACGTGAGAATGTGAGAGAGCCCATCTTCCATTTACCGTTTTCTTTCAGGTAAACCTCAGTCACCATAAAAGGATTGATGACCTCATTTCCGCCAACTACTGCCACCAAATCGATATCAGTTAGCAGGATGGCCGTGTTATTGAAGATATTCACCGAGGTTGAGTAGACTTCAGCTTTCTTATACCAAATCGTTCCGGATTTGATTACCTCCAATTCGCGATCTGTTCCCCAGGTTCCGCCCATGTGCACAAAGGCAGCTTTTTCATGGAAGAGGTCTTTAAGTTTTTCCTCATTTTTGTCTGACATCCACTGCCATTTGTGCTTTGGATAGTTTAATGACTTCCTGTTCAGCGGCAGAATTTTGTGCGAAGGTTTGTGCACCGGCGAAAAGTAATAATAGTCCGAGAATTGTTGTTTTCATTTAAGTGGTTTTAACTGCTTATGATTGAATCCTATTAATGTTTAATGATATGTGTATCCCGCACACTGCTAAATGTCAGGGCTAACAATTTCCATTCCTTTTTTTGCTTTTTATAAACTTCAGTAACTGTAAACTCAGTAACTGCATCATTACCCCGTACCACAGCAGTTAGTGTAATGCGATTCCAGGCGATGGCAATGTCATCTGCAATTTCCACGGCAACATCATGCACATCCGCTTTCTTATACCAGATACTTCCGGTTTTAATAATTTCAAGTTCCTCGTCTTTTTTCCAGGTTCCACTCATATGTACAAATTTTGATTTGTCGTCAAAGAGTACTGCAAGCTTGTCTACATTCTTGTCGGCCATCCATTGCCATTTCTCTTTAGACAGGTTAATTATGTCCTGTTGGGCAACTGTCTGTTGTGCAAGCGAAACCTGGACACTGATAAATGAGATAAACATTCCAATAATAATCACCTTCATATTTATTGTCGTTTTTTGTTTGTTTTGATCATTTAATATTGAAATTTATTTTACCTGGAAACAGTTACTTGTCATGAATGCTGCTTCCCGGCTTATTTCCTTACAAAGCTATTCTCAATGCAGGACCTGGGACGTATACAGATTACTGATTTGCCTACCATATTCACTGATTATCGCCCGCTGATGGGGATTCGATACTTTTTGCGCTTAATTTTGAGGAATTAAAGTGAGTTTTATGGAAGAGATATTGAAGTTTGATACTGTAAGTCAATACAATGTATTCAATAATCACGAGACACTACACCCGCTGGTAAGTGTGATCGATTTCTCTAAGGCAGCCCCACGAAAGCTAAGACGGAGCTACTTCGGGTTCTATGCTGTTTTGCTGAAAGATGTAAATTGTGGGGACCTTCGGTATGGAAAAAATCTATACGACTACCAGGAAGGTACGCTTGTTTTTATTGCACCCGGTCAAATGGCAGGAATTGAATCGAGCGAGGACGTTTATCAGCCCAAAGGACACGGAATTGTTTTCCATCCCGATCTGATACGAGGCACTGCGTTGGGGAGACATATAGACGACTATACTTTCTTTGACTATAATGTGAGTGAGGCGCTACATGTGTCAGAACGCGAGCGTAACCTGGTTATGGAGTGTTTTGCTAAAATCAAGTATGAATTGGAGCATGCAGTGGATAAGCATAGCAAAACATTGATTGCGTCGAATATAGAATTGCTGTTGAATTATTGCGTTCGTTTTTATGACCGGCAGTTTATCATCCGTGACAATGTCAATAAAGGGATACTGGAAAAATTTGAAACATTGCTCAAGGGCTACTTTGCTTCAGACAAACCGCAGACCAACGGCCTGCCTTCTGTTGCATCTTGTGCCGCCGAATTAAATCTGTCCGCAAATTATTTTGGAGACCTGATCAAAAAGGAAACAGGCAAATCTGCCCATGAGTTCATACAACTCAAATTAGTTGATGTAGCCAAAGAAAGAATATTTGATACCAACAAATCGGTGAGTGAAATTGCATATGAGCTGGGATTCAAATATCCCCAGCATTTTAGCCGGGTATTCAAACAGTATGTAGGATTGACCCCCCTGGAATATCGAAGTAAAATGAATTGATACGGCGAAATTACTTTAACTTAAGGGAGCATATTTATTGTGATTGCGGCAGCATTGCTTAAAGGGAACCAGGCTCCCAAATTTAGGGTTATGACAGAATCGAAAACTTCAATAAGCAGGCGATCTTTTCTGAAAACCTCTGCAATGGCCGGAGGCGGATTAATGATCAGTTTTGGATGGATTTCGTCTCTTGCACAAACAGGGACGGCCTCTCCTTAATTCAGCCAACGAGTTCACCGTCATTAATGGCTTTTTAAAAATAGCATCAAATGGTGTTATCACCATCATGTCTCCTAATCCGGAAGGCGGGCAGAACGTAAAAACGTCTATGCCCATGATCGTGGCCGAGGAACTTGATGTGGATTGGAAGGAAATAGTTGTTGAACAGGCACACCTTGACACGAAATTTTATTCCCGTCAATTTATTGGCGGAAGCCAGGCCATTCGGCAAAGCTGGAAGACACTGAGAACTGCCGGAGCTTCCGCCCGTCAAATGTTATGCATGGCTGCAGCGCAGTCGTGGCAGGTGCCGGTTGAGGAAATCACCACAGAAAAAGGTGTGATACACCATAAAGGAAGTGGCAAGTCTGCTGCTTACGGTGCGATGGCTACTGCCGCTGCCATGATTGAAGTGCCAAAAGAAGTGAAACTCAAAGACAAAAAGGATTTCGGAATCATAGGCAAATCAAAGAAAAATGTAGACGGACTAAAAATTGTGACCGGGCAGCCTCTCTTTGGTATTGACACCAGGCGCGATGGAATGCTCATCGCGATGATCGTTCATCCGCCGGCCTTTGGCATGAAACTGAAATCGATGAACGATGAGGCTGTGAAAACGATGCCGGGCATTAAAGATATTTTCACTGTCAAATCCATGAACGATGACTATGAACGACAATTTTTTGATACCTGTACATTCACGGAAGTGGTAGCCATTGTGGGTAAAACCACCTGGGAAGTGATGAACGCAAAGAAAGCTTTGAAAGCAGTATGGGAGCCATTTGCAGACTATACTTTTAAAAGAAATGCAATGGGTCAAAAACAGACCGTGACTGTTCCCGGTAAACTTGAAAGCACGTCAGGTCACACAGCTGCGCTGAAAGAATTTATGGCAAAACCTGCCACTGTAGTTCGAAAGGACGGCAACCCGGAGGAAGCTTTTCAGAGTGCAGCACGCATCATCGAACGAACATACAATGGTCCATTCCTGGCGCACAACTGCATGGAACCAATGAATTTCTTTGCAGACGTTACAGCAGAGAAAGCATTGCTCATTGGACCGTTACAGAAACCCGAACTCACTGAACAAACTTTATCTGCCCGGCTGGGTATGCCTTTAGATAAAATTGACATCCAGATGACGCGCCTGGGTGGCGGATTTGGAAGGAGGTCCTATGCACATTGGCTTTTAGAAGCTGCGCTTATTTCGCAAAAACTAAGCGCCCCGGTGAAGCTCATCTATACGCGCGAAGACGATATGACTTCAGGCATCTATCGTCCAGCCTATAGCGTCATGTACCGCGCCGCACTGGATGCTAATAAAAATTTGATTGGCATTCATGTTAAAGCCGGGGGAATTCCGGAAAGTCCGCTTGAAGCCAACCGCTTTCCTGCCGGTGCGGTGGATAATTATCTTGCTGAAGAATTTACCATAAGTTCAAATATTACCACCGGATCATTTCGTGCGCCAAGATCAAATTTTATCGCCGCAGCAGAGCAGTCGTTTCTGGATGAAGTTGCTGAAGCCATTGGAAAAGATCCTTTTGATTTCCGGCTTGAACTCCTGGATCGTGCTTTGAAAAGCCCTGTTGGCACACGAAACGATTACGATGCAAGCCGGTATGCAGGTGTATTGAAACTCGCGAGAGAAAAATCAGGATGGGGCAAGACCGTGGCAAACACGCATCGCGGCGTTTCTGCATATTTCTGTCATAACACTTATGTTGCTGAGGTTCTCGACCTTACCATGGTAAAAGGCCAGCCGGTTGTCAAAAGAGTTTGTTGTGCAGTGGACTGTGGCATTGTGATCAATCCGGATGCGGCAACCAACCTTGCGGAGGGAGCCATTACAGATGCGATCGGCACTGCGATGTACGGAGGCCTTACATTCAAAGACGGCGTACCTGACAGGAATAACTTTGGCAGGTACCGGATGATTCGTCATGCAGAGGCTCCGAAGTCGATAGATGTTCACTTTGTACAAAATGATATCGATCCAACAGGTATGGGAGAGCCGCCATACCCGCCAACTTTCGCGGCGCTCGCCAATGCGTTGTACAAGGCAACCGGCAGGCGTTTGTACAATCAGCCTTTCGTGACAGAACTTGCGGAAAAGGGTAGGGGTTCCTGATTTACTCCGTAGTTTTACCCTTATATGAAAAATGCAACAATGATTTTCCGCGTCCTGCTTGGATTGCTTTACCTGGTGTTCGGCCTGGATTATTTCCTGCATTTTATTCCCTATCAACCCATGCATACCGGAAAGGCTGCGGCTTTAAAGGACGGCCTGATCGGCACCGGCTACATTTACCCGATGATGAAATCCATCCAGGTTATAGGAGGTATTTCATTAATAATTAATCGATACGCTCCTTTTTCCGCAGTGGTGCTATTCCCGATCAGTTTGAATGTATTGCTGTTTCATACCATTTTGGTTCCCTCCGGCTGGCTGATGGGCGTTTTTCTCATTGTGCCAAACCTGTTCCTGGGATATGCATACCGCAAGTATTATGCAGGCTTGTTTGTTGAAAAAGCAGTTGTATAACTGCAGGCATTCAGGTGCCAGGGCTTAGTTTAATTTACCCTGGCAGTTAATGGATGCTATTTTGATAATTGTATAATCTCATTCAGCGTCAATACTTTTTTATATATTCTTACTTCATCAATTGATCCTTTAAAACCACCCAGGGGTTCATTTGTTAATCCTATTGTTGCGATCCCAATATTAGTCAGGAAGTCTGATGTTTTGTATGAAACCGTACTGGTTGTGAATACCTTTTCATTAACAAGTATTCCGTCTATATATACCTTGCCGGTATGGTTTACAGCATCATATGTGCCGGCAATATGCGACCATTTATTCAGAAATGAATTATTGACCGGAGCCATAGTCTGGTTTAATGTATTTCCGCTTCCTACATCTTTGCGAATCCCAACACTGTTGTCATTGAAGTAAAGTGCATACGGATCGTGTGCGCTTTGCCCATCACCCCTCCAGACAATGTAACAGCCAACACCGGGACCGCAGATGACCTGTGGTTTCACCCAGGCCATGATACTTATACTTGCATTTTGATCAAGCTGCGAGGATGCCTGTAAGTCGGATATAACTGTTAGTTCCGTTGAATTCATATGCCTTATTGCTTGTACCAAAACGGTCAGTCGTCAGGACTGCATTTGATACTATCCCGTCATGATGGTACATTGAAGAGTCAATGGCGTTTCCATCGAAATGCATAATATGCCACAAGGTTTGTATCAGGAGGGATGGGAACTGGTGTTGGAGAAGGATTGGTATTGTCTTTGGTGCAGGAATATGCCAATATATACATCAGCAATATTATTGCAAGATTTTGTTGATAGTTTTTCATGGCATAACTATTAAAGGTGGAAAAGCGGTGCATCCTGGTGAGTATCAGGTTTTCTGCCTAAAACCCGGATGCTTTACCAGAAAAAGCCAAATCTGAATGTACACTATAGACTCCTGGAAAACAATGATGAATCTCATGATTCAGGTATGTCTGAAAAACATTTAAAGGCTGCATTGTATCAGTCTGGAAATGCAGATAGATTCAGCATTTGCGGATTGTTGGAAAATGAGCCTTATTGCCTGGAACCGTTCAAAGGCTGTTGCTTCTGCAAATACGGGTTGTTGTACGATGGATAATTGGGGTAACTGCTTCTTTCTATTCCAATGCTTCCTGAAATGGAAAATGTTTTTTCTTCATTGATATACATCAGGCCTGCTTCGAATCTCGAATACATGCTGAAACCATTGGTGTTATAACGGCTGGAAACCGGAGTATATTTATTGACATCAGAATTTATAAAAGAACGGTTGAAGTTGATATAAGCAGGTGCTGCAGATATACCGGCGAAAGCATATAGATTATTATTTAAGCGTCGATTTAATTGCAGTCCTACCGGGGCAGAAAAAACCGAGGCACTGCCGCTATTAGAAAAAACATAACTGGCAGAAATACCACCATATTTATGGAGGGACCATTTCTTGTTTACATTATTGCTGTCAATAAATGAGTTGTAATTGGGGAACGCATTCCTTTGGGTATAGCCCATGCCGCCGGGGGCCAATTGTGCTTTTGCACCCGGCGAAACGGAAGAAATCACTATAAGGAACAATATTATTATACGCATCCTGTCCGGATTAGGGGATAAAAATACAGGTTCTGAAGACAGGAATGGGAATTCTGTTGAAATTAATAAGTTTAACAATGCAGAATTGATCGTTTTATTATTTCACTCAGATTTTTGGGCTTTTAGGATTTTCGTTATAAAAATTGCTAAAACAACAATAAATTCCGTACAAAGTGCTTCCAGTAGTGGAGGACAAAGTGTTTAATGGGTTTAAAACAACATCAAATTTTGTCTATTTCACTTTTTCTATAAGGATGCTACCATGTAGATTTGAAAAGAAATAATATGTATTATTTTTCTGAATAAGATTGAAAATGATCAGGAAATGCAGGTTATTCAAAGCATTCAAAACAGGATTTACGAAGTTAGGGGTGATAGGATTATGCTGGACAAGGATTTGGCAGCCTTGTATGAGGTTGAGACTAAAGTCCTGAACCTTGCTGTAAAACGGAATATTAGACGGTTTCCTAAAGACTTTATGTTTCAGCTTACTAAAAAAGAGTATGAAAATTTAAGGTTGCAAATTGAAACCATTGATAAAGGCAACAAACGTTTGAGGTTTCAAATTGAAACCTCAAACGGAAGGGGAGGAACAAGATATTTGCCCTATGTTTTTACAGAGCAAGGCGTAGCTATGTTAAGCGGTATTTTAAATAGTGAAAGGGCAGTTGCCATGAATATTGCAATAATGAGGGCTTTTGTGGAAATAAGGAAAGTATTATTGAAGCAGAATGATTTTAAAGAACAACTAATTGAAATCAGGGAAAGGCTGGGCGGTCACGATGTTCAGTTAAACCAGATATATGATGCTTTGGAAAATCTTTTGGATGAAAAAGCAGCTTATCGTAAATGGGCAGACAGAGATAGGATAGGATTTAATAAAGTGTAATCGCAATTTTTGTATCTGTAAGTTTAGTTGCTATTTGCAAGTAGGCTCACACCGGCAGTGTTAAAATAAATTCCGTGTACTCGCCTTCTTTGGAATTTATCCGGATTGATCCCTGGTGCGTCTTTACGATATCATAACTCAGTGAGAGGCCAAGCCCGGTGCCCTGTCCCGGCGGCTTGGTGGTGAAAAATGGCTGGAAAATCTTTTCCTTCACTTTATCAGGTATTCCTATACCGTTATCTTTTACCTTCAGCTCAATTTGATCTCCCAGGTTTTTTGTACTTACTGAAATCATCGGAACATAACCCGGGTCAGCCTTCCTGGCTTTCTCCGCAACAGCATAAAATGCATTATTATATAAACTCAACAGTACCCTGCCAATCTCCTGGGGGATGATATTGATTTTCCCGATAGTGTTATCAAATTCTGTCGTCATCTCCGTTCGGAAATCTTTTTCCCTGCCTTCTATAGCATGATAAGCCAGTTTCAGGTATTCATCAGCCAGCGCGTTGATGTCTGCTGGTTCTTTGTGCCCGGTATTATGCCTGGAATGTTGCAGCATGCTCTTTACAATGGCGTCAGCCCGTTTTCCATGATGATTGATCTTCTCTGTATTCTGCATCAGGTATTTGGCAATGTCACTGATCTCCGGCATATTGCCTTTTTCTATCTCCAGGTGCATATCGCCAAGAAGTTCCTTATTTACTTCCGAAAAATTATTTACGAAGTTTAGCGGATTTTGAATTTCATGGGCAATCCCCGCAGTGAGCTCACCAAGGGATGCCATCTTTTCTGACTGTACGAGTTGGGATTGGGTATTCTTTAAGGTTTCAATTGTGTTCTCCAGCATTTCAGTCCGCTGATGCACCTGTATTTCCAGGTTCTCTTTTTCAAAACGTAATCTTCGTTCCCGGAATTTGCTGAATGCCCGTAATGCCCACAGGAAAAAAAGTAAATACCCGGCATAAGCCCACCATGTGCGCCACCAGGGAGGAAGTACTTTAAAAGAATAGGTGACAGGTTCGCTCCAGACCCCTTCCGGGCTTTGCGCTTTTAACAGGAATGTATACCTGCCTTCGAAAATATTTCCATAACTGGCAGAACTTTCATGGCCGGGATGGCTCCATTGTTTATCATAACCCTCCAGCTTGTATTGATATTTTACCAGGAAATTCTTCCCGGTTTCAACCGCATTAAAATCAAAGCTGATATTGTTAAAGTCATAAGGTAGTACAAGTTCTACCGGAATGTGGTACCAGCTGGTAATGCTGTTAAACTTCAGGTTCCTGAACTGGGCACGCATGGAATCCCTTTCATTATCAGTTAACAGCCTTCCGAATGTGGCCATTTCTTCCGACATAATCTGCGAAGCAGAAATGCTATCTTTTATTTCACTATTTCGATCCTGTAACAAGTCACTCCAACTGATGCTTTCAGAATTTATTTTTATGTTTTGAATGAAAACCCTGGGAGGATTATGGTTTTTGGAAACAGCATTCTCCGGGTCAAACCTGACAAGCCCTGTTTTATCTGAACCCGTGCCGATCCAGAAAATGCCTTTACTGTCTATATACATGGCACCCGGGCCTGAGTTTACATCTTTAATGGGATAACCTGTTTTCGTATTAAAAGTGTTTCCGATGATCCATTTATTTTCAGTACCTGCTTCAGTTTTTGTTGCAAGAAGTTCACACATTCCAAAATTGGTTCCTATATAAATCCTCTTGTCATTTGCAGGGACTATCTGGGAAATAAAATCATTGGGAAGCCCGTCTTTAGTCGAATATGATTCAAACAAAGGCAGCTGAAAAAATCTCTTTCTTTTCAATATTTTCGGCATATTGCTGCAGGCGTTTCAATGGAAGACGGCTTAATCCTTTCTGTGTGCCAAACCACAGGTCGCCGGATTTATCTTCCGCAATAGCCCAGATGGCATTATCGGCAAGGCCCTGTGCAATGGTAAAATTGGTGAAACATTTTCCGTCGAATTTACTGACACCGCCTTCAAGGGTGCCGAACCACAGGTTGCCATTCCTGTCTTCGGTCATGCTGAAGACCACATTATTAGCCAGTCCCTGCGCTGTAGTATAATTGGTAAAACTTTTTCCATCATATTTACTGACCCCTCCGCCGGATGTGGCAAACCAGAGATCACCATGTTTATCTTCGATAATCCTGAACACGGTATTATTGGCCAGTCCCTGCGCCGTGGTAAAATTGGTAAAACTTTTTCCATCATATTTGCTTACTCCATGGCGGTATGTGCCAAACCACAAGTTGCCTTTGCTGTCTTTCGCGATGCCATACACTTCATTATGGACCAGGCCCTGAGCTGTGGTAAAGTTGTTAAAACTTTTCCCGTCATATTTGCTTACCCCGCCCCCGTTTGTGGCAAACCATAAATTGCCGGTTGAATCTTCAAGGATGCTATACACAACGTTATTGGCCAGGCCCTGTGCCGTGGTAAAATTAGTGATACTTTTCCCTGAGAATTTACTTATTCCTCCACCAAATGTGCCAAACCAGATATTCCCTTTTTCATCTTCTGAAATGGTGGTTACTCTGTTATTGGCAAGGCCCTGTTCAATGGTATAATTGGTAAATGATTTTCCGTCATACTTACTTGCCCCTTTATTGGTTCCAAACCAAAGATTACCCGTTTCGTCCTCAGCGATATTCCAGACATTATTGTCGGCAAGACCCTGGAGAATGGAATAGTTAGTAAATCGTTCACCATCATATTTACTCACACCCCCGCCAAATGTGCCAAACCAGAGATTTCCGGATATATCCTGTTTAATACTCCTGACCGTATTATTGGCAAGACCTTCTGCGGTGGTATAATTGGTAAAAACTTTTCCATCATATTTACTGACCCCGCCTCCCCTTGTGCCAATCCAGAGCATTCCGTTCCTGTCTTCTTCAATATCACTCACATAATTATTGGCCAGTCCGTCTGTTGTGTCGAAGTTGGTGAAAGTTTTTCCATCATATTTGCTTATGCCACCTCCGCTGGTACCGAACCAAATATTTCCCGTTTTATCCTCAGTTATGCTATATACAACATTATGTGCCAGGCCCTGTGCCGTGGTATAATTGGTGAAAGTTTTTCCATCATATTTACTGATACCTCCGCCATCTGTGCCAACCCAGAGGTTACCCTTTCTGTCCTGGGTAATACACCAGATTAAATTATAGGCCAGTCCGTTTGCAGTAGTATAATTGGTAAAGTTTTTACCGTCATACCTGCTGATACCGCCTCCGTTTGTACCAAACCAGAGGATGCCGCTGTTGTCTTTATAACTGCAGTAAATTTCATCAAGGCCAATGCCTTCATCCGTGGTATAGTTGGTATATAATCCCTTGCCCTGGGCATCAGGAGGAACAGGAAGCCCGGTGATCTTATCTGCCAGGTAATGTGTCAGGGGGGGTGAACCCTTAATGGTTTGGGCTTTGGGCGCATTTGCAAGTATTGTTTGTACGGGCCTGTTGCTGTCAGGAAGATCAGCCAGCATGGTAATATGCGGATAAGGAATAGTATCCCTGGAGATTATTGTACTTGCCCCTGTCTTATTATTTTGTGAACAGGCTGATATCAATATCAGTATGCCGGAAAACAATATGAATTTTCTATAATCAGTGATGGGCTCTTTTTTTGATATTATTCAATTCCATGTCTTAAGAAAATCTTGATGGCATATAAACGGGTGGTTTATCGGTGAGTCTGCATCGGTTAATAGAGGCAGGAAAGATAGTGAACATTCTTTGTTTTGTCATTTTCTGATCAATAGTTTCGTGTGCATATGGAAGTATACCAAAAATGGTGAATTATGGTCAGGCCAGCCTCCAGAATATTGTAACCTGCCGGGTCAAAAAAAAGTTGAAGTATAAGGATTTTATTTATATTAGCTAAAGCACTGGTTATATTATCCTTTTTCTACATGTTTCAACCAGCCAGTCTTCTAAATTAATAAACCCGGTAAAAAAATCATTATGGCAAAAGCAAAAAAGGCAGCTCCCAAGAAAGCAGTAAAAAAAGCAGCTCCTGCAAAAAAAGCAGCCCCCAAGAAAGCAGCAAAAAAAGGTAAAAAATTGGGTGGCCATCCAAATCGAGGCTGATTAGATTACTGTTAAACTGCGATAAGTCTGCAAAGCCACCAGGCTAATAACAAAGATTTCAACTGGTTTTCATCAGGTGATGTGGGCCAGGTCAGGAGTTCATTAAAGCGGGTTTTATGACCCGCTTTTTTCATCAGGTTATTGAATATATAGACTTCCTAAAAATTATTTACGTGGTTTACCGGCTTTGGAGTTTCCTTCTCTTTTGAGTTTTGATGCCAGCATTTCTTTTATGTTTTTCACCTTCAGCCTGGAAGGTGTTTTCCTGGCGGTTAAAAATTTTTCATCGAAAACAGCATATGCTTCATCCACATATTTTTCATAAAAATCCCAGGACATCGCCTCTTCCTTGCCAAATGTTACCACGCGCAGTTCTTTTTCATTATACCCGGTAGCGAGCAGGGCATGACTAAACCATAACCTGCGGCGCGCATCTCCGGCAGATACTTTTCGGATGATGGTCCATTTCCTGTTTTGCTGCCATTGTTTTTCCACTGATTTGGGAATGTTAATTCCAATAAAACATCCTCCGTATAAATAGATGGCTCGTTTTAATTCTTCCCTGTGCTCTTTTTTATTATTAAATGTCAGTTTCGAATAGGCAATTATCCTATGCCCGTCTATACCCTTTTTGCGCCAGTAGTTAAGCACTTTTATGGCTTCTAAAGGTTTGCCGCCATTGTTTAGTATGGACTGGATGGATTGACCCCCCTTTGGATCCTTTATCAGTTTACTATAATCATCAATGATCTTTTTTACCCCGGGCCTGTAAATTTTATCGGATTTATAGGATTTCCAGATCATTATAAAATATGCGGCGGTTACGAACGTACAGTTATTGAGTTTCAGGTTGCCATAATCCCCCCAGTTGTGGTTTGGCTTTATCCTGCTTCCCCAGTCATACCGGGCAGGGATTCTGTTTTCCTTATCAGGCTTGTTAATGACATTCCTGAATTTCAGCGTTCTCTTATCGTTCCTGTATGGAATTCTTCCGGAAGGTATTTTCGAAGAAGCGATTTTATTCTTTTCCATTTTTCAAATTACGTAACTGCCCTATTTTAAGAGTATAAAATTTGAATGAAAAGATACGGCTATTATGGCTTTATTAATTACCTGCATATCGATCATTTCAATTAACTTGATATAGTTAATGTGAAAATGGTTTACGGTTCAGTGATCCTTTATCATTTTCTGGATTTGTGTTGGCATTGCATTCCGGGGAACCAGGTCATTGAAAGGCTATACCTATTCAGCGATGATCTTTGAGGCGGTTTCCACGGCTCTTAATTGGATACCTTCATATAAAAAAATACAATCATGCAATACCTGGCTAACGAACAGAGGTATGGGAAAATGCAATATCGCAGGTGCGGAAACAGCGGATTAAAATTACCCGCCATTTCTCTTGGTCTGTGGCATAACTTCGGGCACATAGATAAACTGGATAATGCCCGTAATATTTTGCATACAGCCTTTGATAATGGCATCACCCATTTTGACCTGGCAAATAATTATGGTCCGCCTGCCGGCTCCGCCGAGGAAAATTTCGGGAAAATATATAAGGATGATTTTATTCCTTACCGCGATGAACTTGATTATTTCTTCCAAGGCAGGATGGGGTATGTGGCCCGGCCCATACGGAGACTGGGGTTCAAAAAAATATCTGGTGGCGAGCCTTGACCAGAGTTTAAAACGGATGGGACTTGAATATGTAGACATTTTTTATCATCATCGCCCTGATCCGGAAACCCCACTGGAAGAGACTATGGCAACACTGGACCTGATGGTGCGGCAGGGGAAAGCACTGTATGTGGGAATTTCAAGCTATCAACCTGCAGAAGCGGCAAAGGCAATACAGATATTAAAACAGTTAGGCACACCATGTTTAATTCATCAGCCAAAATATTCCATGTTCGATCGCTGGGTGGAAAACGGATTGCTGGATGTGTTGGGAGATAATGGTGTTGGATGCATTCCCTTTTCTCCGCTTGCCCAGGGATTGCTGACCAATAAATATTTACAAGGGATTCCGGAAGGTTCACAGGGCTTCCAGCCACCGGGGCAATGGTGCCATAGAGGAAGATGCAATAACAGAATCCAATATCGGTAAAGTGCGTCAGTTAAATGTACTGGCTGAGGAGCGTGGTCAGAACCTTGCACAAATGGCACTGGCCTGGATTTTAAAAGATCAGCGCATCAGTTCAGTCCTGATTGGCGCAAGCAAACCTGAGCAGGTTTTGGATTCTATCCGTTGCCTGGAAAATCTATTCTTTTTCAAACGAAGAGCTTGACAGGATAAATAAAATTTTAAAATGAAATCAAAAGGCTGGGTGGTGAAAAACAGTATTAATATGACCATGGATAAGCGCACACTGGTTTGTATAAATATTGTCATATTAATTTTAATCAACTTCAATGCTTCTGGCCAGTCGATTTCCACTTCTGCTGAAAAAGAAGGTAAGACACTTCAACCTGTGAAATCATTTATTCCGAAAGGTTATAAAGGCAGGCCCTTTGTGGATGCTGTCCGGACTGCTGGCCCGCAGGTTATCCCGGGCAAACTGGAATGTGCTTATTATGACCTTGGCGGGGAAGGTGTGGCCTATCATGATTTCGAATCAGAGAACCGGGGCAGCGGCGGACTGAACCTGGTTCCCAATCACCAACGACCGCATGCTACTCCCTATGAATGGACATTCAGGAAAGATGAAGCCGTGGATCTTTCCTATGCAAAGGACTTCGCAGATTTCAATCATGCAAATAACTACTATGTACCGGAGATGAATCAATTCTATGTGGGCTGGACGGAGAATAATGAATGGCTGAATTATACGGTGGATGTTAAAGTAGCCGGGACCTTTAAGATCGATGCCTTATATGCCAACAATGATACGACCATTACTTTTGATATTGATCACAAGCCCGCCAGCTCATGTAAGCTGCCGCTCAATACCGGAAGTTATCATGCATGGAATAAGGCGGAAATCGGAACCATTACCTTTACTGAACCGGGTCTTCACCTGCTGACATTCCACTATAATAAAGGGAATAATTTCGCGTGGTTTGAATTTACATTAATGAATAAAAAACCGGGCATATCAAAAAAGACTCCATAATAGTATTTAAAAGGGTGCGGCCCAATTCCCCGATTTGAACTTATCTTGGCGTGGAAATAAATTATGTTATGGGTAACAAGGTGATCCTGGTAACAGGTGTATCCGGCAGCGGAAAAACCACTGTTGGTCAGGCATTGGCAAAATTATTAAGGATTCCTTTTTATGATGGTGATAGTTTTCATCCTGAATCCAATATCGCCAAGATGAGTGTGGGAATTCCCCTTGATGATCATGACCGGGAACCCTGGCTCAAAGCCATCAATTCATTTATTAAGGAAAAACTGTCTATCAGGGTCATTAATCATTAGCTTCATCGGCGCTAAGGGATAAGTACCGGAAATTATTAACTTCAGGCATTGATCCGTCCTCAGTAATATGGGTTCATTTGCAGGGTGACTATGATGTAATTTATCACAGGATGTCTGAAAGAAAGGGACATTTTATGAACGCAGAGATGTTGCGTTCTCAATATGAGACTTATGAAGAACCCGGTGAGGGTATAATCGTTAATATAAATCAAAATCCTGACCAGGTTATCCGTCAAATTATGTCTGAGATTGAAATAGATAAATCTGATGTGGGGCTGGTAGGCCTGGGTGTCATGGGCACCAGCCTGGCCAGGAACATTGCCCGGAATGGCTTCTCCATTTCAATATATAACCGTCATGTAAGTGGTAAGGAAGAAGGTGTTGCGAAAAGGATGGCGGACCAATACCCGGAACTGCATCATTCAAAGCCATTTGATGATCTGGAAGGATTTGTGGCCTCACTTGCATCGCCAAAAAAAATCATTTTGATGGTCAATGCCGGTAAGGCTGTTGATGATGTTATAGAAAAATTACTTCCACTGCTCCGTGCAGGGGATGTCATTGTTGATGGTGGTAATTCCCATTATATAGGATACCGGCAAACGTCAGAAAAATCTTGAAGCAGACGGGATACACTTTGTAGGCGCAGGAGTTTCCGGCGGAGAAGAGGGCGCACTTTTGGGGCCATCAATAATGCCCGGGGGCAGCAGGCAGGGTTTTGAATCAGTGAAGGATATCCTGCTGGCAATTGCTGCAAAAAATGACCTTAATGAAATTTGCTGCGACTATATTGGTGATGGCGGGGCAGGTCATTTTGTTAAAATGGTACATAACGGTATCGAATATGCGGAAATGCAGCTGATCGCAGAATTTTACAGCCACTTCAGGTATGACCAGCTCAAGGGGACCGGAGGAGATTGCGGATATTTTTGAAGAATGGAACAATGGTGATGCGGGAAGCTATTTACTGGGTATAACAAAAGATATTTTGAGATTCAGGGATGCGGACGGGTCAGTCCTGGTAGACAGGATTTCCGATGAGGCCGGCAGTAAAGGAACCGGCAGCTGGACAACCATTACGGCCTGTGAATTGGGAGTGCCCATGCCTGCAATGGCTGAAGCATTATTTTCAAGATATCTTTCTTCTTTCAAAGCCGACCGTTCAAGGTATGCCGGTTTATATGATAATGCGGGTGACTCCTGTTTTCATTGAAAAAGATAACCTTCTGCAAACATTTATGTTTTGCCGTGTGATCAATCACTACCAGGGCATGAAACTGATTAAGGAAGCTTCTGATAATTTCGGATGGAATATCAATACCGATGCACTGCTGAGGATATGGTCAGGCGGCTGCATCATCCGTTCTGCCTTGCTGGCCATCCTAAGAAAGGAATGGCTTAAGTACAATGCAGATATTATGGAACATCAATATGTACGGAATCTGATCAATGCCCATCTTCCGAAAATAAAGGATACTGTTGCCAGGTTGTCTGTAAGTGCCCATGCATATCCCGTCGCTACTTCCTGTCTTGAATATTTCAAGGGCCTGGTAAGTTCCCGCAGCAATGCTTATATGATACAGGCCCAGCGGGATTATTTCGGGGCGCATACCTATAGGAGAACGGATGACCCCTCGGGAAATGCGCATCATACAAAATGGGCATAGGTAAAATGAAGTAAATGCATGGATAAAGCACCTGGCCAGAAATTATTTTGGTGATCTTAAAATGTTAAATATAACGGTCAAATGCCAATGGAAAAACTTGATGAAGTACGCTGGGGGATTATTGGCGCCGGGGATGTATGCGAAGTGAAAAGCGCCCCTGCAATGAACCTTATCGAACATTCAAGGCTGGTTGCGGTAATGCGCAGAAATGCGGATAAGGCAAGGGATTATGCAGAGCGCCACCATGTACCTAAATGGTATGCTGAAGCCGACCAGCTGATTCATGACCCGGAAATTAATGCCATTTATATTGCCACGCCACCGGATTCCCATGAGATGTATACGCATATGGCGGCGAAGGCAGGGAAGGCGGTATATGTTGAGAAGCCAATGGCAAAAACATATGCAGAATGCCTTTCCATGATAAATGCCTGCAGGCAATGGGACGTGCCCTTGTTCACCGCATATTACCGGCGACGGCTGCCTAATTATCTAAAAATAAAATCCCTTCTGGAAGAAGGGGCAATTGGCGATGTCAGGTACGTGAGCATTTTGCTTAATAAAACACATGCAGCCGGATATTGTTGGCGCCAGCAGAAGCAGGGAAAACTGGAGAATTAATCCTGAAATTTCCGGGGGCGGTTATTTTTTTGATCTTGCCTGCCACCAGCTTGATATCCTTGATTTTCTTTTTGGCCCGATCCAGGATGCCCATGGGTTTGCCTGCAACCAGGCGGATATGTATCCTGCTGAAGATATTGTTGCAGGAAGTTTTTATTTCGGGAAAGGGATATATGGGCCAGGGTCTCTGGTGTTTTACCACTTCGAAAACTTCGGACAGGGAACTGACTACCATTGTCGGCAGTAAGGGTCAGATATCATTTCCATTTTTTGGCGATAATACGGTTACGCTGGAGACTGAAGGAAATGAAAAGGAAGTGTTGACATTTGATATGCCAAAGCATGTTCAGCATCCACTTATTCAAACCATTGTAGATGAACTTCTGGGCAATGGACAATGTCCGAGCACCGGTGAATCCGCCGCACGGACAAGTAAGGTAATGGACCTTATTTGCAAAAGAATTAATGTCAGCCAACTTTAACCTGTCCGAAACGAAAGCAGGCTTTTTGACGTTATATTTTTTTTATAGGAAAATTCTCAGGAAACCTTTTCTTTGATACTTCGCCGGCATTTATTGCGGGTGCAAGCACACTAATTGAAACCGTGTAAGAATTACATATTACCAGGACTGGTCATTTGTTGCCTCAATTTCTTTTTGTTTGCAGATGCAACAGGCGAAGAAATTCCGCCGCTGTTGCGCCTTGGTATCGAAAAGGGGCTTTCAAATAATTCAGTTCGATCCATATTCCAGGACCGGCAGGGATATATTTGGATTGGCACGTATGATGGACTAAACCGTTATAATGGCAGCAATTTTAAAATTTTCCGCAACAGGATAGGTGATTCCACATCGTTACCCCACAACTATATTTATGCCATTCATGAAGATGAAGATGGCGCACTTTGGGTAGGGACCGGGCAGGGTGTAGCCATCTTAGATCATACCAATGACAGGTTTTCAAGGTTAACTTATTATGATTATAATTCAGACCCGGCTTCAAAATGCAGGATTCAATGCAAATGTATTCCATACTGACAGGCGTGGGAATACATTTATTGGTACCAATGGCCATGGCCTCATGGTCAGGATGCACGGTGAACGATTTGCCAGGCAAATACCTTTACGTACAGGCAATGGAAAATTCACGGCATTTAATGCAAGGTCTGTAACCAGTATTGGTGACGATGTTTTTATTTTCGTCCTTAACCATGGAATGTGCAGGTACGATCCGCAAAAGGGGGAGATAGTAACGATAAACAATTCTTTGAAATCTGCTAACTGCATGTTGCCTGATGGAGAAGGTAATATCTGGGTGGGTTCGGATTCCGGCTTGGATAAATTTAACCCTGCATCAGTCGGGTATACTGTTTCATTCAGGGAAAGGCAAGGTGAACTGAATGCCGCGACAGTGACCAGCCTTTACATGGATAAAAACAAGGACCTGTGGGCCGGCACAGATGGAGGAGGAATGAATATCCTGAGGTCTGGTAAACGATTCGATTATTTGCTGGCGGGAAATCATAATAGCGAATTATCCAGTGAATCCGTTTATTCTGTCATAGGCGACAAGGAATCACGTATCTGGATAGGAACACTGAAGGGCGGTTGTAATATTATTGATCCATTTAAGAACCGGTTTCTTACAGTATCTGTAGATCCCGGGAACCGCAGTAAACTGCTGAGTAATTTCATCCATTCATTTTGTGAAGACAGGAATACAGGGGAGATCCTGGTTGGTACGGATGGTGCCGGGCTTAGTATTTGGAACCGGACAGAAAATGTATTTCGCAATTATAAATATCGTAATAATGACCCGGCTTCACTTAGTCACAATTCAGTGACAAGCATTGTGCAGGATCATAAGGGGGAAATATGGCTGGCGACTTTTGGGGGTGGCATCAACAGGCTGAACAGGGAATCAGGCACTTTCAAAAGATATTCCTGTATAGATGACAGTACAGGGCAAAATGACAAGTATACTTTTTTATTATACGAAGATCATTACAAAGACTTATGGGTTACCGCATTTGATGATGGCAGGTTATATCGTTTAAACAGGGAGAAAGACAGGTTTGAGGTTTTTTCACAACAACTGACCAATCTCATTGCATTGATGGAAGACAGTCGGGGTCAGATGTGGGCAGGCGATGCACATAACCTCATCAGGATAGACAGAAATAACCGTCGTCATATTTACTATGATATGGGAAAACCGGTGCGATCAATTTATGAAGACAAAAAAGGCAATATCTGGGTAGGCTCGGAGGGAGGTGGTTTAATGTTGTTTGATGCTAATACGGGGAAGGTACTCCGGCGGTATTCTGATCTCAATGGATTATGCAATAATTCAGTACTAAATATCAAGGAGGATGCAAAAGGCCATTTGTGGCTAAGTACATTCTATGGCATGTCCCGTTTTGACCCTGAAAAAAAGACATTCGAGAATTTTTTTCAGAGCGACGGATTGCAGAGTAATCAATTTACATATAATGCCGCTGCAAAATTGAGTTCAGGAGAAATGATGTTTGGCGGCATCAACGGATTTAACCTTTTCCGGCCTGATGGTATTTCCATTAGGAACTATATGCCATCTGTACTCATCACAGACATCCTGATCAATAACAAGAGGCTCGCCGATGAAGAGAAATTTGTAGGAAAAAGAAGCAAGACGAAGATATTGGAATTGCAGGTTCCGTATTCTGAAGCATTATTGACGTTCAGGTTTGATGCACTGGAATTTTCTTCACCGGAGAAAATACGCTATGCATATTTGCTCGAAGGCTGGGATCGGGACTGGAATTATACCGGTAATATCCGGAATATCAATTATAATAATCTTTGGGAAGGGGAGTATGTTTTAAAGATAAAGAATACAAATGCCAGTGGTGTCTGGAACAAAGAGGAAGCGCAATTGAGAATTGTGGTGTTCCCACCATGGTACAGGAGCTGGTGGGCATTTTTGATCTACCTGTGTGTTTTGGGTGTTATGATATATGCATTTCACCTTTATCGTGATCAGCAGAACCGTTTTAAGTATGAGGTAAAACTGGCCAGGGTGAATGCGGAAAACGAAAGGGAGATCAATGAGAAACGGGTGTCATTTTTTACTAATATTTCTCATGAGATCAGGACCCCGCTTACGCTGATCATAAATCCGCTGAAGGATCTGCTGGCAAAGGAGGAGAACACCGATCATGCTGAATTGAATTCGGTGCACAGGAATGCTAAAAGGTTGCTAAGCCTTGTGGATCAGTTACTGTTGTTCAGGAAAACGGAAACAGATACCGGTCAGTTGAATGTCAGCAGGCTTAATTTGTTCCAGGTTTGCAGGGATGCATGTAATTATTTTGTGCAGGAGGCGAATACAAAAAATATTGACTTCTCTATTGATGATCCGGGTGATGCGAACCTGGAAATATATGGAGACAGGGAAAAGTTGGAAATGATCATTTACAATCTTGTTTCCAATGCATTGAAGTATACTCCCGATAAGGGAAAGGTTCATTTGTACTTCAGGGAAACAGACAAGGATATTTCCCTTTTTGTTGCAGACTCCGGCCCGGGCATACCTGTTGAAGTTGGTCAGAAGTTATTCGATAAGTTTTACCAGGTGCAGGAAGGCGGGAAAAAAAAGAAACCTGGTTTTGGCATTGGCATGTACCTGGCGAAGCAGCTTGCTGATCAGCACAAGGGTAGTCTCACCTATGAAAGTGTGCCGGGGCAGGGGACGATTTTCAAAGTTTTATTGTTAAAGGGATCAGGTCATTTTGGTGAGATCAATGAAATAGAAGAGAATGAACTGTCGGAGACTTCCATAGTGCAGGAAATTGCTGAAGGTCGGCAGGTGATATTGCCTGAGTTTTCTGCCCATTCCAATGGACTTGATTCAATTGTCAGTGAGAAACATACCATCCTGATCGTAGACGACAATCCCCAGATGAGGGCATATCTTTCCCAACTCTTCCTGAAGGATTTCAATGTATACGAAGCGGCGGATGGTGAAGAAGGATGCAAAATTGCCTTGGAGAAAATGCCGGACATCATTATCAGCGATGTGGTCATGAATGAAAAGTCAGGCCTTGACTTTTGCCAGGAAGCCAAAAGCACACCAGAGTTAAGGCATATACCCTTCATCCTGATCACCGGTAGCTATTCACCCGAAACCAAGAAAAGGGGTGTTGAACTTGGCGCCGACGATTATATTACCAAGCCTTTTGAGAAAGATCTCCTGGTGTCCAGGGTAAACAACCTTATCCGGAACCGGCAAAACCTTCAGACGTATTTTTACAATGAAATAACACACCAGAAAAATAACCTGAAAATATCTGCTGAGTATAAAGAATTCCTGGATGCATGCATGGCGATAGTGGAAAAGCGCCTGGATGACGATGATTTTAATGTGCTGGAGTTGGCCTCTGAAATCGGAATGAGCCACAGTAAACTGTATAAGCTCATAAAATCCATATCCGGGCAGAGTGCAAATTCCTTCATCAGGTATATCCGGTTACGCAAGGCGGCTGAAATGTTTATTAATACTGACTATAATATTAATGAAACAGCTTTTTATGTGGGTATAAAGGATATCAAATACTTTCGGGAGCAGTTTACAAAGACATTTGGCATAAAACCCTCTGATTATATCAAGAAATACCGGAAAAGTTTCGGCAGGAATTTTAAGTTGAATGATAACCTGACCAGGGATACCTGATTTTAAAAGTATATATTAGTCATGGGTCGGGATTTTTACCCCGGTATTTAAAATAAGGGTAGCCTGACTAAATAATACGAATTTACGCCCTAATTTATCCCGTATTTTCCCCATCCAATTGCAGCCGCCAGGCTTAATTTCAGTAAAGTGATGGGAAATCCCTGAACTTCTACAGTTCGGTATGAAAAATAAGCTACAGATTTCTGCCAGTTTTTGTGAAGTGTTTGATTCCACGGAAGAGCCATTGGTGGTTCGTTCCCCTGGCAGGGTAAATATCATTGGAGAGCATACGGACTATAATGATGGTTTTGTGCTGCCAGCTGCTATCGACAAAGCTATGTATGTGGCAATGGTTAAGCGAAAGGATGACAGGATCCTGATTTATGCCACCCAATATGACGAATTATATGAAACCACCCTCTCAGAAATTCATAAAATCGACCAGCACTGGTCGGTCTATGTGCTGGGCATAGTGGATCAATTATTAAGAGGTGGATCCGAATTGAGCGGGTTTAACCTCCTTATCGATGGTGATATTCCCATTGGGGCTGGACTTTCTTCTTCCGCTGCGCTTGAATGCGCCACAGTATTCGCACTAAATACAGCTTTCAAAAAGGGCCTTACCAGGGCGGAGATGGCCCATATTGCCATGCATGCGGAAAATGAGTTTGCCGGGGTCAAATGCGGAGTAATGGATATGTTCACTTCGCTTTTTGGCAAAAAGGACCACGCCATAAATCTTGATTGCAGAAGCCTGTTGTATGAATATATCCCCTTGAATATGCAGGGGTTGAAAATTGTGATGCTGAACACCAATATATATCACATGCATTCAACCTCGGAATATAATACCAGGCGGCAGCAATGTGAACAGGGCGTAGCCTGGGTGAAGGCACATGTACCCTGGGTGACAGCACTCAGGGATATTACCCATGAAATGCTCTGCAGTTATGTATTACCTAACGATACTACGATATACAGGCGTTGTAAATATGTTGTGGAGGAAAACAATCGCCTGCTTACTGCCTGTGTGGACCTGAAAAAAGGCAATATTTCTGAACTGGGCAGGAAAATGTTTGCATCCCACAGGGGCCTGAGTAAGGATTATGAAGTGAGTTGCCCGCAATTGGACTATCTCGTAGACCAGGTAAGCAATAACAGTGGTGTCCTGGGTGCCAGGATGATGGGAGGTGGATTTGGTGGTTGCACAATAAATATAGTCAGGGAGGAAGTGATGGAAGAACTGCTCGATACCATAACATCTGCCTATATAAAGGAAATGGGCATGCCCCTGTCCTTTTATATTGCATCCGTAGAAAATGGTACGGAAGTTATTTCTGATAAGAAATTGTCCCCTGTATAAAGATTCGGAACAAACCTTAGTTTTTGTTTATAATCAGCATCGTTTTAACGGGATGTTTCCACATCCTGTTTTCTATATCCTTTAACCTGGATTATGTTGATAGAAAAGATAATGTGCCGGATAACGATTTTAGGTATTTAAATAAGTTGATAAAATTACATATGATCAGAAAACCCGGAAGTTTTACCAAAATACCCCACATGATTACGGATTTACCCCTGTACCTGAAGAAAAACTGCGCATATATTTAAACACTAACTCTCACCCAACTAAATTGTAAGAATGAAACGAACTGCTTTTCTCCCCTCAAAAGGCCTTTTAATTATTCTACTGCTTTTATTCAATGTAACAGCCTTCATTGGCCCCGTTTCCGCCCAACAAAAAGTTGTCACGGGAAAGGTCACCGATGATAAAGGCGAAGGTGTTGCCAATGTGTCGGTTACTATTCAGGGTGTATCCCGCGTAGTATTGACCGGAACGGACGGCACTTTCACCATCTCTGCAAACAAGGGTCAGACGCTTGTATTCTCCAGTGTTGGCTATAAAATCATTACTGCTGTAGTTGGGGATGACCCTGTTGTAAATGCAACCCTGGTTACTGAAGTAGCTTCCATGACAGATGTGGTAGTAGTAGGATACTCTACCCAGAGGAAGGTCACAGTGACCGGTGCGGTAAGCGCCGTAAAAGGGGATGTACTGGTGAAATCGCCGGCAATAGACATGACGAATTCCCTTGCAGGCCGACTGCCGGGCCTGGTGGTTATCCAGCAATCCGGTGAGCCGGGATACGACGGAGCCATAATGCGAATCCGTGGTGCCAATACACTTGGAAACAGCAGTCCGCTTGTCGTTATTGACGGTGTGCCTGACAGGGATGGTGGCCTGGGAAGACTTAACCCACGGGATATTGAGTCGATCTCTGTATTGAAAGATGCCTCTGCCGCAATCTATGGCGCGCGTGCTGCAAATGGAGCCATCCTCGTAACCACCAGGAAAGGAAATACCGGTAAGCCTAAAGTGACATATGATTTCAACTATGGTGTTGCCCAACCAACCCGGGTTCCGACAATGTCTAACGCATACGAGTATGCGAATATCATGAATGAAATACCCATATATAAGTCCATTCCAGTTGATGAATGGACTGCGGCCTGGAATGCCATTAAGACAACCGGGAGTTATGATTCACCTACACCGGGTGTTGCCAGTATCAATGCAAACTATAGCCCGGACGCTGTTCAAAAACATAAGGACGGTTCAGATCCATGGGGCTATCCTGACACCGATTGGTTTGGTGATGCTTTCAGGGATTGGGCACCACAAATGCGTCAAAATCTGACGATCAGCGGGGGAACGGATGCGGTGAAATATTTTGCATCACTTGGTTACGTTACCCAGGATGCTTATTATAAGAATTCCGCAACTAAGTACAGCCAATATAATTTAAGGACTAACCTTAGCGCAAGGATCAATAAGTATATTAATACCAGCCTGGGTATAATGGTAAGAAGGGAACAAAGAAGATTCCCTACTGAAAGTGCCGGTTCCATTTTCCGTATGCTGATGAGGGGCAGGCCTACTGAACCTGAAGTATGGCCAAACGGTAAGCCCGGGCCAGACATTGAGAACGGCCAGAACCCTTACGTGATCACCACCAATGCTACTGGTTATAATGATAATCCTACAGATTATTTACAGGCCAATGGTTCTGTTGACATCACCCAGCCCTGGGTGCAGGGATTGAAACTTACCCTGTCTGCTGCAATAGATAAGAATAGCCAGACGCAAAAGATTTGGCAGACACCCTGGGAATTGTATTACTGGGACAGGATTACTTATGAGGCAGATGGTGTAACCCCAAAACTGGTCGGTGCGGTTCGTTCCAATTTTACAGACCCTCGTTTAACGCAGGGATATAGTTCGGTGCTCAATACTAACCTCACTGCCATGCTCAGTTATGATAAAAAGTTTGGGACTGATCATACTTTAAACCTGCTGGCTGGTGTTACCAAGGAACAATTCGAGGGAGAGAATTTCTTTGCATACCGCCGGAATTATATTTCCGCTGCTGTTGACCAGCTGTTTGCAGGAGGTTCGCTGCAACAGAATACTGGTGGTAGTGCTTATGAGCGGGCCCGCTTAGGTTATTATGGACGTGCACAGTACAACTACAAGGAAAAATATCTCGCAGAATTCATCTGGAGATATGACGGTTCATATATGTTCCCTGAAGCCAGCCGCTTTGGTTTCTTCCCGGGTCTTTTGGTGGGATGGAATGTAACCAATGAAAACTGGTTCAAGGTCAAGCAAATCAATTACCTGAAACTTCGCGGATCATGGGGACAGATGGGTAATGACCAGGTGTATTACAATGGAAGCCTTCAGGAATATGCATACCTGGCAACCTATGGCTTTGGCCAGTATCCCATCAACAGCCAGGTACAGACAACACTTGTAGAAACTGTACTGGCTAATCCTGATTTCACCTGGGAAAAAGCCAACAACTATAATTTAGGTATTGATGCAACCCTGTTCAACAATCACTTTGATGTTACCCTTGAATTCTTTTTTAATCAAAGAGATCAGATCCTGATCCAGAAGACAGGGTCAACACCGGCATCTTCCGGTATTAACTCCCTGCTGCCACCGGTAAATGCCGGAAAGGTGGATAACAAAGGCTGGGAATTTAATATCGGATATAATGGAAAAGGTGCGAATGGGTTTACATACAGGTTCGGTATCAATGGCGGATATGCCAAGAACAATGTTGTATTCATGGATGAAATTCCCGGTGCCCCCGACTATCAGCGCATGGAAGGCATGCAAATGGGCGCCTACCTGGTATATAAATCTGCCGGTGTGTTTCTCGACCAGGCAGACATTGCCAAGAATGCTGTTGATTACAGCGAAGTTACCAGCAGCCTCATTCCCGGTGACATGAAATTCGAGGATGTAAACGCTGATGGAAAAATCAATGCCGATGACCAGGTTCGTATAGATAAAAGTTTACTGCCTACTTTTAACTACGGCGCCACTGTTGAACTGCGTTATAAAGGTTTCGACCTTAACATATTGTTCCAGGGTGCATCAGGTGCAGCCTTAAGGATACAGACTGAGTCAGGTGATATTGGAAATTTTCTCAAGTCTCACCATGATAACCGCTGGACAATTGATAATCCGAGCAGTGAACATCCAAGGCTGGCAAGCCGTGGTGATACATATTTCACCGGAGGTAATTATGGAAACAATACATATTTCCTGATCGACAAAGATTATCTCCGTTTAAAAAATATAGAACTGGGTTATAATTTCCAGCCAGAATTTCTGGATAAGTTTAATATCAGTAATTTCAGGGTGTTCCTTAATGGATTGAATGTATTTACGATAGACAGTAACGACATGCCTTATGATCCGGAATCCACCGTTCAGAGTGGTGTTTTCTATCCGCAGGCCAAGGTATTCAATGGTGGTATAACCTTAACTTTTTAATGCATTTGACATATGAAGAAACTAATAATTCCTCTATTCGCTGCAGTTTTACTGGTATGCAGCATGACGTTCATGAAATCCTGCAACAAGGACTTTCTCAATACAGAACCGCTCGACAGGATATCAAGTGAAGCTACCTGGTCAGACGGCGCTTTGTCAGAAGCGTTCATCTATAATGTTTATTCCTTCCTTGGTTATGGCGGTTTTGAAGAACAGGCACTGGCAGCACTCACAGACGAAGCCATGTTCACCCATGCCGGCAGGAATATCAATACATTCAATGAAGGATCAGAAACTCCTTCAAACCTTGCCTGGATGAGCCCCACATACCAATGGGACAGGATGTACCTTGCCATACGGCAGGCAAATACAGCCATTTTGAACCTGCCTATATCTACTTTCGATGATGCTACACTCAAAGACCGGTTGCTGGGTGAGGCATACTTCCTCAGGGCATATTATTATCATCAGTTAGTGAGATATTATGGTGGTGTTCCCCTTATTGATAAGCCATATGGACTTAATGAAGATTACACCATCAATCGCAGTACGTTTGCAGAATGCATTGCCTTTATCGTTGCAGACCTTGACAAAGCTGCAGATCTGCTCAAGCTTAAACCCAATACTGCAGGACGTGCTACCAGGCTGGCGGTGCTTGCATTAAAGTCAAGGGTGCTGCTTTATGCCGCCAGTGACCTGCATGACGGACCAACAGCAAAAGCAAAATCACCTACGCTTTCCAGTTATGCAAATATTGATTTGGTAGCGTATTCCACGGGTGATCGTAATGCCAGGTGGCAGGCCGCCAAAGCAGCAGCTCAGGCAGCCATGGCTGAAGGGCAGGGGTATAAACTGGATCTTGGAGCACCGGAAACTCCTGCACAGGGCAGGGCTAACTATATTTCCATTGCCCTGGGCGGACAAAGTGCTGTGGGAGATGCGGCTGCATCCGTTGAACTGATCTTCCAGCGTACGCATACTGCACTTTATACAGTGGAAGATAACTGGCCTCTTGGTGGTATACATTATGGCATTAACAATGGGCCCAATGGGTATCATAACTGGGCAGGTAATACACCCATACAGCAATTGGTGGATGATTATGAAATGATGGATGGAAGCAAGTTCGACTGGAATAATCCCGCGCATAGTGCTGATCCCTATAATAATCGTGATCCAAGGTTCTATGGTACTATTCTGTACGATGGCGCCACATGGAAACCCAGGCCTTCTGATGTTAAGGACAGGGACCCTGCAAACCAGATCCAGACAGGTTATTATGACAATGGCAGCGGCGGTCAGATTAATGGAATAGACACCCGTGAATCTCCTGTAGAAAACTGGAATGGCAGCCGTTCACATTATTACACCCGCAAATTTATTGATCCCAACCCGGCATTGGCAGATAACCAATCCAATGCCCAGGTGATCCCGTGGCCATTCATACGGTATACAGAAGTAATGCTGAATTATATTGAATGTGCCCTGGCGCTGGGAGATGAAACGGATGCCAGGAACATGCTGAACAAGATCAGGTTCCGTTCGGGTATGCCTGCTGTGACTGATGCCGGGGCCAATCTCGTTAACCGGTATAGAAATGAGCGGCGGGTTGAACTGGCATATGAAGAGCACCGTTACCACGACGTTCGTCGTTGGATGATCGCGGCAGAAACAGTGGGCCGCGGAATCAAGACTATCAAAGTGGTGGCCACACTTAAGTCCGGACAATCCCCGCACGTTCCATACAGGTATGATCCGGCCGTATATAATTATACGTATACTACGGAGGATAATACTGAAATTGAAACTAGGAAATGGGTCGACAAAATGTATTTCAGGCCCCTCAGCAGGGATGAGATAAACCGTAATGATAAACTTATCCAGAATCCCGGTTACTGATAATTTATTATATTGAAGGACCTCTCAGGAAAAGATCTATCCCCAGGGATAGATCTTTTTTGATAGACCTATTATGTATGCACATGAAGAGAATTGTTGCCATCTCCGCGGTGTTGTTAGTGTTGGGATATTCTGGTTGTAAAAACGGAGATCCGGGACCCGAAAGATCAAAAGCCTTGTTTTCCCTGCTCCCTCCGGAACAAACCGGGGTAGCATTTCAGAACCTGCTTACAGAAGGCCCCAATACCAATATCCTGATGTATGAATACTTCTACAATGGGGGAGGCGTGGCCGCAGCTGATTTTAACGGAGACGGACTGGCAGATCTTTACCTGACATCCAATATGTCGGATAATCACATGTACCTGAATAAGGGAAACATGCAATTCGAGGATATCACGGAACGCACTGGAGCGGGGGGAAGACCAGGGCCATGGAAAACCGGTGTGAATGCAGTGGATATTAATGGTGACGGGAAACTGGATATTTATGTAAGCTATTCAGGGGCACTGCCAGCGAATAAAAGGGCCAACCAGTTATTTATCAATAAAGGAAACTACAGTGACGGAGTGCCTTTTTTTGAAGAGCAGGGGGAAACTTATGGGCTGGCCAGCACCGGTTTCAGCAACCAGGCTTATTTCCTGGACTATGATCGCGACAGTGACCTCGATATGCTGCTGCTGAATCACAATCCCAAAAATCTGCCCCTGCTGAATGAGGCCGGAACCGATAAACTTTATCGTACCGATAATCCGGAAAAAGGGTTACGGCTGTTCAGGCAGGACAATGGAAAATTTTTTGATGTTACAACATCGAGCGGTATCAACGGATCTGAACTAAGTTACGGACTGGGCATAGGAATCTCTGATCTCAACGATGATGGCTGGCCTGATTTCTATGTGTCCAATGATTATTCTGTACCTGATCATCTCTATATCAATAATAAAAACGGCAGTTTTTCTGATCAGCTGGAAGTATGCATGGGCCATACCAGCCAGTTTTCCATGGGCAATGATGTTGCAGATATAAATAATGACGGGCTGGCGGAGGTTTTTACGCTGGATATGCTACCGATGGACAACCGTCGCCAGAAGCTGCTGCTTTCCCCGGATAATTTTGAAAAGTTCGATCTCAACCTGCGAAGCGGGTTTTATTACCAGTATATGAGGAACATGCTGCATGTTAACAACGGAAACGGAACATTCAGTGAAGCCGGGCAGTTTTTCGGGATTTCCAACACTGACTGGAGCTGGTCGGCATTATTCGCAGATTATGATAATGACGGATGGAAGGATCTTTATGTAACAAATGGTTATTTCCGCGATTATACAAACCTTGACTTCATCAATTACATGAATGAATATGTACAGCAGAAGGGAAGGCTGAACAGGGAGGATGTCCTGGAAATCATCAAGCAGATGCCGTCGTCAGGTATCATGAACCAGGTGTTTGCGAATAAAAAGGGAAAGGAGTTCAGCCAGGTGAATGAATCCTGGGGGATTAAAGAAATTTCAAACAGTAACGGTGCCGCCTATGCGGACTTTGATAATGACGGAGACCTTGACCTGGTAGTGAACAATATCAATCAGCCTGCTTTTATTTATCGCAATGAATCAGGAACCCGGGCAAATGCACATTTCCTTCAATTCAAACTAAAAGGTGACGGTGGAAACACGCAGGGGCTTGGCGCAAAACTGAAACTGTTTCATAATGGCGCCATGCAATTCCAGGAACAAAATCCGGCACGCGGATACCTGTCTTCAGTGTCCTTTATCCTGCATTTTGGATTGGGAGGCATAACACAGGCAGATTCAGTGCAGGTCACATGGAATAGCGGAAGATCACAAACCTTGTATAATGTAAAGGCCGACCAGGTAATCACCCTGGCCGAATCTGATGCAAAAGATCCCGGAAGCAGGGGCAAGTCGGCATATCCTTTATTTGTTGAATCACAGGCACCGGTTTCACATACAGATGCAGGTGCCGCAGTAAATGATTTTAACCGGCAGCCATTGCTTATCCATGGTTTTTCCCATGTTGGCCCGGTTATGGCCAGGGCTGACCTAAACAGGGACGGGAAGGAAGATATCATTATTGGCGGAGCCAAGGGACAGGCGATGGAAATCCATCTGCAGCAGGCTCCGGGAAAATTTTTGCGAAAAACCGTTGCTGCCATTGAAAAGGACAAAATGTTCCAGGATGCAGCCATCGCCGTATTTGATGCTAACGGTGACGGATATACGGATATTTATGCCGCCAGCGGCGGTTACCATGACATGCAACAGGATGATGCCCTGCTTGAAGACAGGTTATACCTGAATGACGGCAAAGGTAATTTTACCAGGAGCCATACCATTCCGCCTATCCGTGGCAGTAAGTCATGTATTGCAGTGGGAGATGTGAATGACGATGGACGCCCGGATCTCTTTGTGGGAGGAAGGGTAGTGCCGGGCCGTTATCCTGAGATTCCAGAAAGCTATTTCCTGGTTAATGAGGGTAATGGAAAATTCACGGACCAGACTGCAACGATTGCTCCGTTTTTTTCAACACTTGGTATGGTTACAGACGCCGTCTGGGCAGACCTTGACAATGATAAGGGCCGAGGAATTGATCATTGCCGGTGAGTGGATGCCTGTGCAGGTGTATAAGATAGAAAATGGTAAACTGGTGGACCGCACATTATCCTTTTTTGACAAACATTATAAGGGCTGGTGGAACACTTTGGAAATTGCTGATCTTAACAAGGATGGCAAACCAGATATCATTGCCGGGAACATTGGTACCAATTCACAATTCAGGGTCTCGGAAAAGGAACCGTTGGAAATGTTCTACGGCGATATTGATGCAAATGGCATTATCGATCCCATTTTTTCTTTTTATATCCAGGGAAAGCGTTACCCTTATATCACCAGGGACGAGCTGATTTCCGGACTTCCGTCGTTCAGGAAACGTTACGCCAACTTCGAAAGCTATGCCGGAGTGGGCCTGGATGATCTTTTGCCCGCTGACCAGCAAAAAAAACTGGGACATCTTACGGCAGATCACATGCAGACAACCTGTTTTATCAGCGGCAAAGACAGGTATACTTTGGCGAAACTTCCCGATGAGGTGCAGTATGCGCCGGTGCATTCAATTCTTGCGCACGACTTTAATAATGACGGAACCATGGATATACTTTTATCCGGGAATGATAGCAAAGTGAAGATCCGCCTGGGGAAATGGGATGCTAATTATGGAATATTGATTATTGGCGACGGTAAGGGTGATTTCCGCTATCTCCCTCAGTCAGAATCGGGTTTTGCCATTCGCGGAGATGTACGGAGCAGTATGATGGTTGACGGAACAATACTTTTCGGGATCAATAGTGGTAAACTTGTTGCTTATAAGAAAAATGAAATGCAGAAATGAAAAGCTTTAGTAATAAGAACAAATGGCTGGTATGTATCCTGATACTTTTATCAGGAGCATTCTGCAACACCAAAAAACAACTGGCCTGTGCCCGCAGATTATGAACTGGCAACGGCATGGGCTGATATGTCAAACCATATAACACAAACAACCCCGGCAAACACACCCACATTTGCATCGCGTTGTTATGGATATATCGGGCTGGTCATGTACGAATCAATTGTGCCGGGTTATACATCTTTTAACTCAGTTGCACCCCAGTTAAACGGGCTTGGATTCCATGCCTGCAGTAAACATTGATTCTGCTATTTCCTGGCCGCTTTCTTTTAATGCATCACAGGCGGAGATACTCCGGCTCATCTATGTTCAAACGGGAGATGCCAACAAAGGAAAAATTGATTCACTGGAGCGTTTTTTCCTGGACAGGTATGCTGCATCATTGAACGATCAGCATTTGATCACAAGGTCTGTTGGTTATGGAAAGGCTGTTGCCCGAAGGATCTTTGATTGGTCGGTCAGTGATGGAGGCCACCGGGGCTATCTTCGTAATTTTGAAAAGGACATGAAGTTTGAATCTAAACCTGGTGGATGGAAACCGGCCTTGTATTCCCAATCGTTCAGCCATCATCCGCTTCATCCCAAATGGGGAAGCAACCGCTGTTTTTTGCCTGTCAATGATGAGATGGAAGCTCCGGCTTTTATTCCATATGATACAACACCGGGTTCTGCATATTACAATCAGTTCCTGGAAGTGTACAATACCGAGAAATCATTGACACAGGAACAAAAGGAGATCGCCATCTGGTGGGGTGATGATCCCGATGAAACACCCACACCGCCCGGTCATTCCTTTTATCTTGCAACTATGGTGATCCGAAACCTGAAACCGGACCTGATCCATTGTGCTGAAACATATGCTAAACTGGGAATGGCAGTATCCGATGCATACAGGAACTGCTGGAAATGGAAATACTTATTCTTTTCTGAACGGCCTAATACTTTCATTACTGAACACATTGACCAGCAATGGCATTCGTTCTGGCCTGATCCGCCATTTCCTGCATTCCCTTCAGGACATGCCATCCAGGCTGCTGCAACAGCCGCAGTGCTGACTGATCTTTATGGAGACCATTATGCATTTACTGATAGTTTGCATGCTAACCGTAACAGGGATGAGCAGCGTGACACTGACTTTAAAGTGAGGCACTATACATCGTTCTGGCAGGCGGCAGAAGAAACTGCCGACTCGCGGTTTTATGGCGGGATACATACCCGGCAGGATAACCGAAAAGGCTAGAAAAAGGAAAACAGGTAGGTGAAAATGTCAATAAGCTTTCATGGCGCAAACCAGAAACGAAATGAGGAAGATGGGCACATGTATACTTGTTGTTGCATTCATTGCAGTATCCCAGCAGGTTTCAGGCCAGCATCGGTTTAAGGATGTTACTGATTCAGCAGGGATACAGCATGTTTTCAAAGTGTATGAAGGAATGTTCGGTGGTGGCGCATGTGTGTTTGATGTCAATAATGACGGGTTTGAGGATGTTTACATCACAGGTGGAATGAATGATGACAGGCTCTACAGGAATAATGGAAACGGAACATTCACTGATATATATACAGGATCGGGACTTGAATTGTCGCGGAAATTTGTCACCCAGGGCGTGGCAAGCGCTGATATTAACCGTGATGGCTTCCGCGACCTGTTGATCACCACCCTCACAAGGAGGGATGTGAAACTCGCGATCCCACGTGCGATCAACCTGCTCTTTCTTAATAATGGTAACGGCAGTTTCAGGGATGTGACCAATGAATATGGATTGGGTGATATGAATTCTTTCAGTACCGGCGCAAGTTTCGGTGACGTCAATGCTGACGGTTGGCCCGATATATATATCGGAAATTATTTCAATGATTACCGGGGTACGCTTAAAGTGATCAACGATGCAACCATCGTGGCATCCAATCAAACTGCGAAAGGCTACCTGCTGATCAATGAAAACGGAAAGAAATACAGGGATGCATACCGGGAATACGGACTCGACTATGCCGGATTTGGTTTCGGAGGTGTTTTTACCGACATAGATAATGACAGGGACCAGGATATTATTGTTAATCATGATTTCGGGTATAAGCGTACGCCTAATCTTTTACTGGAGAATAAATTTCCCGATCAGAAGTTATCAGATATAGGAAAATCACGGGGAATGAATGTCAGGATCAATTCCATGGGTGCGGCGGTGGGGGACTATAATAATGATGGTAACATGGATTATCTTATTACCAATATTGGATTCAATAACCTGATGGTGAATGAAGGTAATGGGGCCGGTTTCTCCAACCAGGCAAAAAAACTGGGACTGAATTTTTTTGCCATCAGCTGGGGTGCAAATTTTTCCGATTTTGATCATGATGGCGACCTGGATCTTTTTGTGGCAAATGGGGATCTTAATCCTAATTGCAAACCCATGGCAGATTTCTATTTTGAAAATACAGGAGGGCAGTTTAAGGAGAATGCTACGGCAGCAGGGTTGGCAGATTATGGAATCGGCAGGGGTTCCGTAGTTTTTGACTACGATAATGATGGTGATGAAGATATACTTGTTGTAAACCAGGTTCCTGAACTGGATTATCCTGTGCCATCGTTAACACACCTGTATGAAAATGAAGGCGCGAAGGGGAACTGGATCAGGATCGCGCTAAAAGGCGTGCAGGCGGAAAGCAATGGTATCGGATCAAGGATAGAGATCGAAGTAAAAGGAAAGAAAATGATCCGCGAGATCGATGGAGGTTCTTCAAGCCATCTTTCCCAGAATTCAGTGATCGCGCATTTCGGACTTGGTGATACGAAAACCATAGATAAAATCACGGTCTACTGGACCGGCGGAAATAAACAGGTGCTTACAGACATTCCCGTGAATCAATTGATAGAAATAAAGGAACTGCCTGCTAGCCAGGGTAAGAGAAGTTTCCCTGGCTTATCCTGGTAATCGGTGCAGCAGTTGTTGCGACTGTTGTTTTATTTGCAGTAAGGCGCAGGACTTATTAATTTATTGTATGTATATAATCTGGTTTTAATTTACCCTTTGGCAGTTACTTTTTTTCAGTTCCATATTTTTTTGCAAGGTTTACCAACTGCATATATTCAGTGTATTTTTCCCTTGAAAACCTGTCGAATTCACCGTCCTGGTAGAACTTATCGACCTTTTCAGTATTAGGCTTGCCTGGATAGCTTACCTGATCATGATAGTATCCACGGGCAATAAGAATATAATCTACTGATCCTTCATTTTTGGATGGAGGTACTTTGAATTCAAGGTCAATAAATTCACCCTCATTTAATTTCGCATATGAAGTATCCTTGGCATTTACCATCTCTTTCATATCGACCTTTATTCCATTCATGACACTAATGGATTCAGAATTCAGGATAGTATAATTTTCGACTGGTGAAAAATCCAGGCCTGCATAATCAAGGTCCCAGAATCGTAAAGCTGTCTCCAGTTTAAACTCCACAAACTGGTCATTATTTTCAGGCATTGGAACCTCCAAAACCATATCCCTGTATGCATCAAGCCCTGGTAACGGGAAATGGTCAATATATTTCCATTCATTACCTGTTTTCAAATACACTTTTAATTGAAATCCCTGTTTAGAGTACCAGTCTTGCATGGCGGTGGTATCTGCTTTTTCCCTCAAAGCGCGATAGGCATAATAATCTTCCCCGGAAAGGTTGGCAAATTCCTGGTTTATCTGGGTGGTCCATGTGTTGGCCCTGGCCCTGATCACCAAGCGTGCAGACGTGGAGGATTTTGGCTTCCGGAATTTGATCACAGCAGGGGAGAATGGTGTCTCCGGGCTGAACCAACTGAAATCATAGGGTATATTATCTGCTTTAGATAATAGCGTTGTCAGGTCTTTCCCTTTAGGGACACCGGCACTGACTAATTGATCCGGGTTTCCCAGTAAGAATATATGACCTTTCTGGTCGGCAAGCGGTTTGCGGTTAGTATTATGATGGACCGCAATAAGTTTAAGCATATTGATGTACTGGATCTCGTTGGTGCCGCTTTGGATATGAATTTTTACAATTGAATTTTCCGGATGTAATTTCTCCAGGGCCAGGTAATCCGTTCGTTCAAGGTTGGAAATAATGGATCCCGGGTATAATGTGTTATTGAATGAAAGTTTGTCACCCTGTTTTACATATACTAACGGACATGATCCATAAGTTGTTCCAGATGCAGCTGGTGCAAGGTTAATATCTACAGGAGTGCTTAAGTACACAATTCCTGCCACAATCAGGCCCAATGTTACCGAAATGCCGACTATGCTGAGAATTGTACTCCTGGATGTGGCGCCCTGGTTGAAACTGTAAACATCCATCCGGTAAATTTCTTTTAGTGGCAATACCAGTTTACTGGTTGTGGCTGTTTCAGTTATATTGGAATACAAATGCACTTCCGATAAAACTTCATTTAGTGATCCTCGCCTGGCCACATTTTCCTTTCCGGGTTCAGCAACCAGTTCTTCACTGTGCTCTTCCGGAACCGGGCCCATTGTTGCCTTCAACGTATCCTGGCTGGTGGTTATATCAGAAAGTCCAACAACTCTCATGGGTAGGTGAAGTATAAAACTCTTCTGGCTGTTTTTCAGGTTTTCTATGGACACCTGGTCAACCTGGGAAACAGTATTGGTCTGGTAAAATTTACGGAAGCATGATGCCAGCAAAAGCAGTCCGATGATTAAAAATATTATCCTGAATTTTCCTTTCTTAAACAGGAGTACCGGGAAAAATATCCATACGGCAACACCTGACAAACGTATAGTGATGGGTTTCATATACATTCAATATTAGCAGGTTTGCATCAAAACACGTAGGGAGATGATCTGATGTTTGAATGCTTATAAGTTACTAAAATTGAACTTCTCAAAAAATGACGCTTATCAGTTTTATTTACTGAAATATTTAATTAAAAATGCATTTTACAGGCTTGACCAATGTAAGAAATATAAAATCCTGGTTATTGCATTTTCCCCTCATATTCCGGCAGTAAACTTTATATGAATATTATGGTAAGGCTTCAGTAAATTGTGTGTGGAAATTTTCCTGGATTGATTAAGCCTGTCAATAGCTGCTGAGGTACGCTGAAATGCTCATATACTTTTAATTTCCGGGTATGCCTTCAGTGTCAATTGATGATTTAAAAGATGTAATTGCCTTACAGGGACTGCCGGATGAACATCTGCAGTGGATCATCGACCATTCGGAATATCATGAATATGCCGACGGGGAACTCATTGCGAAGTATGGCGAACCGGCGGAAGTGATGTGGATCTCGCTGGAGGGAAAGGTGATTTTTTACATGTACATCAATGGCCGGCAGGTATACTATTTCACCTTTGAAAATAATCAGCTTACCGGTGGTGTGGGCGGATTGTTGCCTTACTCCAGGATGAAAACCTACCCGGGATATTCCTATGCACTGGGAGAAGTGAAACTGCTGCGTATCCATAAAAATCATTTTCCGGAACTTGAACGGCTGAACCCGGATTTAATCCAGCGGCTCATCGGTTATATGACTGAAAGGGCCAAGGCATTTGCCACTACACAACTTCAGCATGAAAAGGTAAATGCCCTCGGCAATCTTGCTGCCGGTATCGCGCATGAGATGAATAACCCGGCCGCGGCCATCAGTGGAATATCAGATGAACTTCTCAAAAGACTGAATCACAATTTCGAACTCACTAAAAAATTACTGCATTGCAATATCACGGCAGATCACCTGCTTAGTATCCAGTCACTGGTGGAGGCCAAGGGAAATAAAACAATGACAGACAGAAAAATTTCTACCCTTGAGCGTATACAGATGGAAGATGAGATAGAAGACTGGCTGGAAAATAATGGTATCCATCAACGGGAAACGGCAGAAACATTCTCCGAATACGGATTTACCATTGAAGATCTGGAATTCCTTCGGAATGACCTGGGTCCGGAAGCTTTTATCGACATGATCCCATGGCTTGAAAACCTGGTAAGTTCAAGGAGAATTATCATGGACCTTGCTGATGCTTCAAACCGTATTTCCAGCCTGGTAGCTGCAATAAAAAGCCATGTTCATATGGACCGGACCAATGACCTGCAGCCTACCGATGTCCAAAAAGATATTGAGAATACTATTACGCTGCTCGGATTCAAGCTGAGGGAAAAAAACATAACCCTGAAGAAAGTTTTTCACGAAAATTTGCCGCTTATCCCGGCTTATGTGGGAGAACTCAACCAGGTCTGGACCAATCTTATGGATAATGCTATTTTTGCAGTGGAGAAAAACGGGATTATCACCATTGAAACTGCCATGGATGATAAAAATGTATATGTTTCCATTATTGATAACGGGAATGGCATTCCACCTGATATTATAACCAGGATTTTTGACCCATTCTTCACTACAAAAAAAGTGGGAGAAGGTACCGGGATAGGCCTGGATATTGTTAGCAGGATTATAAAAAATCATAACGGAGAGATAAAAGTTGATTCCGTACCCGGCAGGACTGAGTTCAGGATTTCTTTACCGTTAATTCAGCAGGAACTGATACATCAAATTCATTAGACCATGAAACTTCCTTATATCATCATCATTGATGACGATGTGCAGGTGTTGCGGGCCATACAGCGCGACATCAGAAATGAATACAGGGATGAATATAAAATTGCGGCCACAGAATCAGCCGTCGAAGCGCTCGATCTGATCAGGGAGCTGAAACTGAAAAATGAAGTGGTTGCCCTGTTTATCTCTGACCAGCGGATGCCTGAAATGGAAGGTGTCGCTTTTCTTGAACAGGCAAACGAGATTTTCCCTGATGCCAAAAAAGTATTGCTTACTGCTTATTCAGATATTGATGCAGCCATAAAGGCCATCAACACTGTAAAACTCGATTATTATTTATTAAAGCCATGGCAGCCTCCGGAAGAAAAACTATTTCCCGGTGGTGAATGACCTGCTTAATCAATGGCATGCATTATATACACCCGATCTTGATGCCACAAGAATTATAGGATATCAATGGTCCCCAAAATCCCATAGCCTGAAGGAATTTCTTTCAGGTAACCTTGTACCCTATATATGGATGGATATTGAGCATAACCCTGAAGCGGAAAAATACATGCTCAGCGCCAATGCAAAAACTGCTGACCTGCCCCTTGTTGTTTTAAAAGATGGTACTGTCATTATTAATCCTTCCATTACTGAACTTGCGGAAAGGGTCGGGCTGCAACAAAAGGCGACAAGGGAAATGTATGATGTATTGATCATTGGCGCAGGACCGGCAGGGTTAGCGGCTTCGGTGTATGGTTCATGTGAAGGCCTCAGGACCCTGCTGATTGAAAAAAACAATCCCGGCGGACAGGCCAGCAGCAGTGCACGAATTGAAAACTATCTTGGTTTTCCGGCCGGTCTTTCAGGTCCCGGATCTTACCCGCAGGGCCATCACTCAAACCCTCCGGTTTGGAACAGAAATTTTAACCCCGCAGGATGTCAGGAATATTTCTGTAAAAGATGGATATAAAGTCACTGAACTGATCGATGGCTCCCTGATTCATAGCAAGGCTGTAATCATTGCAACAGGTGTTGCCTATAAAAAACTGGAGATACCCGGAATTGAAAATTTTACCGGGGCGGGAGTGTATTATGGTGCAGCCGCAGTTGAGGCACATGCCTGCAGAAACGAAGTGATTTATATCGTCGGAGGCGGTAACTCTGCCTGCCAGGCCGCCATGTACATGAGCAAATTCGCGAAGGAAGTAAATATTGTGATCAGGAAGGAATCACTTTCGCAAACTGCGGCAAATTACCTGGTGGAAAATATCCGCCAGACACCCAATATAAAAGTGATTGTCAAATACTGATGTGATCAGTTGTTCCGGTTCTTCTGTCCTGGAGTGCGTAACACTGAAAAATGGCATCACCGGTAAGGAAGAAGCCATGCCCGCAAAAGCATTATTTATTTATATCGGAACAAAGCCGGGTACTTCATGGCTGAACGACCTGGTGTTGAAAGATGAGAAAGGATTCATTCTTTCGGGGAGCGACCTGGTTAAACTTGATTCCTACCATACCTTCTGGAAATTAAAGCGTGAGCCATTCATGAGCGAAACCAGTATTCCCGGAATTTTTGCTTCCGGTGATGTGCGGTTTGGTGCAGTGACAGGCATCTCATCGGCTGTAGGCGAAGGCGCCATGGCGATTCGTTTTGTGAGAAAATATTTGCAGGACATGTGAACATTACCGTTAGTCCTGTAAATCGCCGGACTGAATATTTTACCTGCCATTCGCCCTTAGCACAACGATATCTTTCTTGATCTGGTCATCATAGGTTTTTTTAACGATATAATGCCACTGGCGTTCGGGTACATCCACAAAGAAAACCTCACCCAGTTTATGGTCCTTTACGCCTTCCTGTAATTCCTTTGGGAACGGTTTCTTCTCCGAAAAACCAGCCGGTATCACCCTTCGTATTATTGCCATCCATGGTGTATTGATCAGACAGTTGCTCGAAGGTTGCGCCTTCAGAATGTTTTCTTACGATGATTTTTTTAAGGCTGTCCACTTCAGACTTTGATAATGATGATCCGTCAAGAAATACATAGCTGGCCCTGTACTGGACGGATTCCGTTGCTTCCAGGACCTTGTAGGTAACATATCCGACAGAAAAAATATCGCCCTTCTTTTGTTTCAGCAACCTTTTATCGATGAGTGCGGTATCCTTTCCATAGGACAGGTTCAATATAGTAGGTTTGAGCGGCGCATTGGCATCAATGAATTTTTGCGCCTGGGCCATGGTTTCAATCTTTAAAAACTGTTCTCTGACGGTAGGTTGTGCAATAACGGGTACAGAAAGGAACAGGAATAAACCTGCAAGGATATTCTTCATAAAGTAATTTTTACCTGGTTTAGTGTAACAGCCCGGATGATTTAGTTGAATAACGGGGAAATACACCTGCTGCGAAGGTAGGATTTTTTACTTTATTCCTGCAGGCGCAAAGGAGTGTGAAGCTACAACTTTAACGCTTTGTTGTTAACCTCGAAGTACGTGGTTTTGCAGCTGTTTGGGTTCTTTTTCCCCTGGTGGAATTTCTTTCTGACGAGGTTGGATTTCAGGATTGTTTTTTCCAGCAGGAAATTATGCCCTCGCTTTTAATTGAATTATTTATTCTATCTGGCCTGTTCTTCCTTTTTAATAATTTCATGGTTTGTTCATTATATGTTCCTTTTTCACCTATAAAATATAATTTCAGGCCGATTATGCTCGGTGCATTCCTTTAGCAATAGCAACAATAGTAACCGACTCAAAATAAACCGGGTGGATGTATCTGAAAACCAGGGATTCATATTATGAGAGTATTAAGAAAGGTATCAATGCAGCCCGCAGCTAAACAATACAGGTGGATCATATTATCCCTGGTATTTTTCGCCACAACGATCAATTACCTTGACCGCCAGGTCATCAGTTTATTGAAGGATGATTACCTGGAACCATTATTTGGCTGGAATGAAACAGACTATGCCAATATCGTTATTGCATTCCAGGTCACCTATGCCCTGGGCATGGTGGGATCGGGCTTTATAATTGACCGGATAGGAACGAAAATGGGTTATGCTCTTGCGCTAACGATATGGAGCCTCGCATCTATCGGTCATGCTTTTGCCAGGTCAACTGCAGGTTTTGCATTGGCGCGGGGAGTACTTGGTTTCAGTGAAGCGGGTAATTTTCCTGCCGCGATAAAGACAGTAGCCGAATGGTTTCCCAAAAAAGAACGGGCACTGGCTGCCGGGATTTTTAATTCAGGAACAAATGTTGGTGCCATCCTCGCACCGCTTACCGTTCCCTTAATAGCCGGAACCCTGGGATGGGAATGGGCATTTATTATCACCGGGGCAATCGGATTGATCTGGTTAATTTTCTGGTGGTTATTTTATGACAATCCGCATAAACATGGAAAAGTCTCCAAAGAGGAAGTGCTGTACATCCATGCAGATGATAAAGATGATAAGCCATCCGTAGATGCCAATGGCAAAATTAAATGGATCAGACTCCTGGGATATCGCCAGACCTGGGCATTCGCTTTGTTGAAATTCTTCACTGATCCGATATGGTGGTTTATCTTATTCTGGCTGCCTTCTTTTTTAAACAAGCAATACGGGATGACGAAAATGGACCTCGCATTTCCTATCGCTGTCGTATACACGATGGCCATGTTTGGCAGTATCGCCGGCGGATGGCTGTCGGGCTACTTTATCCAGCGCGGATGGCCATTGTACAGGGCGAGGCGAACCGCCCTGCTCATATTTGCGCTTTGTGCATTACCCATGCTCTCGGCGCAGTGGCTGGGTTCGTTCAATTACTGGTATGCCGTATTCATCATCGGGCTGGCGGCATCTGCCCACCAGGCATGGTCGGCCAATATATTCACCACTGTATCTGATATGTTTCCAAGGAAGGCTGTGGCGTCGGTAGTTGGTATCGGAGGAATGGTGGGAGCCACAGGCGGTATCATCATTGCCAGAACCGCCGGGCTGCTGCTTGATCATTTTAAGGGACTGGGAAAAATTGAAACAGGATATTATATCATGTTTATTATCTGTGCCCTCGCATATATCATTGCCTGGTCAATATTTAGCTTTCTGGTGCCCAGGATGCCCAGGGCAGAATTATAGCATACTGATAAAGCGATATCCAACGCCTGATTCTGTTAACAGGAACCTTGGTATATTGGGGTCCTGTTCAATTTTTTTGCGGATCTGTGCGATGAATACCCTTAAGTATTGAGACTGGTTAATATATCCCGGGCCCCAGATAGCCCTGAGCAAATATTGATGTGTTAACACCTTTCCTTCGTTTTTTACCAGGAGGGCCAGGAGATTATATTCAGTTGATGTCAGCTTTACCAGCTGGTTGTCTTTCTTTACAGTCCTGGTCGACAGGTCAATTTCCAGGTTATCAAAGTTGAGTACGGTTTCCCTTTCCTCCGTATTCGTGATACGCAGGGCAGAACGTATGCGCGCTAAAAGTTCACCTGTCCGGAATGGTTTGGATAAGTAATCATTGGCGCCATTATCCAGCGCACTGATAATGTCTTCTTCATTCTTCTGAACGGAAAGTATGATGATGGGGTTTGTATACCATTGCCTGAGATTCTTTAAAACGTTATGGCCACTCTGGTCCGGCAATCCAAGGTCAAGCAGGATGAGTTCAGGCGGATGATTAGCCGCCATAATTAATCCTTCTTTGGCAGATATTGCCATTTTTACGGCAAAGCCATTACTTTGAAGTGTTATCTCCAGCAATTTCCTGATCTGCGGTTCATCATCTATAATTAATATTTCTGCCTTATTCACTCCATCAATATTTTAGGATGATTCGTTTTTACCGGAACTGAAATAAGGAAGCTTGCGCCCCGGCCCTTCATGTTTTCTAATTGAACTGTTCCGCCAAGCGCTTCGGTAAATCCCCTGACAATGGATAGGCCCAGGCCTGACCCGGAAGTACCTGGATTTTTTGTCCTCGAAAATTTATCAAATACATCTTTACTGTTAATGTCTGTAAATCCCTTTCCGGTATCATCAATCTGGATCTCCAGGAGGTCTGCATGGCAGCTTGCTGAGATTTCAATTTTACATGAAGGGTCAGTATGGATGGCCGCATTATTCAGCAGGTTATAAATGACCTGGTCCAGCATTCCTTTATCAACACTGCAAAGCGGCAGGTTCTGGTTAATGCTGATATTGATCTTTCTCCTGGTGCTGTTTTCCTCAACCCTTTTTACTACATCATACACCAGTTCAACAATATCACACCAGTCATTTTTGGGCTGGATATGACCCGACTCCAGCCGGGAAATATTCAGCAGGTTTTCCACCTGTTGATTTAATCTTAGTGAGGCCTTTGATATTTCCGCCAGTAATTGAACTTTATTCCCTTCCGTCAGGTGAGGGTTTGCCAGTAAATTATCAGAAGCGCCGATAATGGCTGCAATCGGGGTTCTCAGTTCATGCGATAAGGAATTCAAAATGGTATTATACAGTTTAACGCTGTTGGCCCTTTCTTCTTTCAACCTGGCTGCCTTTTCAACCTGCCTGATCTTATAGGAAAGCACACCATTGATCATGGCAATAATAAAATACATGATCAGCAATATGGTGTCTTCCGTATTATCAACATGTATGGTAAACCTTGGCGGAATAAAGAAAAAGTCCCAGATCAGCGCACTTAAGGCCGCTGCCAGCAATACAGGGAAAATGTCAAAAATTACTGCTAAAAGGGAAACGGTCAGCAGGAGCATTAATGCTGCCACCCTGTATCCCATGATGCCTGAAAGTAAATAACAAATACCGGCTACTAATACAATGATAATGATACTATATAAGTACTGCCTCTTTTTAGGTAATGTATTGAATAATAGTTTATTCATCATCCGGAAATGTCTGGTAAAGTTAGCTTATAGTGATTGCGTTAGCATTGGTCCGTAAAAAAAGGATATAAAGATTTTATAAGGATTTATATCCCATGATACCTGATCGTTATTAACCGTTCTACTTTTGAATGCCAATGTAATAACTAATGTCAACACATAACCGTGTATCGGTAGCCGGACTACTCATCGCACTTGGAATTATTTATGGTGATATAGGAACTTCCCCGTTGTATGTACTTAATGCCATTACCAGCGGAAAAGTGATCACGGAAGAATTAATTATCGGGTCACTTTCACTGATCATCTGGACACTTACGCTTCAGACAACCATAAAGTATGTTATCCTGACCCTGCAGGCAGATAATAAGGGAGAGGGAGGAATTTTTTCCTTATTTGCACTGGTGAGGAGAAGAAAGAAGTGGCTGGTCATACCAGCCATGTTAGGTGGTGCTGCCTTGCTTGCAGATGGTATGATCACACCGCCGATTTCCGTGACTTCAGCCATTGAAGGATTAAAGCAGGTTCCGGCTCTTCATCATATCAGCCAGTGGACGGTCATTTATATTGTGATCGGAATACTTTCTGTTCTTTTCTTTATTCAGCAATTCGGAACAGCATTTATCGGTAAGTTTTTCGGACCGGTTATGACGATATGGTTTACCATGCTGGCCACCCTGGGCATAGTACATATATTTGAAGATCTAAGCATATTCCGCGCGTTTAATCCATATTATGGTATAAAACTCCTGGTCACCTATCCCAGTGGTTTTTACCTCCTGGGAGGCGTTTTCCTCTGTACCACCGGGGCCGAAGCTTTGTATTCTGACCTCGGCCATTGCGGCAAATGGAATATACGCTATTCCTGGATTTTTGTTAAAACATGCCTGATTATTAATTACCTGGGGCAGGGTGCCTGGCTGTTATCCAACCATAAAGGAAAACTGATCACTGCGGAAATGATTGAAGCCGGATTCAATCCTTTTTATGGTGTGATGCCACAGTGGTTCCTGTTCATTGGAATTGCCATTGCCACTGCTGCTACAATCATTGCCAGCCAGGCTCTGATTTCAGGCTCATTTACACTGGTCAGTGAAGCCATGCGACTGAATTTATGGCCCAAGATGAAAATTAATTATCCAACAGAAGCAAAGGGCCAATTATTCGTTCCTGCAGCGAATTTGCTGCTGTATGCCGGATGTATCGGCATATTGCTCTATTTTCAAAAGGCTTCGAATATGGAGGCTGCTTATGGGCTGGCCATCACCGTTACCATGATTGCCACATCCATTCTTTTTGCCAATTACCTGGTGATGCACCGGACAAAACCAATACTTGTTTATCTGTACCTGGCAGTATACTTTACCATCGAATTCAGTTTCTTCTATGCCAATATGGATAAATTTCCGCATGGTGGTTTCGTAACCCTGATCATCGGGGGATTATTGTTTATGATCATGTACGACTGGTACCGTGCAAGGAAGATCAAGAACCGCTATGTTGAATTTGTCAGGCTTGAGCATTATATCCCACTGATACAGGAACTCAGTAATGATGTCACAGTACCCAAATATGCTACCCATCTCGTTTACCTGACATCAGCGGATAATCCAAAGGAAATTGAACATAAGATCATTTATTCTATCCTGAACAGGAAACCCAAGCGCGCTGATATATATTGGTTCGTTCACGTGGATACTGTTGATGATCCTTATACTGCAGAATATACTGTAACGAATATCATTCCCAATGATATCATCCGTGTAGAACTGAAGCTGGGTTTCCGGGTACAGCCCAGGATTAACCTGTTGTTTCGAAAAGTGGTGGAAGACCTGGTTGAGAATATGGAAGTGAATATCAACAGCCGGTATGAAAGCCTTCAAAAAAATAATATTGTGGGCGACTTCACCTTTATGGTGATGGAGAAATACCTGAGCCAGGATAATGAACTTCCGTTCTTTGAAAGGCTGGTCATGAAGCTTTACTTTGCGTTGAAAGAAATTTCCCTGTCAGAAGAAAAAGGCTTTGGCCTTGATCCCAGTAATGTGGTGGTGGAGAAGTTCCCGCTGATCGTATCACCCGGACCAAGGTTGAGATTAAAGAGAACTTTTGATTCATGACTTTTACCAGGTATCCCGGTAAATTGGTTCCGTCAATATCTGCAGAATTATACATTAGCATAATTTCCCGAATTATGCGATATTGAAACCTTGGAAGCGTGGCGTTTCCCTAAAATATATAGCCATGAAAAAATTTCTTGACGAGAACTTTTTATTGACTAATGGCACGGCTGAACGGCTTTATCATGATTTTGCAAGGGATATGCCCATTATCGATTACCATAACCATCTGCCCCCTGATGAAATAGCGTCTGATAAGAACTTTGAGAATATCACAAAGGCCTGGTTGTATGGCGACCATTATAAATGGAGGGCCATGCGTGCCAATGGCGTGCATGAAGATTATATCACCGGGCCTAAATCTGATTGGGAAAAATTTGAAGCATGGGCGGCCACCGTTCCATATACTTTGAGGAACCCCTTATATCACTGGACGCACCTTGAACTGAAACGATATTTTGGAATTAACAAGATCCTGGATAAGGATTCTGCGAGATCAGTTTATGATGAAGCATCGGCTAAACTGCAGTCGAAAGATTACAGCGTCAGGAGTTTACTCGAGAAAATGAATGTAAGGCTGCTTTGCACCACCGATGATCCTGTTGACAGCCTGGAACATCACCGGAAAATCAGGGAGGATAACTGGAAAGTTAAAGTGCTTCCTGCTTTCAGGCCTGATAAATCAATGAATGTTGATGATGCCACGGCTTTCAATAATTACCTGGGTCAGCTGGAGAAAGCGTCGGATGTTTCCATTGGGACATTTTCCGATTACCTGGCGGCACTGAAAAAGAGGCATGATTATTTTGCGGAGAACCTTTGCAGGGTGAGCGACCACGGCCTGGAACAAATCTATGCAGAGGAATATACAGACGCGGAAATCAGTGATATTTTTAACCGCATCCGGTCGGGACACCAGCTAACTATTTCGGATAACCGAAAATTCAAATCCGCCATGCTGGTTTATTTTGCGGAGTGGGATCATGAAAAGGGATTTGTACAGCAGTACCACCTTGGTGCATTGCGGAACAATAACAGCCGGATGCTTGGCAAACTTGGCGCTGATACCGGATGGGACAGTATCGGTGATTTTTCGCAGGCCGTCTCATTGTCCAGGTTCCTGAACCGCCTGGATGCACAGGATAAATTGTCCAAAACAATCATATATAACCTGAATCCGGCGCATAATGAAGTGTTTGCCACCATGATCGGAAATTTCAATGATGGCACGGTGGCAGGTAAGATACAGTGGGGATCTTCATGGTGGTTCCTGGACCAGAAGGATGGCATGACACGTCAAATGAATACCCTTAGTAATATGGGGCTGCTCAGCCGTTTTATCGGGATGCTTACGGACAGCAGAAGTTTTCTTTCCTTTCCGAGGCATGAATATTTCAGGAGGCTGCTCTGCAATTTATTTGGCGAAGAAATTGAAAATGGGGAACTGCCAGCAGATATTGACTGGATCGGCAAAGTGATACAGGATATCTGTTATCATAATGCGAGGAACTATTTTAACTGGGAAATTGACGATTAAATATAAATCTTCAATATTACCAGTCCATTTCAACTGGATGCGGAACCCTGCATATCCAGGATTTACTGGATAAGGATGCAATTCTGCTCCAAGTACTGCTGATGCCTTCAATAGGGGTCTTAATGTCGAAAAAAAACCATTATCAGTTTTTTTTCCAAAAGGATCATTTATCTTTTCATTCTTTCATAGCAGGCATTTCATTTCAAGCTACTCCATTTTTCATTTTATGAATATGATTACAGAGGTTTTTCAGCAGCATACTGAACTGGCCGTTTTCCTGGCACTGGCCATTGGATTTTTTATCGGAAAACTGAGGATCGGTTCTTTCAGGCTTGGAGAAATGCTGGGTACCCTGTTTGCAGGTATGATCGTAGGACAAATGGATATTAACATTGCGCCGGTCGTTAAAATCATTTTCTTTGACCTCTTCCTGTTCGCGACGGGTTACAAAGTAGGGCCACAGTTTTTTTACGGACTCAAAAAAGATGCCATTCCACAGTTACTGCTGACCATTATCATCTGTACTTCATGCCTGCTGACAGCCTTCCTTCTTTCCAGGTTCATGGGCTATGATGTTGGTACTGCGGCGGGTTTGCTGGCCGGGGCTTTTTCTGAATCAACTGTAATTGGTACGGCTTCCGACGCCATCCAAAAACTGGATCTGGCCGGACCATATCAAACAGGGCTTATGTAAATAATATTCCAGTGGCCTATGCCGTGACTTATCTCGTTGGTACTACTGCCAATGTATGGTTCCTCTCCAATGCAGCACCGAAACTGCTGCGTATTGACCTGAAGAAGGAAAGTCGAGAAATTGTCAGGCCAGATTTCCGGAGTTGAAGATGTCCGGCAAGGAAATTAATTCGGCCTATAGGGAATGGCGGATCCGCTCTTTTCGGGTATCCGGAAAACCACTGGCCGGAAAAACAGTGTCAGAGATAGAAAATATCATACCAGGCACACGCATTATTATTGAAAGGATTCGCAAGAATGGGAAGATCATGGATCCTTCTCCAGACACTGGTGATTGAAGAAGGAGATACTGTGGTTATTGCTGCCCGGACGAATATCATGGTGGAATTCCAGTCCGTTGCCGGGGAAGAAGTGGCAGACAGGGAACTGATGGATTTCCCGATGGAAAAAATGAATATTGTTGTTACTCAAAAGGGACTATCCGGTATGTCACTCCAACGTATAGCTGAAGAATACGGCCAGGGGATCATGCTGAATAAACTCATGCGGGGCGGACAGGAAATGCCTTTTGAAGCCGGAACCATCGTACAAAGCGGGGATATCCTTCATATCTCAGGAAGAAAATCGGATGTTGACAGGACATCCCTTAAAATCGGTTATAAGGAAGTGATCAGTTTTGATACAGATATCATTTTTGTTGCATCAGGCATACTTCTCGGCGGATTGATTGGTCTTTTATCTGTTAAAGTATCGGAGGCATCGCCATTACCTTAAGCACCAGCGGAGGGGCCCTGCTGATGGGACTGATTTTCGGATGGCTGCATTCAAAAACACCGGCCTATGGAAAGGTTCCTGAAGCAGCATTGTGGATATTCGATACGCTTGGCCTGGCTGTTTTTTTAGGCATTGTGGGAATTGCTGCCGGTCCCACATTTATTTCAGGACTTCAGAAAACCGGTTTCGGAATTATTCCTGCCGGTTTGATTGTCTCACTGTTACCACATGTGATCGGTCTCTTTGCGGGCAGGTACCTGTTGAAAATAAATCCGGTTATATTACTTGGTGCACAGTCAGGTGCGGGAACCACCACCACTGCATTAAAAGCCATCCAGGATGCCGCAGGCAGCAAACTTCCGGTACTGGGGTATACCATACCTTATGCCCTGGGAAATATTTTACTTGACCGCATGGGGTCCCGTGATCGTGTCCCTGATGACAAAATAGGATAACATAATGGTTAAAGTTTCTAAAACGCCTTTCCTTCAAAAGTTTCTGCCAATCACGGGATGGATGCCGGGATACCAGGGGAATTGGCTTAAATGGGACATGATTGCAGGAGTAACGCTGGCCTCATTTGTGTTACCGGAATCGATGGCATATGCAACGCTTGCCGGGCTGCCTGCACATTACGGAATTTATTGTACACTGATTGGCGGATTGTTTTTTGCATTTTTCACTTCTTCAAAACATGTTGCTGTAGGACCTACCTCTTCCATCTCCCTGATGGTAGGTTCAACTGTTGCCATACTTTCCGGCGGAGACCCGCAGAAATGGATGGCCATTGCCGGACTGGCAGCATTGGCAGTAGCTTTATTATGCTATATCGCTTATGCACTCAAACTGAGCTCGATGGTTAATTTTATCAGTGACAGTATCCTGGTGGGTTTTAAAGCAGGGGCCGCCTTTTCCATCATGGCTACACAGTTGCCAAAATTATTCGGGCTTGAAGGAATCAGCGGTAATTTTTTTGTTCGGATCGCCCACCTGGTGCCGGAATTACCACAAATGCACTGGCCGGTATTTTTATTTGGTTTGGCTGCGCTGGTAATCATGTTCGCAGGCGATCATTTTTTCCCGGGCAAACCCGTTTCCCTTGCCGTGGTAGTGGTTTCCATCTTATTGATAACCTTTTCGGGTTTGTCATCCATGGGATTCCATGTTACCGGGGAAATACCCAGCGGACTTCCTTCCTTTGCCAGGCCATCCTTAAAGTTCAGTGATGTTGATGGTATTCTTGAACTTGCTTTTGCCTGTTTCCTGATGGGATATATAGAAACAGTATCTGCTGGCCGGACCATGGCCATAAAAAACAATTATGCCATTGATCCAAAGCAGGAACTCCTTTCAATGGGCACAGCCAACCTGGCTACCGCTTTTTTCAGTGGATATATTGTAGCCGGCGGACTCTCACAGTCAACTGTAAACGAAAAATCGGGTGCAAAAACACCATTGTCACTGATCATTTGCGCTGTTGCCCTTGCCATTATTTTGTTGTTTTTCACAAACCTGCTTACAAACCTTCCTGAAGTAATACTGGCAGCCATCGTTTTGCATGCAGTATCAGGACTCATTAAAATCAAAGAGCTGAAAAGAATATTCCACCTGAGTAAAATGGAATTCACCGTTGCCATGATTGCATTGATTGGTGTGTTGGTTTTCGGAATTCTCAAAGGGGTTATATTGTCGGTGATTTTATCCCTCATTTTCCTGATAATGAAAGTGGCTAATCCCAATGTGGCGATACTCGGAAGAATAAGGGACATGCGTGCATTTTCTGATATCGAACGTCACCCTGATAATATCCTGGTCCCCGGCTTGCTGGTGATGAGGATAGAATCATCCATTCTCTATTTTAACACGGAGGATATTTTCCGGAAGATAATGACAGCCATTGAAGCAGGACAGCCCAATATAAAACTTTTGGTACTTGACCTTTCCGCTTCACCCTATATGGATGTTGCTGGCTCAAATATGTTATTAAAACTTGCCAGGCAGCTTGAAGGAGACGGTATAGCAGTAAAAATTGTAGATGCCAGGTCAGGTGTCAGGGATATCCTGCGCAAACAGGGAATGGAACAAATAATAGGCCCCATACACAGGGAATCAATCCTCGCGGATGTAGTCGATGAATTTGAAAAGAATAAAGGACTATCCTGATTCCAGCGATAGCTAATGCGACATATAAATGCTTACAAACAGATTTACATAATATTGAAATATCTAGATATGATAAACAGTAATGACCAGCAGTTTTTGAATGCAGGACGGAGCATGGCAGATGAAATCAGGGATTCACATAAGACGATGACTGATCTCTGGCAGGGAATAACCAGTTTCGCACCATTGAGAAATTGTGTAACCGTTTATGGATCGGCGAGATTTCATGAAGGTCACCGTTATTATGAATTGGCCAGGGCGATGGGAAGAAAGCTTGCAGAAAACGATTTCACTGTCATGACAGGAGGCGGACCGGGTATCATGGAAGCTGCCAACAGGGGAGCAAAGGAAGGTGGTGGAAAATCAGTGGGCTGTAATATCAAATTGCCATTTGAGCAGAAATTAAATCCTTATGTGGACCAGAAAGTTGAATTCGAATTCTTTTTTACCCGCAAGGTGATCCTCAGGAAAAATTCGGTGGCCTATGTTCTCATGCCCGGTGGTTTCGGCACACTCGATGAAATATTTGAAGTGCTTACCCTGATACAGACCGGCAAACTTCCGCCAAGGCCGGTAATATGCATGGGAACGGATTATTGGGGACATATGCAGTCATTTATCAGGAAGACCCTGCTTGAATTTGGTGCTATATCAGAACAGGATCTTGACCTTGCCTACCTGACAGATGATCCGGAAGATGCTGTAGGCTATATCCTTTCAAAAATGAAGGAAGGATCAGTTGAGAAAAATGACATTCAGGATATTTACTGATCAAGGCTTAGCAATATGAAGGAAAAGGAGAAATATCATAACCTGTCCATAACTCCGGGCAATTCACATCCGCTGGGCCCTACTGTATACGGGGATGGTGTGAATTTCAGCCTGTTCAGTAAACACGGCCTTTCCGTGGATTTGCTTCTTTTCGATGATGTGGAAGATATCGAACCTTCACATATTGTTCGGCTGAACCCTGCCCAGCATAAAACCTACCACTACTGGCACGTTTTTATCGGCGGACTGAAGGCCGGGCAATTGTACGCTTACCGGGTATTTGGTCCGCTTGACCCGGACAAGGGTCACCGTTATGATCCCGGAAATGTACTTATTGACCCTTACGCAAAGGCTGTAGCCGTCCCCGTTAGTTACAACCGCAAGAAGGGAAAACTCCCTGGCAAAATGGCGACACCCGCAATGAAAAGTGTTGTAGCTGATCCGGGTAATTATGACTGGGAGGGTGACAAACCATTGCGTCATCCATTTTCAAGGACCATCATTTATGAAATGCATGTTGCAGGTTTTACAAAACATCCCAATTCAGGGGTGAGTGACCAGCTTCGGGGAACGTACTGTGGTGTTATAGAAAAAATTCCTTACCTGAAAGATCTCGGAATAACGGCTGTGGAACTGCTCCCGGTGTTTCAGTTCGACAGGCAGGATTGCCCGGAAGGACTGGTGAATTACTGGGGCTACAGTCCCGTTTCTTTTTTTGCACCCCACCTGGGTTATGGAACTACAAATGACCCTTTGACCACATTAAATGAATTCAGGGATATGGTTAAAGCCTTTCACAGGGCTGGAATAGAAGTGATCCTCGATGTGGTATATAACCATACGGCCGAAGGGAACCAGGAAGGGCCATCATTCAGTTTCCGGGGAATCGATAACAGCATTTATTATATCCTTGAAGAGAATAAGTTTTTTTATGCAAACTATTCAGGAACAGGAAATACATTGAATGCCAACCATCCTATCGTTCGCAGGATGATTATCGACAGTCTGCATTTTTGGGTGACGGAAATGCATGTTGACGGTTTCCGGTTTGACCTTGCATCCATCCTCTCAAGGGATGAAAACGGGAACTGTCTGCAAAACCCTCCGGTCCTCTGGGATATTGAAACAGATCCCGTACTGTCTGGAGTTAAGCTGATCGCAGAAGCATGGGATGCAGCCGGACTTTACCAGGTAGGATCTTTTGTGGGAGATAACTGGAAAGAATGGAATGGGCGGTTCAGGGATGATGTCAGGGCATTTATTAAAGGAGACCCCGGAGTTTTATCAAGCCTGGTAACAAGACTGGTGGGAAGCCCTGATATTTATGGTAAAAAGGATAGGGAGCCGGAGCAAAGTATAAATTTTGTGACCTGCCATGATGGGTTTACACTGAATGACCTGGTGAGCTATAATGAAAAACATAATGAGCTTAACGGTGAAAACAACAGGGACGGTAATAACGACAACCTGAGCTGGAATTGCGGGGTCGAAGGCCCGTCTGATGATCCGGAAATTGAATCCATAAGGAACCGGCAGGTGAAAAACTTCTTAAGCCTTACGCTATATTCTATTGGTGCGCCAATGATCCTTATGGGTGATGAAGTAAGGAGAACACAAAAAGGAAATAATAATGCGTATTGCCAGGATAATGAAATAAGCTGGTTCGACTGGTCGCTCCTTGAAAAACATGCTGATGTGCATCGTTTCGTTAAGGAACTTATCGCCATACGATTGCGGCGGGACGCATCGCAGGCGGAAAACCAGATGTCTTTGAATCAGTTACTGGGTAAGAATTTAATATACTGGCACGGAACAAAACTAAATAAGCCGGACTGGTCAGATCATTCCAGGAGCATCGCATTTCACATTACATCGATTAGCGGTAAAATACATATGCACTTCATCATAAATGCATATCATGAGCCACTTGAATTCGAAATTCCTGAAGTTGATACTATGCACGAATGGCGAAGAATGCTGGACACTTCGGATCATTCCCCGCAAGATATCAATCCATGGAAATCAGCCACCATTCATAAAGGTAAAACTTACCTTGTCCAACCATTTTCCATGGTGATATTTATTGCCGTGCTATGATGTAAATATTTATTTTTTCCTCGATGTTTCCAATTCAAGGGCAACCAGTCTTGAAATAAGTATTACAGGATATAATTGCCCGATCAGGGATTCCAGGTTTGCCAGCGAACGTGCTGCTGCATTCACCGGCGTTATATCACCATAACCGGTAGTGGTTAAAGTAGTAAGGCTGAAGTACATTAATTCCTGGCGGTCAGATACTGTCAATCCGCGAAATGCCTCTGTACCATAAGCCAGGTATAGTGAATGATAGATCAGGGCAAAAAATAAACTGATCAGCAGGTATATAACAATAGCGCCCTGTATACGATGCAGCGTTACGGGGCCATCCCTGAAAGTCTGCATCAGTACTATCGTACATAACAAAATGGAAAAAGCAGCAATGGTAATATTATTGACGAGGTCCATGGAATCAGTAATATTGAAGATCCCGGAACTCATAACCATCAAAATTGCAAGAACACCTATAAGAACAATTCTTATCCAGTATCTGTTGAAAATGTACAAGATTCCCGCAGAAATGATGAATAAATAAAAGAATTGGAACAGTAATGCCTGGAAAAAGGTTTGTTGACCAATAGGGTATGATAATAAAAATATGAATAACCAGGATGATGAGTAAAATTGACAGGCTCTTATCCTGTGCCCAGAATTTTATCCTGTTTTTTTTAGTAGGCCTGCATATTGTAAATATTCAAGGAGTAATGAAATATCCTTAATAGTTTTGTTTCTATCTGTTCCAATACAAAGTTAAGCCAGGTCTTTGGAGACCTGGCTTATATCAGAAGAAATCTTTTTGTCCCTGACTAACGGAATTATTGATATCAATAATCAATGAATATTTTCTGGATATCATCCAAGTTTCTTTGTTTTCAGCAAAGCAACTGTAAGTAATACCCTTGATTTCTGCGGGTTAAGGTTGTAAGATGCAACAAGGCCAAGTTCATCATCATTGCATTCCACATTACGGCCCACCGTTCCGGTTGCTACCCTTGTACTGCGAACCACCACAACGCCTTTTTTACTGGCACGTGCGCAGGCATCCAAGTGCAACTTTTGGCATATTTCCATTGCCCACACCGGCAATCACAATTCCTTTTGCCCCGCGTTCAACTGATGCATCGATCAGGTCTGCGGGCATGTCAACGTCTGCATAAATGATATCAACACGTGGAAGTGTGGTAACACCATCAATGGAAAATTCGGATTTCAAACCAAACTTCTGGTCAGGATAACGGTACCAATCGTTTACACCATACGCTGAAGTTCCGATCAGTCCGCGGATCGGTGACATAAATGTCTGAACAGCCGTGGTACTTACCTTGGTTAGTGTCTGTGCTGAATGAATCCAGTCGTTCATCACTAAAAGCACGCCCCGGCCTTTGGCATTCGGATCTCCTGCAACGGCAACTGCATTATACAGGTTAAGCGGACCGTCAGCACTCACGGCAGTGGAAGGACGCATTGAACCAACAAGCACTACAGGTATATCAGTTTTTACAACCAGGTTAAGAAAATAGGCAGTTTCTTCCATGGTATCTGTTCCGTGCGTGATCACAACTCCATTAACCTTTTTTGTTGCGGCCAGTTCATTGATCCTCCTGGCAAGTTTTACCATGATCTCAAATGACATATCCTGTGAACCAACATTGGAAATCTGTTCGCCTTTTATGGTAGCGAGTTTCGTAATTCCGGGTACACTGTTGATCATGGCATCAATCGTTACCTGCCCTGATGTATATCCTGATTGTGTACCGCTGGCTGCTGCACCTGCAATGGTTCCGCCGGTTGCCAGTATGGTTACATTAGGCAACTCCTTGGTTTGGGCAAAAGCAAAAACGCTGACAAAAAGTAACAGAATGGAAAGTGAAGATTTGAATTTACATATTGCTGATTTCATAATGATTATTTTAAGATGTTGTGAATATTATTTTTGCCCGGTCATGGTGGCAGGGTCCAGTAATTTTTTGATCTGGTCTTCAGTGAGCAGTTTCTTTTCACGGATCAGTTCAAGGATACCTTTGCCCGATTGCAGTGCTTCCTTCGCCAGTTCAGTTGTTTTTTCATATCCCAGTACAGGGTTCAGCGCAGTAACGATACCTACACTGCGTTCGATGTAATGTTTTAAGTACTTTCTCATTGGCCGTAATGCCATCAATACATTGCTTGCGGAAAAGCGGAAGTGATTTAAACAACAATCCCTGGGATTCCATGATGGCAATGGCTTCAACGGGTTCATAAGCATTCAGCTGCAAAAGACCGGAATGTGCGGCCATGGTAACGGTTAGGTCATTGCCGATCACTTTAAAACATATTTCATTCATCAGTTCGGGCATTACCGGATTTACTTTTCCGGGCATGATGGATGATCCGGGCTGAAGTGCTGGAAGGTTGATTTCAAAAATACCGGTGCGTGGCCCGGATGCCAGGAAGATAAGGTCACTGCTGATTTTTGACAGGGCAATGGCATAACTTTTTAACGCTGATGAATACACGACAAATCCCTGCTGGCTGCTGGTGGCGGCAATCAGGTCCTTGCTCATGACGATGGGCTTGCCGGTAATTTTGGCCAGGTGAACTGCACATTTTTCTGCGTATCCCGGTGTGGCGGTGATGCCTGTACCGATAGCCGTTGCACCCATATTCTGTTCACAAAGGAATGATTCTGCTTTTCTGAGGGCAGCAATTTCCGCATCAAGCTGGTTGCCAAATGCATGAAACTCCTGTCCCAGGGTCATGGGCACTGCATCCTGTCCTTCGGTACGTCCCATTTTCAGGAGGTTGTTGAATTCATCTCCTTTTTTATGGAAGGATGCTGAGAGTGCTTCTGCTTCTTTTACCAGTTTATCATTATGCAGCAACAGGGCAACTTTGATGGCTGTCGGGTATACGTCATTGGTAGACTGACCCATATTCAGGTCATCATGGGGTTCAATGAACTGGTACTCGCCTTTTTTATGCCCGCTCATTTCCAGGGCAATATTTGCCAGCACTTCGTTGGCATTCATATTGGCAGATGTTCCGGCACCACCCTGGTACAGGTCAACCAGGAACTGGTCGTGATACTTTCCATCCATTACTGCCTGGCAGGCTTTTTCAATGGCATCCAGTTTTTCTTTTTTCATTCCCCCTGTTTCCGTATTAGCGCGGGCAGCTGCAAGTTTTACCATGGCATAAGCCTTTACATAATCAGGATAGAAATTTGTAGCCATTCCGCTTACCTGGAAATTTTCGAGCGCACGGGCTGTTTGCACACCATAATAGGCATTGGCAGGAATTTGTTTTTCTCCCAGCAAATCTTTTTCCGTCCGGGTTTGTGCACTGGCTCCCAAACCTGCCAGAAGAGCAGTGGTGAACAGGAGACTGGTTTTTATTCTTTTCATATAGTTTACTTTTTAGTGTTTTTTATAATAGGATGCATTGCAGAATTAAGCCTGCTATTACTGCTGCTGCGGTAGTTACGATACCGGGCAGCATGAAACTATGGTTAAGTACATACTTACCGATACGGGTAGTGCCTGTACGGTCAAATTGAATGGCTGTGAGCAAAGTGGGATATCCGGGTACAAAGAAGTGCCCGTTTACTGCGGGAAATATCCCTACCAGGTAAGCAGGCGTCATTCCAAGCGATAAACCAAGTGGCATCAGGGCTTTGGTTGTAGCTGCCTGGCTAAAGAGCAGGATGCTCAATGCGAACAGGGCGATGGCAAAGGACCATGGATAAGAGGTAACCATTTCACCCAGGGTATCTTTAATGACTGCATAGTTATTGTCCATGAACGTGCTGCTCATCCATACCACGCCAAAAACAGCAATGGTGGCCTGCCCGGCAGAAGCAAACAAACTTGCCTTGGTGACCTGGGCAGCAGTGGTATTGGCCAGAAAGTATAATTAAGCCGGCGGCGGCAAGCATAACCATCATGATCATGGAAGGCATCTGTAACTGTCCGGCTGCATTCACCGCAAAGCCTGGCTGGAATCCTTCTGTTTTGGAGAATTCCGGCAGCAGGGAAGGGAAGGATCCTAACAATACAACGGCCAAAACTGCAAGGCCAAAAATGGCAACGGATTTGGTGGCACCGGGTTTCAATGTGCCGGCAGCATTCTGTGATGCATCACTCTCCAGGTTTTTCGCAAAAGCAGGATCTTTCATGCGTTCCAGGAATTCAGGATCCTTATCCAGTTCTTTACCCCTTTTCAATACGAACAAAATACCTACAATAACCCCAATCAGGGTGGAGGGGATACAAACGAGGAGGATATCGGCCAGTTTCACCCCACTGGCCGTTAATACGGTTAGTAAAGCAGCGGTTGCAGCCGAGACCGGGCTTGCTGTAATTCCCATATGGGCAGCAGTTACACTCATGCTCAGGGCCCTTTCGGGACGGATCCTTTTTTTAATGGCAACTTCTGCAATGATGGGCATAATGGAATAGGAAATATGGGCCGTACCCGCAAAAAGCGTAAAGAAATAGGTGACCAATGGTCCCAGGATGGTGATTTGTTCAGGATGTTTACGGAGCAGTTTGCCGGCAATATTCACCAGCCAGTCCATCCCCCCTGCGGCCTGTAATGCAGCGGCGGCAGTAACCACACTTAAAATGATGAGCATCACCTCGAGCGGTGGATCTGAAGGCTGCATCCTGAAAATGAAGATGAGGAGCAAAAGCCCGATCATCCCCATAACCCCCAGGCCTATGCCCGACATGCGGGCACCAATGAAAATACATACCAATATGATGGCCAGTTGAACGAAGATCATTGCAGGTTATTTAATATGCCGAAAGGTCTGTAATGATAGGCAATTAAATAATGATCTATCTCAGTGGAAGGATGAATTTAACCGTAAAATGATAATTACGGCGTTGTTTTTACAACAACCCTGGAGAGGATCAATATCGTCAGTACAGGTATGATCAGTTTGCCTTAATGATTTTTGTTCTTCTTGATTGCATGTCATCTTTTAGTTCAAGTATGTAAGTGCCCGGTGCAATGTTTTGCAGGTTGTCCAGGACAAAGCTGTTTTGTCCGGTTACCGAAACCTCATTTCTTGTGTAAACCGGTTTCCCGTTGATGTCCAGTATCCTTATCGTTATATTTTGCCTGCTGGCATACTGTGTGCTGACGATAAACTTGTTTGTGACGGGGTTTGGCGAAACGGTAAGCGCTTCAGCAGTTTTGACCCCTGCATTGATCTTGATCACAAAGGAGTACCTGGCACTGCCATCCTTGTCAGCCATTTTCAGGCGATAGTAATTGAATCCTTTATGCGGGTTATCATCCAGGTATGAATATTCATTTTGTAAAGGCCCGTTTTTAGCGGGAATTTTTTCCAGTGTTTTAAAGCTGATTCCATTGCTGCTTCTTTCCAGCAGGAAATGGTCAACATTGTTTTCAGCTTCGGTTACCCAGCGCAGGAGGTTATTCCTGTCTTCATCTGATTTGACCATAAAACTTTTCAGTATCAGTGGCAGGGGTGCTGAAGTGCACTGGGGATATATTTCGGAATAGTCGGTGGTTGAGAGTCCGGCCCCATCAGTAACGGTTAACCGTACCTGCCAGTGATAGTCATCGCCGTTACATCCAATTCTTGAAATGATTGTGGATGCGGTACTTCCGTTTACAATGGGTTCCGTATGACTGTGGTTATTATGTTTCAGGGTAGTCTGCCACTCGTAAGTTAACTGGGCAGCAGAATGTTCCTGGTCCGTTACAGTTGCTTCAAGTGAATACGAACTGTCAGGTCCTATCTTATAAAAGGAATTCTTTACCGGGCTCGTAATATTTACGGCCGGTGGTGTGTTATTGGCAGAAACAATTATGGATTCAGTAGCGGTGGCATTTTGCTGATCCCTGATGGTAAGGGTAACCAGGAATGCAGTGGGAGCGCTGGTGGGTGCGGTAAAAATATGTGTTGGATTGGCTTCGGTGCTTAGCGGGGAACCGTCGCCGAAGTTCCAGGAATAAGTGATCGGCAAGCCTTCCGGGTCATAGGAGAAGCTGCTCTGGAAGGCCACAGTAAGCGGCGATACGCCGATAGTTTGATGCTTCATTCAAGATGATAACCGGTGGCTGGTTTCCTCCATAGGCAATCCGCCTTACCACTGAAGCACCGAGGTCAACACAGAACAGGCTGCCATCCAGCGGATTTTCGGTTATACATACCAGTGCTGAAAAACCGGAGGCAAACTGGGTAACGGATTCCAGTTCCGCGGAGTTCTTCATCTTCACGTTTTTGATGTATTTGCCGCCATAGTCAGCCAGGAAGTAATTGTCTTTATAGCTTACCGGAAACATGCTTCCATAATACCAGCATCCGCCCAGGGCAGCATTGCCACGGAAAGGCGTACCTGTAACACCGGATTCCGGGGAACCCACCTGGGCAACTTCCAGCAGGTTGCCATTAAATCTTTTTACCCGGGCACTGTCAGCCCCGTGTTTCCAGTCGATCGCCGGTGTAGTATGAAAGAAGCGGTTGTCATTGCCCCCCGTGATGGCAATGGCTGAATTGCAGGGATTGAATACTGTATGAATATTATCAGCCGTTGCCTGCTTTAATTAATTGCTGAAAATTAAAATACTGCAGTGTACATCCACCTGTTCCGAAGAGCGGGTTTGGCTCATCCTGGTTGGCTGTATAGTTGGCCAAGGCTGCATAGCTCGTATGGTATTTATGCCCTTCAAATATCGGCCAGCCAAAATTGGTACCCCCTTCTTTGATAATATTCAGTTCTTCAAATGTGTTATACCCCACATCCCCTAAATACACTTCCCCGATATCCCCTGTCAGCATATTGGTTGATCCGGTATTTGGACGTATGGAAAACCGGAATGGATTCCGGAAACCCATCGCCCATACCCTTGACTTGGCACTCCTGGGCAAGGCCGGATCATAGAAAGGATTGCTTGGAATGCCATCGCCCGTTACCGGGTTAATCCGCAGGAGTTTGCCATCGAGGCAATCTATTAACTGGGCACGGTAAGCGCCTACATTTTCCTTTGGTTTGAGGATGCCATCAGCAAGGGCCTGAACATAATAGGTTACGGACAGGCTGCCTTTATCTGTGGCGGTATAACTTGCCGCATCACCTGTGGAAATCAGCAGGCTTCCGTCTGCAGCAAAATGCAGGGAGCCAATGCCGTGTGATTCATGCAAAATGGGAATGCCTGTGGTAATGGATTCACCAATTAAAATTGTCCGGGTATTTACATCCGCTTCCAGCCCGTTTGCCGTGGTAATTGTTTTGTACCTGGTCACCCGGCCGATGGTGGCATCATAATATTGATTGGTTGCGGCATTATATGAGCCAGTTCCAAAGTTTACAAGGTGATGACGGTCCACCACATACAGTACATAAATAAATCCGTTCACATCGAAATTGGGATCAAGGGCGAAACCCAAGCATGCCATGGTCACGCCAGTCGCCCACTTCAGGTGAAATATTTAATACCGGTGTTGTTTGTTTGACATAGGCACTTGTTGTTGAATTCCAGTTGCACAGGTACACCCTTCCTCCCTTTTCCCAAACAAATAGTTTGTTACCGCTATTATCAAAAGCAGTGCCTACCGGAGCTACCCAGCCACTTCCGATATTGGTGCTGGAGAACCCTGTGGGTACTACGATCTGGCCCATTGCAGGGAAGGATATCAAAATAAAGGATAAACAACAAAGTAAAATATTCTTTGTCAGGGTGTAGGGAATTTGGGGCATAGAAATTCTTTTAATAACAATGAATTGTTATTTCATAGAAGCGAAACTTTTGGATTTGATATTATAGGAAGATTGGGTTGCCGGTTGAAATTCTGGCAAACAGTATCAAAGGCGGACTTACTAAATTTTACGAGGAACAGGATTTGAGGAGGGCCGAAACTGGCATAAAGCTAATAATTTCATCCGGAATTCCTATAGGAATCCATTGTAGTTTTTTTGAACTACCGGACCCAATTGTAAATGAGGTATTTAAAGAGGGTGAATCCTGGCGATTATACCTGCCTGGCTAATTAATCAGGCTGTTTTTGACGGGGTTAATGATACTCCGGCCGATAAAATTCACCGTTCATCATTTTAATTCGACTGCCAGAGGAATTAACTTTTTGGCTATTCATTATGTGAACATTTTTACCACAGGATCCTGACCTCTTGTGGCAGGCAGGTCAGGATCACCTAGATTGTGAATGACCAAAATTACCTGATGAGAATCCTGGGATTAGGGCTTTGTTTTATTTTTTTAATGGGAACCGGCTTTGTTCATGGACAAACTCCCGCAGCCAAGAAAACTGCAGGCGATACGTAACCAGGGCAAAATTAAAATAGATGGATTACTAAATGATTCTTCCTGGAAATCCGCCGCAATAATGGATAGCCTGGTGGAATTCCGGCCAAAAATAGGGGCCAGGGAAGAGTATGGCGTTCGGACAGTTAGCTACCTGATGTATGATGATGAAGGTATTTATTTCGGAGGCTATGCTTATGAAAGGTCAAAAGACAGTATCTCGTCTGAATTAAAGGGGCGAGACGGATTTGGGATGAATGATTATGTGGGAATCATTTTTGATACGTATAATGACAATCTCAACGGGTTTGAATATTTTGTTACACCGCTGAATGAACAATGGGATGCGAAAATGTCTCCCGGAAGTGATGACAACGGGGGAGAGGATTTTAGCTGGAATGGCGTTTGGTCAAGCGGTGCAGTCATTCATAATGATGGCTGGAGTTTCGAAATGTTCATTCCTTATTCAGCTATACGGTTTGGCAAAAAGGAAATCCAGGAATGGGGACTTAATATCACCCGTCGCAGACGAAAAACAGAGCAGCAATATACCTGGAATCCCATCAATCCGAATGTCAATGGCTTTCTTACCCAGGAAGGAACCTGGACCGGGATTACCAATATCAAGCCTCCCCTCAGGCTGCAGTTCTCCCCATATTTTTCAGTTTATGCCAATCATTATCCGGTAAACCAGCCGGGCCAGAAAAATGTAACCAGCCAGGTGAACGGGGGAATGGATATCAAATACGGCATCAGCCAGGCATTTACCCTTGACATGACCCTGATACCGGATTTTGGACAGGTACAGAGTGATAACCAGGTATTAAATCTTACTCCATTTGAAGTTCAGTATAACGAGTACCGTTCATTTTTTACTGAAGGGACCGAACTTTTCAGCAAGGGAAATTTGTTTTACTCCAGGCGTATCGGCGGAACCCCCATTCACCAGTATGATGTTTATGATAACCTTGGGGCCAATGAAACTGTGGTTAAAAATCCTAATGAAAGTAAACTACTCAATGCTACAAAAATATCCGGAAGAACCCAGGACGGCCTTGGAATAGGATATTTAAATGCCATCACGCGTCCGCAATACGCCGTAATCGAAGATGGCAATTCAAAACAGCAGCGGGAATATATGACCGATCCCCTGACCAATTATAATATCCTGGTGCTTGACCAGACGATGAAAAATAATTCCAGCATTTCCCTGGTGAATACAAATGTGCTGCGAAGCGGTCCGGATTATGATGCCAATGTAACCGCCGGACTGTTTAACCTGAATGATAAAAAGAATACCTGGAACCTTGGTGGTAAGGTTGCCGTGAGCCAGCTTTTCAATTATGAAGCAGATGGGAAAAATCAAAACGGGATTCAGTCACCGCGTGAATTTTGGAAAAACCAGCGGAAAATTCAGTTTCAATGTTTACCAGGAAGCCTCGGATACAAAATATACCCATAATGATATGGGATATTTTACCAATAATAATTTTGTAGACCATGGTGGTTATGCAGGGTACAGGTGGACCGAACCCAAAGGGTTTTATAACCGGATATTTATAAATTTTAATGCGAGGGTAAGTCACCTGTATACCCGGATTGGGACACTGGAACCCAAATACCAGAACAGTGATATAAATACCAATGTGAATGTGCAGATGAAGAAACTTCACTGGTTTGGTGCATTTATCGGATACCGGCCGGGGCAGAATGATTTTTATGAACCAAGGAAAACCGGTTATTATTTTTATCGCGGTAAAAGCATAGCCGTTGGCGGATGGTTTGAAAGCAACCAGGCCAAAAAATATTCATTTTATACAGAAACATTCGTAAGGCAGTATCTGGATTTTTATAACCTGCTGGGGATCGACTTTTTACTCGGCCAGCAATTCAGGATTAATAAGAAATTATCACTGAATTACCGGTTATCGTTTCAGCCGCGGTTTAACAGTGTAGGATATGCGACTTCAGACCAGTCGGATATATATTTTGGAAAACGAAGGGTCAAGACCTATGAGAACATCCTGGATACCAAATACAGTTTCAATAACAAGATGGGAATCACCTTCAGGATGCGGCATTATCACAGCTCGGTCAGGAATGATTCTTATTATACACTTATCCAGGAATCAGGGCTTTTGCAGCCTGCCACTTCATTTACCGGCAATGCGGACCAGAATGCCAACTTTTTCAATATTGATATGGTATACACCTGGCAGTTTGCTCCGGGAAGTTTCCTGAATATTGTCTGGAAGAATGCCATCAGTGATTTTAATAATGAAGTGGAAGACAGTTATTTTCAGAACCTCAGTGATGTGATTACACTGAACCAGAACAATAATGTATCCATCAAGGTGATATTCTTCCTGGATTACCTGCAGTTAAGGAAAAAACTTGCAAAGTAATCATCGCCCGGCCATGAACCTGGCATGGAGCCAACTATCGGATTCGAACCGACGACCCTTTCATTACGAATGAAATGCTCTACCAGCTGAGCTAAGTTGGCGTGTAATGTGCTACTGAAGAATGTCTTATTGATTAAACTCTGGGTGATTGGCATACAGAACAGGATTTCATTGAGCCAACTATCGGATTCGAACCGACGACCCTTTCATTACGAATGAAATACACTACCAACTGAGCTAAGTTGGCAGGGAACAGGGTATAAATTTACAACCCCTTTTTAATTGCTGTAGATTTTGCAGCAATTAAAAAGGGGCTGTAAGTATTGTTTATCCGGCTAACCTATTGGATAACCAGTTTCCTGACCATCCTGGTGCTTCCGTCGACCTGGACAACCATGAAGTAGGTACCTTTTCTCAGGTTGCTTACTTTGATGTTCCTGGTGAATGAATAACCGGTTTTTTCAAATATCTCGCTGTATACAGCTGTGCCTCGTACATCAAACAGTGTAAGTGTTGACCGTCCCTGGACATCGGAATTAATGGTCACATTTACATTGCTTACTGCCGGATTCGGATAAAGCTTCACTTCAAGTATTTCAAGCCTTGAAGTACTTTTCTTTACGATGATGGTTACTGTCTTTTTATCGATCGCACTATCCTCATCTGATACTGCAAGTTCGAACTGGTATGTACCTTCTTTGAGGTTGGATACCACCGTATTTGCACTATCCGGTGTAAGGATATTATAAGTGGAAGGACCGCTTACATAGCTCCACTGGTATGAAGTAATGGTACCATCAACATCATATGAATTGCTTCCTTCCAGTAATGTATTTTGAACAGGAAGTTTCACTGTCGATGTATCATAGGTTGTCATGGCTCTTGGACCCTTATTGATTTTGCCCACATTTACTTTTACCTGGGATTTACCAGTAAGTCCTCCGTTATCGGTAACCATTAATTCAAGGGTATATGTTCCTTTCCTGGATACTGTCAGACTTGGTGTAGCAGATGTGGAATTGGTGATCGTAGAACCAGCTGGCCCTTGTACCACATTCCATGACCATCCTGCAATAAAGCCATCAGGATCCTTACTGTTGTTGCCATTTAATCTTGCTGTATTATTATCAGGCAACATTAAATTAACATCTGTTCCTGCATCTGAAACTGGCGGCATATTAGTGGCTGTAGGGGCAATATTTACGATCACCTCTACATCATCTATTGCGGTAGCTCCACTATTATCCGTAACAGTAAGCCTGAAAATATAGGTTCCGGCAGTAAGTCCGCTTACACTTGGTGGAAGCCGTTGCCGGTGAAGCAATCGTTCCGCCTGTTGGTCCGGAGACCTTGGTCCAGTGCATAAGAAGCAATGGTGCCATCAGGATCCGTACCTGATCCGGAAAGGGTTACACTGCTGGTAGGCAGGGTAATGGACTGGTTGGCACCGGCGTTAGCTGTTGGTGCTACATTAGTCGGCGGTATAGGTGCTGCTGCACTGTTCACAATGATTTGTACATCATCCGTTGCGGTTGCCCCGCATTATCGGTTACGGTAAGGCGGAATACATATGTACCTGCGGTTAAACCGGTAATATTGGTTGATGCTGCTGCCGGTGATGAAATAATGTTCACCTGCAGGTCCGGAGACCTTGGTCCATGCATAAGAAGCGATGGTGCCATCAGGATCCGTACCTGAACCGGTAAGTGTTACACTGCTGGTGGGCAGGGTAATGGTCTGATCTGCACCTGCATTGGCTGTTGGGGCCTACATTAGGCGGTGGCAGTGGTGCGCTGTTAACGATGATTTGTACATCATTTGTAGCGGTAGCTCCACCATTATCAGTTACGGTTAGGCGGAAAACATATGTGCCTGCAGTTAGTCCGGTAATATTGGTAGAAGCTGTCGCAGGTGTGGCAATAGTTCCGCCTGCAGGTCCGGAGACCTTGGTCCATGCATAAGAAGCGATGGTGCCATCAGGATCCGTACCAGAACCGGTAAGCGTTACACTGCTGGTCGGCAGGGTAATGGTCTGATCAGGTCCGGCATTGGCAGTTGGGGTCTGGTTGGCGTAGCACTGTTGACAATGATTTGCACATCATCTGTAGCGGTAGCCCCACCATTATCTGTTACTGTAAGGCGGAAAACAAATGTACCTGCGGTTAAACCGGTAATATTGGTTGAAGCTGCGCCGGTGATGCAATAGTTGTACCAGCAGGGCCGGAAATCTTGGTCCATGCATATGAAGCGATGGTTCCGTCAGGATCCGTACCTGAACCGGTAAGTGTTACACTGCTGGTGGGCAGGGTAATGGTTTGGTCTGGCACCTGCATTGGCGGTTGGGGCCACATTAGGCGGGGCAGTGGTGCGCTGTTAACGATGATTTGTACATCATTTGTAGCGGTAGCTCCACCATTATCAGTTACGGTTAGGCGGAAAACATATGTACCTGCAGTCAGTCCGGTAATATTGGTAGAAGCTGTCGCAGGTGAGGCAATCGTTCCGCCTGCAGGTCCGGAGACCTTGGTCCAGTGCATAAGAAGCGATAGTTCCATCAGGATCCGTACCCGAACCGGTAAGTGTTACACTGCTGGTGGGCAGGGTAATGGTTTGATCTGGGCCTGCATTGGCGGTAGGTGCCTGGTTAGGCGGCGGCAATGGGGCGCTGTTAACGATGATTTGTACATCATTTGTAGCGGTTGCGCCACCATTATCAGTTACGGTTAGGCGGAAGACATACGTACCCGCAGTCAGCCCGGTAATATTGGTAGAAGCTGTCGCAGGTGTGGCAATAGTTCCGCCTGCAGGGCCGGAAACCTTGGTCCATGCATAAGAGGCAATGGTTCCATCAGGATCTGTACCTGAACCGGTAAGGGTTACACTGCTGGTGGGCAGGGTAATGGTCTGGTCAGGGCCGGCATTGGCGGTTGGTGCCTGGTTGGTAGCACTATTGACAATAATTTGCACATCATTTGTTGCGGTTGCGCCACCATTATCAGTAACGGTAAGGCGGAACACATATGTACCTGCGGTTAAGCCCGGTAATATTGGTTGAAGCTGCTGCTGGTGAGGCAATGGTTCCGCCTGCCGGGCCGGAGACTTTGGTCCAGGCATAAGATGGCAATAGTTCCATCAGGATCTGTACCTGATCCGGTAAGGGTTACACTACTGGTGGGCAGGGTAATGGTTTGATCTGCCCCCGCGTTCGCCGAGGGTGGATACGTTTCCCACGCCAGCGGATTCCTTATACCCCTTATCAGGTGCAGAACCTGAATATGGAAAGCCTACATTGATTCCCGCATCAATCATTGGGGATGTGGCCTGAAGTGTGTAATTGCCAGCAGAAGGATTGACGAAAAGTGGATTTACTTTAGTATTTCCACTCACTACCTGAGTAGTACCTAACGGGGTTACAGGATCATTAGCATTGCCATTAAGATAAAGGTTATTATTCTGAACCCAAATCCTATTAGTCCCACCCATCTGTATGCCATTGGAAAGAAATCCTTGAATAATATTATTCTGAATATAAATGTTGTCAAATGGAAGGGTACTGTTTTTCTTAATACCAAACCACGGCGCTCTGCCTGGATAAGCAATTATTGTATTATTCCTTATGTATACATTTGTGACAGTACCGCCAGTTGGTGGGTCTGATCCCAAAAATGATTCCAAATCCATCGTTACCATCGGCAAGACGGCCAATGTTATACATCAGGTTATTATTGATCCTGGTGTTATTAGACGATACCTCCGTTTCTCTGGCTAAACTGAATACCTAGCCCTTTGTTCCAGATGTTGTTGTACTCCACAATAGCATCAGAATTGCAACCACCATAATTCTCTAAAATGATACCACTCTCCATGCTGTTGTTGGTAACGGTGTTGTATATATTGTTGTGGTGTATCCAGATTAGCATACCCTGCCGTATCTTATCACTTGACCTGTCTATGTCAATGCCTCCTCCCTGAATATCATTGTTGTAAATTTCAAACCCCCTTCAGTTTCCCAAAGTTCAATGGCAAAGTCCCATCCACCGTCACCGGGATAACCACCATGAAAAGGTATTTTTACAATGGTGTTGTTGTATATTTTTACGTTCCTGTTGTATCCACCGTTATTGTATTTAATTGGATAACCATTATACCCAAGTGGCCGCTGATTTTGAGTAATAGTGTTATTATACACGAACATTCCATCTTGTCCACCAATACTCAGATTTCCACGACCATAGATACCATTTGACAAATTATAACCACCAGAGTTGTTGATTATATTGTCGTGAAACCGATTTCCGGTAGCATAAGCACTTGGGGCAGAGCTGGCGCCTTCGTTGGTATGTCCTCCAAATATAACTCCCCTGTCTTTAAAGTTTTCAACAGTACAATGATCCATCTCTACACCACCTCTTCCCTGAATCTGTACACCCCAAAAAGTTGTAAATTTTGTCCATCGAACCTTAAATAGGATATGCGTTGATTTCCCTGCGTATTTGATGTCCCACTACTTAGTTCAAGTAGCGGTGTCCAATCGGCAGTAAGTGTTGACTTAGTATAGTGTTCGCTGCTCCTTCCCCTTCAAGCGATACGCCAACAGCCAAAAAAAGGGTGGAGGTTTCCAGGTAGGTTCCTGCGGTAACATGAATTATATCACCTGGTGTAGTTACAGTGGTTGTCGCCTTTTTAACGGTTTTCCACGGATTCCCGATGGAACCGTTACCTGTAGCATCATTTCCGGTGGGACTCACATAAAATATAGCTGCCTGTCCAATTCCAAACACAAACAGCACTAGTACGAGCAGTAAAGATTTTTTCATAAGATGTTGGTCTAAAGGATTTCATATTTAATGGCATTCTGGTTTCGATGGTGTCAAAAAATGCTATCAAATTGAATTCCGGGTTACAGATTATGGATTTCTGTTTTGGATTCAAATATTATGCCATTATGGATAAAACAATGTTATTGCGAACATATGATACAGGTCATATCTATGTCTTCGTAGGAGATCAGGCTGTTTTTAATTAATTCGTTGACTATCAGGTTAGTCAAAAGACTAAATTAGGTTAGGTACAATAAGGAAATACTGATTACGTTTCCGGATAAGGGAGTCCGAAAGTTTCAGAAAATTGTCGCCAAAACAACCTTAAAGTATTGATTTTATTGGAATAGTAATTGATTTTCCTGGAAAATATCTCTCTTTTTGTAGCGTTTCTTTAATTTGACAGACTTTAGATGTTATTTGATTACACACAATCAATTATTTCCAAAACTTGGCGAAATAATGGTTTATTGGTATTTTTCGTCCTGCTTAACCCCCCCCGTATAATTATTTTGCTAGTGCTTAATAAAGCTATGGGTTGCTATTTCGCAAAAAAAGTCTCGGATAACTTTAATATTATCATGTTGATATAGAATTTATTACATATGGCAAATAGTTTTAAATATAGCATTACAGTAGTTGTTCCCTGTTTCAATGAAGAGGCCATTTTACACAATAACCTGGAAGTCATCAGGGATTATTTGGAAAGCGAGGTAAAAGGCTACGACTGGGAGATATTAATTATTAATGATGGAAGTAAGGACGGTACCGGTAAAATTGCCAATGAATTTGCTATTGCCAACGAAAAAGTCCGGGTTATTCACCATCCTACTAACCTTAACCTGGGGAGGGCGCTGCAAACAGGATTTTTAAATGCAAATGGGGACATTATTATTGTCTTAGATGTTGATTTAAGTTATTCGACGGAGTATATAAGGAAACTGGCCGATAAATTGGTGGAAACTGAAGCAGATATTGTTATTGCATCTCCATATATGAAGGGAGGAAAAGTTGTTGCGGTTCCGTTCAAACGTAAAATTATGAGCAGGTGGGTTAATCGGTTTATGAGATTTGCCGCCCAGGAAAAGTACTATACTTTTACAGGTATGGTCAGGGCGTACAGGCGTACATATATCCGATCAGTTAACCTTAAAAACCAAAGACTATGAAATAAACCCTGAAATCCTTTATAAGAGCATGATTCTCAGGGCGAAAATTGTTGAAATACCGGCAACACTGGACTGGACGGAACAAATGAAGTATAGTGGTCAAAGAACCTCCAGTTTGCGGATAATAAGGAGTACTGTTTCAAGTTTAATGTCTGCTTTTATATTCAGGCCTTACATATATTTCTGGATAGTCGGCATTGCACTTCTTTTGTTGTCGTTTTATCAATTGGGATGGTTGCTTTATTACACACTTCATGATATGTCTAATTTTGGGGTAGATAAAAACTATCCTGGTGGCCCGTTCTCGCAAAGTCTTGCACTTCAATTCAAGAAAAATCCTCAATCTTTTGTGGTTGGAGGTATTACTTTCATCATTGCCATTCAATTTTTTAGTGTCGGTTTTTTATCATTGCAAAACAAACGATATTTTGAAGAACTTTTTCATCTGGGAACATTTTTAAGGAGGCAAAGTAAATTTGAGGAGTTGGGTAAGTCTGAATCCCGAAACCGCGATCAAAAAATACCTGAAGTGGAAAGGACTATTTAAATTAATAGCCATGGCCTGCGTCTTGTCTTCATCAGTTGCTGCAGAACTGATAGGAACCAATTTCATGGTTAAATAAGAATATATCATTTATTTTAGTTACTCCCCAAAAACCTAAATATGATCCTGTCAGTCATAGGAGCGAGACCTCAATTTGTTAAAGCTGCCGTTTTATCCAATGAATTTAAAAAGCAGGGCATTGTGGAAGAAATTATTCACACCGGGCAACATTATGACTACAGGATGAGTGAGATATTTTTTGAAGAACTTGGATTGCCTGGAATAAGCATAAATCTGAATCTTGGTTCAGGATCTCACGGCAAACAGACTGCCGATATGATCTGCGGGATTGAAGATATTATGGTGAAAAAAAGGGATAAGATCACCCATATCTTATTATACGGAGATACCAACAGCACGCTTGCCGGTGCACTGGCCGCATCAAAGCTGAATATTCCCATCATACATGTTGAAGCCGGTTTAAGAAGCTTTAACAGGACAATGCCTGAGGAAATCAACAGGGTAGTCACTGATCATCTTTCCTCATTGTTGTTTTGTTCAAGTAAAGAGGGGGAAATGCAACTTGAAAAAGAAGGCATTACAAAAGGAGTGCACGTCGTCGGTGATATTATGTTGGATGCCTTTAAGATTTATGGCAACATTGCAAAAGAAAAAGTCAGATTAAGCGATATACTTTCGGAAAATCTCATTGGTAACTATAACCTGCTGACCATACACAGACCATCAAATACTGACCTGAGGGATAATTTAATGGAAATATTTGATGCAATGGGGTCTTTATCCACCAACATTGTTTGGCCAATACATCCGAGAATGAAGTCAATCCTTAAAGACATTAACATTCCTTCCAATGTAATCTTGTTCGAACCTTTTTCATATTTTGAAATGATGATCGTACTGGCCGGGGCGAATAAAGTGCTTACAGATTCCGGCGGTCTTCAAAAAGAAGCATACTGGGCTACAAAAACCATGTATAACGATCAGGACCGAGACTGAATGGGTGGAGACTCTCCACAACAACTGGAATATCCTGACGGGTCCGGATAGCCGGAAAATAGTTGAAGCGGTCAATACAAAAGTTGAACCTGGTTCATGGAGTGAGCTATATGGGCAGGGTAATACGGCGGGTAAAATAATTCAAATTATCAGGGATCAGCTATCCTAATGCATTTTGTGGTTCGCGTTATATATACGTTCTATAATATCAACAACTTTCATCCCTTCCAATGCATTGGTGGAAATACTGCTGTCGCCACCAATAACTTTTACAACGTTATCGATGACGAAATTGTGATTTTGTGCAGAACCCTTGTAAGCTCCATAATCATTTCCTGGATTTGTCGGCGCCAGCTCCGGCATTTGGTAATTTTTCACATGACAGTAGTCAACTTCATTCATATACTGTCCGCCAATCTTAATGCTTCCATTTTCAGCAATTATAGTCATGCTGCTTTCCATGTTTTTATCCCAAACCGAAGTTGAAAAACTTAGAGATCCCAATCCGCCGTCAACAAATTCAAAAGTCACAAACCCACTGTCTTCAAACTCCGTTAAATGCTGATGGCTATGATTGGTTATGCGTGATGAAATATTGTGTATATCCCCGAACAGCCAATACATGATATCGATAAAATGTGAAAACTGCGTATATAGTGTGCCACCATCAAGGTCTTTTTTTCCATGCCAGGTATTCTTGGTATAATATCTTTCATCCCTGTTCCAATAACAATTTAACTGGACCATGTAGATTTGGCCCAGTTTTCCGGAATCCACCAGATCCTTTATCCATACGGAAGGGGGAGAAAACCGGTTTTGCATAACTGTAAAAACATGCCTGTTTACATGAAGGGCCTTGAATATTACCTTCTCAGCGTCATTCCTGGTCAGTGCCATTGGTTTTTCAATGACAACATGTTTTTTGGCTTCAAGTACCTGTAGTGCCTGCATGGCATGTAATCCATTTGGTGTGGCGATATTGACTACATCTACTTCAGTATTGGAATAAAATAAATCCGAAATTGATGCAAATATGGGAACATCATATTCGTCAATTTTCAGCAGTTTTCTTTCTTTTATATCGATCAAACCAACTAGCTCTGCATTTTGATTCCTTTTTATCATTTCAGCATGACGCTTCCCGATATGCCCGCAACCAACAACAGCAAACTTGATTTTCTTTTCCATATTGTTAATTGATTTGGTCATTGCAATTGGTAGTTCCATGTTGCAAAAGATTAATTGAATAATTCTTCCAGTTTAGTTTCAGCAACCCGGATTGTTTCATTTACATTAAGTGTTCCATCTTTTATATGGGACGTATTCACGATATAGACACCAGGCATTGAGGTTTTGATATCTGGTAATTTCTCTGAATAGTCCATTTTCGCCACTGTTATCACATGCTTTGCCCTGGCTACTCCTGCAAATTGTATATTCTGATCCGTTATTGAGGGATACATTTTCTTCAGGTTTTCTAGGAAATAGTTCCTTATATTTTCATCTGATTCACTAAAAAGAGGATCCTCCGAAACTTACATATTTCGGTAAATAAACCAAGTGCATTACCTCCAAGATATTCCTTATCTACCAAAGCCGACATTTCAATTACACCTGTGAACGGAAATCTTGAATCAGTAATATTGGTAACATAAAATTGACTGATCGATTTATCAAGCAAAACAGCAACACAGATCACACCAAGATATTCCACCTCGTTTAACTTTTTCTGTTCTTCCGCTGAAAGCCCATGTACAAAGTTTTGCCGCTAGTGGAGACGGCAATGTTACTAATAACTTATCAAATTCTTCACAGGTATTATCTGCAAAATGAATAACAGGTTTTCCAGTATGATGATGTTGTTACTTGTTTTGCAGCACAACTGGTCTTAATAGTTACATTTTCACGGACCAGCATATCAGTAAAAGCCTGCACTATTCTCTTGTAGCCCCCTGGTACAAATCCAAACATCTCCTTTTTAAGGCCGCTTCGTCTTGCACCATATAATCGCTGGATAGTGGCCCAGATAAATACAGCTGATGTTTTTTTATAGCTTTCTCCCAATTTCGCTCGCAATAAAGGCAGCCATATTTTATTGAATGTTGCGGGCCCCGACCATTTTCTTAACCATTCAGTTACCGGTATTTTCTCCAGTTTTTTCCAGTCCTTTATTCTTGATGCCACAATAATGGTTAATCCCAATCTAAATTTATCGAATAAATTAAGTGTTGGAAATTTCAGAAACTCTATGGTATCTGACATAGAGTACAATTTACCCTCAATATAAAACCCGGTTTTTGTTTCAACCCACCTGATATCATTCTCTAAGCCAATTTCCTTTAATATATTCCGGGTTCTGAAATCAGATAAAAGTATAACATGATAAAACTTATCCCATTCAACATCACCCATTTTCCAGGAACTGACTAATCCTCCAAGATTTGGGGCTGCTTCAAAGACAGACACCTGGTGTCCTTTTTCTGCGAGCCGGTGAGCCAGCGTCATCCCCATAATTCCACCTCCAATGATACCCCACTTTTTTGTTTCCATCTTTTTTATAAATTCAAAATTTCGGTCAGGCCATTAACTTCTTCTGCCAATCTATTGTCACTTTTAAACCTTCTTCCAATTCCCACTCAGGTTGATAGTTGAGCATGGAGCAAATCTTTGAAATATCTGGAACCCTCCTCATTACATCTTCATATTTACCAAAAGTTGAATACGGGATAAAATTGAGTTTTGGAGTTGAATCTTTTCCATTCACCAGTTTCCAAATCAAAATGGCAAGATCCTTTATGCAAATCTCGCTGCCGGGTTTGCAACCTGTATTAAAGATTTCATTGTCAGACTTCTCGTTTTCGACGCATAATACCAGGGCGTTTACGGTATCAGATACATATGTGAAAGTCCTTGTCTGGGAACCGTCACCATGGATGTCAATGGGTTCATTCTTATAGGCTTTTTCAATAAAAACAGACTGTGGGCCTCCCCACCAGGTCAGATTCTGATTTGGCCCAAACGAACCGAAGAATCTCGTAATAGTGTACCTGAGTCCGTATTCCTCCTGATTAGCAATAATAAAATGTTCTCCATAAATTTTTGAAAGGGCATAGGCCCAACGTTTTACAGTTGTAGGACCCATTACCAGATCAGATTCTTCCCCAAAAGGTAAATTTGGATTCTTACCGTAAACATCCGAGGTGGAAGCAAAAATGATCTTTGTTTTGTCCTGGTTGCACTTGTGCACAACATTTCTAAGCATAAGATAGTTTTCCTCCAGTGTCCTTAATGCAGTTGTGTACCTGGGAATTTTCTGTGAAGCCAGATGCACTAAAACGTCGGCATGCGCATCCTTCAAAACAAAAGGGTTTGCGATGTCGCCAACGGAAAAAGTAAAATTCGGATGATTTCTAATCGATTCAATGTTACGTTCAAATCCATAACTGAGATTATCAATTCCCACGACAGAATGACCTCTTTCCAGTAATTTTGCTGCGAGATTTGACCCAATAAATCCAGCTACCCCGGTTATTATTATTTTCATTTGTTAATTATGATTTCCAGTGATATAAGTGTGAAACTCAAGTTTAATCAAGGAAAAATTGGATAATGCCATGACACATTTTGTCAATAACTCTTCTCTTCAATAGTTAATCATTAAATACTGGAAAAGGATATTCTAAATAGAAGCAATTCTTAAAAATGATATGACAAAGGGCTACAATGAAAGTTTACATACGAAATGTAGCTGCCATTTATTGCTCAAATATCCAAAAAAAGGAAATTAAGGTTGAATTCCGCTATTAGTCGTGCAAAATACTGCATCATTTCAAATTTTCATAACTATCTGAATTATTTTTTACTAAATGGCAATCCATATCCTTATCCAGCGTTACAATATAATTATATCGGCTATTACCTCTCAAATGATTATGCGTAAAATTAAATGGTACTTAAATTTATAAATGTAAAGGAAAAGCCACCCAACAAACAGCGTGATATTTTCCAGGCGAATCAATTGCTACTCCGGTAAATTCAATACTTTAAAGTAGTTTTTATGACTATTTTTTGAAACTCCCGGACGGCTGTGGTTCCTGGCGCTGCACTTAATTTTTTGGCAGGCCGGTATTGCATTTTTGTGCAGAAAGGCCTATTTTTGACAGGATTTATTTTAGCGGGTAGAAAAGCTTACCTGGATTAGTACAATATCCTCTTGGAAATCAGCCCTGTTACCAGATTCTTAGTAAAACCACAAGTCCCTTTATAGAAAATTCAACCCGTAAATCAATCAAGATGGGAGTCAGATTTCGAATGCTGTTTTTAATACCCTTATATTTTTTGCTTTTTTCCTGTGCCTCTACAAAAAATATCGCCTATTTTGAAAGTCAGCGGGATACTGCGTTCAATTATATCATTGATACCGTTGAAGCCCCAGTTCAGAAAAATGACCTTCTTAACATCAGTATCAGCAGCCTCAACAAAGTTGCGTCCGCCGACTTTAATATGGAGGAAAACTCCGAAAAAGGGTACCTTGTTGATAATGAAGGGAATATTCAGATACCAACACTTGGGAGTGTGACTGCTGAGGGGCTCACAAAGAAACAACTCAAGGAAAAAATTACTAAATCGATTTTGGACAAAGGGCTCCTCCTTGACCCGATTGTTGATATACGTCATCTGAACTTTGAAGTGACTGTTTTGGGTGAGGTAGGCCGTCCGGCTGTTATTACGGTGCCAAGTGAACAGATTTCATTGGTTAAAGCGCTTGGTCTGGCCGGCGACCTGACCATTTACGGAAGGCGAGAGAATATATTACTGATCAGGGAGGAGAATGGCCGGAGATCTTCAACCCATCTCAATATCAATTCAGTTGACTTCCTGAATTCGCCTTATTATTATCTAAAGCATAACGACATGATTTATGTCGAACCTAATAAAACCAAAATTGCGTCTACAGACAGATCGGTAGTCATTTTACCAATCGTGCTCAGCAGTATCTCGATTTTGTTGTTAACCATAACCACCATTATAAACCTTTGAATCTAGCGCAATGGAAATGAGGAGTCAACTTGAAGTTGAGGAGAAGGAAACCGATATTATTGAACTCATTAGTTCCAAGTTCCTTCCATACTGGCCTTTATACATCATCCTGGTATTTTTATCTTTGGCGTCCGCATATGTATACCTCAGATATGTAACGCCTGTGTACCAGGCATCTGCAAAACTCATCATCAAAGACGAAAGTAAAGGTGGATCAAGTGAAGATGCATTGATCAATGCATCACTGAATTTAATTGCTTCCAAAAAGAACATTGAGAATGAAATGGAGGTATTAAAATCAAGAGCGCTGATGGAAAAAGTGGTAAAATCTCTGCATCTGTATGCCCCCATTACGCAGGAAGGAAAAGTTAAAGAAGGCGATGCATATGCAATTTCTCCAGTCATGATAGAAGTTAAGAGATATTGAATCATCAAAGGAGATAAAAAAAGTTGGCTTTTCATATGACAGGAGAGGGTCGGACTGTAATATTATCCGGGAAATACAGGTATCCGTTGAACGAGTATGTTGTTACACCTTACGGCGTTTTGAAATTTATACCTAACAAGCACAATCAAAATGCAACTAGTATCAATAAAAGGCCATTGTATTTTTCGGTCTTCAATTTTGAGAGTACGGTATTAAATTATATGGGCGGATTGTCCATAGCTCCCAATAAACAATCAGCTATCGTAGACATTAATTATACGTGATCCCATACCACAAAGAGCTGTCGATATTATAAATCAGCTTATTTCGATCTATGATGAAGTTTCCATTAACGAGAAGAATCTATTGGCCCGTAACACGCTCTCATTTATTGAAAGTCAGTTGAACCAGGTATCAGCAGAACTTGATTCCATTGAAAAGAATGTTCAACAGTTTAAGTCCGGCAGCAATGCTGTAGACATTGGTGCCCAGGGAACCAGGTTCCTGGATAATGTAAACGAGAACGACCAGAAACTTGGTGATGTCAACCTGCAATTATCAATACTGGATGAAGTGGAGAAGTATTTAAGTAGCAATCAGAGTGGCCAGTTACTTGCACCTTCCACACTGGGACTTAAGGATCTCTCTTTAGCATCGTTTTTTACCCAGTTACAAACGGCAGAAATGGAGTATGAAAGACTTCAGAAGACCGTCGGGAAAAACAATCCTTCACTTATCTCAATTGCTGCACAGATTAACAAACTCAGGCCGGCGATAACAGAGAATATTCAAAGCCAGAGGAAAACGCTGGAGGCAACTAAATCAAGCCTCCAGGCAACAAATAGCGGGTATAATTCAATGCTTTCCACTGTCCCCCAAAAGGAAAAACAACTCCTCGAGATAAGCCGCGAACAGCTCACTAAAAAAGATCAGTACCTGTTCCTGTTACAGAAAAAGCAGGAAGCTGAAATGTCTGTTGCATCAGTCGTGTCAAATAGTAGGTTGGTGGACAATGCCATCGCCAGCAGGTTTCCTGTGAGCCCCAAAAAATCAATGATCTATATAATAGCATTGGCAGGTGGCCTTGGGCTGGGCTTTGGACTCATATTCCTCAAGGATATGATGACCAGTAAGATAAAGTATCGACGTGAAATTGAAAAATATACTACAGTTCCCATCATCGCGGAAATCGTTTTTCAGAAGACCAAGAATCCACTGGTAGTTGTAAAGGGTGAGAGAAGTTTTATTGCAGAGGAATTCCGGAAACTGAGAATTTCCCTGAATTTCATAGGTATTGATTCCATCCATCGGAAACTACTGCTTACATCAAGTATTTCAGGTGAAGGAAAAAGTTTTATTGCCGCCAATCTTGCCGCAAGTATTTCGCTTGCAGGAAAACGTGTGGTATTAGTAGATATGGATCTTAATCAGCCAACGCTATCTGACATCCTTGACGTTAATTATGAGTTTGGCGTTTCAGATTACCTGGGCGGAGAAAAACAGCCCGAAGAAATCATTAACAAGATAACATCTCATGAGAACCTTTACTTTATTTCTTCGGGTCGTCTAATGGACAATCCATCAGAGCTGCTCGCAAACGGGCGCGTTAAGGAATTGATATCATATCTCGATAATAATTTTGATATGGTGATCATTGATACCTCGCCGGCTGTTTTAGTAACTGATGCCTATATTCTGTCCGGCCTTTGTGACGCCACTATTTATGTGGTAAGGCATGATTATACGCCAAAAGAAATTGTAGAAAGTTTAGATGAAAACAACCAGGTTACTCCTCTTAAAAATCCAGCCATAGTATTCAATGGTCTTAAGACAAGGGGTGTATTCAAGAATAAATATGGCTATGGAAACAGATATGTCTATGGTGGAAAATATGGAGCTCTGGATAAGCAAAAGAAAGGAAGGAAAGCTTCCTGAAGTAATAGGTGCCCCTCCATTTTTATAATCTAATTCATTTGAACTATCAAACCGCTCGATCTGGCATACATGTGCTGTGACTGAGGTGGCGAAGCCATGCCAACTACCCGGCAAATAAAATGATATCGTAAACTGATTGATGAAGGAAGCAATATCAAATACTTATTTATTTTTTAAAAATAGAATAAACCAGGGGCATCACCGGACTGTAAAGGCAAAAAAAAATATTTTTACAGCATTTATATTTAAAGGTCTCAGTATTGCCATCAGTCTTGTTCTGGTTCCTCTTACCATTAACTATGTAAATCCCACGCAGTATGGCATCTGGCTTACACTGAGTTCAATAATAGCCTGGTTTGGTTTTTTTGATATCGGGTTTGGTCATGGGCTCAGAAACAAACTTACCGAAGCGATCGCGAATAAGAAGTATAAGTTGTCCCGGATTTATATCAGTACAACATACGCCGTCTTATCTCTTATCATTGGAGTTTTTCTTTTGTTTTTTGTTGTACTCAATCCTTTTCTAAACTGGTCTGCAATTCTTAATGCAGATACTTCCATGGCAACTGAGTTGGGAATCCTTGCATTAATTGTATTTACTTTTTTCTGCCTTCAGTTTGTGTTGCAGCTTATAGTTACGGTGCTTACTGCCGATCAGCAGCCTGGCTTTGGTTCGGTATTCAATTTTCTTGCGAACACTATATCGTTGGCGGTGATATTTATATTAACCAAAACCACTTCAGGAAATTTGTTGTACCTGGGATTGGCACTGGGCATTTCCCCCGTTCTTGTTCTTGCGGTATTCAGCATTTGGCTCTATTCACATTCTTACCGACAATTTGCCCCTTCCCTGAAATTGGTAAGGTTTAGCATGGTTGGAAACATTTTAAACCTGGGTGTGAAATTCTTTATGTTGCAAATCGCAGGACTTCTCTTATACGAAACCACTAATATTATTATAGCGCAGTTATTCGGACCTTCGAAGGTAACCACTTACAATATTGCCTTCAAATACTTCAGTATCATTCCAATGGTTTTTATTACGATAATGCTTCCGTTCTGGAGCGCCTTTACCAAGGCCTGGATGGAAAAAGATATCATTTGGATAAAAAGTACCATTAAGAAACTTCAGTTTTTCTGGCTGGGATTGTCGGTTACGGCGGTTTTCATGTTGATCTGTGTCGAAGAATGTTTACGCTCTTTGGGTTGGAAAGGAGATCATTGTTCCCATTAGCGTATCTGCTCCTATTGCGGCTTATGTAATTGTTAATTCCTGGAATACCATTTACTCGCAGTTTCTCAATGGCGTTGGAAAAGTGAAGCTGCAACTTGTCTATGGTGTTGGCGGTGCACTACTGAATATCCCGCTTGCAGTTTTTCTCGGTTATCAGTTCGGCATTGCAGGAGTGATACTTTCCAGTGTGTTATTAACCAGCGTGAATATGGTGTGCGGGTATATACAATATCAAAAAATAATTAACAATACGGCTACAGGAATCTGGGCCCGGTAATATTTCAAGCCAGTTATGATAAAAATTGTACAGGTACAGATCTCCATTGAATCAGGCGCGAGGTCAGCGATAAGATTACAGAATGCTTTTATCACGGAAGGCATTTCTTCCAATATTGTTTCGCTACTGGTCAGTCCGCATCAATTAAAAAATGTCTTTTACCTCGGGAAAACGGAAATGCTGACATCCATGCTTGACGGGAAAATGCAGCGCTCCGTGGTAAAGTATAATAAAAAAGACTACGGATTATTTTCATACCCGGTGCTGGGTTCAGATATATCGCAGCATCCCGAGGTTCAGCAGGCAGATATCATTTACCTGCACTGGGTTTGGGAGGATTTCTCAATTTTAGAAGTTATTATAAAATCGCTGCATTGGGAAAGCCGGTTATCATTGTTCTGCATGACATGTGGTCAATATCCGGCGGATGTCATTATAGTTTTACCTGTGAGAAATATAAGACTGAATGCGCCAATTGCCAGATGTTTCCCGGTAATACCACAAATGACCATGCGGCGAAAGGATTTCGGAAAAAATCAGCGTTTTATTCCCGGTTTAAGAATTTGTATTTTGTGGCTCCAAGCAGGTGGATATATAACTGTGCAAAGGAAGCCAAACTGACAAAAGAGAAACCGGTGTTTTATATACCCAATGTACTGGATACCGGACTATTCAAGCCTTTTGATAAACGAACGGCAAAGCGAATACTAGGACTGGATGAACAAACGCCTGTAATTGCATTCGGCGCCGTTTCGGTTGACAGTCCGTATAAGGGTTGGAAATATTTGCAGGAAGCTCTTGTAAAACTGAAATCGGATGAACAATTCAGTGACCTCCAGGTGTTGATCTTTGGAAGTGGTGCCAATGAGAAGATCTCTGACAGCATTCCCTTCAAAACAAAATTTATGGGGTTCCTGATGGATGAGTATTCCACTATGCTTGTTTACAATGCTGCTGATGTTTTTATTGCACCATCGCTTGCCGATGTTGGCCCTGCCACAGTACAGGAAAGCCTTTGTTGTGGTACACCCGTTGTTGGCTTTGATATTGGTGGAATTCCGGATATGATCAGGCATAAAGAAAACGGCTACCTGGCCAAATACCGGGACGGAGAAGATATTTGCAATGGGATAAAATTCTGTCTTGGCAATTCTATAACAGGGTATATGCTTCCCGGATTTTCTGCGAGAGAAACCGTGTCGAAGCATTTGGAACTAATTAATTCAGCATTGCAGTCGAACAACTAAATTTCGAAAATTATGATAAAATGGCTCCGGCAACATGTAATTCCAGCATCTATAACAAAAAAGGAAGCTGGTGATACAGGCATGGCTATGGTTTTAATTTGCCTGTTAATTGGATATTTCACTGGCAATTCAATGTATAGCACTATTGCGATACCGCTGCTGGTGTTGAATATGGCATTTCCCATGTTTTATTATCCATTCGCACTGGTCTGGCTAGGTCTTACCAACCTGCTTGGAATGATTGTATCAAAAATTTTGTTGTCCGTCGTATATATAGTTTTACTTCTGCCGGTTGGCCTGGTGAGGAGAATGATGGGAAAGGATACACTCTACCTGAAACAATTCAAGAAAGGAAAAGATTCGGTTATGATTAGTCGTGATCATCAATTTTCCGGAAATGATATTATCCATCCGTATTAAAAAATAAATTGTATGGAATTTTTACGTGAACTATGGGCCTTCCTGAGGGTCAGAAAGAAGTTCTGGCTTTTGCCTTTAATCATTGTTCTGCTGATATTTGGAGTGCTGATTGTGCTTTCTGCAGGATCTGCAATCGCCCCGTTTATATATACCCTTTTTTAACTTAAGAAATAGTAATTCATTGGCGACATATATTTTAGGAATTTCCGCATATTATCACGATAGTGCGGCAGCTATTGTCTGCGATGGCGAGATCATTGCAGCTGCGCACGAAGAGCGTTTTACCCGAAAGAAGCATGATTCTTCATTCCCGGAGAAAGCGGTAGGCTATGTACTTGAAGAGGCTGGGATTGAATTAAAAGACCTTGCTGCAGTTGCTTTTTATGATAAACCATTTATCAAGTTTGAGCGGTTGCTGGAAACATATCATGCCTTTACACCGAAAGGCCTTGCCAGTTTCATGACATCTGTGCCGGTATGGATAAAAGAGAAGCTGTTCATGAAGAAAATGTTGCGTGACGAACTAAAAAAATTCGGAAAAGCAAAACCTCCTTTATTATTTCCGGAACACCACCTGTCGCATGGAGCAAGCGCTTTTTACCCTTCACCGTTTGAGGATGCTGCTATCCTTACGATCGACGGTGTTGGGGAGTGGGCTACAACAACCATATCACATGGGCAGGGCAATGGTATTAAAATGCTGAGGGAATTGCATTTTCCCCATTCGATCGGGCTGTTGTATTCAGCTTTCACATATTATACCGGCTTTACTGTGAACAGTGGTGAATATAAACTGATGGGGCTTGCTCCATATGGCAACCCTGAAGCTGAACAAACCAGGTCATTTAAGGAGAAAACTTTAAACGAGCTGGTTGACATCAGGGAAGATGGCTCCATTTTAATGAACATGAAATATTTCAACTATGCCACGGGGTTACACATGACCAACAACGAAGCATGGACCCGGCTTTTTGGAATTCCCCCCCGGAACCCCGAGACGGAAATCACGCAGGACTATATGAATATGGCGCTTGCCATTCAACAAATAACGGAAGAGATTGTTATCAGGCTTGCTCGTACAGCCAGGAAACTGACAAACAGTGATTACCTCGTTATGGCAGGAGGTGTTGCCCTGAACAGTGTGGCAAACGGCAAATTACTTCGCGAAGGAATTTTCAAGGATATCTGGATACAACCAGCTTCGGGCGATGCAGGTGGAGCCCTTGGTGCCGCCTATCTTGGATGGTACATGTGGAAGGGAGAAAAAAGGGTAATCAATAAGAACAATCCAGACGCGATGAATGGAGCCTACCTGGGCCCTGCATTTGATGATGACAGGGTGCTTGCCATGGCAAAAAAATACAATGCGAAGTTTGATCATTTCGATAACTATAATAGCCTCGCCAAGGTTGTTGCCCAAAAACTGGCAGAAGGAAATGTTGTTGGCTGGTTCCAGGGCAGGATGGAGTATGGTCCCAGGGCGTTGGGTTCCAGAAGTATCCTGGGTGATGCAAGGAACCCTGAAATGCAGAAAAAAATGAATCTTAAAATCAAATACCGGGAAGGATTCAGGCCATTTGCGCCATCTGTATTAGAGGAATGTATTGGTGAATACTTCGAACTCGACAGGCCATCTCCATATATGTTGCTGGTCATCCCGATTCAGAAAAGTCATATAAAACCACTACCGAAAGACTATCATAGCATGGCAATGTACGATCGTCTTTACCACCTGCGATCCGATATACCCTCGGTTACCCATGTGGATTATTCTGCCAGGGTTCAAAGTGTAAGTAAGAAAACAAATCCACGCTATTGGGAATTGATCAATGAATTTAAAAATCTTACCGGGTATGGGTTGCTCGTGAATTCCAGTTTTAACGTACGTGGTGAACCCATTGTCTGTACACCGGATGATGCATTCAGATGCTTTATGCGAACAGAAATGGATTTTCTGGTCATTGGGAATATATGTTTTTGACAAAACGAAGCAGGAAAAATTGGCCAATGATACAAACTGGAAAGAAGAATTTAAACTGGATTAGTACAAATAGTCATGCAGACAGAAAATAAAACAGCTGGAGTTTCAGGTAAGCGGAAATTGATTTTTATTCTTTTTTCAGCAGCTATTTTACTGATTATCCTGATATTGTTCGCTGAACTTTTCCTTTATATTTTTAAGTACGACTCTGCCTACCTCAGGATGAAGAGTTTTACCATGGAGCAGGCGAAATGGTGGACATGTGATTCTGTCAATGGCCCCAGATATCTTTCACAAAAAGCAGATGAGGAAGATTCTATCTTTCTTAAAAATGAATCATGGTACTATAACAGACTGAAAATTGTGAATAATGAGGGATACCATGACCGAGATGATTTCCGGGACATTCCGGTTAGTAATGATTCCCTTAAAGTGTTATTTGCAGGTGACAGTTTTACCTGGGGCGCATCAGCAGATGTAGACAGTTCTTATGTGGAAGTTTTTGAACAGGATATCAGGAAAGTTTATCCAAGCATTGTTTGGAATACCGGCATTCCGGCCACCGGGACCAATCATGCCATTTTCACGACAAGGAAATACCTGCCTTTGCAAAAATCCAATTTTGTTATACTGGGTTTTTTTACTGGGAATGATTTCAGTGATAATTTACTGCCTTTTGATCAACTGGTGTTTACCAACCAGGCTTCATGTTTCAATCTTAGTGATGTTGACCGGGAATTCAGGCCATTCAGTATTTCACGTAATGAAGCCTTTAAAAAGGCAACTGGCTCATATCCCTACGAAGAACTGAATATTCTGCAAAAAGTGATGATAAGAAGCAGGCTTGTGACGTTTACTTCTGATATGTGGAGCCGTGTGATTAACCGGTTGGACGGAACAAAAAAGAGAACGGAGGAACAGCAGTATACGATGACCAGGAAATATCTTAAAGAGTTAAATGAGTATGTCATAAAGAATAACGCTGAATTGATTGTTGTGGTAATTCCATCATGGCCCGATGTGGAAAAAAGGGATGATCATTATAATAATGCACTTAGCATCCTGAATGAACTTTCCATTAAGCACCTGGAAACGCTTGAGCTATTCCAACTTAATAACTATAGAAAGAGTGGCGGCGGCCATTGGGTAAACAGTGGCCATATTATAGCGGGACATGCTTTGAGTCAATACCTGCTGAAGTTTATGAAAGAAAAACAATCAATGAACACCAGGAAATCTGTGAATGCCGACTCATTACAGGCAAAAAAATGAATTCCTTCCAGCCACAACAATTTAATGAGGTTAGTCCGGTCAATGTTTCGGATCAGGCAGAGCGTGACCTGTCTACTGTAAAAAGGAAAAGGAAAAAGCCGCTTCCTGATATTGGTGCAACTTCAAAGAAACAGGAATCCGGTCTGTCCATGTTCTGGAATGGCATCATTGTTTATATGGTTGCTTATGCCATGTCGGCGACCAGGGAAGTGTATGTCAGTGCCGCCATTTGCCAGGGTTTCCAGTTAATCGGTCTTATGATGATAGTGGCTGGCGCCGTACAGGTGTCAAAGTACAAGTTTGACAGCCCTTATCTCCAGACACTGGTATCGTTATATCTTGTTTACGTAACTACGATCATTTTCCGGGGAGCAGAATATGACAGTAACTCCCTTAAGCAGATGTTGTTCTCGGTTGGTAAGGGCGTTCTTCCATATTTTACCCCGGTTGTCCTCTTGCTTCCCAGGAATATGGCCATGTACAGGAAAATGTTCCGGGCTACGGTTATATTAGGTTTATTTTATATTCTGTTCGTATTCCTGTTTTATAGTACCATTCATGATCCGGATCGCCTGAACCTGGTTGCATTAGAATTAGTGGAAGTGTTTTTTGGCATCCTGGCATTTGGCTGCGCATATGTACTCCTGGCATTTAAGTATCATACAGGGAAAAAAGGATTGTCTGCCATTGGAAAGTATAATATCATTTCCATACTGGTCATGATAATTGCCCTGTTTTTTGCAATATACAGGGCAAGGCGGGGATTGATATTTATTTGTGCTACATCGCTTGCGGCAGTCAGTTTATGGTATTTTATCAATGCGAGAAATAAAGCCATGATTATCGTCATGTCTGTAGTCATGGCCGCAACCATTACTATTTATTTTGCAGGCAGGCAGGCACCGGCAATGTTTAATTTTCTGCTTGATCGTGGAGAGGAAGATACTCGGACCGGAGTGGAAGATTATATGTATGCCGATATGTCTTCGACAGACTGGATTATTGGCAAGGGTTTTAAGGGTCAATATTTCTGTCCGGTTATTGACAATGTAAACGACCCCAGCGGATATCGTGAAGATATTGAAACAGGCTATTTACAAATTATCCTAAAGGGAGGAATGATCCATATAATATTACTATTGCTGATCATGGTTCCGGCGATGTATATGGGAATATTTAAATCCAGGAATATTTTATCAAAAGCGTCAGCAACATGGATATTGCTGTGGATGGTATATGAATATCCAACTGTTGGCTTTGGCTTTATATTGCAGTATATTTTGGTATGGATTTCTGTTGGCATTTGTTATTCACCAACATTGCGGAATTCAAGAGATGAAGTTATCGAATACTATTTAAAAGCAAAAACGCTTCCCCGGCTAAAAAAATGATCATTGCAGGTGATAAGATCAGATAAGGCATTGCCAAGGGTGTTAATCATTGGCCAGCCTTTTAATAATAACAGTGGAGGCGGCATTACACAGGCAAACCTTTTCAGTAACTGGGATAAGGAGAACATTGCCGTTGTTTGCACCATGCATATGTTTAACAACCTGAATATACAGATTTGTGATACCTATTATGTGTTGGGAAAGGAGGAGTATAAATGGGTTTTCCCTTTTAATTTCCTGCAACGGCAAACTATGTCAGGAGAAAGGAAACTGAAGTCGTCCCTAACTGCGACAACCGGGAAACCATCTGTTAAACCTGGCATAAGAGCCAGACTGATCGACAGGTATTTCTACCCGTTTCTGGAATTTGCCGGGTTGATACATTGTATCTCAACGATAGAATTATCCGGGCGGTTAAAACAATGGATTACAGCGTACAATCCTGATATCATTTATGCACAGGCTTCCACAAGGGAAACGGTTAAGTTTTGCACACTGATAAAAACCTATCTTCAAAAGCCCATGGTCTTCCATATGATGGATGACTGGCCTTCTACGATAAGTGAAAAGGGATTGTTTAAGAATATATGGAAGAAGATAATTGACCGTGAATTCAGGGAATTGCTCCGTTGTTCAGACTTACTGCTCAGCATCAGCCATGAAATGGCTTCTGCATATAAAGTAAGGTATGGCAGGGAATTCATGACATTCCATAATCCAATAGACATTTCATTCTGGAAACGTAATCAAAAAAAAGACCTTCAACTGAATCCGCAACCTTATATCCTTTATGCGGGGAGAATTGGTCCTGGTATAAGGCAAAGCCTGGAAATGATGGCGAAAGCAGTCGGACTGTTTAATATGAGCAGCCAGGTAAAACTCACTTTCATTCTTCAAACGAAAGAAATACCCGAATGGGCGGAAAAATATCCGCATGTGCAACACCATTCCCTTGTACCTTATGAGGAGTTGCCAAAAGTATTTGGATTGGCAGATTTCTTGTTCCTGCCATACGATTTTGATCAGGAAGCACTGAAGTTTATCAGGTACTCAATGCCCACAAAGGCTCCGGAATATATGATTAGTGGTACACCAATCATTATTATGGCACCGGAAGAGACTGCCCTGGTTAAAGATGCCTTGCAGGGTAACTGGGCTAAGGTTGTTGTGACACATGATCTGGAAGTTCTGACTGCATCTCTCAGGGATATGGTGGAAAACTTCGAAAAGAGAGAACTGGTCACTGCAAATGCGAAAAGAATCGCTGAAAAAAGTTACGATGCCAATAGTATACGTGAATCTTTCTGTGAAGTTATTTGTTCCCAGGCATCTGATGCTAAAAGAGGAACTGTTGCACTAAAAACCTGACCAGGAATATTTAGCAATGAATTCAAAAAGAATTAATGTAGTTGTTTTAGGCGTTTCCTGCTTCGACGGAATGGCAAGTTCAACCAGGGTAAGAAACCTGATTGAGCCCCTGGTAGAAAAAAATTTGATCACCGTTTCTAATCTTGTTTATGCATCAGACAACAGAGTAAATATCGGCAAGGAGGGTGTTTTACACCAGATCGCTTACCGGGTTATCGGGTTCAAACGGAGCAATCCACTGACATTTATTCAATTCCTAAGCAGGGGAATGGGTTTTTTACGGAAAAGCAGGAATCCGGTATGCGGCAATATTATATACAATTACAATTATCCTGATGCAAAGAATATCATCTTTTTACTGTATGGAAAAATGATCGGATACAGGATTGTTCTCGACATTGTGGAAGACAACCGGTTCGAGTCACATCTGGGATGGATGAATAAAATTAGGGTCAGGACGTCTTTGTTTTTGTTCTCGATTTCAAAATATTTTGTACAGGCTTATGTTGCCATATCCAGCCATTTGTTTAAAAGGGCTGAACATATCGCAGGTGGGAAATTACCGGTTTACCTGCTACCTGTTACCGTAGATCTGCGCAAATTTCCGTCTAAACCATATTCTCCTGATGCCGCCAACATTACCCTTTTCTATGGCGGTTCATTTGGAGAGAAAGACGGGCTTGATTATTTAATCACTGCTTTCGAAGAAGTATGCATGACATTTCAAAATGTAAGGTTGGTCTTATCAGGATTCGGAAATGCAAGGGATACTGAAAAAATAAAACAGCGAATCATTTCAGGAACCTGCAGTAGCAGGATAGATTTCAAAGGATACCTGAATATGGATGAGTATTATACCTGCCTTAATAGTTCAGATATTTTTTGTATGACCAGGATCAACTCCAAATTTGCAAATGCCGGATTTCCTTTTAAACTGGGTGAATTCCTGGCATCTGGGAAAGGTGTAATCGCCACAAGTATCGGTGATGTGCCAAATTACCTTGTAAATGGCGTAAATGCACTGGTGATAAGCCCTGATTCCGCATCTGAAATTGTTAAGGCCATTGTCACTTACCTTAAAGACCCGAAAATGATTTGTACCCTGGGTAAGGAAGCACGAAAAACTGCGGAAACATATTTTGATGCAGATAAAGTAAGCATGACGCTCTTTTCCATTTTTGATTCCATCGACCAGGATGATACCAGGAAACGGGCATAGTGTTTCTTTTATGAAGAAAAAGGTGATCTTGTTTATTGGTCCCATTGCTCCTCCCTATGGTGGAATTAGTATACATATCGAGAGATTGTCAATTTTATTGAAAGAAGATTTCCATATTGATTATATAGATGAAAGCAAGACCATTAAAAAGGAATATTTCAATATCAGGTCGCTTAATATGTTTGCATACCTGAAGAAAATACTGGCATCTGATGTGCTTTATATACACAGCGGAAACAGTTTATTAAGAGCCTTTCATGTTGCTGTAGGGAGTTTAATGGGAAGGAAAACCATCCTTACCTTACACGCTTACCCTTTTGATAAACTGAAGGCGGTTAAGTTATTGGAAGAAGCAATTTATGGCCGGGCAACAAGGATCATCCTGGTAAATGAAAATCTTCATGAAAAAATCCATCTGCCAAGGAATAAAGTGTTTGGTTCGTAATGCCTTTCTTCCACCCGTGATGAAGACCGAACCAGAGTTGCCGGAATCGATAAGGGAGTGGCTTGCAAAATCAAGACATGAAGGCAAGTTTATCTTGTGTGCTAATGCATGGCAACTCGAAGTATTCAATAATGAAGATTTGTATGGTGCTGACCTGTGTATCGAAGTGGTTAAGAAGCTCAATGACAGGCAACTTAAAGTGGCAATGATATTTAATGTGGCCAGCCTGGATAAATACAAAGATGTATATGATAATTACCAGGCTACAATAGGTAAACTTGGGTTGGGGGATTCTTTCCTGCTTATCAATGAAAAAATGTCTTTTGTGAAGCTAATTGAGAAGTCTGATATCGTGCTCAGGCCAACCAATACTGATGGAGATGCGCTGACCATCAGGGAAGCACTTTTCCTGGGTAAGCCGGTTATAGCATCCGATGTCGTAAATCGTCCCCAGGGAACCTGCCTTTTTCAGAACAGGAATGCAGATGATTTGGCCGGTAAAATTGCCAATGTCATTAATCAAAAAGGCAATCCTGGTATGACGCCTGAGTATGAGAATGGTGAAGGATACTACAGTTTCTATAAACAATTGTTAGATGGAGTAATCGCCCATCATCATTCCTGATGAAAGTTTCAACAGAATTTATCAATCAATTGCCCTGCCGCACAAGCAGCAGGTTGAATGCAACTTATAAACTATAAGACATGTGCGGAATAGCGGGGATATTTTTCAAGAAGAAAGTCGACGTCAGGCTGTTGGACAGGTTTGAAAAACTGGTTCAGACCAAGCAGCATAAACGTGGACCAGATGAGTTTAATAAACTTGAAGTCACTCCCAACTTATACTTTTTCCACAATATGCTGTCCATTATAGATATTGGCAATGCGCGGCAACCTATGGAAGACGAAAAGGGAGTGCTCACCTACAATGGTGAAATATACAATTACCGGGACCTTAAGATGTCAGGAGAGGAGTATAAGAGGAATTCAGATACAGAAGTTTTATTGAAAGGTCTTAATACAGAATATCTGTCTTTTCTGCCGAAAACGAACTCTATGTTCGGGTTTGGTTATTTTAATAAAGGAAACCAGGTGTTGACCATTTGCCGCGACAGGATAGGAATAAAACAATTATACTATATTAATAATGATGAGGTATTTGCTTTCGCATCAACAATTACACCACTGGTTATTTTTTCAGGCAAAAGACTTAACCATACCAAACTCTGGAAGTATTACCTAAACAGGGCATTTAAGGCACCAGATACAATTTTTGATGACATATATGAATTACCCGCAGGTTCCTACCTTGAATTTCACACAGATAGTCAAATCACTGGAAAGAGTACAAAATGGTGGGAACGAAAGCCTGTTATGGAGTTGTATAAAGATGAGGAGGAAACAATTCAAACGATTGAATCATTGTTGAAAGACTCCATTCGGAATCGCCTGGTGGCAGACGTGCCAGTTGGCCTGTTCCTCAGTGGTGGAGTGGATTCTTCATTGATAGCAGCGTTGACAGCTCAACAGACCAGCCATTTAAATGCATTTACAGTAGCATTCCATGATGAAAAATTTGATGAATCAGTTTATGCAAAGAAGGTTTGCCAGAAATTCGATATCGGATATAATGAGATAAGAGTAAAGGGTGGGGACTTTTATGAGAGTATAGAAGATTGGATCTCAGTACAGGATGATATTGTGGCAGATCCTTCCGCATTACTGTTATATAAACTTTCCCAATTTGCCAATCAATTGAACTACCGGGTATTGCTGGCTGGAGAGGGTAGTGATGAAGTTATTTGCTGGATATAATTCTTATAAATACTTCACGTGGTCGCAGCAGAATTTACGAAACTGTGGGGAAATCGATGCCATTTAAAAATACCATCAACGATTTGTTCGGCAGGGATTCAAGGAAATATGAATTTGTGCGCAATTCACTTAGCGAACCAAAGTTTTATGGAACAGCAATGATCTTTGAACCGCACCTTTTATCACGCATGATAAGTGATTTTGATGCTGAAAATGTCTGTACTGCGCGGGATCTTAAACAGGCCATGAATCTGGATATCAAAGACAGGTTGCCCAATGACCTGCTGACAAGATCTGACAGGGCCACCAGTTGCGCCTCCCTGGAACTTCGTGTTCCATTCCTTGCACACCAGATTGTTGATTATTCCGCAGGAATATCTACAAAACTGATGATGAAAAACAGTGCAGCCAAAATATCTTGTAAAAAAACTTGCTGCCCGGCACCTCGACCCGGAAGTTATTTATCGTAAAAAAGTCGGTTTTGATCTGCCTATCAGAAGTTGGATTTCCAATGAACTGAGGGGCTTGACTGAAGACACCATAAATACCTCGGTTCAGCGGGAATTTATTGATGTGGATATTATCAAGCAATGTTTTGAATTGCATACCAGGAAAGGATATGACTATTCGAGTAAAATATGGGCCTATTTATGTTTAGAGCTTAGTTACAAATACCTCAATTCGATCAAGTAAAAATTTACATTTTATCTCCGGGAATGTCTTACGCCAATAAATACATTAAGAGTTTATATGACAAATCACCATACCTTGTTAAGGTGTTCGGCACTTCCGTATATGGTCTGCAGCAGCGGGTAAAAAGATTTGGGCAACCTTTTAACACACAATTTAGATTGCTCGAAGAGTCGCAATACTGGACTGAAGAAAAGCTGGAAGCATATCAACACGAAAAGCTATTTAACTTCTTTTCAATGATAAGGAAGGTTCCTTATTATGCCGGAAAAAGTGTTTATTCAACCCTATTTGACCGCAAGGCGTTGCTTTCAGAATTCCCTGTTTTATCTAAGCGTGAAGTCAAAGGTAACAGTCAACTTTTTTATAATACAAAAGGGCAAAAGTTCACATGGGGTCATACCAGTGGTACTACCGGATCAGCATTGATTTTCCCGATCAGCCAGCAGGCATTCGAGTATGAGTATGCTTTCCGAGCCATGCATTATAAATGGGGAGGTGTGGATTTCAAAAACAGGGATAAGGTCGCGATGTGTTCGGGACATCCGGTAGCCCTGACAACAAGAACCAGGCCACCGTTCTGGTCATATGACTGGGTAAATAACCACCTGTATTTTTCTTCTTATCATCTTGGAAAGGACACACTGAAGGAATATGTTCAAATGCTGGAGCGTTTTAATCCGTTGTTACTGCACGGTTATCCTTCATCAATATACCTCCTTGCCCTGGCCTACAGGAAATATAAAAGAGGCAGTTTAGCACTGAAGGCTGTGTACACTTCATCCGAGACTCTATTGGATTTTCAGCGCGCTGCTATTGAAGAGGCTTTTGGTGTAAAAGTCTATAATTGGTATGGTACTTCGGAAATGACGGCAAATATCGTGGAATGTGAATGTGGAGAACTGCATGTTAAGGCGGAGCACAGCTATGTTGAAATACTTAATTCGCATGATCAACCCTGCAAACCTGGTGAAACGGGCCGTGTAGTGTCTACTAACTTTAATAACGAGGCATTTCCTCTGATACGGTATGACATTGGCGATATAGTAACAGTCTCAAAAAACCAGGTGTCTAAATGTGGCAGGAGCGGACTTTTGGTAGATCATATTCAGGGAAGAGTGGAGGATTATATTATAACGCCTGAGCACAGGATGGTTGGACGCCTTGATCATTTATTCAAGGATGCGACAAATGTAGTGGAGGCTCAGATTTTCCAGGAGAATCCCGAGGAAATAATTGTCAGGATCATGCCAACCAAACAATTTAGTACAGCCGACGAGGCAACGATATTAAAAGAAGCAAGGAAAAGACTGGGAAACAGTATCAGGATTACTTTTGCATACGTTGATCAAATTCCAAGATCTGCAAGTGGTAAATACAGGTTTATAGACTCAAAAATTCAATGGACAGGTTTGGAAATACCTTTGTGATTTCCGGTGTAACTGATGCATGAACTGTTAAATGAATGAAAAGAAGGTCTACGTGTAATTACAAAAATAAAGGATCATTAAAAAAGAGTTCAGTAACCACAAAGGAGAGTATTAAAGATTTATGAAACAGGTTATACAGAATTTTAAGACAGGCGAGCTTTATGTTGATGACGTACCCCCGCCTTCACTTGCTGAAGGCATGGTGCTCGTTGAGAATCATTTTTCACTGATTAGTGCCGGAACAGAAAGGAGTACAGTAAAAGTTGCACAGGCTAACCTGCTGAATAAAGCTAAGCAAAGACCAGACCTGGTTGCACAGGTTCTGCAGAATATTAAGAAAGAAGGATTGTCCGCAACCATCAAGAAAGTAAGGGCCAAACTCGATTCTCTCAAGGCAATGGGATACAGTACAAGTGGTGTGGTCATTTCCAGCATGGATAGTAACGGACAATTCAAACCAGGTGACAGGGTAGCATGTGCGGGTGTGGACTATGCATCACATGCTGAAATTGTAGCAGTTCCCCAGAATTTAGTAGCAAAGATACCCGATGAAGTTCTTATGGAAGACGCTGCATTTACCACACTTGGCGCAATTGCGATGCAGGGCGTAAGGCAGGCGGATGTCCGACTTGGTGAACGCGTATGCGTAATTGGTCTCGGACTGCTTGGCCAGATCACCGGCCAACTGTTGAAGGCCAGCGGCTGCCATGTATTTGGTATTGACCTCTCGGAAACTTTCGTTACCATGTCGGTAGGACATTCTGCTGACCAGGCTATGTTAAGATCCAATCCGGACCTGGTCGGGGCCTGTGAGCATTTTACCCATGGCCATGGTTTCGATGCCGTGATCATTACGGCTGCAACAAAATCAAATGATCCGATAGAGCTTGCCGGTGAACTGGCAAGGAAGAAAGGAAAAGTAATTGTGGTAGGAGGGGTGCCGATGGACGTTCCAAGAGATCCATTTTATTATCGCAAAGAACTGGATATCAGAATGTCCTGTTCATATGGTCCTGGGAGGTATGATGTGGACTATGAAGAAAATGGGTTGGACTATCCATATGCATATGTACGATGGACTGAAAAACGGAATATGGAAAGTTTCCTTGAGTTGCTTTCAAAAAAGCAAATTCATCTTAAACCATTGACTACCCATATTATTGATGTCCAGAATGCCAGCTATGCCTATGATATTGTTTTAGGAGAAGTAAAAGAACCTCATATTGGCATATTGCTTAAGTATACACAAAATGATCAAAAATCACACACAGTAGTCAAGGGCAAACAAACTCACTACGAAAGCATAAACGCCGGGTTTATAGGCGCCGGAAGTTTTGCACAGTCGTACCTGATCCCAAATGCAAAAGCATCGGGGGCGTCACTTGATGGCGTTGTGACATCGAGGGGAATAACAGCAAAAAATGTTTGTGATAAATTCGGGTTTAATTTCTGTTCCTCTGAAGTAGAAGATATACTTAAAAATGATAGAATAAATACAGTTTTTATAGCAACTCCACATTCTTCGCATGCCAGCCTTGCCATCAGGTCTATGAATGCAGGAAAGGATACGTTTGTTGAGAAGCCTTTGGCAATGACAGAGGAAGAACTTTACAGTGTTATCGATGCGTCGAAAAAATATTCAGGGTTATTGATGGTCGGTTTTAACCGTCGGTTTGCCGACATCAGCCGGAAGATAAAAGATGAGTTTAGGGATCTGCATGAACCCCTTGTAATGAATATCAGGGTTAATGCGGGTTTTATCTCCAAAGACCATTGGGTACAGCAAAAAGATATTGGGGGGGGAAGAATTGTTGGGGAAATTTGTCATTTCATAGACCTGATGCAATTTTTTACCAATGCTGATCCGGTTCGTGTTTTTGCCGAATCAATCAATTCTGATAATGAAAGGCACGTTAATAATGATAATATCTCTATCATTATCAAGTTTAATGATGGCTCCGTAGGAAATATCAATTACGTTGCCAACGGTGACAAGAGTTTACCGAAGGAAATGATAGAAGTGTTTGGGGGCGGCAAAGTTGGGATTATTAACGATTTTAAGGATGGAAGCGTATATCGTAATGGCAGACAGGTGAAATTGAAGTCTTCTGGAAAAGGACACCGGGAGGAAGTAACTGCTTTCCTGGCAGCAATAAAAAATGGAAAGGAAAGCCCGATTAGTTTTAATTCGATTTGCCTCACCACCCTGGCAACTTTTAAAATACAGGATAGCCTGACCACAGGACTACCCCAGGATATTAATACAAAGCGAATTAACGGCAATGCTGATTCTTTCATTTAAGTCGTATGGTGTTGAAACCTATATTAAAGCCATCAGTTTCCAGGGACTTGAATAGCAAAATAGCTGCATCCTTTGAAAAGCTAAGGATGTATTGCGAAAATGAGGAGTTTAAGGGATATGATCCATATGACGGATTAAACAGCAGGTTGTTCCAGTCACTACCGATAGTCAGAAGAAATCGGTTGGCAAGGCTGGCATGGATACAATTCTTTAAACGGTCGCCAATAAATTTTCGACCCATTGCAGGTGTTGCCAAGGATTATAATCCAAAGGCAATGGGATTATTTCTTTCCGGGTATTGCCAGCTTTACCTGGCAGACCAGAAACAGGAATACCTGGAAAAGATCGACTTTTTTATTGCTGAAATCAGGAAATCGGTTTCTAAAGGATACAGTGGGGCATGTTGGGGTTATAATTTCGACTGGCAGGCACGGGCATTTTACCAACCAAAGTTTACCCCTACCGTGGTCGCCTCCGTCTTTGTTGCCAGTGCCCTTTTGGATGCATATGCCATTAAGAAGGATGCTTCATTGCTCGAAATGGCCAAAAGCACCTGCGATTTCATACTTAAGGACTTGAACAGGACCTTTGATGAGGATGGAAACTTTGCTTTTTCCTATTCTCCATTGGATAAAAGCGTGGTTTTCAATGCCTCACTATTGGGAAGCCGTCTTTTGGCCAGGGTGTACACTTTTACCGGTGAAAAGGCGTTATTGTATGAGGCTAAGAAATCAATAGAATATTGCTGCCGGCATCAGCGGGAAGATGGTTCCTGGGTATATGGGATACTCCCTTTTCACCAGTGGATCGATAATTTTCATACCGGTTACAATCTTGAATGTATTTCAGACTATGCCAGATTTTCAGGTGACCAGGCTTATGAGGGAAATCTAAACCGGGGGCTGGAATATTATATAAATACTTTTTTTACCAGTGAGGGGATATCAAAATATTTTAGTAATTATGCATATCCTATCGATATCCACGCACCCGCCCAACTAATTATCACCCTTAGTAAATTGGGAGTCTCTGAAAAGTATAAGCATTTGACTGAAAGGGTTTTATTATGGACCATTCAGCATATGCAATCAGGTGAAGGATATTTTTATTACCAGATCAATAAATACTTTTCATCCAGAATATCCTATATACGATGGGCCCAGGCATGGATGTTCTATGCGCTTTCAACACACCTAAATCATGAACACGATTCATAGAGTCAGAATTTGTGACATCCCGGTAGATACGTTAACCATGGATGAAACAATTCAACTTATCGATCGGGCTATTCAGGAACAACGGCCAATCCATCATGTTGCCATTAATGCTGCAAAATTGGTTAATGCACAGAAAGACTTTGCATTAAAAGAATCAATAGTCAATTGCGATATTATTAATGCTGACGGACAGGCAATTGTCTGGGCGTCTAATTTTTTGAAAAAGCCCTTACCTGAACGTGTGCCCGGTATCGACCTGATGATCAACCTCGTTAAATTGGCCAGGGAAAGTGGCTATCGTATTTTCTTTTTAGGAGCAAAAGAAGAAATTGTAAAAGAAGTTGTGAATGTATACAGCCGCCAGTATGGCAAGGAAATTATTGCCGGTTACAGGAATGGTTATTTTACCAAGGATGAAGAAGAGAAGGTGGCCAGGCAAATTGCCGACTCTAATGCCAGCATATTGTTTGTTGCAATGACTTCCCCTAAGAAGGAAATATTCCTTAATAAATATAAATCCTTAATTCGCGTACCATTTATCATGGGCGTTGGAGGAAGTTTTGATGTGGTTTCCGGTTTTGTAAAAAGGGCTCCATTATGGATGCAAAATAATGGCCTTGAATGGTTTTACCGTCTTTTACAGGAGCCCAGGCGAATGTGGAAACGGTACCTGGTAGGCAATTCAGAATTTATCTATCTGATATTAAAAGAAAAATACATGCAAACCTTCAAAAGATAAATAAGACGTTCACCCTATTCCCAAAGGAAAAAGATAATTCAATGGACATAACCTTGGTCGCAGGTGCAAGGCCTAATTTCATGAAAATTGCGCCCATTATCAAAGCCATTAAATCCGCGCAGAGTAATGGCAGATCAATTCATTATCGAATTGTCCACACGGGACAACATTTCGATAAAATCATGAGTGATAACTTTTTCAAGCAGCTTCAAATTCCGGAACCTAATATCAATTTAGGATGCGGAGGCGGTACGCAGGCGGAGCAAACAGCAGCCATAATGGTAAAGTTTGAAAAAGAGCTGCAGGAACACAAGCCGTCGGTTGTGCTTGTTGTTGGTGACGTCACTTCCACTATGGCATGTACCATTACAGCAAAAAAAATGGGCATTGATGTAGTACATGTGGAAGCCGGAATAAGATCCGGGGATATGTCTATGCCGGAAGAAATAAACCGAATTGTTACCGATAGTTTGTGTGATTATTTTTTTACCACCAGTATGCAGGCAAGTGAAAATCTATTAAAAAATGGAGTGGAATCGAACAAGATTTATTTTGTTGGAAACACCATGATAGATACCCTGCTTCAGCATTATGATAATGCAACTAAACCAAATTTCTGGGACGAATTTGAGTTAATGAAAAACGGATATTTCCTGATAACCCTGCATCGGCCATCCAATGTAGATGATCCGCATAAGTTATCCATTATCCTCGCTGCAATTGAGGTATCCTGCAAGGGTTACCCCATTGTATTTCCTGTACATCCGCGAACCAGGAAGGTAATGGAGCAATACCAGATAGATAAAGACCGGATAATCATGATTGAACCGCAGGGATATCATGAATTTCTTTTCCTGATCATGAATTCCAAAGGGTTGATTACTGATTCCGGAGGAATAACGGAAGAAGCTACGGTATTGGATATTCCCTGTATAACCCTTAGAAATACAACAGAAAGGCCCGAAACAGTAGAGGTAGGCACAAATGAACTCGCAGGTGATGATATTCCAAAAATGCAAAACTATATGAATACCATCATTGAAGGCAAATGGAAGAAAGGATCAGTACCAATGCACTGGGATGGGCAGACATCAGAAAGAATCGTGGATATTTTATATGGCATTTATGAAAAAAAGCAGGTAATGGTAGGATCAATGTAATGGTCTGAAAATGTATTTTTTGACAACCAAAAATAGCATGCTTCGATATCTTAAGTTGTTGTCGAGAGGATTTATTGTTTTGTTATCAATGAGTTTTCATCTGGAAGGAGTTGGTGAAATATTTTATATCCATCCTCAGGGAAATGACCAGAGCGGTAATGGAAGTTCAACCAAACCATGGAGATCTCTTCATTATGCGACGGGAGTAGTAAAAAAGGTGGGCGATATCATACATGTCATGAAAGGTGTTTATGTTGAATCTGCTTCCTGTCTATTGGCTGAGGGTGTAAATATCGAAGGTGAAGGAGAGGGTTCAATCATTATGTGTTCGGAAAAAGCAGACTGGACACCTATAATATCAGCTACCTCACCTGAAGGTGCCGATGGAAACCAACACATTTCAGGATTGACATTAGACGGACAAAAGCTTTCATCATTCTGGGCCATCAGAGTTGCCGGAAGAAGCAATGTCAGTATTTATAATTGTACAATCGTGGATTTTAAAGATCGGGGGGTAATATTCGATGGCAGGAATGACAATAAGCCTGAGCCTCCTATAATATTTGCAAAGGGAAATTCATTTCATGACAATATAGTAAAAAACTGTGCCGCCTATAACACTGAGAATGGAATATATGGCAGGGGATGCCTGAATATTGGCGGGCAGGATAGCATGTTGATCTATAACAATAACATTTCCCAGGTCAGCAGGCCGGATGGGTTTAACGGATGGCCGATAAAATATAGCAATGATGGTTATTTGAAGAACGTTAAAATTTTCAATAATATCCTAACAAAAATTCCCTACGCCGGTAAATTCGGAGGTGATGAAGGATGGGATTTTGCTGTTGAATTATGGAATGTATTGGGAGGCGTAGAAATTTTTGGGAATACGGTTCAGGGTTCAATTGACATAGTATTTACATCAAATACCAGTGCTGACTATGGAATCTGGATCCATCATAACTCAATTGCGCAGCCAAAGCTAAACAGAAATTTTGAAAGCGGGATTGTATTCGAAATGTCAACGGAATCAGTAATAGTTGAAAATAACAAACTGGATAAGATTTCGGGCGGAATCCTTTTTAATGCCCAGGAAAATTCAATCATCAGTGATGTCGTTATCCGAAAGAATGATTTTTCCAATATTGGAAGAAGTACTGGTGATGGCAACAATGGCAATGCAATCAACATGAATTGCGGGACATTAAAAGGAAACAGTTTATTTTATATAATTAATAATGTTCTAATTGACAGCAACCGCTTTTCTGCTGCTATAGATAACGCACCTTTTTACGGTATCGAAATTTCCGGGGCGCCTGATGCTTCCAACATTCGTGTCAGTAATAATATTATCGAGAAATTCCTGGTGGCCTGTATTTTTATCAATCCTGGTAATTTAGTTGATTCATTAAGCATCACGGGAAACGAATTCATTGCGAATGGTAATTTTAATAATCCATTATATGTATCCGGAATCCCTTCCAGGTACAGGTTTGAAAATAATAAAAAATCCGAATTGCCAGGAGTTAAACGACCTGTTGTAAATGTAAAACAGCAAATCGTTCGACCATTGTATTATGAAGTAAAGCGATTGAGGCTTCTTGAAATTCTTGCTTTTTTATCTTGTGTTTTGGCACTTTTGTTTGCAGGCATGGAGAATATTTATGCGTTTGGTATTTCCCTGGTTGCATTTTCTATTTATTCTTTTTGGGGCGTGGACAGTGGTTACTTGGCTAATTCTATATTGGGAATATTAATGCTAGGATTATCACTATATGGCTGGTATTCGTGGTACAAAAGAACTACCAGTCGTGACAGGAAATTAAGGATTTCTTTTTCTACCGGCAGGGAAAGACTTATTTCACTTGGCATATTCCTCGTCCTTTATGTTTGCCTGTTTTTTTTGATGACCTATGTACAAAACAAATTTCCGCCTGATAACTTTCCCGGCACTGATGCATTTATTGTTGCTACTGTAATAATGGGGTTTTGGGCATTTATCAGAAAAAAAATGGAATGTTGGTATTGGTGGATGTCCGCCATTGTAACTGCAATTGTACTTTATCAGTTTAAACATTATTTGCTGGTAAGTATGTATTGTATTGCTTTTTTATGTGCATCCGCATGGGGTTTTTTTATTTGGAGAAAGAAATCTCCGGTGGCAGCGAAGGCTAAAGTAGTCGGCCTAATGTCATAAACCCTCTCTTCATTTTCTGCATCTGCCAGTTCCCTGCAAAAGTCCATATTAATATCCCATGAATAAAACCCGTCTCGAGGCCCTCAGCGACGGAGTGTTATCGATCATCATTACTAAAAGGGTACTGTAACTCAAGGTTCCGGAAGGCCATTAATGGAGCGATCTTTCAAAGCTGTTACCGAAATTTTTTAGTTATGTCCTGAGTTTTCTCTATATCGGCATTTATTGGAGTAATCATCATCACCTGGTACATACAGCTTCGCGTGTGACATCCAGCGTTATGCTCGCCAACCTTTATTTATTATTCTGGCTTTCACTTGTTCCCTTTGCCACGGGCTGGATAGGGGAAAGCCATTTTGCTGAAAAGCCGATTGCACTGTACCCGGCAAATATGTTGCTTGCCGGTATGGCATACTGCATTTTGCAGTTGGAAATTATAAGAACGGCATTGCTTCATGAAAAACTTACCCAGGCTATACAAAACCTGAGGATCAAGGGTGATTGTTTCCCAGGTCTTTTATGCGCTATCGATTCCACTGGCATTTGTATCACCCATGGTATCCGTCAGTATCAGTTTTATCTTAGCAGTGATCTGGCTTACACCGGATAAGGGCATCGAACGGGCATTTCGTGAACATGCCTGACGTGAGATGAGGATCTGATTCGTTATTATTGTAAGGCCCTGCAGGGCCTTTTTTTATTTCAGGGATATTCGGTCACTGTATTAATCCCGGGTTGTGCTGCAAGCCAACTATTTACATATCAATGAAATAGGGAATATTTTTAAAGCAGCAAGAGTAATGTTAAATCCTTTTTCTAAAAGCAATCAGACCAGGATTTTTTTCGTTTTAAGGAGTAACAAAAATTCAATTCACTATGAAAAGGATCTATGCTATAGGTATTCTTTCCCTTGTATTTTTCTCAGCTGGCCCTGAATAGCTGTTCCAAGGATGACAAAAACAGTACACCAGCCCCTACGGAAGAAGACAAGACACTGGCGATGACTGCAGCGAAAGTAAATACTGATGCGCTATATGATGATGTTTCCATGGAAGTGCTGCAGGTCAATACGGAAGGCGGGTTAACCAGCCAGCCGGCAAGTACGGAACAAACCTGCGCTACCATTACCATTTCTCCGTCTGATGCGGCTGTTTGGCCAAAGACAGTAACCATTGATTATGGTACAACAGGTTGTACAGGGGTTAATGGATATGTCAGGAAAGGAAAGATCATTTATACCCTGAATAAGAAGCTGATGCTTACCGGCGCAGTGTTAAATGTCTCATTTGATAATTATACCGTCAACGGTTACAAACTGGAAGGCACTTATACCATCACCAATAATGGATCGGCCAACGGACTAAATGTTTCCATCCAGTTGGCTAACGGAAAGGTTACTTATCCTGACGGTAAATTTTATACAAAGGAAACCAATACCACCTGGGTACAGAGTGCCGGCCAGGGAACTTTAATCATACTGGACGATGAATTTGACGTGACGGGTACAGGAACAATTTCTGCTGATGGCAATACCCTGACTGCAACAAGCAAGGGCAACCTTCACCGGACTGTCGTTTGTACGAATACCGTATCCGGGATGCTTGACCTGACCTATAACAATATTGCAGGGACATTGGATTTCGGATACCGGTGCATGTGATAAAATTGCTGTGTTAACTGTAGCCGGAAAACAGTATACGGTTAACCTGCCATGATAGTTAAAATGATTTTTGAAACGGAGGGGGCAACTGCCCCCTTTTTTTATATCTTACATTGATTAATTACCCTGATTTTCTACTTTACAGAGCTTTTATTTTTGGGAGAAATCACCCAGGAGAAGTTTTTCGCCTTCCATTTATGAATTTTTTTAAAATATTCTTCCTGATCAATTTTACGGTTTTAATTATACCTGCTGTTAACTGCACAGGATGGCCGTAAAACCATCAGCAGGAATGCATTCTTTGCTGAATATGCTTTGGAAGGACCTGAATATTCCATTAACTATGACCGGATATTTGCCCTTACACCCAAACTGGAGTATAGTTTCAGGCTGGGTTTTTCTGTTTTAAAAGACAAGATCGCTTTTCCCTTCGGCGCAGGAATAATAACCGGAAGAAATGAACATCATGCAGAATTCTCATTGACCTTAACACCACTTATTAAAAAGGTTGAACTGACAAACGGAACAGGATCGGATAATGATGCATTTATTTACCTGTTTCCCGGCGCAGGATACCGCTATCAAAAACCTTCAGGAGGGATATTTCTCAGGGCGATGGCCGGGCCTGCCATCATACTTGACCCGGCAGAAGGTGATTTCTGGAATATGGATCCCAAAGTCCGATTTTCCTTTAGCCTGGGCGCAGGAGTTAGTTTTGGAAAATACAATTGAACCTTCCACCCGCTGCCCAGGAGTTTGTTCCTGAGGATATCATTGAAGCTTACCGCCTGCTATGCAATACCTTAATATAATTGGCCCGCTCATAAGCCGTAGGATCAGAAATATGCTGCTGGCTCAGAATGCCCTTGAAATCCTGAAATGGATTCAAATTCCATTTTCTCCATCCAGTTTTCAAGATCCCTGTTCATGGTTTTCAGATAGACCGATACCGTTTTTATACAAAGCAGAAGCCGTCATGGCCACATCTGCGCCGGCAAGTATATACTTAATCACTTCATTGGCTGTTTGAACACCGGTAGTGGCTGCCAGTGAAATCGGCACTCTTCCGTACAGCATGGCAATCCATAACAGTGGAAGGCTGTATTTCATTGGATTCACTGTATTGGAGGTTGGAGACAATCTTCAGTTCATTGATATCAAAATCCGGCTGATAGAAACGATTGAATAATACCAGTGCATCAGCACCTGATTTTTGCATCCTGAGTGCCATATTGCCGATTGAACTGAAATACGGATTCAGTTTTACTGCAACCGGAATCTTGACGGTATTTCGTATTTCTGTAATGATGTTCAGGTAACGGTGTTCCACTTCAGAAGAGGATACATGAACATCACCGGGAATAAAAAAGATATTCACTTCAAGCCCATCTGCACCTGCCTGTTCTATCTGCCTTGAATATTCAATCCAGCCTTCCGTGGTTATTCCATTTAAACTGGCAATAACCGGGATATTCACCTTGTTCTTGGCCTGGCAAATTTTTTCCAGGTATTCTTCTGCGCCAGTGGCATAATCTTCCAGGTTGGGAAAAAATCCGAGGCTTCCGCAAACATATCGCTGGTGGAAGATTTCACTGATGCATATTTTAATGCTTCCTGCTTTATCTGTTCTTCAAACAGGGAGAATAACACTACGGCGCCTGCTCCGTAATCTTCCATTTCTACAATATGCTGAATGTCTTCAGAAAGTGTGGAGGCAGATACCACTATCGGTGAATCCAGTTTCAATCCCATGTATGTTGTGCGAAGATCCATATTGGTTGTTTTTTCTCTGTTATGCTATCGGTACAAAATCACTGGCGGGCAGGGTGGCCAGTTCTTCATAATTTTTCCACCTCAGATTCACCACTTCCTGTGCAAGTTTCATGAGTTTTTCCGCTTCCTCAGGATGGGTACGTGTAAGCACCTTATACCGCAATTCATTGTATGCATAATCTTTCAGTGCAATGGATGGCCTGGTGAATCCAGTATAAATGGATTTTGTTTTTTCTTGCGCAGTACCGGGTTGTATCTCATCAATGGCCAGTATCCGCTGATGACTGCTTTATGCTGCTGATCAAGCCCGTCTTTCAGGTCATACCCATGCGCAATGCAATGGCTGTATGCCAGTATCAGGGATGGTCCGTCATATGCTTCTGCTTCCCTCATGGCCAGCAGTGTTTGTTGCGGATTGGCGCCAAATGCCACTCTGGCCACATATACGTTGCCGTAAGAGATGGCCTGCATGGCGAGGTCTTTTTTCCCAACCCGTTTTGCCTGCTGCGGCAAACTTGGCCGTAGCTGCAGTTGGTGTTGCTTTGGAACTTTGTCCGCCGGTATTGGAATACACTTCTGTATCCAGCACCAGTATATTGATATTTCTTCCACTGGCCAGTACATGATCCAGTCCGCCATAACCAATATCATATGCCCATCCATCACCACCTACCAGCCATACACTCCGGTGTACCAGGTGGTCTGCCAGTGAAAGAAGTTGGCGTGCCTTGTCGCTGTCAATGGCTGCAAGTTTTTCTTTAAGTTCGGTTACCCGTTTCCGTTGTTCTATCACTTCTGATTCATGCACCTGTGATGCATTCAGTATGGAATGCCGTGAGTGCCTGATCAATGCCTGGCGCCAGTTCTGTCAGCAATGTCATTGGCTACTGCCAGTATGTTTGTCAGCGGTGATCCGCATGCCCAGTCCAAATTCAGCATTGTCTTCAAACAATGAATTGGACCATGCCGGGCCTCTGCCGTCTTTATTTTTCGCCCATGGTGTGGTGGGAAGATTGCCACCATAGATGGAAGAACAACCTGTAGCATTGGCCACCAGCAGCCTGTCGCCAAATAATTGTGACAAGTAATTTTAGGTAAGGTGTTTCACCACATCCTGCACAGGCACCGGAGAATTCAAACAATGGTTCCAGGAATTGTGCACCATGTACGGTTGAGAAATCAATGCTGGACCGGTCATTCCAGGTGATGTTTTCAAAGAATCTGATATTTTCTTTTTCTTTTTCAAGGATGGGTTCTTTTTCTTCCATATTGATGGCCTTACGGCTACGGTCAGCCGGATTTATGGCCGGGCATACTTCAACACAAAGATTACAACCGGTGCAGTCTTCGAGCATAAACCTGCAGTGTATATTTTGTTTCCGGAAATCCTCGTGCATTGATGGGTGCAGATGGAAAATCCATCCGGTGCTTTTTTAAGGTTGTCTTCATTGTAGAATTTGGCGCGGATAACACTGTGCGGACAAACATAAGCGCAGTTACCGCACTGGATACATATTTCAGGTTCCCATACCGGAACCAGGTCAGAGATATTTCTTTTCTCCCATTTGGTGGTGCCGCTTGGATAGGTGCCATCAACCGGCATCATGCTTACCGGCAGTTCATCACCATGACCTACCATCATCTTCGCCGTGATATTTTTTACAAAGTCAGGTGCTCAGGTCAGACACCACATCTGTAAGGGAAACTTTCTGCCCGGTGACCAGTTTATTGGATGTCAACTTCATAAAGGTGCTCAAGTGTTGCATCAACGGCCTTGAAGTTTTGTTCAATGACTGCCTTTCCTTTTTTGTAATATGTTTTTTCAATGGCCTTTTTGATTTGCGCAATGGCTTCCTCTCGGGGAAGCACACCTGATAATGCAAAGAAGCAGGTTTGCATGATGGTATTGATGCGTCCGCTCATGCCGGTATCCCTGGCCACCGTGGTGGCATCAATAACATAGAACTTCAGTTTTTTCGTTATGATCTGCTGCTGCACTGATTCGGGCAGTTTATCCCAGACTTCATTTTTATCATATGCGCTGTTCAGCAAAAATGTAGCGCCGGGTTTTGCAAATTCCAGCATTTCCACTTTGTAAAGGAAATTGAACTGGTGGCAGGCAATAAAATCAGCCTTGCTGATCAGGTAAGGCGCACGAATGGGTTTTGGCCCAAAACGCAGATGAGAAACGGTGCGTGCCCCTGATTTTTTGGAATCATACACAAAATATCCCTGTGCATACAGGTCGGTGTTTTCACCGATGATCTTGATGCTGTTTTTATTGGCACCAACCGTACCATCCGCACCAAGTCCAAAGAACAATCCCTGTCTCCATTCTGATTCATCAAGCGTAAATGCAGGATCATAGTCAAGGCTGGTATGGGAAACATCATCATTGATGCCGATGGTAAAATGGTTCTTCGGGTTGTCTTTTTTCAATTCATCAAAAACGGCCTTCACCATGGCCGGTGTAAATTCTTTGGAGGAAAGTCCATAACGGCCGCCAATCAAGATTGGGCAATGTTTTGATGTCTTCCTGCCTGCAATCCTTCCACGAGGCCGGATAATACATCCTGGTACAATGGTTCACCGGATGCGCCTGATTCTTTTGTGCGGTCAAGTACGGCAATGGATTTTACTGTAGCAGGCAATGACTTTAATAAATGTTCAACAGAGAAAGGCCGATACAACCTGACCTGGATGACACCGGTTTTTTCCCCTTTTGCATTCAGGAATGCTGATGTTTCTTCAACAGTTTCACCACCTGAACCCATGATGATAATGACCCTGTCTGCATCGGGAGCACCGGTATATTCAAATAGTTCATATTTCCTGCCGGTCATTTTGGCAAACTGTTTCATGGCATCCTCAACAATACCCGGTGTTACCGTATAAAAAGGATTCACTGTTTCCCTTCCCTGGAAATATACATCAGGATTTTGTGCTGTTCCCCTGATAAATGGATGATCAGGATTCAGTGCCCGCTTGCGATGCGCAAATACCAGTTCATCCGGTATCATTTCCCGGATCTGATCGTCAGCAATCAGTTCCAGTTTATTGACTTCATGCGAAGTGCGGAATCCATCAAAAAAATGAATAAAGGGTATGCGTGACCGTAAGGTTGCTGCCTGTGCTATCAGTGCAAAGTCATGCGCTTCCTGTACACTTGCAGAACCAAGCATGGCAAATCCTGTTGTACGTGCAGCCATCACATCCTGGTGATCACCAAAGATGGACAGTCCCTGTGCGGCAAGCGAACGTGCAGCCACATGAAATACAGCTGCTGTTAATTCACCGGCAATCTTATACATATTGGGCAGCATCAGCATCAGCCCCTGCGAAGCGGTAAATGTGGTGGTCAGTGCACCGGTTTGTAATGCACCATGTACGGTACCTGCAGCACCGCCTTCACTTTGCATTTCAATGACATCGGGCACATTTCCCCAGATATTTTTTATGCCCTTTGCACTCCATTCATCGGCCAGTTCGGCCATGGTGGAAGAGGGTGTGATGGGATAGATGGCGCAGACTTCATTAACCCGGTAAGCGATATACGCAGCAGCTTCATTGCCATCCAGGGTGGCTATTGTTTTTTGTTTACTTGACATCAGTGATTGGCTTTGATAGGTTCAGGAATCATTTCAATGGCATGGCAGGGGCATTGTTCATAACATACTGCACAACCGGTGCAAAGGTTAAAGTCAAACCGGTAACCTTTGCCAGGCCCCAGTTTGATAATGGCATCTTCCGGGCATGCACCAAAACAGCCATCACATTCAAAACAGTTACCGCAACTCAGGCAACGCTGTGCTTCATAACGGGCTTCTTTTTCCGTAAAGCCGGAAATCACTTCATCAAAACTTCGGATGGCCACCCATGGGACCAGCTTCGGCTGTTCCTGCTGGGGGGCATCTGTTTTATACCACATATGCAATCGCCTGAAACCCGCGGTAGGAGGTTTGGCAGGCTTGGCAAAGGTTTCGCCGTTCACATATGCGTTTATATATTTGGCTGCTTTTTTTCCATGCCCAATAGCAATGGTAGCACTTCTGTGTTTCCCCGGGAAGCATATCACCTCCCCCAAAAACTCCTGCCTCACCCGTCATCCTTTCTGCATTGATCACAAGGGTGCCGTCTTCTTTTACGGCAATTCCCGGACAGGATTGAACATATCCTGTATCAGCTTCCTGTATCAATGCATTGATCATTGAATCAGCTTTCAGGATTTCCAATTCACCTGTTCCAACGGCTTTTCCTTTCTCCACTTTCATTTTTTCCAGTGTGAAGTGCTTTTTCTCAACGGAATGAATGCGGCGAAGGAATTGTATTTCCACGCCTTCAGACAATGCATCATCGGCTTCATAATCATAGGCGGGCATTAATTTCCGGTCGCCGGGAAAGAGGACAATGGCTTCAGCTCCGATCCGCTTAACGATACGGGCAATGTACATCGCCAGTTTGCCACCTCCGTATATAATAACGGTGTCGCCTAACTGAAGCGGGTGTTCCTGTGAAGATTCACGCAGGAATTTGAAAGCATCGTATACTGTTATGGAAGTATCGATATCCATCTGTTCCGCATTGATCAGTTGAGCGCCGGTGGACAGGTATACCGCATCAAAATGACCTTTTTCTTTCTCTGCTTTGAGGTCCTTGATTTTTTTATTCAGGTGAATGGTAACGCCTGATTCCAGGATGCGGTTAATTTCCGCGTCAAGAATATTTCTTGGTAAACGGTACGAAGGGATTCCTGTCCTCATTAATCCTCCTGCAGCAGGGCCGGCTTCAAAAATTTCCACCGTATGCCCCAGCCTGGCCAGGTGGTATGCAGCGGAAAGTCCGCCAGGTCCTGCACCTACCACCATGATTCGTTTGCCGGTAGGTTTGCTGTCCCGTTTGAAGCTCCAGTTATTTTCAATGGCCAGGTCGCCGATATATCTTTCTACGGCATGGATACTTACGGTAGTATCAATATGGTTCCTGTTGCAACCCGATTTCGCAGGCTTTCACGCATATCCGTCCCATAATGGCAGGAAAGGGATTGTCTTCCACCAGTTGCTGGAAGGCTTCATAATAATCTCCTGCCTGTGCATGGGCCATCCAGGCCTGGATATTTTCCCCGGCCGGACAGGCGCTGTTGCAGGGTGGCATGAAATCCATATACACAGGGCGGCGAAATCGCATTGGTCCGGTGCCTTCGGCGTGTCCCGTAAGGTCAATGGGCTTGGTAATATCCGTATTGGCCATAATATGCTGTTTTGTATAAAAGCCTGCAGGTGAAAAGCCGCAGGAACATTTATTGTAGATAATAAAAGTAGTAAGGAGGGGTACGATGCACCGTGATCAATTTCAGCCAGGTCAATGATTTCAATCAGTTAGTCTTAAGGGAAAGGACTTCGTGCCAGGGGTTATTCGGCAGCCGGGTTCCGAATAAAGAGGTTAACCGGGCAGGGGAAATCGCCCTGATGTTAAATTAGTCAGTTTTTTTTATTGGTGATGAAAACCTCACCTTCTTTTATATCTGGAGGCAGTGATTCCAGGAACTACCTGTGACAAAGGTTACAATGCCACTGGCAGCTACGATTTAATTTTGTATCCATATAAAATAATTAAATCCCCAGTGTATGTTTGAAATGTTCAAAAATTTATTTCATGAGGCCGTTGATTATAAGGAGCTAATGCAAAAAGGCGCATTGATCATCGATGTAAGAAGCCCTTCAGAGTTTGCATCAGGCAATATCAGGGGTTCAAGAAATATCCCTCTTGACCAGTTTCAAAACAAGGTCGCTGAATTGAAAAAATCAGGAAAGCCGGTGATTACCGTTTGCAGGAGCGGAAACAGGAGCGGGGCGGCTAAATCAATGCTTGACCAGGCTGGCATAGAGGCTTATAATGGTGGTGCCTGGGATAGTCTCGAAAGGAAACTGCATCATTCCTGATATCTTAATATCGCATTATATAATTAACTGAGGTTTTCAGAAATTAGTCTATTTCCCTGAGCCTGGCAGTGAAGTGCCGCAGTACAGGCGCTTCATAGGTAATAGCCAGGCCTTTGATCTGTTCCTTTTTCTGAAATACTTCGATGATTACTTCAGCTACGTAATCTATATGGCTTTGTGTATATACCCTTCGTGGAATAGCCAGCCTCACCAGTTCCATCATGGATGGAACCAGGCTGCCATCTGCGCCATATTTTCCGAACATCAGTGAACCGATCTCAACGCTTCTGATGCCTGCTTCAAGGTATAATGCCGCAACAAGTGCCTGGCCGGGGTATTGATTTACCGGGATATGCGGAAGCATGGCTTTTGCGTCAATATATACGGCATGTCCGCCAGCAGGTCTCATCACCGGAATACCGGCAGCGATGAGTTTCTCGGCCAGGTATTCTATACTTCGGATCCGGTAATGCAGGTAATGCTGGTCCATCACTTCTTCCAGCCCGATCGCAATGGCTTCCAGGTCCCGCCCCGCAAGTCCGCCATAGGTTGGAAACCCTTCCGTAATGATCAGTAAATTCCGGCACTGCTGCGCAAGTTCTTCTTTATGCATCGCAATAAATCCGCCGATATTGGCGAAGGCATCTTTTTTGGCGCTCATCGTACATCCATCGGCATAGGAAAATAACTCCCTTGCGATAGCGGGTATCGGTACCCCGCTAAATTCTTTTTCCCTTTGCTGGATGAAATAGCAATTCTCAGCAAAACGGCAGGCATCTATAAAAAGCGGGATACTGTATTTTTTGCATACTGCTTTTACAGCCCTGATATTCTCCATGCTCACCGGTTGTCCGCCTCCGGAATTATTGGTGACCGTGATCATGACCATGGGAATATTCCCGGCACCTTTTTCAGTAATACATTTTTCAAGGGCCCCAACATCCATATTTCCTTTAAATGGCGCGGGCTTGCCGGGGATTTTTCCTTCCGGACAAAGCAGGTCTATTCCTTCTGCGCCGCTGAATTCAATATTGGCACGCGTAGTATCAAACAATGTGTTGCTGAGGATATATTTCCCTGATCCTCCCATAACGGAGAATAATATTTTTTCCGCCGCCCTTCCCTGGTGTGTGGGTATCACAATGGGCATACCGGTAATTTCCCGGATGGTTTTTTCAAAACGGAAAAAACTGCTGCTTCCTGCATAAGATTCATCTCCGATCATTATACCCGCCCATTGTGCACTGCTCATGGCGCTGGTACCGCTGTCGGTCAGCAGGTCAATGATCACATCTTCGGCCCGTATCAGGAAAGGATTAAAATGAGCTTTATGCAGGATATCCAGGCGCTGCTCCCGGGTGGTGAAATAAATGGGTTCTACTGATTTAATCTTAAAAGGTTCAATGATCGTTTTCATGCGGAACTGTTTTTGGAATTCCGGGCACAGTTTACGACAGGTATAATCAATCTTATATGACCAATATCATCTGTTAATAAAAGTAAGTAAATACTTTTATTAATGAAAGACGCTTACCTTTGGAGAATAATATGCTAAAAACAATCATATGCACAAAGAACAAATGATCACAGACAGTTTCCCTTTCGGGGCCAGTTATGCGTCGATGGAAAAGGGAGAAACACTCGGACAAATAGCCGCAAAGGATTTAAGGAAAGTGGAAATCTTCAAAAAATATGGCCTTGATTTTTGTTGCGGGGGAAAGCAAACCGTGAAAGAAGCCTGTGAGAAAAAGGGAATTGACCTTGCCGTCATTGAAACAGCGCTGAGCCTGGTCGACAAAAATCCTGTTACCCGCCCGCTTCCGTATAATGAGTGGACACCGGATTTCCTTTGCGATTTTATTGTGAATACGCATCACCGTTATGTTTCCAAGACACTTCCCGACCTGATGGGATATGCCAATAAAGTCAGCAGGGTGCATGGCGACCGGCATCCGGAACTGTTGCGCATAAATCAGCTGGTGCAGGAAATCAATGCTGAAATGACCGCACATATGATGAAGGAAGAACAAGTGCTTTTCCCTTTCATTAAAAAATTGTTTTCTGCCACCCAGGATCATCAGCCATTGCAGCCGGCCCATTTTGGAACCGTACAGAATCCTGTTGCCATGATGGAATCAGAACATGAAGAGGTAGGAGAGAAACTGGCCGAGATCAGGGTGCTGACAAATCAATTTTCATTACCGGAAGGTGCCTGTGGAAGTTATAGTGTATTATACAGGTTGCTGGAAGAATTTGAAGAGGATCTTCACATCCATGTTCACCTGGAGAATAATATCCTTTTTCCAAATGCGGTAAAACTGGAAAAAGAAATATTTTCAGGAAAATAATTATGCTGAGCCATACCTGCAAAACAGCCATTAAGGCCGTCATATTCCTTGCGTCTAAAGAGGATATGGCGGCCCGCTCAGGCATCAGGGAGATCGCTGATGTTATTGATGCCAGCGAACATACCGTGGGGAAGATGTTACAGTCATTGGTCAAACATGGCGTCATTAACAGTGTAAAGGGTCCGACGGGTGGATTTTATACCACTCCCCAGCAAAAACGCCAGCCCATCATCAATATAATTGAAGCCATTGACGGAAAAGAAGTATTTAAAGAGTGTGGGCTGGGATTAACAAAGTGTTCCGCAAAGCATCCCTGCCCCATTCATGATGATTACAAAGCCGTCAGGGATCTTTTCGAAAATTTATGCCGTGAAAAAACAATGTCAGATTTATGCGGGCCCGTAAATGAAGGACTCGCCTACCTGGTGGGTTAATAATCAGGAATTAATTGCGTAAAATGCATAAGAATAAAATTCCCTTATGCAACTATTCCACCGGTTCAATCCTTCAGACCACTCCTCTTTATTATTACTCAGTTTTTTTTCCATGCTGATTTCCTGCTCAGGATCAGGAAAGAAGATAAAAAAATCATTCCAGCCTATCAGCGCTGAAAAATTGCACGAAGCAGAAAATGCTTTACTGGGGCTGGATATCTTTGAAGGGCTTGAAGTAAAGGTAATGGCCACTGAGCCCATGCTGAGAAACCCCACCAATATAGATGTTGATGAAAAAGGGCAGGGTCTGGGTAACCGAAGCATATAATTACAGGCCTGCCATCAATGGGAATCCCACAAATCCTTCCGGCGACAGGATCATGATACTCGAAGACAATAACGGTGATGGCATTGCAGATACCGCAAAAATATTTTACCAGGGTCCGGAAATCAATGCACCATTGGGCATTTGCGTGTTGGGTAACCGTGTACTTGTTTCCCAAAGTCCTTATGTGTGGTCTTTTTATGATGACGACGGTGATGATAAGGCCGACCGCAAGGAAATTCTTTTCCAGGGTATTGGCGGCGAACAGCATGATCATGGGATTCATACATTCACTTTTGGACCTGATGGGAAATTGTATTTCAATTTTGGCAATGAAGGAAAAACGCTGAGGGATAAAAACAATAAACCGGTTCTTGACCAGGATGGAGATGAAATTGGTCCGAAAAAATATACCCAGGGAATGGTTTTCCGTTGTGATCCTGATGGATCCAATGTGGAATGCCTGGGACAGAATTTCAGGAATCCTTATGAAGTGGCTGTGGATAGTTATGGTACACATATGGCAGTCGGATAATGATGACGATGGTAACCGCGGCGTCAGGATCAATTACGTAATGGAATACGGTAATTACGGCTTCCACGATGAAGTGACCGGCGCAGGATGGGAATCGGCGCGCACCAACATGGAAGATTCCATCCCATACCGTCACTGGCACCTGAATGATCCCGGCGTTATTCCGAATCTGTTACAAACCGGTGCAGGCTCACCTACAGGCATGGTGGTGTATGAAGGATCTTTATTGCCTGAAAAATTTCACGGCCTCATAATCCATTGTGATGCCGGACCCAATGTTGTTCGTGCTTACCCGGTCAGGAAAAAAGGTGCAGGTTTTTCTGCAGATACCATCAATATTCTTAAAGGTAACAGGGACAAATGGTTCAGGCCTGCGGATATTTGTGTTGCCCCTGATGGCTCATTGATTGTTGCCGACTGGTATGATCCCGGGGTTGGCGGTCATGCTGCTGGTGATCAACTCCGGGGTCGCATATATCGCATTGCTCCCCCGGGTGTACAATATAAAATTCCCGTTCACGATTATACGACAGTCGACTGGTGCTATTAATGCTTTGACAAAGTCCCAATCTTTCTGTCCGATACCATGCATGGAACAGTTTACAAAGTATGGGCCTCAAAGCAGTACCTGAACTGGAACTGTTATGGAAAACAGGCGCTGATTCAAAAATGCGGGCCAGGGCTTTCTGGGTATTGGTAAAAATGCCTGGCGGAACACCTTCCGTTTACATCAATGAAGCAGCCAGAAATGCCAGTCCGGATATCAGGATTCTTGCCATTCGTGCTGCAAGGGAATTGAAGCTGGATATTTTAGCGACAGTTAAACAGCTTTCCGCCGACAGGGACCACCAGGTATTAAGGGAATGTGCGATTGCCTTGCGACATCTTTCCACAACCGGATCTCCGGAAGTATGGGCAGTATTGGCGAATGCACATACCGGCGCCGACAGATGGTACCTTGAAGCTTTGGGAATTGGAGCTGACCGCCAGTGGGATTCATTTTTCAAAGCCTGGCTTCAAAAACAGCAGATCCACTGCTCACGCCCGCATCCAGGGATATTGTATGGCGATCCAGGACCGACCTCTCTCTCCCTTATCTTTTTACATTAGCCGCTGATAACAATATTCCCCTGCAAGACAGGTTAAGATATTTCCGCGCCTTTGATTTCCACAAAGGAAATGGAAAGTCGGCCTACCTCCTGAAAATGCTCTCTGAAAATAATTCCCGGGATATGGAATTGAACAAACTGGTGCTGCACGCCCTCGACCGGAAAACGGTGGAAAATTCTCCCATTGCAAAAAAAGCGCTGCAGGATGTCATTGTAACGGTAAGGGGTACGCGTGAATACCTCGACCTCGTTTGGCGCTATGGAATCAGGTCGGAGAATAATCATCTGCTGGATCTTTCCATTGAAAAGAACAGGGAAGAGACCGGCCGGGATGCGGCCGGACTATTACTCGAACTGGGCGGGGAGCGGATAGTGCGGCAGGCATTGATGGATAAAGATACCACGAGGTCTTATGCCTTGTTGAATGCATTGGGGGGAGTAGGCAGCAAAAAATCCATAGATATTTTGCAGGGTTATGCTTTGTCTGGAAAGTATCCCATGCAGATACGAAAAATAGCGGCGGCAAAAATCGGCAGGAGCTGGGAGGGGAAGAAAGGGTGCTGGAGATATTGAAAGCGAATATCGTTCCGAAGGAACTCATTCCGGAAGTGGTCTCAGGGGTCAGTCAGGCATGGAGGGGTTCTGTCAGGTCAGAAGCTGCATCATACCTGGCTGTATCTGGTGGAGTTAAGCCTGTAAAGGTGCCATCGATAAATGAATTGAGGGCCATGAAAGGAAATGACATTAATGGTAAAGCGATATTCATGAATGCCTGTGCATTATGTCACCAGGTGAATAATGAAGGATATGATTTCGGCCCTAAATTATCAGAGATCGGTGCGAAATTATCAAAGGATGCACTATGGGATGCCATTCTTCATCCGTCCGCAGGAATAAGTTTTGGTTACGAAGGATGGGATATCAGGATGAAAGACGGTACGCATTATTCAGGCATCATCAGCAGTAAAACAGAAACAGAAATAGAACTCAGGCTTCCCGGCGGAATAAAAAAACAATTGAAGACAAGTGATCTGGCTTCTTTAACAAAAATGAATTCATCTATGATGCCCGAAAGTTTATACCAGGGTCTTTCGGACCAGGAACTTGCTGATCTGCTGGAATATCTTTCCGGACTGGTAAAGCGCTAACAATGAGCAGGGTATAATGGCCTGGTTGCAGTGTTACTATAAGTGGTGCCGGTTAATTCCTGAAAATGAACAATAGCGGCCGGGCTTTCGGGAAAAAATCGGTATTTTTCAACCCATTGTGAATGTTCTTCATGTTCGGATGGGTGATGGTAAAGTATAGTTACAAGGTCGTACTCATTGTTAGCCTGGTGTTTTGCTGTTTTCATGTTATGGGTCAGAGGATACCCGTAGTTTTTCATGTGATCAGTCAGAACCCCAACGCTATTACCGACCTCCAGATTATCAATGCCGTGAATGATCTCAATCAAGCATTTGCGCATGCAGGCGCATATGGCACAGGACCGGGTGTAAATACCGGCATTAGTTTTTGTCTCGCGCAAATTGATCCCAATGGCGGGATCACCAATGGCATAACCCGGACAGTTTCCGTACTTGGCGATATGGATGCTGATATTGAAAACAGCAGGTTAAAAAACCTTGTGAGCTGGGATCCCGGTCAATATTGTAATATCTGGCTGGTAGACAGTATCCGCGAAGAAATTTTTCCTTCCTATAACTGTGGCAGATGGTCAAGGATGAAGGAAGGCGGTTATGCGACAGCGTTATCCTTAAATCCGGCAGAAGACGGCATTGTAACAACAGGTTTCGGTCAGCTGCTTGCGCATGAAATGGGACATTACCTGAGCCTGAAGCACACTTTTCTCCCGGGCAATTGCAGTAACAATGATTGCAGCGTGGATGGTGATGGTGTATGTGATACGCCTCCATCAGCTTCATTCGGGAGTTGTGTTCCTGAAAATTCCTGTTCCTCAGATACGCTGTCAGGGTTTGCTACCGATGTACCTGACCTGAACCAGAATTTCATGAGCTACAGTACCTGCAGGAATATGTTTACTGAAGGTCAGGCTCAAAAAATGAGGAGTTTTCTGACCGGCCCAAGGGCCAGTTTATTATTACAGGATAAATGCAGTAAACCCTGCAATGAAAATATACTGGCAGGTTTTACCCGGGATAACTGGTTTCCTGTCAACTGGCAGTACCATTAATTTTACCAGTACATCAACCGGTGGGTCGGTATATGAGTGGACCGTCAATGGTGCAGTGGTTGGCGGTAATAGTCCAACCCTAACACATAGTTTTCCTGCAAATGGAAAATATAATGTAACCCTTAAGGTCAGCAATGGGAACCCGGCTTGTTTTGCATCGTATTCGGATTATGTTATTGTTACCTGCGGTGTAATGGCAAGATTTTATCCAGATAAGCGGATCATCGCTTCTAAGTCCGGTATTACACTGGATAGCATAAGGTTTATTAACCGGTCGGTCAATGCCACCGCATACCGATGGGTCATGAGCAATAATAGCGGCATGGCGGAACAGGTGGTCAGCAATGCTTTCGATCTGAGTTATGTATTTAATGATCCCGGGAGATATGAAATTAAATTGATTGCTCAGAATGGTACCTGTGCAGATACTACGGAAACATTTATTTTCAATGTTGAAGATCCTACCGTTGATGGATACCTGGGATTAAATGCGGTGGAATGTTTTCAGCAGACTAAAATCACGCTTACTGTTACGATCTGTAACAGCGGATATGCGACCATTCCGGCGGGTACACCCATCAGCTTTTATGATGCTGATCCCCGCAGCGGGATTGCCAATAAACTGGATACTACATTCTTAATGCCCGACTCACTTACTGGGTTTTGCTGTACGATTGGGTATACGCTTATTATCGATGTAAAAAGACTAGGGCTTAATACGGTATATGCGGTATTTAATGATAATGGCGGCTCCCCCTGGAAATTGCCCAATACTACGTTGCCGGAAAAAATTTACGACAATAATATCACCGCAGTCAGCGGTTTCCAGTTTAAGGTATCCATAATACCGCCTTCAGTAGTACTCGAGCCTGGAGATACCCTTGCCCTTCAGGCACAACATAATGTGGGAACCATTGGCATTTATGATTGGAGTCCGCCGGCTTACCTTTCCTGTACCACTTGTCCTTCTCCCCTGTTTGTGGCAGTAAAGGATGGTGATGCCAGGAAGAGGCTGATCGCCACCAGCACATATGGATGCATTGACAGTGCATTTACAGATATTACAGTGCCCCCTGCAGATGATTTTACCGTCAGGATAGATACGGTTTTTTGTTCCGGGGGTGACAGCCTGAGGGCGACCTTCACAATATGTAATCAATTTGGCAAGGGCATTATCCCTAAAGGGCTCAAGCTGAGTTTGTATGATAATGACCCTGCGTTATCTTCAGCTGTATTATTGGGGCCTGTGTTTGAGGTGGCAAACGATAACCTTACCACTTGTGCTACCTACTCACATGTTTTTAAAGATAATGGCGCATTGAAAATATTTGCCGTGGTGAATGACAAAGGATCAGTTCCCCATACGCTTCCAAATGATACCATTGCAAAGGAAAAAGATTACACTAATAATAAGGCCAGTTTCAATTACCAGCCGGAGATGGTGATCATCAGTCCTGCTGACACAACAGTATTTCCATCTCAGCCGGTTTCCCTGAACATCGTTTCACCTGTTTATAATGCAGGTTCCGTGACATGGTTTCCGGATCCGAAGTATACGTTAAGTTGTACGAATTGTTTATCCCCGGTTGTCCAGGTACGGGATAGTGCTAGTGGTGAGAATGGAGATGCTGAATCCGTTTGGATGCAGACTGCAGGGACTTGCAAAAATTAATATCATTCCCCCGGATATGACGATCAGTATCAGCGAAACGAAATGTTATGCTGATAATAAAACACTTGTCAGGTTCAGGATTTGCATGAATAACAGTTATGACAGTGTTTACAAAGGAATTCCGGTGGCTTTTTATGATGCAGATCCCAATTCGGGAACTGCTGTATTGCTGGATAATTCATTCAGGACACAGGGTCGTGCCGGTAACTGTGATACTTTTTCTGCCGTGATCAATACTCCCTCTACTGCCATTGTTTTTGCCATAGTGAATTATAATGGAGGTTCAACTTCACTTCCCGGAGCCGGTTTCGAAGAAACGGATTTCACCAACAACCTGACACAGGCAGCGGCTGAGCCATTCACTGTAGCCGTGGAGCCGGCAGATACTTCCATAAACCGGAACTCATCGATTCAATTGACAGGCATTGTCAGCGGAGGCCAGTCAGGGTCCGTTAGCTGGTCGCCCGCCAGTTATCTTTCCTGCACAGGCTGCCTTGATCCGGTGGTAAGGCCACCCTTTTCACAGCAATATATTTTATCGGTGAAAAATGAATATTCCTGCATTGCCACTGATACGGCCATGATCAGGACTTATACAGATGGCAGGGTAAATATTCCCAATGCATTTACGCCCAACAGCGATGGTAAAAATGATGTTTTTTATATCCTTGGAAGCCAGGAAATAGCCCTGGTCAGCGACTTTGCCATCTATGATCGGTACGGGCAAAAAGTTTTTAGCTGTAAGGATGTCCCTGCAAATAATCCTGTTTTTGGCTGGAATGGAAAAGTTAACGGTAAGCCCGGTGCCAATGCTACCTATGTATATGCAATAACTATTCTGTTCAGGGATAATACACGTCAGTTTTTCAAAGGAACGATTACACTGATACGCTAAGTAATACTTTCCTTACACCAAGATGTTCTTGTGACCAATGTCACCAGGCGCCTGGAAATAGTTTGACACCTTTATGTATATATCTATCTCATGACCCCAGGCATAAAAAATAATTCGGACCGAGGACTGGTTTGGTTCAGCCGTCTACTTAGATGGGGGTTGGGCATCATCTTCATTGGGGCCGGTATTATTTATTTTAAAGACGGTGCATGGCCTGCGCTCTTTTTCGGGGCTGTACTGATCGTTACGGGTTTTTTCCGCCCACGGCGATGTATAGATGATCAGTGTGAGATCAATTCCTGAATATGTTTCTTAATTCTTTACCCGGGTATACCATATTTATGGTATTTGCCATGTTTGTGCAAGAGGTTAATTTTAGTTTTCTGCAATCCCTTATCTGTTTGGTAAATCTGCATGCCATTCATTCAAACTAAAACTGACCTCATGCAAAAAAACATCTGCCTGTGTATTCTTTTATTTTTTCTTGCTGGTAATGCTATTGGCCAGGGCTGTATTGCCGTCCGGAATATTTCCGGTTTTGGCCAGTACAACATGCTTGACAATGGGTATATAGATTCAAAATGGCTCCTGAATATCAATACCCGCTACTTCAAATCCTATATGGATTACAGGGGCAAGGAAAGCCTGGAAACCCCGGAAGCCAACCAGGCTATTGTTAAATCGTACAGTACAGATATCAGTTTTGGCAGGATCCTCGACAAAGGCTGGTCATTAAACTTAAGCATTCCCATAACGACCAATAGTCGGGAGGCTTCCATTGAGCATGGCGGTCCTAATACCACCAGGCACACCACCAGGTCTTTTGGTATTAACGATATCAGGTTCACAGTATATAAATGGATCCGCCTTCCCAAGCCAACCCAGAAATGGAATATACAGGCGGGTCTGGGGATAAAATTGCCAAATGGTGATTATGAATACCAGGATTATTTCTACCGTAATGATACCACCCGTGTATTGGCACCAGTAAATCCTTCCATACAACTGGGTGACGGTGGCACCGGAATCATTACGGAAGTAAATGGTTATTATTTTATCAGCAGGATGTTCAGCCTGTATGGAAATATTTACTATCTTTTTAATCCCAGGGAACAGAATGGTGTATCTACCACCGCTGGCAGGCCACCCACGAATGTGCAGATTCAAAGCGGGGCAGTGGAAACCAGTGTAGCAGACCAGTTCTCCTGGCGGCTTGGTGCAAATGCCAATTTTGACAGGGTAGGATTATCCCTGGGGATCCGGGATGAAGGCATACCCGTGTATGATGTATTCGGGGGAAGTAATGGTACCCGGCGGGCCGGAAGCAATGTTTCAGTTGAGCCGGGCATTATATACAGGTTTAAAACAGCGGCTGTGTATGCCTATGTACCTATATTTATCAGCCATGAAGTGAAGCAGAATGTACCCGATAAAAAAGCCTCGGAGATAACCGGGATTTATATGTTTCAAGCCCGGGTGGTTCAGGAGATTATATGGTATTCATGGGTGTGCAATTCAGATTTTAAATCCTTAAATATACGTTATGAAAAAAAATGCAGTAAACAGAAGGAGGGAATTCCTTGGCACGATGGCGGCTGGTGCCGCAACGATGGGTATGCTGGCCTTTCCTTCTTCGCTGAGGGCGGCGCCTTCATTGCTGGGTGAACCTGGCAGTGACCTGGAAGAATGGTTTAACGACCTGAAAGGAAAACATAAAATGGTCTTTGATGCGCCGCATCCAAACGGATTGTTCCCCTTTGCCTGGCCAAAGGTGTTTCTCATGACGAATGAAATGACAGGTACACCTTCCAGTGAAAGCAATGCGGTGGTTGTACTTCGGCATAGTGCCATTCCTTATGCGTTTAATGACCAGCTTTGGGCTAAGTATAAGTTTGGGGAATTTTTTAAAGCGGATGATCCGCTAACAGGAAAACCTGCCACCCGGAATCCGTTTAATAATCCCAAACCAGGTGATTATACAGTTCCGGGTGTGGGGCCTGTCCAGATAGGGATAAATGAACTGCAGGCCGTGGGTGTAAAATTCTGTGTTTGCGAAATGGCCATGACAGTGAACAGCCATGCCATGGCTGCTAAAATCAAGAAAGATGCTGAAGAGATACGGAAAGACTGGGTGGCAGGTTTATTACCAGGTATCAAGCCGGTCCCATCCGGGGTATGGGCAATAGGACGTGCCCAGGAGCATGGGTGCGGGTATTGCTTTACAGGATAGGACAGGCTTAAAATATTGGCAACGGGCATTATTCGGGTACCCTAGGATTTATATGGATTAAAGTTTATCTTTTAAAAAAGCTATCCGGCTTTCAAACATACTTTATCCATATTATCCAATCCATATTACCTGTCCATGCGATGGGTTCTGATCTTTTTTGTGCTGTCTGTAACAAACCTTACCGCCCAGCCTTTTGGCATTAAGAAATATACCATCAATGATGGTTTGCCGGATGCCTATATTTTAAATATTTACCAGGACAACAACGGGTTTTTATGGATCGGTACGGCAAATGGCCTGAGCCGGTTCGACGGAAATGAGTTTGTGAATTTCAATTTCTCTGACGGGCTTCCCGATGAATATGTCAATAAAATCATTGAAGACCGTTATCACCGGTTATGGATCGGAACCCGCAAGGGAATGGTCCGAATGAAGGGTAATAAGTTTATCAGCTATCCTTATTCTGACGGAAAAAAAATCAATTTTGTTTTTGATATTGTAGAGACGGGTGAGGGGCAGATATGGGGCCTCACGGACAACGGCGTTTACCAGTTTGAAAACGACCACTGGCAAAAAATAAGCCTATACCCAGGGCTTGACGACAGGCATTGCAGGAACATCGTTGAAACTGCCGAAGGCATGATTGTAAATTACGGGGATTACCTCGTGAAATCAGGTCCCGAAAGGCGGTATGAATTATTGGGAAAAGATACCCTGAACTGGCCATTTTATAATGTAATCAAAAAGTATAACGGTAACGTATACATGATTACAAGGGATGGCTTGTTTTTGATATCCCGCGGTAAAAAACATGCCCTGTTCAGTAATTTTCCGGGCAATAAAACGATGCTTCATTACTTTCTTGACAGCAGGAAACGCAGCTGGGTATATTCTTTCAAAGGAGGTCTTCAGGTTTCCGCTGCGGGGGATACTTCTGCATTTATCCAGCAGATAACTACTTCTGACGAACTTGTATCCCAGGTATACGAAGATAAACTGGGTATCATATGGATTGCTTCAAGTACCGGACTGTTAAGGGCTGAACCAAGGAATTACAGGTTATTCGATTCTGTTGGGCAACATAAAATGAAGGCGGCAAGGAATATTATGAATGTGCCCGGGATGGGTATGGTTGCAGCTTCCGAGACGGATGGATTATTGAAATTTGACGGTGGTATTGCAAGGGAAATGAAACCTGTTTCAGATCCCCCGGCCAGGCAAAATTTTGAAAGGGCAATTATTGATGGTTATTGCCTGGATCATGAAAATCGTTTATGGATGATCACGAGGGGAGGAAAATTATTCACCCTGGAAAGGGACCATTTAAAGGAATATCCTTTTGGTGAGAAAGGTACATACGGGGGGTTTTTTGACATCACATTCAATCCCGTAACAGAAAGAATATATATTTCCAGTGATACATTATCTGTGGGAACCATCCGTGGCTTTTCCATTTTTTCCGGTACTAATAACGGCAGTTATATAACCTACCCGGTTAAAGTAAAATCATTTACTAATGGAATCACATTAGTGGGAACCAGGCATGATGGCATACTGATGATTGATGCAATGCAAAAGGTACACTCATATAGTGCGAAACTGGGAATACCGGAAAACTCCAGCCATGTTAATTTTTATGAAGAGGATCCGCGTACCTTCTGGGTATCCTTCAGCGGGGGCATCAAACGTTTTCGCTGGAAAGATAAGCAGGATATTGTAGAGGATATGCTGATCAGTGAGGCTAATGGCCTGCCGAATAATTCAGTGTATGCTATGGTGTTTGATGATGATCACCGCATTTGGGCGCTGACCGCTTCCGGCATTGTTACCATTAGTGTTGACAGTTCCGGCAATGGTTTCTACATCCGCAGATGGAACGATGCCGATGGCATTGATCCGGAAAATCTCAGGGGTGGAAATATTACTAAAGATGACAAGGGAAATATATGGATACAACTGGTTGACCGCATTTATTCCTTCAATGCCCCGGGTATCCGGTTCAAAAGGGAATTGCCTGAAGTAGTGATTTCCAATATCCAGCTAAACCTGCAGGAAACAAACTGGAACTTATGGACGGATTCACTGCAGGGTTATCTTGAGATTCCCGTAAACCCTGTTTTGCCTTCCAACAAAAACAGTCTTGGGATATTTTATAAAGGTATTAGTTACAGGGACTATTCAGGACTGGAGTACACATATAAGCTGAATGGTGGCAGTGATTTATGGAGCCCTCCCCAGAAAAGCAATTTTGTTTCTTTCGTTGGGCTGCCTCCGGGGAAATATGAGTTCATGGTAAAAGTCAAGGATTCGAATACAGGATGGAGTAAGCCGGCGGTTTTTACTTTTGAAATACTTACTCCATTCTGGCAAAAGTGGTGGTTTGTAGTATTAATGATATTTCTGCTGGGATACCTGGTTTTTGTTTTATTCCAGTTCCGGCTGCATGAAAAACTGATGATCCTGAATGTGCGCCAGAAACTTCACCGCGACCTTCATGATGACATAGGCGCTACCTTAAGCAGTATCAAAGTGTATACGGAGGTTTTGCAGGAAGATCCGGGAAACAGCATCATCACCGGTCTGATAAAGGAAAATGCGGAAGAAATGATCGGGCAGCTTGAACTCATTGCCTGGGCCACCAATCCCCAGAACGATAGTTTTAAAAGCCTCTGTGACCTGATGAAGAAATATGCCATACCCGCATGCTATGCAAAAAAAATAGAATTGTTGTTCAGTGCCGAAACCGTTCCGGCACTGCTGATCATACCTGGCAACGTCCGTAAAAATATCTTCCTGGTATTTAAAGAAGGCATAAACAATATCCTTAAATATTCAGAAGCTACTGCATGTAAGGTGGAGATGGGTATACGAAACCACAAGTTCATGCTGCAGGTTTCTGACAATGGCCGGGGGATGATTCATGCAGGCAAAGAGAACGGTTCCGGAATGCAGAATATGAAGAAAAGAGCGGAAGAACTGGGCGGCACTCTGGACGTTTCATCCATTCCGGGTAATGGCGTGACTATCCTGATGATGATTCCCTTTCCATTCAAAATACCATATACATGGGATGAAAGGAGAAAGGATTATCAGTAGATTTGATAAGGAAGACGATGATACTTGTTGCCATTATAGAAGATAATTTACAATACCGCACTACGATCTCCATCATATTGCAACTGGATGAAAATATTCGGTTATTGCACAAAGGCAGTAACTGCGAAGAAGTAATTCCTTTATTTGAGACACAGCGGCCGGATGTGGTATTAATGGATATTGACCTGCCGGGGATCAGTGGTATTCAGGGTGTATGGAACATTAAAAAAATGTGGCCGGATATTAAAGTGCTGATGCTTACCGTGTTTGAAGATGAAGATAAAATATTCGGCGCCATTAAAGCTGGCGCTAACGGGTACCTGCTTAAAAAGGACAATCCGCAGCGAATACTGAATGCGATTAAAGCTGTTTACCAGGGCGAAAGTCCGATGAACGGAATGATCGCGGCAAAAGTGCTTGACTATTTTCAACACCAGCCAGTTTCGGGTGAATCACTGATGGACAGTAATCTTACAGAAAGAGAGAAGGGCATTCTTCAGTTGCTGATCAAGGGATTAAGTTATAAGGAAATAGCCGCTTCCATATTCATTTCCACAGAGACCCTTAATTCCCACATTAAAAATATTTACCGTAAACTCAATGTGCATTCCCGCAGCGAACTTCAGCACGTTATCGGAATATCTCGGCGTACTTTACCACCTCCCCGCGTCTTTTTTCTTGTTTCATAACCCATGCCAAATAGTTGTGAATTAACCAAACAGTTGTCTGATTATGGCTTAAATGACTTACTTTTGCCACCATCGCCTGATAGAAAGTAAAAAAAATTCCGTATCAGGCCTAAATCCTGATTATGGCAAAAGTTAGTTTCAGCAACAATGGTCAAGTTTTTTATACCACCCTCAAGAAAGCCGTTGACCAGTACTTTACAGAGAATAATATTAAAAAAACCGGTGACTGGCGCTTGTATATAAAAGCCCTGATATTTATTCCACTGGCCTTTGTAATGTATTTTTTCTTCCTCTATGGTACTTATTCCGCTTTCGCCGGTATCGTTCTTTCAGCGGTATTCGGACTGGTATTGTCGTGCATAGCATTTAATGTAATGCATGACGCCAACCACGGAAGTTTCAGCTCTAAAAAATGGGTTAACGAACTGATGGGATATACCATGAATATCCTGGGTTCTGATGCCTATATCTGGAAGATGAAGCATAATATACTTCATCATACCTATACTAATGTGGACGGACTTGGATGATGATATGTCGAAAAGCCCGATCCTGAGGATGAGCCCCACCCAACGCTGGGTTCCGGCACACAGGTTCCAATTTATTTATATGTTCCTGATCTATTCTGTCAGCACCATTCTATGGGTGTTCCTGACGGATATGGCAAAATATTTTACCCGTAAGATTATCGTAACAGAGATGAAACTTACTGCCAAGGAGCATATTATTTTCTGGATCAGTAAAGTATTTTATGTCAGCCGTATACATGGTTATCCCTGCCGTTATCCTGGGCTGGCAAACATGGCTGGTTGGATACCTGGTGTTGAATGTCACCATGGGCCTCACTTTTGCTTTTGTATTCCAGACAGCGCATATCGTGGAAAAAACAGATTTTGAAAAAGCAGAGGAAAAGCCTAAAACCATTGGCTATGAGTGGGCCATTCATGAATTGAAGACAACTGCCAATTTCGCCATGAAGAATCCGGTTGTTTCCTGGTTTGTGGGCGGATTGAATTTCCAGGTAGAGCATCACTTATTTACCCGCGTGAGCCATGTGCATTATCCTGCCATTAGTAAGATCGTAAAGGAACATTGTGAAAAATTCAATGTGCCTTATCACTATTACAATACCATGACAGGCGCTGTAATATCACATATAAGGCTGATGAAACAGCTTGGAAATGAGCCAGTACCGGTGAAAATCGCAGACCGTAGCGAACTTGCGGCATAATTCAAAAAAAAACACTATCTTTGTCACCTCGCTCTTAGCTGACTAGATTTCTTTCACAAGCTCATCCGGTCATAAGGATGAGACTTTACCGCCAGCACACAAATTCATACAAACCATTTCGGTGGCTGGTACTATTTAATTATTAAAATACATTATGTTATTTGACCAACTAGGCCTTATTGAGCCGATTCTGAAAGCCCTGAAATCTGAAGGCTACACCACTCCAACCCCCATTCAACAGCAAGCGATCCCGGTAGTTTTAAAAGGAAAAGACCTAATAGGATGTGCACAGACCGGAACCGGAAAAACCGCGGCATTTGCCATACCGGTATTACAGTTACTTCACGAAAGAAACCAGAACAAGGGATATAAGCATATCAGGACACTGATTCTTACACCCACACGTGAACTGGCCATCCAGATCGATGATAGTTTTGCCGCTTACGGTAAACACACAGGCCTTAAACATGACGTGATCTATGGAGGTGTTTCACAACACACCCAGACACTTTCATTGCGCAACGGAACAGATATTCTGATTGCAACACCGGGCCGTCTCCTGGATCTGATGAACCAGGGATACGTACACCTTGACCACCTTGAAATTTTCATACTGGATGAGGCTGACAGGATGCTCGACATGGGATTTATCCAGGATGTCAAGAAACTGATCCGTGTACTGCCTGAAGAAAAACAGACCTTGTTATTTTCAGCAACGATGCCGCCCGAGATTGCCAAACTGGCCGCATCCCTGATGAAAAATCCGGAAAGGATACAAGTGACTCCCGTATCATCAACTGCTGAAAAAATCGAACAATCCATTTATATGGTTAACAAGCGCGATAAATTGTCGCTGCTCGTTCACCTGGTGAGGAATGGCGGGATGGATCGTATCCTGGTATTTACACGCACTAAACATGGGGCAGACAAAATTGCCAAAGGATTAAAAGCCGAACATATCAATGCCGCTGCAATACATGGCGATAAATCACAGTCGGCCCGCCAGCACGCGCTGCAAAGTTTCAAAAACGGCAGGCTGAGAATACTGGTGGCCACGGATATTGCCGCAAGGGGAATTGATATTGATGACCTGACCCATGTGGTGAATTTTGATCTTCCCAATGTTCCTGAAACTTATGTGCACAGGATTGGCCGTACCGGCCGGGCCAGCAACAGCGGGATTGCCTTGTCATTCTGTGATCATGAAGAAAGGGAATACCTCCACGATATCAGGAAACTGACTGCACAACCTATTCCGGTGGTAGACGAACATCCGTTTAAAATGGATATGCCGGAACAACGTCAGCAGGGAAGGTTTAGCAAACCTGCGCAAAGTTCAGGCAACCGTACCCAGCCTGTTTCAGGCAGCCGCACGCAGCCAAGGAAAAGGATCTATAGTGCGTCCCTCCGCGTTGCGGGCAATAATCTTTAATTATTCATCATATAAAAACTACATAATATGAACATTGAAGAAATCGAGAATTTCTTGAAGAAAAAAACATCACCAGACAGTAACTATGTGAAGATCCAGTTTAAAAAGCGGGATGCCATCTACGGTTTATTTGTTGAAGGAAATGATTATGCCGATCTGAAATCGAAGAATTTCTGGCGTATTGTATCAAAAACCCATCTTGATGAGTACCAGAAATCAAAGAATATCGGCCTGGCGAAAATATTCAGCGGTTCTGAATTTTCAAGGCTTACCCTGGCTAAGGAAACAGTAGAATAAATACCTTAATTAAGGTATCTTAAAGTAGCTTATATTTGAGTTTTCAGCAACCTGTACGGGAAATTAAAGTACGCAGAGTTCATTGTTCTTTTACCTCTTGCTCCACACTCAGATCAGCGTCCTTTTTCAGTTTTTAACAATGAAACTTCCGTATATATCCTGGATTGCAAGCTTATCAAATGGTAAACTTCATGACGGGAAAAGATGACAACAGACCCTATTAATTAGTTTTATGAGTACTTATTTTTCGAAGATTATCAAGACTGAAGACCGTAACCGTGAGTTTAACTTCAGGCAACTGGCCAATGGCACGGATGTTCGTTACAGCATCGATGTGCCTGATGAGAAGGGTAACCGGATTACCTTCAGTATGTACAGAAATGCTGAAGGGAACTGGAAAACATCCGCCCAGATCCTGCCGATATGGATACATAATGCGGAAAACGCATTAGGTATTGCCATTGAGGAGTTCAGGAACACTGAAATGAATATAGGCAAATCCAGGTAGTTCCCAGGACCTGAATCAGGGTACTATTTACGGAAACCTTTCATAATCAGTATACAAGGCAAAGAGGTGAGTTTTTAAAATTCCCTTTTTGCCTTGTAATTTTACAGGGTGTTTGCCGTTATTGTCATGAAGCATGAAAAAAGCCTTTGTATTTGTAATTATTTTGATTGCATTGGTTTTAGCTGCATTCAGGTTTGAAACCAATTATGCCTCCTGGTACTACCAGGAAATGCTGCATTTTAAAAAAGGACAGCAATCGTTATTGCAGCATATTCAATCCCTCCCCGTTAATACCCCTGAAGGAATTATTGCCATAAAAAATGCTCTCCATGAGAAAAGGCATGAACTGAAAAAGATCGATTTCTGGCTGCGTTACCTTGAACCCATCATGCATAAACATGTTAACGGGCCGCTGCCTGTGGAATGGGAAACAGAAGTTTTTGAAAAATTTGAAAAGCCTTACAGGAGAACCGGAGGCGGACTATCCCTTGCGGAACAATATCTGGATGAAACCAATATTTCCGGGGATTCTTTACAGCAACTCATTGGCATGTCTGTAACGGCAATGGATACCTACATGGCAGACTCCATTACCGTTGAACTGAAAAATCCTGCTCACCTGTATTATGCCAACAGGCTGTTTCTGCTAAACCTTGCTGCCATCTATACCACAGGTTTTGAATGCCCTGATACTTCACGCGTGATACCCGAAGTTAAACTGATGCTATCTGCAGTTAAAAATATTTATTTAAACTATAACGCCACTTTCCCATCCACCCCGCTGACGGATGCATACCTTAAGCAATATGACAACATGGTAGCGTTTGCCGGAAGTCAGCCTGACGGGTTTTCGCAATTCGACCGGTATACATTCATCAGGGAATATGTGAACCCGCTGTTTTCTGTGAACCAGTCATTATTGCGTAATTATAAATTCTATTCCCGCAGTTTCAATGATTACTCCCTTGATGATAATGCCGGATCCATATTCGATAAAACACTGTACAAGGCGCAGACCGGCAAGGGCATATTCTCTTTTGTGGAGGATTCAGCAATGCTGAATGAAATCAACCGTATCGGGAAATTATTGTTTTATGATCCGATACTATCGGGGAACAATAAACGAAGTTGTGCTTCCTGCCATAATCCATTGGCATATTTTACTGATACCACAAAGGTCACTCCGCTGGAATTTGATGGCAGGACTAGCCTTCCCAGGAATGCACCGAGCCTGTTAAATGCAGAGTTTAACCACCTGCTGATGCATGATGGGAAAGAGCTTACGCTACAGTCGCAGGCCAGGACCGTGATCAGTAATCCCATTGAAATGAACAGCCGTCACGAGGACGTAGTTAAAAAAGTAATGGATTGCAGTGAATATGCAGCTGCCTTTAATAAATTCCTGACGCTGACACCGGAAGAGAAAGAAGTGGGGATTGATCATATTGTTTCTGCAATAACGCTGTACTACAGTGGATTCAGCAGGCACTATGCACCGTTTGATGATGCCATGAACAGGAAGGCTGATGCGGATGCCGGTACAAGGAGTGGTTTTAACCTGTTTATGAGTAAGGCCCAGTGCGGCACATGTCATTTTCCGCCACATTTTAACGGAGTAAAACCTCCTTATGTAGGATCAGAATTTGAAGTCCTGGGCGTTCCTGCTGACACAGCATATACCAGGGTAAGCCCTGACAGTGGAAGGTATGGGGCAAACCCTGCACCTGAAATGTTTATGGCCTTCCGGACCGGATCTATCCGTAATTCCAGTTTTACCGGTCCTTATATGCATAACGGTGTTTTTCATTCCCTTGAACAGGTCATTGATTTTTATGATAAGGGTGGCGGGGCAGGGCGGAAATTACCTGTGGATAACCAGACACTTGAAGCGGAACCGTTAAATCTTACTGAACAGGAAAAATCAGGGCTTCTCCTATTCATGAAATCGCTGGATGAAAATATTACCTTTGGAAAAGCGCCTAAGACTTTGCCTTCCTCAGGCAATAAAGCGCTGAATAAACGAAAGCCGGGAGGCGAATACTGAACCAGATTTCATGCTCAGGAACCTTTTCATATTATGTTGTTTCTTTATTTTTTCAGGCTGCCAAAGCCAGAAGAAAACACAGGCGGTGGTATCAGAAGAGAAAAATGTGGTCATCCCTGATGATATCGAAATTTCCCCTGATATTGGTCCAACGGTACGGGATATCCAGATACAATGGTTTGAAAAAGGGAAGGCTTTGTACAAAATTCACTGCGGAGACTGTCATGGAATTTTCACGAAAGGAAAGGACGGCGTCCCAAACTTTACAAAAGTACAGATCGACAATTACAACGCCAATGCATTGGCAAATCAAGGGGATCACCAGGCCATGAAAAAAATGAGTACTGAACAATTCAATTATGTAATGACCTATCTGCGGTTAAGAAAAATCCAGTGATCATTGAAAAAAATGCTTTTGGGCTGGTGAATGGATAATATTAGCGTGATGATCAAGGTCACCTTCTCCCACCCGGAGAGAATTTATCTTTGCCCGATAATTAAGCATATGAAACCATTCTTCCTGGTACTTCTTGTATCTGTGTACCAACTATCCGCCGCGCAGGAATTTTCCATCTCATCTCCCGATAAGAAACTTCAGCTGACATTCATGATCAATGCTGAAGGTACTCCTGCTTATGCACTTCAATATGTTGGTAAGAATGTGCTGGGCAAAAGCCTGATGGGAATATCCATTAAGGATGATGCGGGATTTACAAAAGGTTTGATGGTTGCCGGTGTGGATTCATCTTATAAAGACGAATACTGGAATACGGTTTGGGGAGAAGAAAAAACAATCCGTAACCAGTACAAGGAACTGGCGGTAAATCTTCAGCAAATAAGCGGAAAGAAACTTCAGATAAGAATAGTTTTCAGGTTATTCAATGCAGGATTGGGATTCAGGTATGAATTCCCGGCACAACCTTCACTGCAGTATTTTGTGGTAACGAATGAGTCAACGCAATATAACCTGGGTGCTGATCATAAGGCTTTCTGGATTCCCGGAGATTATGATACCAATGAATACCCTTATAATGAGAGCCGGTTAAGTGAAGTGGATGCCATTGCCAAAGGAAACGCCACGGAAATTTCCACGCGCACCGTTTTTTCCAAAAATGCTGTCCAGACACCGCTGATGCTGAAATCGACTGCCGGGTTATACATCAATATTCATGAGGCAGCACTAAGCGGGTATCCTGCCATGGACCTGGTTATTGATGCTCCCGGTGGATTTATCCTGAATACGCAACTCGTGCCTGATGCTTTTGGCAATAAGGCCTATAAAAAAGCACCTGGGCAAACGCCCTGGCGTGTGGTGAATGTTAGTGATAAGGCTACGGGTATCCTGGCTTCAAGGGTCATACTCAATCTCAATGAGCCTTCTGTAATAACCAATACTTCCTGGATCAAACCACAGAAGTTTGTTGGCGTCTGGTGGGAAATGCATGTTGGAAAAGCAACCTGGGATTATTCAGGCACACAGAATGCTTCCAATGCTGCGACACAGGAAATGAAACCATCAGGGAAACATGGTGCCAATACGGCAAATGTGAAACGTTATATCGACTTTGCCGCAAAAAATGGGATTGATGGCGTATTGGTGGAAGGATGGAATACCGGGTGGGAAGACTGGTTCGGAAAATGGAAAGAAGACGTTTTTGATTTTGTAACACCTTATCCTGATTTTAATGTAAAGGAACTGAATGAATATGCAAAATCGAAAAATGTAAAGATCATCATGCACCACGAAACTTCGGGTGCGGTAACCAGTTATGAACGGTGGATGGATTCTGCCTTCAGGTTCATGAAAAACAATGGATATGATGCGGTAAAAACGGGTTATGTGGGAAAGATCATTCCCAGAGGAGAATGGCATGACGGGGCATGGATGGTAGACCATTACCTCCGTGTTGTGAAGAAAGCTGCAAGCTACCAGATCATGGTGGATGCACATGAATCTGTAAGGCCAACGGGAATGCATCGTACATATCCCAACTGGATGGCTTCAGAAGCTGCCAGGGGCAATGAATTCAATGCATGGAGCGTCGGGAATTCCCCTGCTCATGAAACCATATTGCCATTTACCCGGCTGATGGGCGGGCCCATGGATTATACACCGGGTATTTTTGAAACACAAATGAAAATTTATGATTCAACGAAGAAGGAAATGGTTCATACCACGCTGGCAAAACAACTGGCCCTTTATGTTACCATGTACAGCCCCATTCAGATGGCTGCCGACCTCCCGGAGAATTATGAAAAATATCCCGATGCATTCCAGTTTATCAGGGACGTGGCCGTGGACTGGGACAGCACCGTATACCTCGCTGCTGAACCAGGGGATTATCTCACGCTTGCAAGGAAAAAAAGAAATGGGAATGACTGGTTTATCGGCGCCATTACGGATGAAAATGCGAGGAGCAGTTCAGTTAAACTTGACTTCCTGCCAACAGGGAAATCATATGAAGCCATTATTTACCAGGATGGGAAAAATGCTCATTGGGAAACCAATCCGAAAGATTACCTGATAACGAAGCAAAAAGTTAACCGGACTTCAGTAATTCCTATAAACCTGGCGCCGGGTGGTGGAACAGCCATACATTTGAGGGCTTTATAAACGGCATTTTATTTTTTCTGGAATTGATTTCAGGGAAATATTCATATTTGCTGGCTACTTCAATTGTTTTCGGGGAAATATTCAAATTCACTGGCTTGTTCAAAAGGCAGCCTCAAATAGGCAAGGGACCTGACAAATGATTTTTTTGATGAAATCAGTTCCCTTTCTATATTCAGGAGGGTAGAGGCCTCAACTTCTTCAAGTGAACCATTGATCAGGTGACTGCGGATATTTTCATTTTGTTTCCGCTGGTGATCGAAGGCTTCATTCATCAGTGAAGAAAGTTTTACCATCAGCAAACCGGGATCAGAGATATCAACTATATCAAGCAGTTCCTGGCGATATATTTTCCAGTCCTCCTGAAGGTTGTGATAGAATTCATGCAACTGGTCTTTGGCAGATTCCCTGAGTTCATCAATGTTATGATTAATGTCCTTTACTGATTTTGCAGCATGAATGGTATTACGAAGGCTTTCCATGTACTGGTTGATTTTTTTATAATCTGCCTTTTCCAGTTCCTCCGTTTGCAAACGAAGGATATAGTCCAGCAGTTCTCCCTCAGAAAGTTTTAACCGGTTATACTCCTGCATGGTAGTGCCAGAGCGCCTGGCGAAAGTCTTTACATTACCCATAAAACTGTCCGGAGGGTTTATAAGGTCCATTACCTTATCATGGAATTCAATGGTTTTTTGCCATAACCTCGTGCATTCGTCTTTAACGGCATCCGGGGCAAGGTTAGCGATAGATGGCATGTGGGAACTGATATAGGATTCCTTATTTTCCCCCTTGGTGAATTGTCTTTCAAGCCATCGGGAAAACATATTGAGAAAGGGAATAAACAGGATGATGGCAACAAGATTAATCAGGCTTTGAAAAAATGCAAGTCCGATTAACGGATCTTTTATGCCCACTGTCTCCCTGATAAAATGAATCAGCCAGGGGAGTGATGCAAAAGCGATGACTGTAGTAACCAGGTTAAAATAAAAATTTCCAAAGGCGGCCCTTTTTTTATTGCCTGTTCCTTTAAGGCCTGACAGGAATGTTTTCATTGCGGTACCTACTTCAGAACCTATCACTATGGAAGCGGCTGCAGGAAATGAAATCACATTGGCATTCAGTGCAGTAAGGGTTATGGCCATTGTTGCTGAACTGGTTTGTACCAGTGTGGTTATGATAATGCCAATAATAACAAAGATGACATTGTTATACCTGGCGAACTGCGAAATATCAAAGTCTTTCATTAGGGATTCCGCTGTTTCCTTCATCATCCCAAGTCCAAAAAACAGCATGGATAAAGCCAGCAACAGCCTGAAACTATTGAAAACATTTTTCCTGGATTGAAAGAAAAACATTCCAATGGTGCTGATCGCCAGTCCTGGCATGGCCAGGCTTTCAATATCCATTTTAAAGCCAACGGTAGCAATGATCCAGCCAACCATCGTGGATCCCAGGTTGGATCCCATGATCACGGCCAGTGCATTTTTAAAAGGGATGATTCCTGCTTCTACAAATCCTAGTGTAATGAGTTGAACGATGGATGAACTTTGCAGCAGTGCAGTAATCAGCGTTCCTCCAAGAATGGCCTTGCCGGTGGATTGCGTATAACTGCCTAGAAATTTTTTAAAGGGCCTGCCTGCCAGTTTTGACAAAGCACGGTCAAGCAGTTGTAGTCCGTAGAGGAAGAATCCAATGCCTGCCAGGAATTTCCAGATGGAGAAACCGGTCATTTCGGAAGATTAATATTCTTCGTGAAAGTAAGGATGATTGACGTCATGTTCGGCATTCGCCGTTCTTTATATCAGCAAATCCTGGGAAGTTGCTCTCCGGTAAGATAAGTAACCACTCGCTTACCACCGATGGAGCTTTTCATGATCACTTTATGAGGATGCTCGTCCACAACTTCCCCGATTACCGAGGCATGGATACCTTCCGGTTCTTTTCTCAGGAAGTTGATGCATTGAATGGCAATTCTTTTGTTGACAATAGCCATAAAGATACCTTCATTGGCAACATAGAGCGGATCAAGCCCGAGCATTTCACAGGCGCCTTCCACCTGCTCATCCACCGGGATTTTATCCTGTTCAATATAATACCCCATGCCTGTGAGGCCGGCCACTTCATTCAGCACTGATGCCACACCCCCACGAGTAGGGTCACGAAGAAAATGGATATCTTTTCCAAAAAGGTCCAGCATTTTTCCAACTACATGATTGAGATTAGTGGTGTCGCTGAGGATACCTGATTCAAATTCGAGCCCTTTTCGTTTACTCATGACCGAAATACCGTGATTGGCAATCTGCCCGCTGCATATGATAACGTCCCCGGTTTCTATCCTGTTATGGTGAATGCTGGCTTTCGGGTGCAGGGGGCCGATCCCTGTGGTATTAATAAAAATACCGTCTCCCTTTCCTTTTTCCACCACTTTGGTATCTCCTGTTACTATTTCAACACCTGCTCTTTCTGACGCTTCTTTGACGCCTACAAGGATCTTCCAGAAATCTTTAACGGGTAATCCTTCCTCAATGATGAAGGAAAGTGTAAGGTAGCGTGCCATCGCACCGCACATAGCCAGGTCATTAACGGTACCGTGTACCGCCAGTTCACCAATATTGCTTCCCGGGAAAAAAATAGGGGAGATCACATAGCTGTCTGTACTCATGGCTACAGGTCCGGCCAGGTCCAGCATTGCACCATCATGCTGCTGGTTCAGCCTGTCATTTTTCAGGATATCAAATACACCGCTTTCCAGCAGGCGATGGGTGAGCAATCCTCCACTGCCATGTCCGAGGGTGATAATGTCAAAATCAAATTTCGGCATCGGGCAATGGGCCGCTGATAGATTTATGGTGGCTGTGGTGTTCATGCAATTTTTTTATACCAGTGCAAACAGTGGCTCCGCATCTTCCTGGGGTTGGTGATAATGATAATATGCCGCACAGGCGCCTTCACTGCTAACCATTGGTGCGCCGATAGGATGTTCGGGTTTGCAGCCCTTTCCAAAATGGGGGCACTGAAAGGGTTTTTTTAGTCCCCTCATTATCTCCCCTGAAATGCAGCCATTATCCGGATCTGCTTTCGTTGGTGCAAGGGTGAATTTCAGTCGTGCATTATACCGTTTATATTTTTCATTGACTTCGTAACCGCTCATCGGGATTTCGCCGATTCCCCTCCAGCTTCTGTCGCTGGTGTCAAATACTTCATCAATGGTTTCCCTGGCCATCCTGTTACCTTCTTCCAGCACACTTCTTGCATACTGGTTCTCAACCCTGTATTCACCTTTTTCAAGCTGTTGAACAGACATTAATATTCCCTGTAAAAGATCAACGGGTTCAAAGCCGGTAACAACAATGGGGGTTTTATATTTTTCGGCAATGGGGTAGTATTCTTCCATTCCCATAATGGTACATACATGTCCGGCGGCAAGAAAGGCATTGATCCTGTTGGATTCGTCAGACAGGATAGCTTCCATGGCCGGCGGCACCAGCACATGTGAGGCAAGAATACTGAAGTTGCTGATATTTAATTTGTGGGCGTGAATGATACTAAGGGCATTGGCGGGAGCGGTTGTTTCAAAGCCAACGGCAAAAAATACGACTTCTTTTTCAGGATTATTTTTTGCCAGCTGAACAGCTTCCAGCGGAGAATATAGAATCCTCACATCTGCCCCTTCAGCCTTGGCTTCCAACAGGCTTTTCGATGAGCCGGGGACCCTGAGCATATCGCCGAATGAACAAAGGATGACATCTTTCCGGAAACTGAGTTCGATGGCTTCATCAATAATATGCAGTGGAGTTACGCATACCGGGCAACCCGGGCCATGTACCATGGTAATGCCTGCAGGAAGCATATCCAGTATGCCGTTCTTCACAAGGCTATGCGTTTGTCCGCCGCAAATTTCCATGATGGTCCAGGAATTTTTGGTGATCCTGTGCAATTCGGTAATGTATTGCTCCACCAGTATGGGATCCCGGTATTCAGTCAGGAATTTCATGAGTCGGTATTTAATTCTTCCACTTCTCCCATTTCTTTCAGGTAGGAAAAAGTTTTCGCAGCTTCTTCTTCATCCACCTTACTTATCGCAACACCAACATGCACCAGGACGTATTCCCCGATCTGCGCATCAGGTACCATACAGAGGTTGACTTCTTTCATGATGCCTCCGAAAGAAACTTTGCCGAAGCGAAATGTTTCATCAAGCTGGGCAGAAATGGAAATTATTTTACCTGGTATGGCTAAACACATTTGGTTGAGGATTAGTGGTTGACAGTTGACTGTTGACTGTTGACGGTTGAGCGGTTGAGGGTTGACGATAGTTTATGATGTGTTTCTATTGTTGTTTTCAGTTGAAGAATATTAACATAGGCCAGTTGTCCGAATGATATGCACTCGTCATTGGGGGATAAGCTGTTGATGAAAATATAATTGGTAATCATTTCCAAGTTCGCGGATCACCAGGTCGGTCAGCAGCGCATTCTGAAAAACACCGCCGCTAAAAGCGATATGCCCGACCTGAAGTGTTTCTGCCAGGGTACGAACAATCATGGCCAGGGTGCAATGCACTTTATAAGCGATCAGTCCGGTGTCTTCCTGGTTTTTCAGGTCTTCGAGTATTTCCGTGATCATTGGCTTCCACCTGATCTTCAATGGCAGGTTTTCTTTTTCATTTTCATCTTCAGAAGCCGTTATCCTTACATTGTAGAATGTGGAAGGCTGATCAGCATATTTTAACGCTACAGCTTCCAGCTTCATCGTGGCTTCACCCTCATACGTATTATGGTGACAGATGCCCAGAATAGAGGCGATGCCATCCAGGAATCTTCCCATACTGGAGGTCATTATTTCCGGCTTGTTCCGTAGGAGTTTCCGGTAATACTGCCACTCCATTTCCGTGAATTTGTCCTTATGGATATCCGGATATTCGGTAATAGCCACTGCGGAGATCCTTGGTTCTCGCGACATCTTATCGCCCAGCCATGAGGGGAAATATTCAAGGTGTGAAACCCTTTCCATTTTCCTGTTTGCATACAGAAAACATTCACTTCCCCATATCTGCCTGTCTTCACCGTAACCTGTTCCGTCCCAAATGATACCCAGGACAGGATCCTCCGTGTCCATCAATTTATTTTCGGCCAGCACAGCGGCAAAATGCGCTTTGTGGTGCTGAACTTCGATGCATGGGATTTTTTTCTCCAGTGCCATTTGCCGCGCTTCCTCTGAAACAAAATAACCCGGATGGCTATCCGAGATTATAAAATCCGGGGAGAACTTAAGTAAACCGGAGAGATGGTGCAGGGTTTCCTTATAGGCAATCTGTCCTTCGAAATATTCCTGGTTACCCAGGAACTGGCTGACATAGCATTGTTCGCCATCCAGAAGGGCAAAACTTGATTTTAATTCTGCACCTGCGGCAAGCCAGCTGCCGGCAAGGGTAAAGGGATGCGGATAATAATTAGGCGCAAATCCCCTTGATCTCCTGATCCTGATGGGCTGAAGGTGTGCTGGAGAATACTGCATCACACTATCATCCTGGGGAACTACAATCTCCCTTTCATACGCAAGGAAAAGATCAGCAATGCCGGTCAGTTGTTCAAGGGCATCTTCATCATGATATAATATCGGTGAACCGCTGATGTTTCCACTGGTGGCAATGAGGGGTTTATTAAACCTGCAGGCGATCAGTTCAAGCAATGGTGTATAGGGAAACATGATACCGATCTTTCGGAGACCAGGCGCTATCAGATCATGGCAAATGGTATAATGCGTTTGTTCATGCAGGCGGCATAATACAATAGGCGCTGCAGGGCCAAGTAACTGTTCCTTTTCCGCAGTATTAATGCTGACATCTTTTTCAGCAGCCTGGACATTTGGATAAATAACGGCAAAGGGTTTACCCGGCCGGTGTTTTCTTTCCCGGAGTGTGGCGATGGTCATCCTGTTAGCAGCATCTGCCATCAGCAGGTAACCGCCAATTCCCTTTACGGCCACGATCTTGCCATCATGCAGGGACTCATTCACCATGGTGAGTATGCATTCATAATCATTGCAAATACAATCCCCTTCAGCGTTATGGACCGACATAGGAATTCCGCATTGAACGCATGAATTGGTCTGGCTGTAATATCTCCTGTTCATCGGGTCATGATATTCTTCCTTACACCGCCAGCACATGGTATAAGGATCCATAGTAGTATGTTCACGGTCATATGGCAGTTGACGGATGATCGAATACCTTGGCCCGCAATGTGTGCAGGTGATAAATGGGTATTGATATCTTGCATTTTTCGGTTGGTATAATTCTGACCTGCATTCAGGGCATATCCCGAAATCTGGCGCCACCATCATATTGGGCTGATGGTGATGGTCACTATGGACTATGCGAAAGTCATGAAATTCCTGTGAGGGAATTTCCTGCATACTCGTCTTTGCTATCACAGCATTTACGGGGGGGCGTGAAATAATTTCCCGGTAAAACTTCTCCGCTTTCTCCTGGTCTGCATTGATGACGATGTGTACACCGTCATATGTATTATTGACCCATCCGTTGATACCCATACCTTGTGCAGCCCTGTATATATGTGGGCGAAAACCTACACCCTGCACCAGTCCGCCGATATGGATGTGAAAAGTCATACTTCAATTTCGGATGTTCCTTTAGTGATTGCGGATTGCGGATTACGGATTACGGATTCTAAGGGTGAAATATGTTGATTCTATCCATTGATACCATTGATTCATACCATCTCCCTTCAGGGCAGAGACTTCAATAAATTCAAGTTGCGGATTTATTTTCAATGCATTATTCCGGAACGCCTCCACATCAAAGGGAACATAGGGCAGGAGATCTGTTTTATTGATGATGCAGAGCTGTGCGCTTTGAAACATATCCGGGTATTTCAGCGGTTTATCATCGCCTTCCGTAACGGAGGCAATGACGACCCGTTTGCTTTCACCCAGGTCAAACATGGCCGGACAAACAAGGTTACCCACATTTTCAATGAACATGACTGCATTTTCCGATGGCTTCATATGCTGGATGGCGTGCAACACCATATGCGCATCAAGGTGGCAGCCCTTGCCTGTATTTATTTGCACGACAGGTGTTCCGGTGGCATGTATCCTGTCGGCATCCCTTGTGCTTTGCTGATCGCCTTCGATCACATAACTCGACAGGCTGCCTTTATTATCCAGGAGCGTTTTTTCCAGCAGTGTTGTTTTTCCTGATCCGGGCGAACTTACCAGGTTCAGGGCGAAAATATTTTTAGCGTCAAAGTAACCACGGTTCCTTTCGGCTAGAAGATTATTCTGGTAAAGAATATCTTTTTCCACTTCCACAATCTTTTTCTGGTTAAAATGTACATGGCCTTCGGCCATTGCGGATTGCGGATTGCGAATTGCGGATTGTTGTTCATCAATATGCTCATGATTATTTGGATCATGCATGGTGGTTGTTCCGTTACTGTCACATCCGCAGGTTGCACACATAAAATTTCATTTAATACAGTTGTCAAATATTTATGATTACGGATTACGGATTGCGGATTGCGGATTCTCTTCATCAATCCGTAATCCGTAATCCGTAATCCGTAATGTGAGTGTTTTCACCCTCATCTCTTTCCCGCTCAACACCTCGAATAAGGTGTTCACCGCAGTTCGGGCAGGGATCATAATACTGGTGAAGGGAAAATTCCGTTTCACAATCCAGGCACTTTCCCTTTCCGGGTATCCTGTTTATAACTCTTTCTGTTCCGTCAAGTATGGTTCCTTTAACCGCCTGGTTCCAGGCAAATTCAAAACTGTCCATTTCAACACCACTCATCTCGCCAATGTCCAGCACAATCTGCTCCACAGCTGATGCCTGCTGCCGCCCGGCTTCTTCCCATGCCAGGTCAATGATCCCCATAACCAGTGACAGTTCATGCATGGCTATTTATTACCCGTTTTGCGGCGATACTTTTTTATACCGTACCATGCCAGTATGCCTATCAGCGGCATGGTTATGGCAAGATGCACCGGTTGCGTGAAATAGTGGATAATGGTAAACCCGTGATCTCCATCATCGCCTCCGTGTCCCGGGTGGGCCAGGGATATCAGGGGAATACTAACGGTTACGAGTACTGCAAATATTGCAGCTAAGTATTTTTTCATGCCATTTTATTTATACCAATTTTAGCATATTTATAAATGCCTGGCTATGATGAATATCATATTTATACAATGACTAAGGTCATAGCCGGGACTGTAAATTAATCCTAACCTTGTTTGTCATTCTCTTCTACCACTTCCAACCACTGTATATGCCGACACTCAACGATCTGCGTCAGCCTACTTATTACGAAGAGGTTGTGCGCAAAGGCTATTCCCGCCGTGATTTCATGAAATTCTGCTCCATGATGGCCGCTTATCTCGGGCTTGAATCCACTGCTGTGGCCCAGGTGGCACAGGCGCTGGAAACGAAGAAACGGCTGCCGGTGATCTGGCTGCATTTCCAGGAATGCACCTGTTGCAGCGAGAGTTTCATCCGTTCTTCCCATCCGCTGGTGGCGGATATACTGCTTGACCAGATTTCCCTGGATTATACGGAAACACTGATGGCCGCCGCAGGTCACCAGGCGGAAGCAGCCATGAAGAGTACCATGGACAAGTACAAGGGGGAATATATTTTATGTGTGGAAGGAAGTGTGCCTACGGATGCAGACGGTGTTTACTGCATGATCGGTGGTAAAACATCGATGCAGATCCTGGATGAAGCCGCCGCCGGTGCCAAGGCCATCATTGCCTGGGGCTCCTGCGCTTCCAACGGATGTGTGCAGGCTGCAAAGCCCAATCCCACCTCAGCCACCCCGATACATAAACTGATCAGCGGCAAACCGGTGATCAAAGTACCTGGTTGTCCGCCAATCGGTGAAGTCATGGCCGGAGTCATCGTACACGTGGTCACTTTTGGCCGTTTGCCGGAACTTGATAACCTGGGCAGGCCCAAGGCATTTTACAGCAAACGCGTACACGACACCTGTTACCGCCGGCCATTCTATGATGCCGGACTGTATGTGGAAACTTTCGATGATGAAAATGCGAAAAAAGGATACTGCTTATATAAAGTGGGATGCAAGGGACCATCCACCTATAATGCCTGCGGCGTTACCAAATGGAATAATGGTACGTCATTCCCGATCCAGAGCGGTCATGGATGTTTCGGATGCAGTGAAGCGAATTTCTGGGACAATGGCCGGATTTATGAAAGGGCTGCCGCTTTCCCCGGATTCGGCATTGAAATGACGGCAGATAAAGTGGGTAAGGTTGCCCTCGGCGTTACCGCCGCAGCCATCGCCGGGCATGCGATACTCACTAATGTGAGGAAAAAGAAACTCATTCATAATCTCACAGTGGAAGGTGAGGAAAGCGGACAAGACCTCAAAAATATTTAACCTGTTAACCTCTTCTTATGAGCCAGCGTATTGTCGTGGATCCTGTAACCCGTATTGAGGGACACCTCAGGGTAGAAGCCGAAATAGAAAACGGAAAAATAACGGATGCTTTCAGCAGCGGCACCATGGTGAGGCTCCTGGAGGAAATTTTAAAAGGACGTGACCCGCGGGATGCCTGGGCATTTGTGGGAAGGGTTTGTGGCGTATGTACTTCTGTTCACTCCCTCACTTCCGTGAGGGCGGTTGAAGATGCCCTGGATATCGTTATTCCACCCAATGCAGAAACGGTCAGGAATATCATGTTTTGTACACAGTACATGCATGACCATGTGGTGCATTTTTACCACCTGCATGCGATGGACTGGGTAGATGTGGTGGATGCATTAAAAGCTGATCCGACAAAGACCTCGGAACTCGCGCAAAGTATTTCCACATGGCCAAAAAGTTCACCGGGATATTTCGCAGACCTGCAGAAACGTATCGGAAAATTTGTTGAAAGCGGGCAACTGGGCATTTTTGCCAATGGTTACTGGGGACATAAAGCCTATAAACTTCCTTCAGAAGTAAACCTCATCGGCCTTGCACACTACCTGGAGGCGCTGGAATGGCAGAAAGAAATCGTAAAAGTGCATACCATATTCGGTGGAAAAAACCCACACCCCAATTATCTTGTTGGAGGTATGGCCTGTGCCATCGGACTTGATGATGTGAGCGGTATCAATGCAGAACGATTGAGTTATGTAAAACAGTTGTTGCAAGACGGCAAGCGATTTATTGAACAGGTGTATATTCCCGACCTGATGGCCATCGCTTCTTTCTATAAGGACTGGGGCGCCATTGGCGGCGGACTGGGTAACTATATGTCGTACGGAGACCTGCGGAACCAATGGTTACCGCGATCCCAAATCCTATAAGTTTCCTTCCGGTGTTATCATGAATAAGGACGTCAGTAAAGTGATGGACGTTGACCTTCGAAAAGATGATGAGGTACAGGAATTCATCAACCACAGCTGGTATGAATATAAAGGTGGCGATGCACAGGGACTTCATCCCTGGAAGGGTGAAAGCAAGGTGAAATATTCCGGTCCCAAACCACCGTTTGAAAACCTCGATACCACGAAAAAATATTCTTACCTCAAGACCCCGCGCTGGAAAGGAAATGCCATGGAAGTTGGCCCGCTTGCCCGGGTGCTTGTTGGTTATGCAAGGGGAAGGGAGGACTTTAAGGCGGTGGTGGATAAGGCGCTGACCGACTTACAGGTACCCATAACCGCACTTTTCTCCACACTGGGCAGGACCGCAGCCCGGGGTCTCGAGAGCGTACTTATTGCTCAGTGGGCACTGGAGTTTTTTGATACGCTGATCACCAATTTAAAAAACGGCGATACCCGTATGGCGGAAATGAGCAAATTTAATCCGGAGACCTGGCCAAAAACAGCATTGGGAGTAGGCCATTCAGAAGCCCCGCGTGGCGCACTTGCACACTGGATCAATATTGAAGATGGAAAGATCGCCAATTACCAGTTGGTAGTGCCTACAACATGGAATGCCTCACCCAGGGATGGAAATGGAAAACAATCTGCGTATGAAGCCGCGCTGATGGATACACCGGTTGCCGATGTTAACCAGCCGCTGGAAATACTGCGGACCATCCATTCCTTTGATCCCTGCCTGGCATGCGCCGTGCATTTGTATGATGAAAAGGGAAACCATATTAACAGGATTAGTGTGTTAGGGGATTAATATAAAATTACGGATTGCGGATTACGGATTGCGGATTAGACCCTCAACCTCAACCGTCAACTGTCAACCGTCAACTCTCAACTGTCAACCAAACGTTATGTCAACAATAACCGCATCACATAAACATAAGGCTCACAGGCTCCGCAGGGTTTACGTGTGGGAACGTCCGGTTCGAATCTACCACTGGCTGAATGCGCTGGCCATTACAGTATTGATTGTAACGGGCTTCCTGATCGGCGATCCGCTGGCACTGCAAAGCAGCAGGGAAGCAGCACAGCAGTTCACCATGGGATATATAAAAACCATTCATTTTATTGCCGCATATATTTTCTTTTTCAATTTCCTGTTCAGGATATATTGGGGTTTTGCAGGTAATAAATATGCCGCCTGGAAAAATTTCATTCCCACCAATAAGAAATTCTTTACTGAAATGTGGCATGTGTTCAAAATTGATATCCTGATGCTGAAAGGAAAAGAACACCTCAGCGTTGGCCATAACACCATGGCCGGATTCATTTATTTTTTCACTTTTATTGCTTTTCTGGTCCAATGCCTTACCGGTTTTGGATTATATGCTGCCATGAGTGATTTCTGGTTTGCCAGGTTATTCGCATGGGTGCCTGCCATTACAGGTGGGGATATTGTATTGCGCCAGATCCACCACTGGGCCATGTGGGTATTTATCCTGTTTACCGTGATCCATGTATACCTCGTATTCTACCATGATTATGTGGAAGGCCGCGGTGAAATATCCAGTATGGGTGGTGGATGGAAATTTATAGAAGAAGAAGTTTTTGAAGGAAAGGATCCGCAGGAACAGGAATCAGAAACAAAACCGGTTAAATAAAACTTGATCGCAGGAAGTGAAAAATGATACACTTATACTCGGCATTGGTAATTACCTGATGAAGGATGAAGGCATTGGCGTTCATTTCATAGATTACCTGGAAAAACATCCCCTGGATATGCCCGTTGATTTACTCGATGGCGGTACAGGCGGATTTCACCTCCTGGAATATTTTGAAAACTATTCCAGGGTAATCATTGTGGATGCAACACTGGATCATCATCAGGCAGGTACCATTCAATGTATTAAACCCAAATATGCAGCCGATTTTCCGAAAGCCATGAGCACGCATGATATTGGTCTAAAAGATCTTGTGGGTGCCCTGCAATTGCTGGGAAGGATGCCTGAAATCATATTATATATTGTTTCCATCAATTCCATACAGGAACAGGGAACTGAACTTAATCCGGAGATTGAAAATGTATTGCCTGAATTAAGGAACAGGATGGTGGCACAGTTACAACAATCAGTTTCTGGTCTTTACCATTATGCATTAGATTAGTATATTTAAAGCATGAAACGATTAACCATACTGCTTGCTGCTTTCTGTTTTATTATTTCCGCCAGTGCCCAGGACACAAAGATGAATGCATATGTTGATGCATTGCTGAAGAAGATGACCCTTGAGGAAAAGATCGGGCAGTTAAACCTTCCCTCCATCGGCTTTGATGTTACCGGCCCCATCCTTTCCCAGGATGTGGAAGGCAAGATCCGTAAAGGACTTGTCGGAGGCGTTTTCAATACATATACTCCCACTGCAGTCAGGAAGCTGCAGGAGATTGCAGTCACCCAGACCAGGTTAAAAATTCCCCTGCTGTTTGGATATGATGTGATTCATGGCCATCGCACCATATTTCCCATTTCACTTGGTTTATCTGCGTCATGGGATATGGATCTTGTGGAAAGAACAGCCAGGGCTGCTGCTGAGGAAGCATCGGCCGACGGACTTAACTGGACCTTCTCGCCAATGGTTGACATAGCCCGTGACCCGCGCTGGGGAAGGGTTAGCGAAGGGGCCGGAGAAGATACTTATCTGGGTTCACTCATCGGCGAAGCAATGGTGCGCGGATACCAGGGAAAGGATTTAGCCGCCAATAATACTGTCATGGCCTGTATAAAACACTTTGCTTTATACGGAGCTTCCGAAGCAGGCAGGGATTATAATACTGTTGACATGAGCCGGCTTCGTATGTACAACGAGTACCTGCCTCCTTACAAGGCTGCCGTGAAAGCAGGGGCAGGATCCATCATGTCATCTTTTAATGAAGTGGATGGCATACCGGCTTCAGGTAATAAATGGCTGCTGACAACACTGTTACGGAAAGAATGGGGATTTGACGGATTGATTACCTCAGATTATACATCCATAAATGAAATGATCAATCACGGGATGGGTGATGAAAAAACAGTGGGCGCATTGTCACTGAATGCGGGAATGGATATGGATATGGTGGGAGAAATTTTTATCAGGCATGGTGCTGAACTCGTTAAATCAGGCCGCGTGTCTGTGGCACAGGTAGATATGGCCTGCCGTAAAGTGCTGGAGGCAAAATATAAACTTGGATTGTTCGCCGACCCATACAGATATGTAAGTGAAGAGCGCAATAAACAGCAGATCATGAGCAGTGATAAGCTTCTTCTCAGCAAAGAGGCCGCGATAAAAAGTTTTGTGTTGCTGAAAAATGAGAATAATATCCTGCCGCTGAGCGGGGAGAAGAAAATTGCCTTCATCGGTCCGCTGGTAAAGAACCAGCGCGACCTGATCGGAAGCTGGAGCGGTGCGGGGGACTGGAAAAAGGCAATTAGTGTATGGGACGCCGTTAGTAAGCGTGTCACTGCCGCACCCATAACTTATGCCAAGGGATGCAATATAACAGATGATGAAAGTCTAATTAAAAAACTGAACCCGCATGATGCGCAGATTGTGGCTGATGCGAAAACGCCGCAGCAGCTGATTGAGGAAGCCGTTGCCATTGCTTCTGCAGCGGATGTTGTGGTAGCCATACTGGGAGAGCCTTTTGGCATGACGTGGTGAGGCCGCCAGCAGGAGCAATATTAACCTTCTGGACAATCAGCGGGCATTGCTCAGTGCATTGAAAGCCACCGGAAAACCCATCGTGCTGGTGCTCATGAACGGAAGGCCGTTGGCGCTGGAATGGGAATCAAAGAACTGTGACGCCATTCTGGAAACATGGTATCCGGGAACCATGGCGGGGCCGGCCATCAATGAAGTGTTGTTTGGCGACGCTGCACCGCAGGGTAAGCTTAGCATGACCTTCCCGGTTTCGGTGGGACAGGTACCCATTTACTACAACCACAAGAATACGGGACGGCCTTATGATGAAAACCAGAAGTATACGAGCAAGTACCTCGACATTTCTAATGAGCCTTTATATCCTTTCGGATTTGGCCTCGGCTATACCAATTTCACTTATGGCGAGGTGAGCCTGAGTAAAAATTCAAAAACAGCCAATGAAGCCATAACCGCCACTATAACGGTAACGAATAGTGGAACCCGTGAAGGTGTTGAAACCGTTCAATTATATATCAGGGATAAAGTGGGAAGTATTGGCCGGCCGGTAAAGGAATTAAAAGGGTTTCAGAAAATAAGCCTGAAGCCCGGCGAGAGTAAAACGGTTAGTTTTAAAATAACGCAGTCCGATCTTTCCTTTTATAATGCAGACCTGAAATGGGTTGCCGAGCCTGGTGAATTTGATATAATGATCGGCGGAAATTCAAGGGATGTCAAGAAGTCGACCTTCACTTTGAAGTGACGAATGGGGATTTTCAGTAACTTGTAACTGCATTTACAAGATTAAAACTACTGCATGAAATCCCTCAAAGCACTAATGCTCATACTGGGCATGTCCCTGTCATTTATGGTATTCGCCCAGGTTAAAACCATTACCGGTAAAATTAAAGACGCTTCCGGAAAACCCCTTTCTAATGCCACCGTCAAAGTCAAGGGCAAGGGTGGCGGTGTATCAACGGGTGTTGACGGTACATTCAGTATAAGCGCATCACCGGGAGACGTTATTGAAATATCTACGGTTGGATTCCTGCCGCGCACCGTAACCGTTGGACAGGAAAATGAACTGGACCTTACCCTGGAGGCTGCTGAAACAACATTGCAGGATATTGTCCTGGTGGGTACCCGTGGTTCAGGCAGGGTCAAAACTGAAACCCCTGTGCCGGTGGATGTGGTGAATATGGGCCAGGCGGCCTTGCCTACCGGAAGGATGGATGTGACTTCCATCCTGAATTTTACCGTTCCTTCTTTCAATTATAATAAACAAAGTGGTTCTGATGGAGCCGATCATATAGACCTGGCTACCTTACGCGGTCTCGGACCGGACCAGACACTCGTACTGGTCAATGGAAAGAGAAGGCACCAGACGGCATTTGTAGCTGTTTTCGGAACACGTGGCCGGGGTAATTCAGGTACGGATCTTTCCGCCATACCCAGTTGGCGCCATTGACCGGGTGGAAGTATTTCGCGATGGTGCATCCGCACAGTATGGTTCTGATGCCATTGCCGGCGTGATCAACCTCATCACCAAAAAGAATACGGGAACATTCACGGGCAATCTTGGATGGAGCGGGTATATGGATGATAAATTCAATTCCGCAAAGGATGATGGATTCGGACAATATGTGTATGATAATTCACTTGACGGAAATGCCTTTACGTTCAATGGTAACTATGGCTTTGATCTTGGTAATAATGGTTTCCTGAATATTACCGCTAATTATATTACGCAGGGAAAGACATACCGCCAGGCCATGGAGACGGATGATACCAAGGCAGACTGGCTTCCCACCAATATATACCGGCGGGCCCATGGTGACGGATCATTAAACGGGGGCGGTGCATTCCTGAATATGGAAATTCCGGTGAGTGGTAAAACTACTTTTTATGCATTTGGCGGATTAAACTACAAAGCATCGGATGCATATGCATTTTCCAGGAACTGGACGGCAAGACCCGATCGGTTTCCTACCGCTGCAAATGGCGACCTTATTTTTGTTCCATCGATCATGAAAACGACTCCTGATGCCGATACTTTTTTTAATCCGCATATCCAGACCCATGTACTGGATGGATCTCTGGCCGCAGGGGTAAAAGGAAAGACCGGTGGTAACTGGGACTGGGATGTAAGCAATACCACGGGGTATAATAATTTCCATTTCTTTGGCGACAAAACTTTTAATGCATCCCTGGGCCCCAATCAGACCAACTTTGATGATGGCGGATTCAACTTTTTGCAAAATACCGTGAATGTAAATTTCAGCAAGGCCTTACCCAATATTGCACAGGGATTTCAACCTTGCCATGGGTGGTGAATACAGGTATGAACGATATAATTTATATGCAGGCGAAGAGGGATCTTATAAAAATTATTCTACCGGCGATAAAGCCACCGGATCCCAGGGTTTCCCGGGGTACCAGCCAAGTGATGAAGTGAATTCCAACAGGAGCGTAATCGGCGCATATGTGGATGCAGAGATTGATATAACCAAAAACTTCCTGGTTAATGGTGCTGTCAGGGCAGAGAACTACAGTGACTTTGGATTTACGGTAAACTATAAACTGGCCACCAGGGTAAAACTGGCGTCCAATTTTAATATAAGGGGATCAGTGAGTACGGGATTCCGTGCACCATCCCTGGCGCAGATTAATTTCAGTTCCACATTTACCACGGTACAGGGCGGAAATATTGCAGAAGTCAGGATCGTTCCCAATTACCTTGACATTACACGCAAAGCCGGGATTCCCGAACTGGAACAGGAAAAAAGTACGAATGCCAGTGTGGGATTTACCTGGAAACCCGCAGCAAACCTGAATATTACTATTGATGGTTATTATGTAAAAGTGAAAGACAGGGTAGTACTGACAGGCCAGTTCGATGCATCTGATCCTGACCTGAACCCGGACCTCGCCGCAGAATTGCAGGCCAATAATATTGCCCTTGCACAGTTCTTCTCAAATGCGGTTGATACAAAAAACCTTGGACTCGATGTAGTGATTGACTATACCAAAAGATGGAGTAAAAATTATTTCAAGGCATTGTTTACAGGTAATTTCCAGGACATGGAAATTACTTCCATCAATATTCCGGATGAGCTGGCAGGATCTGAATTCCTGCGTAATTCATTCCTCAGTGACCGTGAACAGGCCTTTATCCTGGCTTCTGCGCCAAAAACAAAATATGGACTTAACCTTGAATATGGCGCGGGTAAATTAACGGTTGGCGCACGTGCAACACATTTCGGTGAAGTTACCCTGCTGGGTTATGGTGAGGATGGATTGGGTATTGATCCCCAGGTACCATTGGATGATAATTCCGGATATGTGAAAGATGAGTATATCTATGGAGGTAAAACACCCATTGATATTTACCTCGGATATAAAATGACAAAGGCCCTGAGCTTATATGTAGGATGCGATAATATTGGTAATGTTCATCCTGACCTTGGCGTTGCCCCGGGGGCTAAAGGCTGGGCATACAATAATGAAACTGGCGGTCCATGGGATGCGGTGCAGATGGGCGGCAACGGACGCAGGCTTTTCGCCAGGATCTCTTTTAATTTCTGATCGTATTTTCGGATGCGTACCAGTCATTAAACAGGCAGAACTAATTGGAAATTCGGGAGTATAAAATTGTTTGAATGGTTCACAATGTATTGAGCCATTCAAACATTTTTGTAAAAGCATCTTTCCTTACCGATGGTGATGAAAGAAAAAGGTCGTGCATCCCGTCTTTTATCACGGATGTACTGACTTTCTTCCCTAAAGCCATTCCCTTTTCCGCAATATGTGAAACATTCAGTACCGTATCCGCCCTATGGGTTTCTTCCGTATAGGATTTAGGTTTGAAAGACTTATCCGAATACATCAGGAGTATGGGTATGGTAATATTCGAATGTTTATGGAGCCATCTCTGCACATCAGTAACGGCTTTTACCCAGGCAAAATAGGCAGCGAATCCATACAGAGGTTTCCAGTCCAGGTTAAAATCCCATTCTCCATGATGGTCTTTATGCAATGACTCGGTGTACACCGGGGAGAGCGCGCCTTCCTGTTTAGCGTAAGGGAACAGGGATGCAATAAATCCTGCCACAAAAGGAATGAGTTGCTTTTTAGGGGAGGGTTCATTCAGTTCAAGGAAGGGTGAATTAAGTACCATAGCATCCACCCATTCTCTTTTACTTCCCGTATTCAGGTAATAACTGGTAAGCATTCCGCCAGTACTGTGTCCCAATAAAAATAATTGTTGTGGCATTATATTCCTGCCTCAGGATTTCAAGTGATTTATCAATTTCCTCAAAATATTCTTCCATCCTTCGGCAATAATTCGGGTGTTGGTGCGGAAGGAGGGAATGCCCGTATTTTCTCAGTTCCAGGGCAAAAAAATCGTAGTCCTGCTGCAGGAATTCTGCTGCCATGTGCGGATGAAAAAAATAGTCAATAAACCCGTGGATATACAATACAGCCTTCCTGTTTCCCTGGTTATGCCTGGCAGCAATAAAAGTTGCTTTTACCTCGCCTTCATAATCAGGTTTTAAAGACAAATACCGGTAGTCAAAATCTTTTTCGAGCGATAAGGTCAAATCATTCATTATTTTCAATTTAGAAATATAGTGAACCAGATCTATCATGAAATCTAATTAAATATACCATTAGGATGCTTGTAAAATATCCGGTCCTTCAAAAAAATCGTTTCCTGTTTCCCTTGTTGCTTTTTATTGTGGTATTGGGGGCTTGTTCACCTACCGCGAAATTAAAGAACCTTCCTTCTGTAAAATCTTATGAAAAGGAGATTGCGAAATTCGACAGCCTGACTAACGCCGAGGATTACCCGTCAGACGCCGTTTTATTTACGGGCAGTTCCAGCATAAGGTTATGGAAGACCATCAGGGAGGATATGTCGCCCTACCCCGTCATCCAGAGGGGGTTCGGGGGTGCGAAAATTGAAGACATGGCCTACTATCTTCACCGTATCGTATACCCACTGAATTTCAGGGCCATTGTTTTTTTCGCCGGCACTAATAATATAACGGGTATTGGAAAAGAAATGCCCGCAGATTCCGTCGTTTACTGGATCAATACCATCAATCACCAGGTAAGGAGGAAATACCCTGTAGTGCCTATATTCTGGATTGCCATTACGCCGGTGAATTCACGGATCAAAGTAATGGATAAAGTATTTGCAATGAACAAAAGAATAAAAGACATCTGTGAGGGAAATAAAAACATGTATTTTATTGATACTGAAAAGGCATTCCTGGGAGCAGATGGAACCCCCCGTTCGGAATTATTTATCAATGACCAGTTGCACCTTAACAGGGAGGGCTATGTTTTATGGTCATCGATAATAAAACATGAACTTGATAAGCATCTCGTAAAATGAATATTCCTTAACTTACTTCAGTTCAAACTACAAATAATATGAAATTGCTTGTCATTGTTTTTTGCCTTCTGTTTACCATTGCCGGAAACGGCCAGCAGGCGGGTATTTTTCAACAACAGGCTGATATCGGGAAGCCCCGTTTAACAGGTGGTATTGCCTATGATAAATCCTCACAGTCTTATTCTCTCAGCGGGGCAGGGTATAATATCTGGTTCAACCGCGATGAATTTCGCTATGCCTATAACTATATCAAAGGCGATTTCATCCTGACGGCCAATATTTCATTCACGGATACTTCGGGTGATCCTCACCGTAAGGTGGGATGGATGGTCAGGCAGTCTGCAGATCCACAATCTGCCCATGTCAGCGCCACCATGCACGGGGATGGTTTGAATGCAATGCAGTTTCGTCCGCTCAGGGGAGCATATATGCGCGACCCGGAAGATGAGATCAGGTTCCCCAAGAAGAATGTGGAAGTGCTTCAACTGGAAAGAAAGGGTAAGCGCTTTATCATGCGCATAGCGCCAAAGGGTGAACCTCTTCAACTGGTAGGGGAAAGAATGATGCCGGATATGCCGGATTCTGTAATGGCCGGACTTTTTGTATGTTCCCATGATTCCAATTCGGTCACCAATATGCGGGCATGGAACGTGCGGATTGATAAGCCATATGAGGATAATTATAATGGAAGTTTTAAAGGCTCGAGGCTGGAATATTTGGATGTAAACACCGGGCTGAGGAAAATTATACATGAAAGCGCCACCAGGTTTGAAGCGCCAAACTATATGCCGGATGGAAAAACACTCCTGTTCAATGAAGGAGGATCGCTGTATACCATTCCTGAATCAGGGGGGCAACCGCAAAAACTGAATACAGGTACGGCAAACAGGAATAATAATGACCATGGCATTTCCTTCGATGGGAAAACCCTGGCGATTAGCCATCACCGTGATGGACTTCCAGGCGGCGGATCAACCATTTATGTTTTGCCTTTATCCGGCGGTGAGCCCAGGATGGTTTCGGAAAAGACGCCTTCCTACTGGCATGGCTGGTCGACCGACGCCAAATCAGTGCTGGTGATAGGCCAGCGCGGCACCAGTATATATAATATTTACAGGGTGAATGTGAAAGACGGGACAGAGGAAAACCTGACGAAAAATACCACCGGGCATGTTGACGGTTCGGAGTATTCTCCAGATGGGAAGTATATATATTTTAACTGGACAGGATCGGGCACCATGCATTTATGGCGCATGAAACCGGATGGAACACAGAAAGAACAACTGACCTTTGATGAATATAATGACTGGTTCCCGCATATTTCCCCTGACGGTAAATGGATAGCCTTTATTTCCTTTCCACCGGATATACAGCCGGCAGACCATCCGGCCCTTAAAAGGGTAATGCTCCGCCTTATGCCTGTTTCCGGGGGCGCCCCGCGGGTGATAGCTTACTTATATGGGGGGCAGGGGACAATAAACGTTCCTTCATGGTCTCCCGACAGCAGGAGGATTTCTTTTGTCAGTTATAGCGGAAGGGAATAAATATTGCAGGATTATTGCTGTGCAAATGATTAAAATCACCTCTTCAAACCATTAAACTCATACCCGGGCCTGTATTAATAGCCCAGTTTTGTGAACCGGACAAGTAAATTTGTGAGCGTTGGATTAAAGGGTATAAATTTAGAACGAATAATAAAATACTATGGGTCCTGTTTCGATGATCGTATTAATCCTTGCCGCTGTCAGTTTTTCGGTGTTTGCGATCCTCATTTCCCGGGCAGTACTGAAGGGCAGTACCAATAAACAAAAAGTGCAAGCCTACGAATGCGGTATCCCCACACAGGGAAAAACCTGGATACAGTTAAATGTAGGCTATTATCTATTTGCCCTTATCTTCCTGATTTTTGACGTGGAGCTTATTTTTCTATATCCCTGGGCGGTTGTGGCCAAAAAAATGGGATGGGTGGCCTTGGTGGAAATCGTTATTTTCTTCTTTATACTCTTTATGGGCTTTTTATATGCTCATAAAAAAGGAGCATTGAAATGGAGTTGAGACAATTTGCAAATTTGCAAATACGAAAATGTGCAAATGAAATGTAGGAATTAAAAAAATGAATGAATTGGAAACAGGACAAAGACCAGTAACAGATTTCCCGGGCAGGTACATGAAACACCGGGTGGGGGCATTCTTACCGGCACACTGGATGATGTGATCAACTGGGCCAGGACCAATTCACTCTGGCCACTGACATTTGCCACCAGTTGCTGTGGTATTGAAATGATGTCGACCGCTTCCGCCAAATATGATTTCTCCCGTTTTGGTTTTGAAGTGGCCCGAGCCACACCCCGGCAGGCCGATGTGATTATCATTGCCGGAACCATCGTCAATAAAATGGCACCGGTATTAAAAAGATTATACGACCAGATGGCCGATCCAAAATATGTAATTGCCATGGGCGCCTGCGCTATCAGTGGCGGTCCTTTTTTTTATAATACCTATTCTGTGGTAAAAGGTGCTGATCATGTGATACCGGTGGATGTATATATAGCCGGTTGCCCGCCCAGACCGGAAGCATTGTTGCATGCATTGATAACCCTGCAGGAAAAAATAAAAAGAGGACATGACAAGAGATAGCAAATTCAGATTGAATAAATGAATGTATCAGATGACTAACGAAGAATTACAAGCCAAAATAACACGAATTGCATCCCTCACTGCCACTTTTGAAGAAGGCGGCGAATGGCTCAATATTACTAGTAGAGCCGGCCGACTGGCTATCGCTGGCAACAGCAACTTCGCAATGAACAGATCTCTGTGTTTCGATTATCTTTTTTGCCTGACCTGTGTCGACTGGAAGACACATCTGACGATGGTGTATCATTTGTCGACTACCACGTCACCGTCATAATATGGTGATCAAATCAAAACTGAACCGGGATAAACCTGAAATTGAAACAGTTGCGCATATCTGGAGAACGGCTGAATTTCATGAAAGGGAAGTGTATGAAATGTTTGGTGTGAATTTTCTGAACCATCCTGACCTGCGGTTATTGATATTGCCGGATGGATGGGAAGGAAAGAATCCGATGCGAAAAGATTTTGAGGATCCGGTGAATATGATCAAACTGTAAAGAAAATGTGCAAATGTGCAGATGTGAAGATGTGCAGATGATTTGAAAATGATTCGGAATTCTATAAAACAACATGATTACTTTTAAAGACGAAGTGGCAACAACAGAATCAGGTGACCTGATCATCAACGTAGGACCACAGCATCCTGCCACACATGGTGTATTGCACCTGGTGATTACGCTGAATGGCGAAACCATTAAAAAAGTTGAACCTCACCTGGGATATATCCATCGTTCCATTGAAAAAATGTGTGAGAGCCTTACCTACCGGCAATTTATTTATGTCACCAGCCGGATGGATTATCTCTCTGCCCATATCAATAATCATGCTTGTGCCTTATGTGTTGAAAAAGGATTGCAGATAGAAATTCCTCCAAGGGCACAGGTGATCCGGGTATTGATGGATGAACTGACAAGGATTGCTTCACATGAATTATGGTGGGGAGCAATGGCCATGGATCTCGGGGCTTTCACACCTTTCTTCCATGCTTTCCGGGAAAGAGAAATGATCAATGATATCATGGAAGAAACCTGCGGTGCCAGGCTAACCATGAACTATATGGTACCCGGTGGCGTGATGCAGGATCTTCATCCGAATTTTCAAAAAAGGGTAAAAGAATTCATACAACTATTCAAAGACAAAATTCATGAATATGATGAACTGGTAACCGGCAATATCATTTTCCAGAACCGGATGAAAGATGTTGGTTATCTTATCACGGAAGATGCGATTTCTTATGGTGTGCAGCGGCCCGACGTGCAAGGGCAAGTGGTGTAAGTTGTGATATCACGGAAATTATATCCTTACGAAATATATGATAAAGTGGAGTTTGATGAGATATTGGAAACAGGTGGTGATTCATTTGCCCGTTATATGGTTCGTATGCAGGAAATGCAGACAATCTATCTGTCATCATTGAACAATTGATTGATAATATTCCCGAAGGTGATTTCCAGGCCAAAACAAAAGCGGTATTGAAATTACCAAAAGGAGAATTTTATTCAAGGGTGGAAACGGCCCGAGGTGAATTTGGTGTATATATTGTGAGTGAAGGCGGCACAACACCATACCGGATTAAATTCCGTTCACCGGGATTTTCTAATCTTTCTGCACTGGATCATATGGCCCGGGGCAGTAAGATCGGTGACCTGGTGGCGATGATGGGAACGTTGGATTTGGTGATACCGGATATTGACAGATAATAGATTGCAGATTGCGAATTACGGATTGACGGATTGCGAATTAGTGCAGTCAGTTGAAATCAAAATTATTAATTCGCAATTCGCAAATCCGCTAATTCGTAAATTCTGAAGACATGTGGAGCTTTTCAAACATATCAAAGTCAATTCATGACTGGCTTAAGCAGACCTTCAATCCGCCGATGGACATTGATCATTGAAATGGTGATTGCCGGCTGTTGCCGTGATCGGTTTGTTTGCCGTGCTTGGGATTGGTACTGGTGATCATGGAAAGAAAAGTTTCTGCCTGGATGCAGATACGTCTTGGCCCTAACCGGGTAGGGCCAAAAGGAATGTTGCAATCACTGGCAGATACCGTGAAATTAATAGTAAAAGAAGGATTGACACCAAATGGTGCGGATAAATTTTTGTTCAACCTGGCTCCTTTTATTGCGATGATTGTGGCCATGTTGCTGATGGCGCCGATCGCTTTTGCGAAAGATTTTCAATTGTGGGATCTGAATATCGGTGTACTATATATTTCTGCTGTTTCATCCATTATGGTCATTAGTATTTTAATGGCCGGATGGGCCAGCAATAATAAATATTCACTGATGGGCGCCATGCGGAGCGGTGCACAGATCGTGAGTTATGAATTATCTGCAGGTTTATCCATCTTAGCCATTGTGGTACTGACCGGAAGTTTGCAGATTTCTGATATTATTGAATCACAGGCAAATGGCTGGTGGATATTCAAAGGACATATTCCTGCGATCATTGCTTTTGTGACATTTATTATTGCCGTAACTGCAGAAACCAACCGGGCACCTTTTGACCTGGCAGAAGCGGAATCGGAACTGACAGCCGGTTTTCATACCGAATATTCAGGAATGAAATTCGCTTTGTTCTTTCTGGCGGAATATGTCAATGTATTTATTGTATGTGCTATCGGCGCTACATTATTCCTCGGTGGATGGATGCCTTTTCATATTGGCAACTGGCAGGGATTTAATCATGTGATGGATTATATTCCTTCATCAGTATCTGGTTTTTTGGAAAAACATTTTTCCTGATATTCATGATCATGTGGTTCAGGTGGACTTTCCCGAGGTTGCGTATCGACCAGTTGCTGAACCTGGAATGGAAATATTTATTACCGATCAGTATGTTTAATATTATTATTGGTAACAGTGATGGCGATAATGAGATGGCATTTTTAGAACTAAGAGTGAAGATTTGAGTCGATAAAAATAATTATACATAATCTATTAAAATATGTTCATAGTAAATACATAAAAGAAGTTTTCAGCGCGGTAAAATCGCTGACTACCGGCATGAGGCGGACAGCGTATTATTTTACGCATCATAAAGAAATCATCACCCAGCAATATCCTGATAACCGGGATACCTGGAATTTGCCGGAACGGTTCAAGGGCGAAGTGGTGATGCCGCATGATGAAAACAATGAACATCGCTGCACCGGCTGTACGGCCTGTGAACTGGCTTGTCCCAATGGAACCATCAAGATTGTTACCAAATTTGATATCAGCGCCGGAAGGAAAAAAGAAAAAAGCGATTGACAAATTTGTGTATCACCTGGAACTGTGTACCATGTGCAATCTCTGTATTGAGGCCTGTCCTACGATGCCATTAAAATGGCGCAGACTTTTGAACACAGTGTATTTGACAGGAGCGCAACTGACAAAAATTTTAAATAAACCGGGATCGAAAATCAGGAAGGAGTGGAGTAGAAATAATGATATCAGGATCAACTATTATATTTTATTTACTGGCGCCTGCATTGATCCTGGGAAGCGCTATTGCTTCTGTATCCACACGACAGATATTCCGGGCGGCCATTTATCTGCTTATTCTCCCTGATCGGTATTGCCGGTATTTATTTCTGGCTGCGATTACCAATTTATTGCTGCAGTACAGATTGTGGTTTATGTGGGCGGTATTGTGGTGCTGATCATTTTCTCCATCTTTCTGACACAGCAGGCCGGGGAAAAATTACCCAAACCAAAAGATCGGCAGAAAAATATTTTCAGCACTGGCTGTCTTCTGCGGATTTGCACTGACGATGCTGCAGGTTTATCAGCATTATATTTTCATTGCAACAACTGAAGCACCGTTACCGCTACCGGTTGTCAGCAATATCGGCGAACAGGATGCTGAGCGTGGAAGATGGCGGTTATGCATTACCATTTGAAGTAGTGAGTATATTATTACTGGCAGCCATGATCGGATGTATTGTTATTGCTATACAGAAGTAAACCGGAAACAAAATGATGGAACCCGGACTATATCATATACTTATTTATCAGTGCCGCACTATTCTTTATCGGGGTATATGGTTTTTTTACCCGGAGAAACCTGATCACCATGCTGATGAGCATTGAACTTGATACTGAACAGCGTGAACCTGAATTTTATCGCTTTTAATAAATACCTCTGGCCCGGACAACTGGATGGTTTGTTTTTTACGGTATTTATTATCGCCATTGCAGCTGCTGAAGCGGCTGTTGCTATTGCGATCATCATTAATTTATACCGCAGTCATAAATCCATTGATGTGGAAGAATGCTGAAGAAATGAAAGTATTAACCAGAATGCCCAATGCATACTACCAATAGCATTGCTCATTCCATTACTGCCACTGGCTGGCTTTTTATTGCTGGGATTATTTGGCAGAAATTATTTAAAAACTAAGTCCGGATTATCGGCACTTTACTGATAGCCGTATCTACCCTGATTGTCATGTATAACGGCTTATGATTATTTCTTTTCTACCGGGAAAGTGAATGGTGTTTATCAGCAAACCATTCCATTTAAAATTTACCTGGCTGGAATTTTCCGAAACGGACTGTCCATCGATATGGGTATCATGCTGGATCCTATTTCCGTGATGATGCTCGTGGTGGTCACTTTGTTTCACTGATGGTGCATATTTATCAGCTCTTGGTTATATGAAAGGCGAAGAAAGATATCCGACTTATTATGCATTTCTCGGGCTGTTTACTTTTTCCATGCTCGGACTGGTTCTTTCTTCCAATCTTTTCCAGATCTATATTTTCTGGGAACTGGTGGGTGTTTCATCATTCTTACTGATCGGATTTTATTATAATAAACCATCTGCCGTTGCGGCCTGCAAAAAAGCATTTATCGTTACCCGTTTTGCAGACCTGGGTTTTCTGATCGGTATCCTTATCTTATCCTTCTATTCAGGCACACTGGATTTTCAAACCCTTATCACCCGGCTTAACCACCGTGAAGTCCACTGCATTAAACAGTGCTTCGGCGCAGTCATTTCTGGGTATTTCTGCATTGACCTGGGGACTGGCGCTGATATTTATCGGTGGCTGCCGGTAAAAGCGCCATGTTTCCCTTGCATATCTGGTTGCCCGATGCGATGGAAGGTCCTACTCCTGTTTCAGCACTTGATACATGCGGCTACCATGGTGGTAGCAGGTGTTTTTCTGGTGGCAAGATTATTTCCCGTATTTGCCATCACTGCTCCTGATGTGCTTGGAATTGATCGGATGGGTTGGTGCAATATCAGCCATCATCGCCGCAATCATTGCCTGTACACAAACAGATATTAAAAGAGTGCTGGCCTATTCCACCATGTCGCAGATCGGTTTTATGATGTTTGCCCTTGGGTGTTTCAGGATATGGTGGCGAAGAGGGACTTGGATTTACCGCTTCCATGTTCCATTTATTTACCCATGCCATGTTCAAAGCATTGTTATTCCTTGGTGCCGGGGCGGTGATACATTATGTACATAGCAATGAAATGAAAGATATGGGTGGTTTGAGAAAATAATTACCCATTACACATATTACTTTTTTAATTGCCTGTCTGGCCATTGCAGGTGTACCTCCTTTCGCCGGTTTCTTCAGTAAGGAAGAAATTCTGCTGGCTGCATATCAGCAACAACAGGGCCATCTATTCGATCGCATTGATCACATCCGGACTTACTGCTTTTTATATGTTCCGTTTATATTTCAGCATTTTCTGGAAGAAACCAGTGTATGCTTCCCGGCATCATGAAGAAGATAAGCATCATCATAAATCTGAGGACCTGTTTATGATGCTGCCACTGGTCTTACTGGCTATTGGTGCAGCAGCGGCGGGCTTTATTCCTTTTGGAAAATATGTAAGCTCAGATGGAAAGCCACTTTGCCACAGGCATTTCACCTGCAATTTTCCATTGCACCTGTACTGTTGGGACTTGCAGGAATTTTATCGGCCATGTGCCTGTATCAAAAAGGAAAACAACCGTCCGAAGGCTGCATCCCATGGACTGGGGGTTATTTATACAGCGGCTTATAATAAATTTTATATTGATGAAATATACCTGTTCATTACAAAAAAAATATTGTTCAACCTGGTGGCAAGGCCGGCGCCTGGTTCGACAGGAATATTAGTGGATGGATTAGTGACCTGGAACCGGAAAAACTACCGGATGGGTATCAGAAAATATTAAAAAATTACAGTCGGGAAAAGTACAGCAATATGCGAATTACTTTCTTGGTGGGCATAATCATAATTGTATCTGTTTACCTTCTTGCTGCGTAGTATATCGCTGCAGGCCTGAAGGTGTTGAAATTATAACTGATGAACTTACTGCTGATATTATTCATTCCATTACTGACTGCACTTGGCGTACTTGCTGTCCCGCAGCAGCAATCAGGTGAAATGGATGGCACTTGCCGGTTCCATTGCACAACTGCTTGCTCTGCCTGTTTTTTTTCATTGCTTTCAACAGGGAACGCGCTATCGGCAATGTATACCCAATACTTATTTGAGCAGACAGTATTACCTGGTTCCCTTCGCTCGGATATCAATTTTCATTTCGGCGTGGATGGCATTTCACTGTGCGATGATATTGCTGACCTCTTTTGTACTGATCGCCGGTGTACTGGTTTCCTGGAATATGGAGAAGATGACCAAAGGAGTTTTTTTTCCTGCTGATACTTCTTTGCCCTCGGTGCTTATGGGTTTTTCATTTCACTCGACCTGTTCATGCTATGTTCTTCTTCCTGGAAATATCGGTGATACCAAAATACCTGTTGATCGGCATCTGGGGAAGCGGGAACAAAGAATACAGCGCCAATAAACTGGCCCTGATGCTGATGGGAGGATCTGCCCTGATCCTGGTAGGTATACTCGGTTTATATTTTCACTGCCGAAGGGCAGAGACTTTTGATATGGTCAGTCTTTCCCAAATGAACATACCTTTTGAGTTGCAGCGCTGCATATTTCCCGCTGCTATTTGTTGGCTTCGGGTTTTCACTGCCCTCTTTCCTTTTCATACCTGGGTACCCGATGGTCACTCATCAGCACCAACGGCAGGTTCTATGTTCCTGGCCGGTATATCCATGAAACTGGGCGGCTATGGTTGTTTGCGGGTTGCCACCTTCCTGCTGCCCGAAGGAGCAAAGGAATATGCTACATATCATCATCGTTCTTTCATCCATTGCCATTATTATACGGCGCCTTCGCCACCATGATGCAGAAGGACCTGAAATATATCAATGCCTATTCTTCGGTTAGCCATTGCGGTTTTGTTTTGCTGGGTATCGGCATGCTGACCCAAACTGCGATGACCGGTGCCGTGATGCAAATGGTATCACATGGACTGATGACAGCCCTTTTCTTCGCCGTCATCGGAATGATCTATGAACGTACACATACCCGGATGGTGGATGAAATGGGTGGACTGATGAAAGTGATGCCTTTTATCACTACGGTATTGTTTATTGTCGGTCTTTGTTCACTGGGTTTACCGGGTTTGAGCGGATTTGTTGCAGAGATGACGGTTTTCATGGGATCCTGGGAAAATGCCGATACATTTCATCGCATTGCTACCATTGCTGCATGTATGTCGATTGTAGTAACGGCAGTATATATTTTAAGGGCTATGGGGCAGGTATCCATGGGCCCGGTTAAACAGGAACATATCAATCTTGGCGATGCCCGATGGAATGAAAGATGGGCAGCCATCATATTGATTGCAGGTATATTGTTAATGGGGGTAATGCCTTCTGGTTAAATGACCTGGTAACACCAGGCGTTGAAGTTATTATGGATAAACTGGCTGGTAAATAAAAGACAGGACAGAACATGAATGAATATTTTATATTGATGAAATCGGAACTGATGGTCGCGCTGATCATCTTTATCCTGCTGTTTATCAAACTCGGAAAAGGGATATCCAATCCGACACTGCTGTCAGTGATTCAATTGCTCCTGCTGGTGAATATCGCCATTGCCTTTACGTTTAACCAGACGGGAAGGATATTTGACGGAATGTTTATTCATAATCATTTTATCGGGATTCAGAAAGGTATCCTGTCAGTTGGCGTTTACCTTATTTCACTGCTGTGTACGGACTGGATGAAAAAGTCGGATCACCTGGCTGAATTCTTTATCCTGATGTTGTCGGCCCTGCTGGGTATGTACTTCATGATTTCGAGCGGTAACCTGCTGATGTTTTACCTGTCACTGGAACTGGCCACTATTCCCGTTGCAGCAATGGCAAATTTCGACCTGGACAGGAAGAAGTCGTCAGAAGCTGCAATGAAGATGATCCTTTCATCTGCCCTTTCTTCCGGCATTTTGTTGTTTGGCATTTCCATCATATATGGCTTAACGGGATCCCTGGATTTTTCCATTATCTGGGGTGGCATGCAGGCGCATCCTTTGCATATCATGGGCTTTGTATTCCTCTTCAGCGCATTTGCGTTTAAACTTTCCATTGTTCCTTTCCATTTATGGACGGCAGACGTATATGAAGGCTCACCCGTAGCCGTAACCTCATTTCTCAGTGTGATATCAAAAGGTGCCATGGCATTTATCTTTATCCGGGTGTTATACACGGTATTCCCGAATATCCTGGATGCATGGTATGCAATCGTACTTGTACTGTCAATGTCTACCATGCTGATTGGAAATCTCTTTGCCATCCGGCAGGATAATTTACTGAGGTTCCTTGCTTTTTCATCCATTGCACAGGTGGGTTTTATCCTGGTGGGTATCAGCAGTAATTCAGACCAGGGACTTTTATCCGTAACATATTTTGTATTGATCTATATATTCTCCAACCTGGCAGCTTTTGGTGTTGCAGCTATTATGTCTTCCAATGAAGGCGTTGAAACCATCAGCGGGTTACGGGGGCTGTACAGGCGCAGCCCGGTGCTTGCATGGACATTGGCACTGGCATTATTTTCCCTTGCAGGTATACCACCCACTGCAGGCTTCTTTGGAAAGTTATTTTTGTTAATGGCAGGGGCATCCAGCGGTAATTACTGGTATATCGGGTTTGCCGCTTTGAATATGATTATATCACTCTATTATTACCTGAAAGTGGTCAGGATCATTTTCAGTTCGCAGGAGGAACCTGTAAATGTGATGCCAATTATTATTTCCGGTCCGGTTAAACTTGGACTTGCAATCTGTGGTGCCGGTATTATTTTTGGCGGTTTATTTAGCTGGATATATGATTATTTGCAGGGTTTAATCTGAGTATCCCGTATATACGGGATGAGTCGTGAAACAGAAAAAATAAGAAGATGGCAATCAATCAGAATCATTTATTCGAGGAGTATAAACGGTGTTAAGTGCGCCATCGTTGAAAAAAATGTTACACCCGGGCGCGTGGCATTCCTGAAAAAAATACTGGAGATCAACCATTTTGAAGTTGTCGTTGTTCCTTCTCCTCCTCCCAAGGCTGCTCCGGCCACGGTTGCAAAACCAGAGGCAAATGCCGAATCACTTTCGACTGAGGATGCGAAAGAAAATCCGCAATCTCCCGCCAACGGCGGGATAAACCATCGCAATCCGGAATCTTTTACCGTCGGAGTCACGGATGTTACCTTTAATCCTGTTAATGCCATATTTGGAAGGCTGCTCCATACTGAAGACGGCCATGTGGTAACCCTCGCCTACTGGCAGCAGAAGGAAAGCATTGCGCTGGATGATATTCCCTATTACGAGAACTAATACAGGATTTACATTGTTTGGTTGATGGCCTTTTATTTGCAGTGCATTTATTGACCGGGTCACACTAAATGAAAAACATGAGAATCATCATTGTTGGCGGAGGATTTGCCGGTTTAAAACTCGCCCGTAAACTGAATAATAAACCGGGATTTGAAATACTCCTTCTTGATAAAGTCAACTATCACCAGTTTCAGCCATTATTTTACCAGGTTGCCACCAGCAGCCTCGATGCTTCCAATATATCATTTCCCCTTCGCAGGGTCTTTCAAAAAAGCCGGAATGTAAGGATCAGGCTGGCCGAGGTTAAATCTATCGATACCATTTTAAAAACGGTAAGCACCGATATTGGTGTTTTTGACTATGATATCCTTGTGCTTGCCACCGGTGCTGATACTAACTTTTTCGGAAATAAGGTATTGCAGGAACATGCCATGCCAATGAAGTCGACCGTAGAAGCGCTTCGCATCCGCCACGAACTGATCCATAATTTTGAAGAGGCGGTCATGGAGAAAGATCCCCTGGAACTGAAAAAGCTGATGACGGTGGTTATTGCAGGCGGTGGGCCCACTGGCGTGGAACTTAGCGGAGCTATTGCACAAATGAAAACAACCGTTCTTCCCAAAGACTATCCTGATCTTGATTTCAGTGGGATGGAGATCATTTTACTGGAAGGATCCAACCGCGTGCTTGGATCTATGAGTGAGAAGTCGAGCCAGCAATCCCTGAAATACCTTCAGCGCCTGGGCGTAAACGTAATGCTTGATACCATGGTAAAAAATTATGACGGCGAGCATGTACTGTTAAATAACGGAAACAGCATTCCTGCCAGACTGGTGATCTGGGCAGCCGGAATCAAGGGCAATATACCCGATGGAATTGATTCGTCATTCGTAGTGAAAGGAAACCGTGTCAGGGTGGATAAAACCAACAGGGTGGAGGGGATTGATAATGTTTTTGCACTGGGCGACGTGGCATATATGGAAACTCCGTTGTATCCTAACGGGCATCCCCAGGTGGCTAATGTGGCCATCAGCCAGGCAGATCTCCTGGCAGAGAATTTATTTCGGATGGCGGCCAATAAAACCCCTGCTCTTTATGAATACCATGATAAGGGATCAATGGCAACCGTCGGAAGAAATCTTGCTGTGGTGGACATACCTAAACCCCGTTTCCATTTCGGAGGTTTTTTTGCCTGGCTGGTATGGATGCTGCTGCACCTGGTTTTACTCCTGGGGGTAAAGAACCGGTTGCATGTATTCATTAACTGGGTGTATAATTATATCACTTTTGACCAGAACCTCAGGCTTATCTTCAAAGAGTTCTATGTACATAGGGAGGCAACGCTGCCAGCCAAAAAATAAGGGGATTTCCGGAATATTTACATAATTTTGATCAAATGGTTTAACCATATGGTTAAAAGTGAAATACTGGAAAATACGGAAGAGAAAATCCTGGAAGCCGCAAAGAAAGTTTTCATGCGGAAAGGCTCTGCAGGCGCAAGGATGCAGGATATAGCGGATGAAGCAGGCATCAATAAGGCATTGCTGCATTATTATTTCCGCAGCAAGGAAAAATTATTTGAAGTTATTTTCCGGGAGGCAGCAGGTACTTTAATGGCCGGGATCAGCAAAATATTTGATGCAGGGGATACGGATTTTTTCAACCAGGTCAGGTCATTCTGCAGGATGTACATAAAACTCGGTAAGGATCATCCTTACCTGCCCATTTTTGTATTGCATGAAATGCATACCGGCGATGGAAAGGTATTCAGGAATATCATGGCCTCCTACAAGGGAAAACCCTTTGCATCAGTTGTGACGGCCATTCAAAAGGCTGTGGCTGCAAAGAAAATCAACCCCGTGGATCCCATGCAGCTTATCCTGAACATGTTGTCGTTATGCATGTTCCCTGTTATCGCAAAACCAATGTTCCTGCAGGTTTCGGGTGTTTCGGAAGACAGGTATAATGACCTGCTGGAATCCCGATCGGAAGAAGTATCTGCATTCATCATCAATGCCATCCGTTATAAGAAATGAAATCAGCCATGAAGTACATTTTTGTCATTGCCAGTGTATCCCTGTTGTCTTTATTAAACTCTTGTGGTGATGGAAAGAATTCCAGTGATGCTTCAGGAGTTTTTGAAGCAGAAGAAGTGATCGTATCATCCGAATTGCCCGGGAAGATCCTTGAATTTTCTGTGGATGAGGGCGATCGGTTGCAGGCCGGACAGGCTGTTGCATTGATAGATGCCACAAATCTCCGGCTACAGAAGGAACAGGTTGAGGCCAGTATTGGAACCCTGAAGGAAAAGGTGGTAGATGTTGGCCCCCAGATCAGGATGCTCGAGGAACAGCTGAAGGTTCAGCAAACCCAGCTGAATTCACTGCAGAGGGAAAAAACCCGTTTTACCAATCTTGTGAATGAACAGGCGGCCACACAAAAACAACTGGATGATATTACTTCACAATATGACCAGGTGCAGAGGCAAATGGAAGTCACCAGAAGACAAATCGAGGTTCAGAAGACACTAACGGGGGCGCAGAACCGAACTGTACTGAGCGAAAAAACTCCGTTGACCATCAGGGTAGCCCAACTGGACGACCAGATACAGCGTGCCGCGGTGACCAACCCGGTCACAGGTACCGTTCTCGCCAAGTATGCCCAGCCGGGTGAAATGACTGCGGCGGGAAGGCGCTGTATAAAATTGCCAGCCTCGATACGCTAAGGCTGCATGCCTATATAACCGGGAACCAACTGGCCATGGTGAAACTGAACCAGGCAGTAAAGGTTTCTGCTGATGATGGCAAGGGTGGATACCGGACTTACCCCGGAACCATTACCTGGATTTCCAATAAGGCAGAGTTCACGCCAAAAACCATACAAACAAAAGAGGAAAGGGCGAACCTGGTGTATGCGATAAAGATTGATGTGAAAAATGATGGTTTCCTGAAACTTGGCATGTATGGCGAAGTAAAATTCAATCCCTGATGACTGCCATCGATATACAGCATATCAGTAAGACCTACCCTGCAAAACCATCACCTGTCGTGGCGTTGGATGATATCAGCATATCCGTGCCGCAAGGTGAATTGTTTGGCGTGATAGGCCCGGATGGTGCCGGGAAAACTACACTGTTCAGGATACTAACCACATTGTTACTGGCAGACAGCGGTTCAGCAAAAGTGATGGGACTTGATGTGGTGAAAAACTACCGGGAGATCCGTAAGCGTGTTGGATATATGCCGGGAAGGTTTTCCCTTTACCAGGACCTGAGTGTTGAGGAAAACCTGAGTTTTTTTGCCAGTATTTTTAATACCACCGTTGAGGAGAATTATCACCTCATCAGGGATATCTACAGTCATATTGAGCCGTTCAGGAAAAGAAAGGCCGGGCAGTTATCCGGGAGGGATGAAGCAAAAACTTGCCCTGAGCTGCGCGTTAATACACCGTCCCGATGTACTGTTCCTGGATGAGCCAACCACAGGTGTAGATGCCCTTTCACGGGTTGAATTCTGGGATATGCTCAGGAATCTCAGGTCGGCGGGAATTACCATTATGGTATCCACCCCGTATATGGATGAAGCCGCTCTCTGCGACAAGGTAGCCCTGGTAAATAAAGGATCATTGCTGGCGCTGGATACTCCTGCCGGCATCAGCGAAGCTTTCAGTGAACCGCTCTGGGCAGTTAAGTCGAAAGGATATGTACCGGCTGCTGCTTGACCTGCGGGAATTTCCCTGGATCGGCACTGCCTTTCCTTTCGGGGAGTATTACCATATAACGTTGTCGGATAAACGAGGTTTTCCGGAGCTTGCAGGATTTCTTGCTGAAAGAAATCATGAACAGGCAGAAATACTGGAAGCAGAACCAGGCATTGAAGATGTATTTATGAAGAAAATGATATGAACGGAACACCAGCGGATATCATTGTAGCTGACAGGCTTACCAAGCGCTTTGGTGATTTTGTAGCCGTGGATGCCATCAGTTTTAACGTAAAGAAAGGAGAGATATTCGGTTTCCTGGGGGCTAACGGCGCGGGCAAAACAACGGCTATGCGAATGCTTTGCGGCCTCAGTCGCCCTACTTCCGGAATCGCTTCGGTGGCAGGCTTTGATGTAGGCAGCCAGTCGGAAAAGATCAAGCAGAATATCGGTTATATGAGCCAGAAGTTTTCACTTTATGAAGACCTGACCATTAAGGAGAATATGAAATTTTATGGCGGCATTTATGGTATGCGAACTGACAGTATCAGGCAGAAAACAAAGGAGATCCTTGCGGAATTGCATTTAACGGAACATCAGAATACACTGGTAAGGGAATTGCCGCTGGGATGGAAACAGAAGCTGTCTTTCAGTGTGGCCATATTGCATGAACCACCCCTTGTATTTCTTGATGAACCAACGGGTGGTGTTGATCCTGTAACCAGGAGGGAATTCTGGGAGATGATTTACCGTGCTTCAGACCATGGAACCACGGTTTTTGTAACCACCCATTATATGGATGAGGCTGAATACTGCAATCGTGTTTGTATCATGGTTGATGGGAGGATTGAAGCACTGGACACCCCATCAGGATTGCGGGAATCCTATGCTGTGCAAAGTATGAATGATGTATTTATCGCCCTTGCCAGGAAGGCCAGGCGTTCAGAATAATTAAGCAAAAAAGGTCGGGCACCATTGATCAGCATGAGAACATTTTTCTATTTTGTCAGGAAGGAATGGATGCATATATGGCGCGACAAACGCACCCTGCTGATCCTGTTCGGCATGCCCGTGGCACAGATGCTCATCTTTGGTTTCGCACTTACCAATGAAGTGAAAAATTCCAGGGTTGCGGTTCTTGATCCATCAAAGGACCAGTATTCAAGACAACTGATTCAGCGCATTGCGGCAAGTAATTATTTTGACCTTCGGGAAAATCTTGAACATCCTTCTGACATACAAAAAGCATTTAAGAAAGGTGATATCCGCCTGGCCATAATACTTCCCGAAAGATTCAGGGAACAATTGCTGCAATCAAAATCGGTGACCATCCAGCTTATCGCCGATGCATCCGATCCAAATATCGCCACCACGGTAACCAATTATGCCAATGCCATTATCCGTGATTTCCAGGACGATTTCCTTCAAAATCCTGATTATCCCTATACCATTAAGACCAATACCAGGATGCTCTACAACCCGCAGTTGAAGGGAGCCTTTAATTTTGTTCCGGGTGTGATGTCGATGATATTATTACTGGTCTGTACCATGATGACATCCGTGTCTATCGTAAAGGAAAAGGAGCTGGGAACCATGGAAGTATTGCTCGCCTCACCATCAAGGCCTGTTATGGTGATCACGGCCAAGGCATTACCATACCTGTTTCTTTCCATCATCAATATCATCACCATTTTACTGTTGAGCGTATTCGTACTTGAATTGCCGATTCGCGGAAGTCTTTTGTTGCTGATGGCAGAGAGCATACTTTTTATTATTACAGCCTTATCCCTGGGCTTGCTGATTTCCATTATTACCGATTCACAAAGGACCGCCATGTTCATTTCACTGGTGGGAATGTTTCTTCCCACACTCATGCTCAGTGGATTTATGTTTCCCATTGAAAACATGCCCAAGGCGTTACAGGTCATTTCCAATATCGTACCGGCTAAATGGTATTTCATAATTGTTAAGTCGGTGATGCTGAAAGGCCTTGGACTGGCCTGCCATATGGAAGGAGACACTGATCCTCACGGGGATGACCGTTTTCCTTCTGGCACTGGCCATGAAAAAATTCAAGATCAGGTTATGAGGACATTATTGTTTATACTGGAGAAGGAATTCCGCCAGATCTTCCGCGATCCAGCCGTAATCCGGATGATGCTGATCATGCCCGTCATTCAGCTGATCGTTCTTCCGATGGCAGCGGATTATGAGGTTAAGAATATCAGGCTGGCTGTCCTTGATCACGATAAATCGACCTATACAAGGCAACTGGTGAACAAGATCACCAGTTCGGGATATTTTATACTTGATGCATATTCATCAAGTATGGCGGATGCAATGGAAGAAGTGGAGCAGGACCGGGCCGATCTTGTCCTGGAAATTCCGGAAGATTTTGAAAAGGACCTTGTAAGGGAAAATAAAGTGCAGGTATACATGGCCGTTAATGCCATTAATGGTGTACGGGCTAATCTTGGCTCGGCATACCTTAATATGATCATCAGGGATTATAATGAAGCAATAAGGGTGAAGTGGTTACAGCCGCAACGTATGAATCCGGAACCGCGGATAGAAACTACCAATTCCAACTGGTATAATATTCATATGAATTACCGTCAGTTCATGGTGCCGGGAATACTGGTCATCCTGCTAACCATGGTAGGTTCCATTCTTTCTGCACTGAATATTGTCAGGGAAAAGGAAATTGGCACCATTGAGCAGATCAATGTTTCCCCTATCAGGAAACACCATTTTATCCTGGGTAAACTGATCCCTTTCTGGATCATGGGGCAATTTGTACTTACGCTGGGATTATTGGTGGCGAGATTGTTTTACGGCATTATTCCGGCCGGAAATTTCGGACTGATTTATTTGTTTTCCAGCGTTTATTTGCTCGCCATACTCGGGCTGGGCCTGCTGATTTCTTCATATGTGCAGACACAGCAACAGGCCATGCTCATTGCCTTTTTTATCATGATGGTATCTATCCTTTTAGGCGGATTGTATACTTCCATAGAAAGCATGCCAATATGGGCGCAGTATATCACAAAGGTTAACCCGGTTTCTTATTTCATTGAGGTAATGAGGATGGTGGTATTAAAAGGCAGCGGATTAAGGGATATCAGCAGGCACCTCTTTATTATGCTTGGCTTTGCTGTTGTGCTGAACACCTGGGCGGTGCTGAGCTACAGGAAGCGGAACGGCTGATGATCCATTTTAATATTACCAATGCCAGTATTATACACTGGTTCCTTTTTTCTTTTAAGCCCGGCCCGGCATCATTATGATTCATGTCTTTAATTTAAGTAATTTAATCCCGATATCGCCTAACTGCAATCAATCCAACATGAACAGTAATATTACCAAAGACCATAAGGTTATTGAAACCGTACTGACGCTTATCCTGGTATTTATGGTGATCGCCGTATGCCTGATGATTATTTCTCCCTTCCTTATGGCAATCATGTGGGCGGTGATCATTGCTATTGCCGTATTCCCGCTCTATGATACACTGGTAAAAAAGATGAAGGGTCGGAGGATATTCCCGGCCATCCTGGTGACATTACTGATGCTGGCATTTATTTTTATACCGGTCATTTTATTTTTCAATTCGGCGGCCAATAATATTGTGGCCATCAGTGATTATCTGCACAGCGGTGAGGTGAATATCAAGTCGCCTTCACCGGCTATCCGCGACTGGCCACTGGTGGGAAAACCATTATATGATTTCCTGCTGTCTTTTTCAGATAACATTCAATCGATATTCCAGAAATACTATCCCCAGATCCTGAGTGCTTCAAAGGTTTTCCTGGAAGGTGTTCTCAGTGCTGCAATGACATTTTTACAGCTACTCTTGTCCGTTATTATTGCCGGGGCCTTGCTGGCGACCAGGGGAACGGATTCTGCGTCGGAGATTTTTTTCAGCAGGGTTGCCGGAAAACGGGGGCCGGAATTCAGGGAACTCTGCATTTCAACCATCCGGAATGTAGTGAAGGGTATCCTGGGGGTAGCCGTAATCCAGGCCTGCCTTGCCGGAGCGGGTTTATACCTGGCAGGTGTACCTTATGCAGGTATACTGACCGTGCTATGTCTTATCCTGGCTATACTCCAGGTGGGCCCTGGTATTGTTATACTTGGGGCAGTCATCTTCCTTTTCTATACACACAGCACATTATACGCAGTTTTATGGACCGTATATTTTATTGGTGTTGGATTCAGTGATAATATTCTTAAACCATACCTGCTGGGTAAAGGTGCGCCTGTTCCTATGCTGATTATTTTCCTCGGAGTGATAGGTGGATTTTTACTCTATGGGTTTTATCGGACTTTTTGCCGGCCCGATAATTCTTTCCATTGGTTATAAACTTATTCTTGCATGGATGTACCCGGTTATAGAAGCAGAACCTGGTCCGGCTGCAGTTAAAGGCAGTGAATAATTACAGGATTTATTTCAGGAATTTATGGAAATGCTGATGGGGGCCATCTAACTGGTAACCGCGGTTATTTATTGCATCAATATTCCATCAACCTAAATTAAATGCCATGCAAGCCAGGGAAATACAGCATTCAAATTTACTTGATCTGAAAATATTTTCTATTTTCTTATGGAATAAAACTGATTCATGCATCTTTTCAGGAAACTGTTTATTATGCGAGTAAAAAAATTAGGCATTTGCCTGCTGGCTATGGGCATGATGATTTCTGTTCAGGAACTGAATGCACAGGACAAAAAAACGGTTAAAAAAGAAAAATATCCACCGCCTCCTCCTCCGGTAGCACCAGTAGCGCCAGCAGCACCGGCTAATAAAGCACTACCTGCTGTCCCGGCCACACCGGTAATACCGGCAACTCCTATAGAAGATATAGCGCCACCCCCACCACCGGAACCGCCAGTTCCACCAGTGAAAAAGGCCTCAACATCTAATAAAGCCCAGTTATCCCAATTGCCTCCTTCACCGCCTCCGGCACCACCAGTTCCACCTGCCCCTCCGAAAAAGGACCATTAATCACGGCGGCTTTGCCTGACCATGAAAAAATAGTATAACAGCACTGCCTGGTAAATAGCGTGGTGCTTTTTGTATCCGTATTCCGCAGATGAATTGACAGGGTTCGCGAAAAAGACGGGGAAATAAATTTGTGTTCATACTTCAAATGGAATAATTTGACGGATGATGCGCATCCTCGTATTTATCTTTTTTTTATTTCCTTATACTTCCCGTGCACAGCAGGATATTATTGTTGATCACAATGGTATCATGAGATGGAAAAAAGATCAGCAGGAAGCATACTTTTTCGGAATCAATTACACCGTCCCTTTTGCCTACGGATACAGGTCAGTGTTGCGAACCGGGATCAGCATAGAAAAAGCCATTGATAATGATGTATATCATTTTGCACGCCTGGGCGTAAATGCTTTCAGGGTGCACGTCTGGGATACCGAGATCACGGATGCAGAAGGAAACCTGCTGAATAATGAACACCTGCAGGCTTTTTGATTATCTCCTGTTTGCCCTTGAGCAAAGAGGCATCCGGATCATGCTTACCCCCCTGGCTTTCTGGGGAAATGGATACCCGGAGAAGGACAGCATGACAGGAAGTTTTTCCAGCCTGTATAACAAGCAAAGGGTGCTGGTTGAGGAACCCGCAATCAGGGCACAGGAAAATTACATGAAGCAATTGCTGGCCCATGTAAACCCGTATACTAAAAAAAAGTACAAGGATGATCGTTTTATCATCGGACTGGAAATCAATAATGAACCGCATCATTCCGGCACACTGCAACAGGCAAGCGATTATATTTCCCGGATGGTGCGTTCGGTAAAACAAGCCGGCTGGCAAAAGCCCGTTTTCTACAATATCAGCGAGTCCCCCAGGTATGCAAAAGCCGTGGCAGAATCCGATATCCAGGGTGTCAGTTTTCAGTGGTACCCCACCGGGCTGGTGGCCAATCATACCCTGCAGGGGAATTTTCTTCCTAACGTAGATGAGTATGCGATTCCTTTTGACACTATCGCGGCTTTTAAGAATAAGGCAAGGATTGTGTATGAATTTGATGCGGCGGATATCCTTGCCCCCGTCATGTATCCTGCCATGGCCAGGAGTTTCCGGAAATCAGGATTTCAATGGGCCACGCAATTTGCATATGACCCGATGTCTACTGCAGATGGCAATACCGAATACCAGACCCATTACCTGAACCTGGCATATACCCCGCAAAAAGCCATCAGTATGATGATCGCGGCAAAGGTATTCAGGTATGCATCCGGTTAACGGCAAATTTGGGCAGATTATCCGTCTGATACCGTATTTTCGGACGAGCATCATCCATCCCGTGAACAAAGGAGTGAATGGAATCCGGAACAGATATCATTTTTATTATACCGGTTCTACAACAACTCTCCCGTGAATATTGCTTCACTAAAGCATATCGCCGGAACAGGAAATTCTGAAGTAATTAAGTATTCAGGGAATGGCGCTTATTTCCTGGATAAAATATCAGATGGGATTTGGCGACTTGAATGCATGCCGGATGTGGTGGATATTGCTGATCCCTTCGGACGGGCAAATGCAGGAAGGGTGGTTCGAGTTACTGAATGGAATGAACATGCCATGTCGGTGATGCTTCCTGACCTTGGGCAGGATTTTCAGCTGGATGCAGTCAATAAGAATAATTCAAGGACTGGAACAGCCGATGGACAATCTTTCCTGCTAACCCCAGGCACCTATATCCTGAGGGCAAAAGGAAGAACAATGCCGGAGAAAAATATTTCCATTGGTCATATCGGAATTGATGAATTTGTTGCTCCTAAACCTACAAAGGCAGGTATCCGGACATTACAATAAAAATGATATAGGCTTGGATGTGGGCCACGCAGAAGCCCATAAGCTTCGTAACGATTTATTTCGAAATGCGTTACCCGGGTTCATGACATTATTTGATGTTCAAAGGGATCGTCATCACCTTATGATCATGAATCCTGACTGGAGAAAATATGTCATCAGTTATGCTCCTGATCCGGTAAAAGGGGATACATTAATGCAGGTACAAATAACTGACAGTATCAAAGGAAGGATGTTTGCATGGCAACTGTATATTGGTAATTACAGTAAAAAAGGAAATGATCCGGATACGCTTCAGGTTCAGTTTAATGCTGATATGCCAGTATCCTTCAGGGTTGGCCTGGTGGATATTTATGGTACATCTTATTTTAAGCAATGCCAGTCGGACGGAACAGGTATTACCAGTATTCCTATATCATCCCTTACTCCAGGACCTTCACTATTGTTGCCCAGGCCATACCCCGGGTTCCAGGCATTATGGTTTAACAGCGGGCAAAAGGAGGCACTACGGATTTCGGCTGTCGATAAACTGGAATTTATCTATACATCTGATGGGGACGCCCGGACCATTTCCATTGGAAGAATTAGTTTGCATTAGCCGATTCCGGTTTTTATTTATTCAATATCTTTCTGTTTATGAAAAGACTCCTGTTTATTTTCCTGTTCCTTCCTAATATCCTCATAGCACAGGAAGGTGTGAACAATGCATCTTTGAAACTGGTGCTGAAGAAGATCGAAAATTTCAATAAGAAAGAATACAGTTCCGACAGCTTTCCTCTCGGCCGTTATAAGGAAGCGGATTTCCTTCGCCGGTACAATTTCAGGAAATCAGTGATGCAGGATCTTCAAAAGATACCTGTAAACAGCCTGGACCAGAATGACCGCATCAGCCTGGAACTGATGAAATTCACTACTGACGATGAAATGAAGCAATATGAGCTGAAACAATATCTTAATCCAATACTGAGTGACGACGGATTTCATATTGATTTTGTGGGATACTCATCCTCTGTTATCAGGAGCAAGAAAGACGCAGAAGATTATTTACGAAAATTGAAAGCTTTTCCTTCCTATGTATCAGATAATATGGAGCTAATTCGCAAGGGTTTGAAAGCCGGTTTATGCCAGCCTGCTGTGGTCATTGAAGGGTTCAGTTCCACCTATAATAATCATATTGTGGATACGGTGGAGAAGAGCCTGTTTTATCGGCCCTTCAGAGAAAAACCCGCTGCATTCAGTGAGTTGGACTGGAAGGCGATACAGGAAGAGGGAAAGTTGGCCATTAGTAAAATCATCATCCCACAATATAAACTCATAAAGAAATTTTATGAGGAGGAGTATATTCCCAATACCAGGAAAACACTGGGGGCAATATCCTTCCCCAATGGAGAGAAGTACTACCAGCAAAGGATCAGTTATTATACCACTACAGCAATGACCTATGAAGAAGTGTACCAGACCGGGCTGAAAGAAGTAGCCAGGATTGAAGCTGAAATGGGAGAGATTATGAAGGAAGTTGGTTTCCAGGGGACCTTAAAGGAGTTTATCGCCACGCTGAGAACGGATGAAAGATTTTATGCCACCTCACCCGAAGCATTATTGAAAGAAGCAGCTTTTATTGCCAAGAATATTGACTGGACGCTTCCCCGTTTTTTCGGAAAACTGCCCAGGCAACCTTATGGTGTGCGACCCGTTCCTGATTTTCTTGCGCCTGGATATACGGGTGGAAGGTATTCGCCGGCCTCCATTAAAAGCGGAAGGGCTGGCGAATATTGGGTAAATACCTATAACCTGAAAAGCCGGCCATTATATATACTGGAATCACTGACCCTTCATGAGGCTGTCCCGGGACATCATCTTCAGATGGCCCTTAACCAGGAACTCGTAAACGTACCTGATTTCCGCCGAAATCTTTATCTAAGTGCTTATGGCGAAGGATGGGCATTGTATAGTGAATACCTCGGAACTGAAATGGGATTTTTTAAGAATCCTTATACCCGTTTTGGTAAACTCACCTATGAAATGTGGAGGGCCTGCAGGCTTGTGATTGACGTGGGGATACATGCAAAGGGCTGGAGCCGTGAACAAGCGGTGGAGTACCTGGCGGATCATACAGCATTGTCTCTTCATGAAGTTAACACTGAAGTGATCCGTTATATCTCCTGGCCCGGGCAGGCTGTAAGCTATAAAATCGGGGAGCTGAAAATCCGCGAACTCAGGAAAAAATCCGAAGACAGCCTGAAAGAGAAATTTGATATCCGTGCATTTCACGATATGATTCTTTCCAATGGAACAGTTACGCTGTCAATCCTCGAGAGGATGACAGATGAGTATATCAGGAAAACACTGGCAGCAAAAAAGTAATGATAACGGTTATGCATACACGGCCTGTCTTATCGTCATTACTCCGGTAACAGTCATTACCACAAGGGTAATGATGCCGGGGAAATTTACTACATTCATGAATGCGATTTATCAGAATATACCTGTTCATTACTTTATCTGGCCTTGTAATCAGTGTTGCAGGCCAGTCCTATGCCCCTCAGTATCATGATTCCCGTTTCAGGGTTGCACCAATTCAGCCATCCCGGGCTTATGCATTCCCGCTGGATGCCGTAAAGCTTCTTCCGGGATCTGCATTTTATAATGCCATGCAAAAAGATGAATCTTATCTTTTATTGCTGAAACCCGACAGGTTATTATACCGTTTTTATCTCTATGCGGGTTTGCCTGTAAAGGATTCCGTTTATAAGGGATGGGAAAGTGAGGGTTTGTCGGGCCATACCATGGGACATTACCTTTCTGCTGCTTCCATGATGTATGTATCCACCGGGAACAAAGATTTATTGAACCGGGTAAATTATTCAGTGAATGCATTAGCCCTTTGCCAGCAAGCCAGGAAAACCGGATATGTAGGCGGTATTCCAAATGAGGACTCCATTTTCGCAAAAGTCGCCAGGGGAGAAATCAAATCCTCCGGCTTTGACCTGAATGGCGGATGGAGCCCATGGTACACGGTGCATAAACTGATGGCCGGACTGGTAGATGCGTACCTCTACACCGGTAACCAAAAGGCGTTGGAGGTGGTGAAAGGGATGGCCGACTGGACCTATAATACCGTTTCACATTTACCGGATTCCCTGAGACAAAAAATGCTCCGGTGTGAATATGGCGGAATGAATGATGTGCTGGCCAATATTTATGCCATTACCGGCGATAAAAAATATCTGGACCTCTCTTATTTATTTTACGATGATTTTGTGATGAAGCCTTTATCATTGGGAATCGATCCGATGCCGGGAAAACATTCCAATACCAATGTTCCTAAGGCGATCGGCAGTGCAAGGCAATTTCAGCTTACGGGAAATAAAGGTGACAGCACCATCGCGGCATTTTTCTGGAATACCATGGTGAATAATCATAGCTATGTGATAGGCGGGAACAGCAATTATGAATATTGCGGTGAGCCGGGAAAACTGAGTGAGCGCTTAAGTGATAATACCTGCGAGACCTGTAATACCTATAATATGCTGAAGCTTACGCGCCAGATTTTTTCCTGGTCACCCACATCAGCCCTTATGGATTATTATGAGCGTGGATTGTACAATCATATCCTGGCATCACAGAATCCCGAAGACGGGATGATGTGTTATTTTGTTCCCCTTCGCATGGGAACCAAAAAACAGTTCAGTGATTCTTTCAACACCTTTACCTGTTGTGTAGGCAGCGGGATAGAAAATCACAGCAAGTACGCAGAGCAAATATATTCACATGATGGCCTTAATACACTCTGGATAAACCTCTTTATTCCATCAACTTTACAATGGAAAGAAAAGGGTTTAATTATAAGGCAGGATACGCGCTTCCCCGATGATAATAATATCCTCCTGACTTTTCAGCAATCCAAAGCAGCAAGGATAAATATCAGGATCCGGAAACCTTCATGGAATGCAGGAATTCCTGTAGTATCCGTTAACGGGAAAATGTACATGCCGGAGACGGACAGCTCAGGGTATTTTACGATTGCCGGATTGTACAGGAAGGGTGATTCGATCAGGGTAGCATTTGATATGCAATTGTATACGGAATCAATGCCGGATAATTCAGGCAGGATTGCTTTCAAGTATGGCCCTGTAGTACTGGCGGGATTGCTGGGAAAGGATATGCCTGACCCCGTCTATGGTACACCTGTATTGATGACCAGTGACAGGACGCCTTCCAAATGGATACAGAAGGTGAATACTTCCCGCCCTGAATTCGAAATGAAAGGGATCGGTAAGCCATTCGATGTAAAGCTCGTCCCTTTTTATACGGTGTATGACCAGTATTATTCCGTTTACTGGGATTACTTCACCCAGGATGAGTGGAATGCAAGGCAAAAGGAATATGAAGAAGAGAAGAAAAGGGAGCGCGATATAGAAGCGAATACCATCGATGTATTCAGGATCGGAGAAATGCAGCCGGAAAGGGATCACCAGTTAAAAGCGTCTGAACGATCCTATGTGGATGATGCCATTGGCCGGAAAGGCCGTGAAGCCCGCGCCGGGCATTATTTTTCTTTTACCATGAAATGTGATCCCAACGTAAAAAACTCTTTACTGCTAACCTATATAGGTGATGACAGGGACAGGAAATTTGACATACTGGTCGATGGCATAAAATTATCAACGGTAGAATGGAATGGGGGCAAGACAGGAAAATTCTATGATGTCATGTATGAACTTCCTGCAGAACTCATTAATAATAAAAACGCTATTACCATTCGCATTGAAGCCAACTATGGGAAAACAGCGGGGAGGGTTTTTGGGGTAAGGATCCTCAGAGAAAAGCTTTAAATATGATTGACGGATTGCGGATTGACGGATTGAACGGATTGAGCTTATCAATTTTATCTATTCAATTCGAAATCCGTAATTCGTCAATCCGCAATCGTTTAAAAAGATCATTGCCAGAGGCAATGATCTTTTTAAACGTATCCCCATTCCTTCATAATCTGGAGATTACTTTTCATGCATTCCAGTGGTTTGATGCCCTGGTAGGATTCCTGTTCAATGATCATGTGAGCATCACCGGGCGTTTGTTTAGCGATGGCAAGGATATCTTTTACAGGCACAATTCCTTTGCCAAGAACAGTGCTTTCATATTTTTCATGCCCTCCGCCGGCTGCAATCTCATCCTTAATATGCCATGATTCAAAACGGCCGGGATATTTCTTCACTATTTCCAAAGCATCTGCTCCACCGTTATACATATTACCGATATCGAGCTGCTGCATGACCAGTTTGGGATCGGTATTGGAGAGAATAAGGTCAAACACCTGCTGTCCATCTAACTTCTGGCTGAATTCAAAATCATGGTTATGATATCCGAATTTCATTCCTGATTTCTGGCAGAGGGCACCATTCTTGTTGAAAATATCCATGAATGCTTTCAGGTCGTCGGCTGTTTTCCTTTTGCCTTCCTCCAGCCATGGGCTGATGACATATTGTTGTCCGCAGGTGGCGGCATCCTCAATAGTGTATTTCCAGGCATCGGTAAAATCCTTCTTGCTTTCATCCCAGTGTTTGGATGTAAAAACGGTATGTCCGCTTGGCATTTTCATTCCCAGGCCATCCAGGATTTTTTTGAATTCGGAAGCAGAATAGCCATAAAATTTCCTGTCCACATAATTGGCATGTTCCACATATTTATATCCCATCGAGGATAATTGCTTTAATGTGCCCAATGGATCGGCTTTCATTTCATCCCTGATGGAGTATAACTGGAGTCCAACCAGTTTCTTGGGATATTTAGGTTTGGCGGAGAGGAAATCAGGAAAAGCTACAGTCCCGGCAACCGCCATAGCGCCAGTCTTCAAAAATTGTCTTCTAATCATAGCAAACGTCGTTTGCCCTAAAGTTAACGCCTTGCCGCTGATTTGGCCAAAAAACGGGTGTTTTTTGGCTTAGTTTTTTGTCTTACTTTAATACCGTAAAATCAACTATTTATGAAAGCATTAATGGTGTTTGTGATGGTTATGCTGACCGGTTCAGAAATCTTGTCCCAACATCAGCCTGCCGGAGCCTGGGAATTTAAGGATGCTGGTATGGTTCACACTATGATCGTTGCGGATCAGTATTTCAGTGTGGCTTCCTACAGTAAGGAAGAAAAGAAGTTTTCCGGCACTTATGGAGGAACACTACAATATGCGAATGGAAATATTTCAGGTGCCATTGAATTTAACAGCAGCAATAAAGAGAATGTGGGAAAGCCGTTTGCTTTCCCGGTGACTATCCAGGGTAATGAAATGCTGCTGACCCGTGATGGGAAAAAGGAATTATGGAAAAGGATCGATGGTGGGGTGGCGCCCCTCGCCGGGAATTGGAGGATCTCCAGCCGCGACCAGGATGGGCAGATGGTTCCCATTAATCCAGGGCCAAGGAAAACAATAAAAATATTGTCAGCCACCAGGTTTCAATGGGCAGCGATCAATACTGGTACGGGTGAATTTTTCGGGACGGGGGGAGGCACATACACTTTGCGTGACGGAAAGTATACGGAGACGATTGAATTTTTCTCACGCGACAGCAGCAGGGTAGGGATGTCGCTCAGTTTCGAAGCCAGGGTGGATGGAAATGAATGGCTTCATTCCGGGAAGAGCAGCAAGGGGGACCCGGTAAAGGAGATCTGGAAGAAGTGATTTCCAATTTGATAATTTGATAAGTGTGGAAAATGTGAAATTGAAATTTGCAAATTCATTTCCTCATTTCACTTTCACACTTTCCACACTTCCCAATTTTCCAATTAACAGCCGTTTACTGCTGTTGACTCGCTTCCTGTGCGGCGATTTCTTCCACGGATGGTGGCGGAGGTTCAAGGTGGAGATTTACTTTATTGAGATCTTCAAAAATATGCCCGTCTTCATAGCCTATCGACACAAAAACCGAAAGGCTTTGCTTTACAGGTCCTTTGAAGGATCCTTTCACGGGTGAGCAATCAGTAAAATTTCTTCCTACCGCCAGCTTAACATGTTTATTGGTTACCCAAAGGTTATTTGTAGGATCTATACCTGCCCAGCCTATTCCGGGAATCCAGGCTTCCACCCAGGCATGTGTTGCGCCTTCGCCGCGTATGCCAGCCTCACTCGGACAAATATACCCGCTCACATATCGCGATGGAATTCTCATGGTACGTAATAACTGGAGCATAACATGCGCAAAATCCTGGCATACTCCTGACTTATGCTTAAGTATTTCATCTACGGTAGTTTCAATGTCCGTGATGCCCTTTATGTATTGAAAATTATTAAAGATGTATTCACTGCAGTGCTGTACTTTTTCGGCTATCGATTTATTCGGTGCATATACTGAACTGACAATGTCATTGATTTCCTGCTGGGAATCCACAAGGTCGAGTGAAGTGAGCTCCAACAGGGAAAGATTGTCGCTCATTTCATTTTCCAGCTCCACCCTTGAACCATAGTAGTTCAGGAAATTTTCATTGGATGCCGTGGTGCGAACCATCAGTTTGCTTTCAATGGTAAGTTCAGCATGCGGTTCAAGAATATTAAAGACGGCCACACGGTTATTCCAGTAATCATTAAAAATATGCAGCTCCGGGTAATTGGTAATATTCCATTCGTGATGCAATACTTCCTGTTCCGGACAGTTGTAAGGGAAAAGGCGTATCTGGTTCACGCTTTCCTTGACGGGTTTGTCATAGGTATACTTTGTAATATGGTGGATCTTATATACGGGCATTCAGTATGATTAATGGTATGAAAAAAAAGATTTCCCCAAAAGCTGGTGAAAATTCACCATATCATTGCGGGTATGCCGCAGAAATTCTTCCAGCTTTTCATGCTTTACCTGCTCCATGTCGGCATACTCAATACGGCTTAGCATTCTGCCAAATTGGTTCCACAATAATTCTTTTCCTTCCGGATTATTATGTTCCACAATCTTGCCCAGGTAACCTTTTATTTTCTGAAGTGAATACCTTACCGACCGGGTAAAATTAGGGTTGAACAATACCTGGTGCACCACATTCCAGTCGTGGTTCCTCGTACGGTAAGTTTTCAGGTGCAGTTCATAACCGGATAAGGAAAGAAGCAGGTTTCTCCAGTAAAGGATATCCCTGGTCTCATCAAGATTATATTCGATTACACCAAGGTGCTGGCGGGCAATGTCGATCGTGAGCAGGCAACGTTCAATAAACTTCCCTGTATTCATCAGGTTCCAGCCGTTGCCCCTGGGCATGGTACTGGCTGTTACACCATAATAAAGCGTTATGTGTTCGGTAAGCTGGTCGATCACTTTCAATGTTTCTTCCTGGAGCCTTTTTTCCATGGATGGATCATTCACCTGGTGATAAACCTGGTTTACCTGTTCCCAGACTTCCTTCGTGATATGGTCCTGGGCGCCCCTGGCATTTTCCCTGGCTTTTGAAATAATGGCCCGCAGTGAATTCGGGTTTGTTGCGTCAGTGATCAGGAAACGCATGGTGGCTTCCGTATCCTTTTCATATTCCTTCAGTTTTTCTTCCGGCAGGTACCCGAAGATATTCAGCAACTGCCGCCATGATGTAAGGCTGTTCAGCTGGTCATCAAACGACAAAACATAGTTGGTACGTAAAACCCTGATCATGGCATCTGTACGTTCCATGTACCTGTCGAGCCAGTATAATGAATCCGCAACTCTACTCAGCATTATTCTTCATTTAAATTAAGGTCAACCACCCATGTGTCTTTACTTCCCCCGCCCTGTGAGGAGTTTACTACGAGTGACCCTTCCCGTAAGGCTACCCTGGTTAATCCCCCGGGAACTATATTAATGCCCTGCGGGCCGCACAGTGCGTATGGCCTGAGGTCCACATGCCTTGATTTCAGTTGTCCGTCAATAAAACAGGGAACTGTGGATAGTTTAATGATCGGCTGGGCGATGAAATTCCGGGGATCTTTTTCCACCTCATGGCGGAAAGATTCAATTTCTTTTTCATTGGATTTATTACCCATCAGCATCCCATACCCGCCGGATTGATTTGTTTTTTTAATCACCATGTTGTGAATATTATTAAACACATATTCCCTTGCACCCTGGTCTATCAATTGGTAAGTGGGAACATTGGGCAGGATGGGTTCTTCATTGAGGTAGTACCTGATCATCGATGGTACATAGGCATACACGGCCTTATCATCCGCCACGCCGTTTCCGGGTGCATTAACCAGTGCCACGTTGCCTTTCCGGTAAGCGCTGATTAGCCCGGGAACACCCAGTATGCTATCCGATTTAAAGGATAAAGGATCAAGGAAGAGATCGTCGACCCTCCGGTAGATTACATGAACCTGCTGCAACCCCTGTGTTGTTTTCATATAAACGCGATGGTTCTCTACCATCAGGTCACGGGCTTCCACCAGGGGAATGCCCATTTGCCGGGCCAGGAAAGTATGTTCATAGTAGGCGGAATTAAACACACCGGGGGTGAGCAATACCACGGTTGGATTGGAGATTTGCCTGGGTGCCAGTGCCAGCAGGTTTTCGTGCAGGATCAGGGGGTAATTGCTGACCATGCGAACATTATTAGCGCCCAGTAACCCGGGGAATATTCGTTTTGTTACCTCCCTGTTTTCAAGCATATAGGATACGCCGGATGGTGTGCGGAGGTTATCTTCAAGTATATAGAATTGCCCTGATTCACTCCTGATCAGGTCAATGCCTGATATATGCACATAAATATCATGGGCCGGCCTTATCCCATATACTTCCCGGGTATATTCCGGGCAACTGGCAATAAGTTCTGCCGGAATGATTTTGTCATTCAGGATCTGCCTTTCTGAATAAATATCCTTTAAAAAGAGGTTTAGTGCCGTGATCCTTTGCTTGATGCCCAGTTCTACAATATCCCATTCCTTACCGGTAATGATCCTGGGAATGATATCGAAAGGGAATATCCTTTCAATGCCTTCATCATCGCTGTATACGGTAAAAGTGATGCCCTGGCTCATAAAGAGTTCACCGGCAAGCTTGTCTTTATAATGAAGGGATTCTACCAGTGTTTCTGATAAGGTTCTGGCAATATGGCTGTATTCAGGCCTGATCTGGCCATTATTGCACATTTCGTCCCAGAAACCCGGTCCGGTTTTGTATTGTTGTAGCAAAGCATTGCCTGTCATACGCATGATTAATTCAGGTGAATACAGACAAGTCAGTAAAGTGGGTAGCGGAAGATAAGAAGTTATCCTCCAAAAATCAAAATCAGGTGATCAAAAAATGTCCACTATTAGCCGATATTTTACGCCAGGTTTAGCCGGATACTGAGTTCCTGCAATTGTTTGTCATCAATGGAAGCGGGTGCATCAAGCATTACGTCCCGGCCACTGTTGTTTTTCGGGAAGGCAATAAAATCACGGATACTTTCGCTTCCGCCGAGGAGGGCACATAACCTGTCGAACCCGAAGGCGATACCACCATGCGGCGGGGCGCCGTATTCAAAAGCGCCAAGGAGGAACCCGAACTTGTGATTGGCTTCTTCACGGCTCATCCCCAGGGCGTCAAACATTTTTTCCTGTAAATCGCGCTGGTAAATCCTGATGGATCCTCCGCCGATTTCGTTTCCGTTCAGTACCATGTCATAGGCATTTGCCTTGATCTGTGCATAAGGATGTTTCAGGTATTCGGCAGCGTTAGTGATCTCCGGGCTGTTATTGATCATCACCTGGATATGGTCCGGTTTTGGAGAGGTGAACGGATGGTGGCGAGCAACCCAGCGGTTATCGTCCTCACTGTATTCGAACAACGGAAAATCGAGGACCCATAGTAACCGGAATTCATCTTTTTTGCGCATGCCAAGCCTTTCACCAAGTTCGAGCCTGAGTTCACTCATTGCCTTCCTGGTCCTCTCTTCAGCGCCTGCAAGGAGCAGGATCATGTCACCCGGTTGTGCGGCAGCAGCATCAGCGATGGCTTTTAATTTTTCTTCGGAGAAAAACTTATCCACGCTGCTTTTAAGGATGCCATCGTTCTGGTAACGGATATACACGAGGCCCGACATGCCAATCTGTGGTCGTTTAACCCACTCCGTTAGTTCGTCGACCTGCTTCCGGGTATATTCTGAAATTCCGGGAACCGCAATGGCCAATACCGTCTCTGCGTCATTAAAAACCTTGAAATCAGTGCCTGCCAGCAATTCGCCGGTAGCGGCATATTCACCATTGAGTTTGAAAGCTGATTTGATATTAAGGATATTCATGCCAAAACGGATATCGGGTTTGTCGTTGCCGAAATTCCACATGGCGTCTTCCCAGGTCATTCGCTGGACAGCTTCCTTATAATCGATTCCTTTTACAGCCTTGAAAATATGTCGGATCATACCTTCAAACATATTCAGGATGTCTTCCTGTTCCACGAAACTCATTTCACAGTCGATTTGCGTGAACTCCGGTTGCCTGTCGGCCCGGAGGTCTTCATCCCTGAAGCATTTCACCACCTGGTAATACCTGTCGTACCCGCTTACCATCAGTAATTGCTTGAAGGTTTGCGGTGACTGGGGAAGGGCATAGAACTGGCCCGCATTCATGCGTGAAGGCACAACAAAATCACGTGCGCCTTCAGGGGTGGATTTGATGAGGAACGGCGTTTCGATATCCATAAACTGCTGTTCGTGGAGGTAGTTGCGTGCGGCACGGTTTACGGCATACCTGAGTTCCAGGTTTTTTTTAACGGCGTTGCGGCGAAGGTCGAGATAACGGTATTTCATCCTCAGGTCATCGCCGCCATCCGTATCATCCTGTATGGTGAAGGGGGGAACAGCCGATTTATTGAGGATGGTATATGAGCTTACGGAGATTTCTATATCGCCGGTGGGAAGATTTGCATTCTTATTGCTTCTTTCAATAACGGTACCGGATACCTGCAAAACAAATTCCCTTCCAAGGGGCTGGGCATCCAGCTGTGCATTCAGGTCTTCATTAAAAACCAGCTGCGTTACCCCGTACCTGTCGCGAAGGTCAACAAATGTGATGGCCCCGAATTTCCTTACGGTCTGCACCCAGCCTGCCAGTGTTACGGCTAATCCCTTGTCTGAAATCCTTAATTCACCGTTGGTATGTGATCTGTACATGAGCGAAAAACTATGGTTTAAAAGTGCCGCAAATATACGCCATCGGTTCCAACCCGCTGCGTTCCGCGCTGCGGGTTGGAACCGATGGATTACGGATTACGGATTGCGGATTGGCGGATTTCCGGAATTTTTGAAGTTTTTCAGGGATTTGTATCCGGGTGGGCCAGTTCTTTGCTGATGATCTGGTCGGTTTTAGCAAACATCTGCTCTTTGAAGCCTTTCCTTGATGCCAGGAAAACATAATAGTAAAGCAGGATGAGCAGTCCGATGCCAAAAGGGATAAGGGAGAACTGCCGGAGGCCATAGGGGCCTACCAGGTTTTCTTCCCAGCCGGTGAATTCACCTACCATCCAGGTACAATTGGCAATGATCCAGAAATCAACGGCCAGGTTATGCAGGAATTCAGAGATAATATGCCGGGTTTGCCAGGTAATGATCAGTGCCACAGAAAGGGTGGGGATGATCATAAATAGTGACAGGTATTTGAAGTTCAATGCCCAGCAGGCATCCTTGATCAGCCAGAGCAGGATATGCATATTCTCCACCCTGCGAAAACGTGCAGGGATATAATAGACTTTTTCGTGATTCATTCTCTCAACCTTTATTTAGGTTGAAAAATACTTAGAAATTGCGGATTACGGATTGCGGATTTCGGATTAATTACCTGGTCAATTATTTTATTAACTCGTAAAATGAAAAATATGCTATCGGTGAATCCGTAATCCGTAATCCGCAATCACCTCCAAATGATCCCGCAATATGCGGGATCATTTGGAGGTGATACGGGTTCCCTCTGAATGTGCATTAAATTCCGGGGCATACATGCACTGTATGGTGGTTATACCGGCAGAGAAATTTCCGGAATGGGTCACAAATAATGGATATTCAAATACCCAGGTTCCCCTGGGAAGCCGGTTGAAAAAGAAATCGGTGCTGGCATCGCGGGTAGCTTCATAATAACCTAATCCTCCCTGCCATTTGTATTGGCTGATTACATTAAGGGGTTCAGTTCCAGAAGCACGAAGATCTCTCATATGAAGATATTCCATCTCCCGGTCGCAGCGTATTTCGATCCTTACTTTAAGTTTATCACCCACTTTCAATTCATCGCCATCTTTCAATGCCAGGAGGACCGGACCCTTGTCGCCGTTTTTTTGAATGAAGAAATTTTTATCCAGTTTAAGCGGTGTGGCCGAAGCCGTTATTTTTTCTATCTCTTCAAAATACTGCCAATAGGCGGCGCCCCAGCTGATATTTCCGGATGGGTTATTTTTTATAGTAACCGCGATATTACCCATAGATGCATTGACAGCTTTGTCGCTGATCGTTTCTTTAAAGTGACCGGTACCCGCTTCCTGTTGCTGGGGTGTGGGAGCAAAAACTTTATCACCAGCTTTGATACTGAGTTCCGGGCTTGCACTGAGCCAGTCATTCCCGTTTCGTAATAATGCATAAACGGCATCTGCCGTGGCTTTGGTGGTTCCCCAATCCTGCACACGTTTCTGCGAAAGAAGCCAGAGTTTCATTTCTTCCACCGATGATTTATCTTTTGTCACCTCATCAAAAGCTTCTATTAATATGGCCTGGGTTTCAATAGGCGACTGGTACCAGTAATAGCCACGGATATTGTCTTTCCAGTACATCCCGAGTTCATCAGAACGTATGGCATTTTCATTTAGTGATTTTATTATTCCGGTTGCAATGGCTGTTTCTTTTTTACGATATAGTGCTATTGAAATCATGGCCTGGTTATACCGGTTCTGTGAAAGCCAGAATTTCTTCACTTGTTGAAAATAAAAATCATAGGCTTTTTGTGCATCTGCTTTCAATGGCCTGTCCATGAAATAGCTGCGCATATAGAGATATTGAACCTGGATGGATCCTAGCTGGTTTTTGGAGAGATCGGCCTTATTTTTTAATAACTCCTGGTAATCTTCCTGTATTTTTTTATCCAGGTAAGGAATCGCGGAAGAAAGAATTTCCTGCAGCGTTTTTTCACTTGCTTCCGGAATGGCGTTTAGTTTTTTTAAATGTGCAATACCTGTAGCAATATACTGTGTGATATACCTGTCATCAGGTCCGCCGGCAAACCATACAAATCCCCCATTGGGAGATTGCATCTGTTTTAATTTTTCCAATGATGAAGCCTGGTCTTTGGCGAGCCTTACAAGGTCAAACAGTAAAGCAATATTTTTACGTTGTGCCGATTCACTTTTTGCCTCCATAACCCATGGTGTTTGTTCCAGGATGATGGATTTAAGTTCCTGGTTTTTCATCAGGTTACTGATCAGTGCCGCAGTGTCCGAAGTACGCCATTTCTCAAACATTGCCCTGATTTTTGGGGAGCTATTAGCGACAGACGAAGCCAGTGCATTTGCATAAAACCTGTTAAAGTTCTGTTCGGCACACTCATAGGGGTATTCCATCAGGTAGGGAAGTGCAAGCACACCATACCATGCAGGATTGCTGCTGTATTCCAGGGTATATCGATAATGGGTCAGTGATCCCTCCGCAGGGGCTTTCAACAGTTTCGTGAAGGTGAAATTTTTTGTTCCGCTTCCGCGCATGATGATGGGTAATGATTCGGTTACCAAAACCCGGTTACTCAATACAGGAAGGATATTTTCTTCCCCATCGCTGTTGTTCCCGGCTTTGGCAACGATGCGATATTGAAGCGGCTTATTATAATTGACAGGAACTTCCACGTCAAAATTAACCACTGTATTCTGGCTTGCGGCAGCGGTAAAATGTTGTTGGGGAAAAGTATTCTTGAACCATCCGTCAACCGGCTGATGAGTTTCGGGATCGATCAATTGAAGCCATGCCTGTCCGCTGAATTCCCTGTCGGTCAGGTTACTGATCCTGGCCGTGAGGCTGATCCTGTCGCCTTCTCTCAGGAACCTTGGCATATTGGGCTGCACCATCAGGTCTTTTTGGGTGACTATATTTCGTATAGCCATGCCCGTTGCCATGTCTTTGGTATGGGCGATGGTCTGCCATTTCCAGCGGGTCAATGCTTCGGGAATGGTGAAAGAGAAACTGACATTGCCATTTTCATCAGTTTGCAGATCAGGGAAAAAGAAAGCTGTTTCCGAAAAGTTTTTACGGGTTTGGATGGAGGAGGGAGGAGGGTTATTATTGGAAACATCGTTTCCAACTTCTGTTATGGCCACACCTTCCGCTTTACCCTGAAGACGAACAGTTGTTGAATCTGCCAGTGATTCTTTCAACTGCATTTCTGCTGGTGCTGCCATTGATCTTACCGCTATTCCGCCACTTCTGTAATTAACGAACCGCTGTGATTGCCATATCAACTGGTCATAAGTTTTTTCCGGCACCTCAATATATTCATCTGGAATATATTTATTCATCGACCTGCTCAGTTCAAAATTCTGGTTACGGTTCCATGTGAAAGTATTATACATTATAGGAAAAACCGAAGGCTTATTCCAGTTATGGGGTTTAAACTGATCCAGGGAAGCATCATATAAACTCGTCAGTATTTCTGCATTCACCTTTTCTCCCTTATTGCCTGTAATTTTCAACGTCCAGTTTTCTTTACTGCCTGGTAATGTTTTATCCCTGAACGACTCAACAGTAACTACCAGGTCTTTATTGGTCCATGGCACCATAATCTTTTTCCCGCTTTCAAAGACACGATTATGCTTTATAAATACCTGTGAAATATTAATACCGCCACGGTCAGATTCTGTAATGGGGATGATGATCGTTTGTAATTCCTGATTCAGCCTTATTATATCAAAGGGACCTTCAGATATGGCAGTCGGCTCTTTTGCTTTTCCCTTTGTTTTCTTTACCGGCACCGGAGGTTTAACCGGTATGATCTTCCTGTCCAGTAAGCGGATGATCCAAAGATTGTCGGCCGAAGTTCCAAAACTATATTCAACTTTATCTCCGGGTTCTGCTGTTGTTTGATTTTTAACTGACCATTCATAAGCAGGCTGAACAGAGGTATTATTTTTCGGATTAATTACCTGTACATAAATTTTATCGGTTACTTCTTCGCCGTATTTGTCAAGGGCTTTTGCTTCAATTAAATACCATCCTGGTGTAAACGAGGTGTTTCCCAATGAGAAATTTTTTCCTGCCTGTATTTTTGATGATCCTGAATATACTGTGGTTAATAGTTTCCAGTTGCTTTTAACATTTTCATCCATATACTCATCATAAGGAAACTGGCGGATGAATTCATCTTTGGTCATGACAGTAGTGTCGGGGGCCGACCAGTAGCGGGGGCGTATCAGTCTGCCAGGCGGCTGCAACCGTGAAATAGTCACATCTACCTTTAGCGACTGGGGCTGACCTGAGAAATTGGTGGCGATGATTTTCAGTTCCTTCAGGCTGTCTGCCAAAATAGTTTCTGCATCCACCTGAAGCTGAAGGTTCAGTGCTTTATACCCTATGCTGAGTATTGTTTGGCCGGTTCTTGTCTCTCCACCCTGATCCGTGGCATCGGCAACGACTTCGAAATCAAAAACAGGATCATATTTTTTATCTGTGGAAGGATCAGCAATAGCCAGGAATTTGATGGTGAACTTGCCCGCATCATCCGTGGTGATATTGCCATGGGCAATTTCCATTTCTTCTTCCAGGGGAAAATCCCAGCCGCCAAAGCGCCATGGCCAGGGGAATCTTGTCTTCCTGGTCACCCGGTAATTTACGGAAGCATTATTCAGTTGATTCCCCGCATAGGCAATAATGGTGCCGCTCAAACTAACGGTATCGTTTAAACGATATCCCGATGTTATGGTGTCAAAAGAGACTTCGAAAGTAGGCCTTTTGTATTCCTCCACACTGAAACTGAAATAGGCATTATTTTTTTCATCGCGGATAGAGAATTCGCCTGTCATCAGGTTTTCCGGAATAGTAAATTTGCCATTGTAGGAGCCGAATTCACTGGTGGTATGGGTAGTAGAATCAACCAGTTCACCATTGGCATCGTAGAGATGGAGGATGGCTTTCCTGCCAGGCTACCACATGACTTTTCCGGCCACCGGAATCCAGCGCCACCAGGATGCCTTTAAAGTAAACTATCTGCCCGGGCCGGTAAATGCTTCGATCAGTAAAGAGAAATGTTTTTTCCTTTTCTATCTGTTCACCTGTATAACGATAATGGTATTGCTGGTCACGCGTAAACAGCCGGTCATTCTTCCAGTTGATTTCAGGAAGGAATGATTGTTTTACCGGCAGGCTTACATAGCCATTATCATTGGTTGTATGTGATGTTTTCTTTACCAGCGACTGGCGGGATGCTGGTATAATCATATTTCGTTTCCCAGAGCTGCACAGTTGCCCCCGGAAGAGGCTGACCGCTATTGCGGTGCAGGATAAAAAAATGATTATCCCTGCTGATATAACTGATATTGGAAACATGCAGGTATTGCAGGGTTAGCAGGTTATTTCCAAGGGTAAATTCCGGATCACTGCTGGCGAGGATGGCATATTGTCCTTCCGGAAGCGCGTCAATTTTAATTTCTACGGAATGCATTCTTTTATCACCGGGATCTGGCAAGTCCTGGCTGCTGGTTCGGAGATGTTTTTTCTTTGTGATGACCTCCCAGTACTTGTCATTAAACCGTTCATTGCTGAAATCTGCATCATTCAGCTCGATAATGCGGTAATAGATTTTTTTAAGGTTACGATACGAGACTTTTGAAAGGAATGGAATACCCGGAATATTCACTTTTTCCGTTTCCATATTCATTTCTTTTGCATCAATCGTGTGGATCAGATTGGCACTCATGGCCCCGGCTCGTGTTCCCGCGTAATTTTTACTAATCTCCGATAGGCTCTGCGCAATGCCAACCAAGGCAAAACGCTGGGCGGGGGATGAAGTATGGATATTATACAGTGAGGCTTCATTGATATTCCTGCTGCAATTTGAGGAAAGATGCCATTCCTCCATATTCACTGCCCGCGTTATTCTTTGCCAATGCAGCTAATGCATTCTTATAAAGCACACTTTTATTCTGTAAAACTGAGGTTCGATGCATAAATGCAAGCCTTGCAAGGTCTGCATCAAGAAAAGCAGAAGGTTCTGCATCATTGATATGAAATTCAAGAACATCCTGGTAGATATTCACTGCACCATATTTCAGTGAACTGGTGTCAGCGGTCCTGAATTGTGCTTTTATAAATTCTTTTGCCGGAGCGAAAGCGACCGGGTCACTAATGGTAAAATTGTAAGCGGGTTTGGTAAGCTCCGTTTCATCGCTGGTAAAATATTCAAGTGCATGGTGACAGAGCAGGTCGTATAATGTTGGCCTTAACCTGCGCGCATTTCCTTTGGTGATGATGGGTTCATAAGAGGAAAGAGAAGTTTTCTTTAATATTTCCGGGGCTGAAATTGATTGAAAATAAAGCGAGGAAATCTTTTCATGAAAATCTTCCAGCGGTCCAGGTATCTATATCCGCTTTTTCTATCCCTATAGTATTGGTCCGGTCATATAGTCTATACCTGTTATCCCTGAAGTATTGCAGGTATTTTGTGGCCAGTAATGATTGCAGGAGGTTCCTGACAGGGGTAGAAGCGGAGGGGATTTCAGCCTCTATTTTCTTCATTGAAGAGATTTCTCCGTCTTCCTGAAGGGCGGATTGCAGGTCTGTTATATACAACAGTGCTTTAATCGACTGCGCGTTATCTTTCTCTTTTTTGGCAATGGCGTAAATAGATTCCACTTCTTTCAATGCGGAAGCAGTAAGCCCCTTTTCATTGATCAGGGCATCCACTTTTTTCCATCGCTCATCGTAATTGGTCTGTGGTTTTTGTGCCATGGTACAGGAAGCAAGAAAAATCGTAAGTAACACTGGAATGAATCTCGTCATAATTATCCGCATAATGCTACCATTCAGATGCAATAATATCATCATTTACATAAAAAGAAAAACCACCCTGATATAAGGTGGTTTTTATATAATTTGAAAATGTGCAAATATGAAGATGTGCAAATGCCTATAGTAACCGTTAACCCACAACCGTCAACCCTCAACACGTCAACCCACAACTATTTAAAGCATTCTGCCATAGTAATCCCTATATCAGCCGGGCTATCGGCCACCTTTATACCACATTCTCTCATGATGCGCATTTTGGCTTCTGCAGTATCATCTGATCCGCCGATAATGGCACCGGCATGGCCCATCCTTCTGCCGGGAGGGGCGGTTTGACCGGCAATAAATCCAACCACTGGTTTGGTACCGTTTTCCTTGATCCATTTTGCAGCTTCTGCTTCCATTCCGCCTCCTATTTCACCAATCATTACGATGCCATGTGTTTGCGGGTCGTTCATGAATAATTCAACGGCTTCACGTGTGGTGGTTCCAATAATGGGATCCCCACCGATTCCGATTGCCGTGGTAATACCCATTCCGGCTTTTACGATCTGGTCAGCGGCTTCATAAGTAAGGGTCCCTGATTTTGACACAATACCGATATTGCCCGGTTTAAAGATAAAGCCCGGCATAATACCTACTTTACATTCTCCTGCTGTAATTATACCAGGGCAGTTCGGGCCTATCAGTCGTGTAGGTTTTCCCTGCAGGTAATTTTTTACTTTAACCATATCCTGCACCGGAATTCCTTCCGTAATACAAACCACAAGTGTAATGCCCGATTCAGCCGCTTCCAGGATGGCATCGGCTGCGAATGCAGGTGGGACAAAGATGATACTGACGTTGGCACCCGTTTGTTTTACCGCGTCTGCAACTGTATTGAAAACAGGCTTGTCGAGGTGTTTGGTACCACCCTTTCCCGGTGTAACGCCACCGACCACATTGGTGCCATACTCGATCATTTGCGTGGCATGGAAACTTCCTTCTGTTCCTGTAAAGCCCTGGACGATAATTTTCGATTGCTTATTGACTAAAATTGACATAGCGGGAACTGTTTTGGGTGCGGCAAAAATAGGGTTAATTTGGCGATAATGAACAACATGGCAGGACTGAGAAAGCTATTTACAAAGGACCCATTTTCTTTTATAATGACCTTTATTTTTTCATTGACTGAGATATATCCTGGACGTTGCATTTACCCCATTTGGGCCTGCCAGGTTCAGTATATAAATTCCGGATTGCTTAATAGGTGGGGTAATCATAACCAGGGAAGACCGGGTGCCAATTTCGATATGTTGCCTGGTTAATATTGTACCATTTTGGTCGAATAAAGACAAATAGTAATTTCCAGGTTTATGACTGATCGATACCACAATTTTTCCGTTGGCTTGATAAGCCCTGAATGAGTTTGAAATCCCCTCATTGTTCAGGATCCGGGTATCATAATAATAAAGTTTACCGTCGACATCAATTTCTTTCAGCCTGTAATAACTTATTCCAGGTAAGGGCGATGGATCATTAAGTTGATAGTGACTTACCGTATTCACAGCACCTCTTGGAGTAATCGTAATAAGATCGCTGAATTGCTGCCCATTGGGAGAGCGTTCTATGATCAGCCATTTGACCTTTTCTTCAGAATTTGTGGTAAAAGAAATTAAGGCGCTGGTACCCGTTTTTTTCACTTCAAAGTTTGTAAGGCTTATTGGAGTCACAACGGTATAATAAATGGTAATGGTTACTGCATCAATAGCTGCCGTGGTATTAGCCCCATTACGCTGGGCAGAGACGGCAATACCAAAATTAGCTGCTACGATATCTGCCCTTGTCCAGGTATTGTTCCAAAGATCTGTGGCACCGCCATAATTAACTGCCGTTAAGGCAGCGGGCCAATTCAGTGCGTTAGCACGGTTTGCAGCATTTTGTATCACACCGCCCTTAATCAGTTCAATATTGATATCTCTTGCCGTGCCTCCGGTTGAGCTCCTGGTTACGGTAGCGAGAATGCCATCAATGGTAATATTGGCAGGTAGTGCTGCAAAATTAAAATTAGTGAGGGCAAGAACCCTGGTATTGGGATTTCCATTATTCAGAATACCAGCGGTTGAGGTGGTGCCATTTGCATTACCTGTTGCCCTGGCCACATTATTCCAGGCCCTGTTGCCGGGAAGCTGGCTTACAGCCGTGCCTGCAGGACTGGTTAATGTCTGGCCCAGGGTGTTGATGGTGATCAATAAAACTACCAACAGGCAGAATGATTTCAGCATAGCATATTGGTTCAAAATGGAATATTATTGTTTTCATCCGGTGGCAATAATTACATAAGGTGTCATAATTATTACATTCAAAAATACCACAAAAAACCTCATCTATTTGAAATCAGCTCCTGATTGATTAAGCCCATAAAAAAACCCCTCACTTTCGGAGAGGGGTTCTTCTAAATGTAATAAAGATTATTTCTGGATGAAAAGTTTCAGGCTTTCGCTGAAGTTATCACCTCCTTTGAGGTTAACAATATAAATTCCGGTGCGTTTTACAGGCGGATTTAAGGTAAGTTGAACTGCCTGCTTGTCTACTTTGAATGCCTGTGTAGCCACGATCGATCCATTCATGTCAACCAGTGAAAGGGTATAGTTGCCCGGCAGGTTGTTGAAGTTGACGATCACATTACCATTGTTCTGGTAAGCCTGGAATTTCGCATTCACAGACGTGGTTTTGATCACCCTGGTTTCGTAATAATGCCATTTACCATCGATGTCGATTTCTTTCAGGCGATAGTAGTTGGTACCCAGCAGTGGGGCAGCATCCGTCAGGTTATAAGTAGTCTTGATATTTTCTCCACCTTTTGGCTGGATGGCGAAAAGATCTGTATAGTTTTTACCATCAGAAGAACGCTCGATGAACAGGGTTTTTACCTTGGTTTCTGATTCTGTGGTAAAGCTGATGCTGACTTTGCTATCCACATTCTTAACATCAAAGTTGGTTAAGACGATAGGGAATAACTGGGTATAGGTAATCGTGATCTGGATCCTGTTAATATCTGCAAAGTCAGTGGATAGAATTCCACCGGCTTTAAATACAACAAGTCCAAATCCGAAACTGGGATCATTGATTTCAGTAGGTGTCCATGTTTCTGACCATAAAGGGTCAAGGCCAAAATCACCATCATAGGTAGCCAATGAATTTACCGGAGGCCAGTTATGTACTGGTTGCAGCATAATCAGCACCAACAAGTGAGCCAGCCTTGGTGAGCCGTAAGCCTGTTGTCCCTGATTCCGGTTCCCCTGGCTTTCCGTACAATTTTCACTTCAATCAGGTCAATAGTGGCCGAAGTGGGAATGGAAAATCCGAAATCATTGGAGAAAAGCCAGTCTGAATATTCTCCATTTCCGGGAAAAGAAGGAACGGTACTTTGAAAAACAAGATCTAACTGCGGAAATCTTGAATGCATCCGGTGCATCCCAGAAAACTGTCTGACCACCAAGGGGAGCCGATGTTACGGAGTTGGGGTTCTCTTGTTTGGGAAAATGTAAATTGGGCGATTGCTCCTAATGACGTAATAGAAAATAGGGCGATTAGTGTAAAAATTCTTTTCATGCTCTGCAAGTTTTAAATAAATTAGTGTACGGCAAAGGGTAACCGGATCTAAACGCTGATTAGCGTGGCTTGCAGTGGTATTGGAAATTCAGTGTGGTAAGACAAAGACTAGGTTCAAAAGTACTGCAAAAAATCAAAAATGCAAGTATTCTCCCCCTAATAATGTAATAATTTGTATCAAATTTCGTTCCGGGGCAAAAGATATGTTGATTTATTTTAATATCCCCAGGTAAGAGAAGCCCAAAAGCTTTGCCAATCTGCATCCGGCTGATTTTCAATCCTGTCCATTTTTACATTGCTCACCATCCATTTTCCGGAGAGGGTAACGGGAAAACTGATTATCCCGCTGCTGTCAGATAATAAGTTCGTTTTTGGTCGTTTTTCCATTTACCCTGTGCCAGATTTTGATTAATAAACCTGCCCCGGGTTTTCCTGCCGCCAGTATCTTTATCCTGATTTCCTCACTGTCTTTCAATGCATAAGGGTTTTGCAGGGGGACGAACTCTAAAGGGAAACCGCATATTCTGGAAAAAGCATCATCGGTTTTATCGCCAACCTGGAATATGGTCTTTGCGCATCGTTGGTATAATTCCCTGCCAGAGGAATCCGTCTCAAGGTGCTCTTCCCGGTATTGTATGGCATTCGTTAACCCGTCTTCTTTGAGGTATTCAAGGAATTTTCCGGAGTCCAGGGTGATGGATTTATTGGTGGACTGATAGGCAATCAGAGCCGTGCCTTCATCAAAAAACTGCAGTTTCAGGGAATCTCCGATAAGACTGTCGGGTACCAGTGGCCTCAGGTCGTCCTGAATCCCGTTATAAAATAGCTTCAGTTGCTCTACCGAAGCCCGGTTCCCGGTCCAGTTCTGGCCATCAAAATCTTCACCCACAAGGAATTTCAGGGTAAGGGTTTCTCCCTTTCGAAGATGGAAATGCTGCGGTTCGAGCCAGAATTCGTGGGCAGATATAGCCGTTACCGTAAGGAAAAGCAGCGTTATGGCAATTTTTTTCATCACTTCAGGAGTTGGTCCATGTTTCTGTCATTGTCAATTTTTCCCTTGACTTCCAGCATCCGCATGTCTTTGGCATCCTGCAGAAAGTCAGAAGCAAAAATGAAACTGTTGAGTTTTTCATTTTTGGAGAAGATGATCTCTTTATTATTCCCTTCCCATTCTTTAAGTCCCTGGTACATGTAAACGATATGATCACCGATTTCCATCACACTGTTCATATCATGGGTGTTGATCACCGTGGTTATATTGAATTCAACGGTTAGTTCCTGGATCAGTTTATCGATCACCAGTGATGTCTGTGGATCAAGACCGGAATTGGGCTCATCACAGAAAAGGTATTTAGGGTTCAGTACAATGGCCCTTGCAATGCCCACCCTTTTTTTCATTCCACCGCTGATTTCAGCAGGAAATTTTTTTTGCGCATCATCAAGGTTCACCCGGTCCAGCACTTCATTTACCCTTTTCTGTTTTTCCTTGTAGTTCCAATTGGTAAACATATCCAGGGGAAACATGACATTCTGCTCCACGGTCATGCTGTCAAAAAGGGCTGAACCCTGGAAAAGCATGCCTATTTGCTGCCGCATATCTTTCTTGTCGGTTGGAACGTCCATTTCGGTAAAATTCTGGTCATCATAGATGATGGATCCCTGGTCGGGTTCGAACAAGTCCCACGATGCATTTCATCAGCACGGTTTTCCCGCTTCCGCTGGAACCAATGATGAGATTACATTTTCCGGTCTCAAAAGATGCGGATACATCATCGATGACTACTTTTCCACTAAATCCTTTCCTGATATTTTTTACTTCGATCATGGTGCTGATTCAAATGAGAAATGCTTACCGTTCTTTCACAAAAGCAATGCCGCCAGCACATAATCTGCCAGCAATATCATAATACAACTGGTAACCACGGCCTGGGTACTTGCCCTGCCAATTTCCAGTGCGCCACCCTCGACGTTATATCCGTAATAAGCGGAAATACTGGAAATGATAAAAGCAAAAGTATAGGCCTTGATCAGCGCAAAAGTTACGTTAAAGGGCATAAAACTTTGAGAAACAGGCCCCGGTCAAAGGTTTCAGGAGAAAGAATATTTGCAGCGCCTCCTGCAAAGCGTCCACCCCAGATGCCCAGTACGGCAGATATCACCACGAGCATGGGGATCACGATCAGTGCAACCAATGATCTTCGGCATCACCATATAAGCTTTGGTGTTAATGCCCATGATTTCCAGAGCGTCAAGCTGTTCTGAAACGCGCATATTTCCCAGTGTCACTGGCGATCTTACTGCCCACCACGCCGGCCAGCACTATACAGGTAAGGGTAGGGGCAAATTCAAGGATAACGGTATCCCTTACGATCTGCGCAATGGTGGACTTTGGGAATGAGCGGACTCACCAGCTGATAAGCCGTTTGTACTGTAGACACCGCACCGATGAATACGGAAATGATAGCTACGATCCCAATGATCCGATGCCTATCTCCACACACTGGTGCATCAGCTCTTTCCAGTACATCTTCCAGTTTTCGGGCTTGGTGAACATGCCCTTGATCATCAATAAGTAGCGGCCTAAGTGGGTAAAAAAATTCATTAATCTGTTATTTCTGGTATATCCTCTACAAAATAAGGCCTTTAAATTAAATTTTCCGGTTTGATCAACTCTGCTTTTTGTCGAGTAAAATGAATTCCTTCATATGCAGCAATAATATCCGTGCCATGGTATCACAATTCAAAAAACGATAATTCTGGTGATATTCTGCCAATTCTTTTCGAAGCTGTTCCACTTTTGCATGGGTAGACAGTTCATCGTCCAATAAAGAATCCTTGAAGGTCTTTGAGCCTGTGACGCTGTGCCCTCATCCTCCGTATAACGAGAGATCTTTCTTCCATCTGGTATTGTTTGATCACATCCGGATTAAAATGTTTGGAGACCAGGTCCACAAAGACTTTGTTTTCCTTGAAAAACTGGGGCAGGTACACATTTTTCCTTCCTTCATAGGACTGCTGGTCGAAATCAATGGCCCGCATCCTGAACTGTATGTCGTCAAAATCCTGGGTAATATCAAACACAAAATTATAACTGCGCATATCGCCCAGCAGTCGCATGAAGCAACGTTCATTGAATTTCACGAATTCCTTGGCGATTCTTTTGGGATTAAATTCAGGCCTGTCCATATAGGCCTCCGCAAACATATCACCGGGAATGCCGGCAATATGTTCTTCCACCAGGGTATTTTCCTCTACAAGGTAATTGATCCAGTAGGGTGATAGCAGGTGCTCCAGTTCCATGCCCCAGATCCTGGATGCATCAGCAACCTTTATATAGAAATAGTCATATACCTCGTTATAATTGTTGACGATCTTTATCCGGAACGGTTTGGAATTGCCAAAAACACAGTAATCAATCCTTTCAATATGCAGGTGCTCTTCCGCCTGTGTATAACCGCTGGCCTTTAAGCAGTGAATAGATGCGTTTCAGTCCGTGATGGATTTCTTCGGTTAAGGATGGGTGATAGAAAACGGTTTCCCATAATGTGTCCTTTCCATTTTTATCATACAGGATCACCGATCCGTTAAAATGGCGAAGGCTGTCGTAGGATACCGGGAGTTTCATTTCCCTTCCATAGCTGCGCAGGTATTTTTTAAAATTCCTGCTTACCGGGTAACATATCTTTTTGCGGGATATTTGCTCCATCTACATTTCATGTGTAACCTTATTGAACTTTTTCCACCAGGGTGAATTCTGAACTATTTCCGGCGTATTATTCCCGCTTTTCATTTGTGCATCAATCACGGCGATCAGTACCATGTTCAGAATGCTTCTCACGGAACTTCCCAGTTGCAATACGTGTACTGGTTTTTTCAGTCCCAGCAGTACCGGTCCGATGGAATCTGCGCCACCTACTTCCTGTAACAGGTTATAGGCAATATTGCCTGCACTGAGGTTCGGGAATATCAGGGTATTCACATCGCCGTTCAGCAGTTCACTGAATGGATAGTTGTCTTTCAGTATTTCCTTGTTAAAAGCCATGATCCCCTGGATCTCCCCGTCTACAACAAGTGAAGGGTTTCTTTGTTTTACAATCTGCCTTGCATCCCTTACCAGGCGGGCTTCTGCTGTATCGCTGCTGCCAAAATTTGAATAGCTCAGCATGGCCACCCTGGGAACAATGCCAAAGGACCTGACTTCTTTGGCCACCAGCAGGGTAATGTCGGCAAGTTCTTCAGAAGTGGGATTGAAGTTGACGGTAGTATCGGCCAGGAACAACGGGCCTTTATTGGTGAGCATGATATACATGCCGGCGATTTTTTTCACCCCTTCTTCTGTTCCGATGATCTGAATTGCCGGCCTGATGGTATCCTGGTAATTTCTCGTCAGTCCGGAAATCATGGCATCAGCGTCACCGGTTTCCACCATCATGCTGCTAAAAAACGAGCGGTCTTTCATTTGCTTGAAGGCCTCATAAAAATTCACCCCGCGGCGCTGTCTTTTTTTGAAAAAAAGTTCACCATACTGCTGGCGTTTTGATTCCATCTCTTCCGACTTGGGATCAATGATGGGCAGTCCTTCAATACCGATATTGTTCTGTTCGGCAAGAAAACGGATTTTTTTTGCATCACCTAACAGTATAGGATAGGCGATACCTTCGTCCATTGCAATCTGGGCCGTCTTGAGTATTTTGACATTTTCCGCATCAGCAAAAACGACTCTTTTCGGATCCTTCCTGGCCTTGTTACCAATAGCACGCATGAGCTGGTTGTCAATGCCCAGCCTCTTGTTCAGGTTTACCTTGTATTCTTCCCAGTCTTCAAATGGCTTTTGGGCAACACCACTTTCAATGGCTGCCCTGGCAACGGCAGGGGCAACTGTTTCCAGCAGCCGGGGATCCATTGGCTTTGGAATAATGTAGGTAGGACCGAAAGAAATGGCTTTTTCATTATACGCCATATTCACAATGTCCGGTACGGTGGATTTGGCGAGTTCCGCAAGGGCCTTTACCGCGGCAAGTTTCATTTCTTCATTGATGCAGCTTGCCCTGACATCAAGGGCACCGCGGAAAATATAAGGGAAGCCGAGTACATTATTTACCTGGTTGGGATAATCACTTCTTCCTGTAGCCATGATGATATCTTTCCTTGCCGCAATGGCATCTTCATAGGAAATTTCAGGATCAGGATTGGCCAGGGCAAATACAATGGGATTCACTGCCATGGATTTCACCATGTCTCCATTAAGCACATTCCCCTTGCTCAGCCCGATAAATACATCTGCATTTTTCATGCCTTCCGCAAGGGTCATATCGCCGAGTGAGGAAATAAATTTCTTTTTGCGCTCATCAAGGTCTTTCCGGTTTTTATTGATCAGTCCCTTGGAATCGAACATCAGGAAATTTTCCGCCCTTGCGCCTAATGCAATATATAATTCCACACAGGCAATCGCGGCTGCACCGGCACCATTGACGACAAATCTTGCATTGCCGATTTTTTTATCCTGTAGTTCAAGTGCGTTGAGCAGGGCCGCCGAACTAATGATGGCGGTTCCATGCTGGTCGTCGTGCATCACCGGTATCTTCATTTCCGCCTTCAGCCTTGTTTCAATGTGAAAACATTCAGGCGCCTTGATGTCTTCAAGGTTGATGCCACCGAATGTAGGTTCAAGGGCTTTTACGATATCGCAAAATTTGTCCGGATCCTTTTCATTGATTTCAATATCGAAGACGTCTATATCGGCAAATATTTTGAACAGCACACCCTTTCCTTCCATCACCGGTTTTCCGGCTTCCGGTCCTATATCGCCCAGGCCCAATACCGCAGTGCCGTTACTTATTACGGCCACAAGATTTCCCTTGGCGGTATACTTGTAGACATTTTCAATATTCTTTTGAATTTCCAGGCAGGGTTCCGCAACGCCCGGGGAATATGCAAGGGAAAGATCCCTCTGCGTTTTTGCTTCCTTGGTGGGGACTACTTCAATTTTACCAGGCCTGCCTTTGGCGTGATATTCCAGCGCCTGCTCTCTCCTAAGATCTTTATGCATGTCTAATCGTTGTGTATGTATATATCAAAAATGAAATTACGGATTACGGATTACGGATTGCGGATTCTTTTGAATGATTGAGATCAGCAAATTTTTAATCCGTAATCCGTAATCCGCAATCCGTAATCGGCCTGGTTTGGAGCAACACTCACAATGCAGGCAAAGCCTGCATTGTGAGTGTTGCTCCAAACCAGGCCATCGCCCCCATTCCTATTTCTATCGCTTCCTCATCAATATTAAATGTAGGGGTATGCACCCCGGATATTATTCCCTTGCTATTATTCCTGGTACCCAGCCTGAAAAAACAACCCGGTATCACCTGTGAATAATAACCGAAATCTTCTGCACCCATGCGAAGTTCTGTTTCTTCCACATTTTCTTCACCGAAAAAGCGGATGGCCTCTTTTTTTGCAATAAGGTTGAGCCCTTCATGATTATATACATTGGGATAACCCACATCAACTTTTACATCTATTTCCGCACCCATACCAACAGCAATGGAAGTGGCCTGCTGCACAATCAGTTCATGTGCACGGAACCGCCAGGTTTCATCCATTGTACGAAATGTGCCCATCAGTTTAACTTCATTGGGGATCACATTGGTGGTGAAGCCACCATTGAAGGAGCATATTGATAAAACGGAAGGGGAGAAGGGATTGCTGTTCCGGCTTACTACCTGCTGCAATGCCACAACAATATGTGACGCCACCAGCACGGTATCGGTGGTCTGGTGAGGCGCTGCCGCATGACCGCCCTTTCCTTTTACCGTAATGTAAATTTCATCTGCACTGGCCATTACCTTTCCGCCGCGAAAACTGAGTTTGCCTTTTTCCAGCTGGGGATTAACGTGCATGCCCACAATGAGTTCGGGAGCAGGATTTTCGAGTACCCCTTCCCGTATCATAATGCTTGCCCCTCCGGGATTTCTTTCTTCACCGGGCTGAAATATCAGTTTCACCGTGCCGTTCCATTCCTTCCTGGTTTCGTATAAAATTTTTGCAGCGCCCAGCAGGCAACTGGTATGCACATCATGGCCGCAGGCATGCATGATGCCGTCATACTTTGAACGGTAAGGCAGGTCATTTTCCTCATGAATGGGAAGGGCATCCATATCCGCCCTGAGGGCAACAATCCGTGAAGCCGGATGATTGCCTTCAATCAGTCCAACCACCCCGGTATCTGCCATTGACCGGTAAGGTATTCCGATATTATCAAGTTGCTGTTTTACAAATGCTGAGGTGGCATATTCCTGGTAACTTAATTCAGGATGTGCGTGTAAGTGATGCCTCAGTAAAATAGTATCCGCCGCATATGCCGAAGCGAGTGTTTGAATTCGTTCTGCAATCATGGGCCGAAGATACACCAGTATGCTTAATTGAACAGTAAGTCCTCTTCAGGTTTTACTTCTATGGTGGAGGGTATAACAATAACGCCCGAAGGAAACTTCCTGCTGATCTTCTTGCGAAGGCCTTCCGCATCGTCACGGGTACGGAAATTTCCGATCTGGATCTTGAAGTGGGGCGACTGGTAAATTAAATACGTTTTATGATCGGGAAAATCGCGCATCAGGGTAGATTTGGTATCCATCGCCTTTTTCCGGTCGCTGGTATTCATCACCAGTATCCGGAATCCCTGCGCCGTCCGGTTATTGTCAAGATAAACCTTGCGGTTAAGTTCTGCCTGTTTTTGGATCAGCAGGTCAAGCCTCGGATCCTTCACTATTTCGGTTCCTGTCGTCTGGGCCTTTGATAAAAATGGAACCAGGCAAAAGAGTATAAGGATGGTGCGCATAGTGTAAAATAATCAAATTACATACCACATGGGTACCGTTATACTTAAGAAAATGTGAATTGGCTTTTTATTCCCTACCGTGACAATTCTTGAACTTTTTCCCGCTACCGCATGGACAGGGATCATTTCGTCCCACTTTCGGCCCTACCCTGATCGGATCCTGCTTTACCGGCCCGGGATCGGTATACTCATCCTGCTGCATCATCTGTGCATCACCGGTACCTGCCGTAACAAGTTCGTCCTTGCGCACTTTCATCTTGCTCATGTCGGTTTTCTGTTCCCTTCCTTCTTTCAGCTGGCTGCTTCCTTCCTGTATGGGAATCCCGGCATAACAAAGAAAAGAAACAATATCGCGGTTAACTTCGGCATCCATATTATGAAAGAGTTCATATGCCGTGGTTTTATAAATCACCAGCGGATCCTTCTGTTCATAAACTGCCGTCTGCACACTATGCTTCAGGTCATCCATCGCACGTAGATGTTCTTTCCAGGTATCATCAATGATGGCCAGGGTAATGGAACGTTCCAGTGCATTGGCGAGTTCTGCGCCATTTGTATGGATGGTTTTGTCGAGATTGGCAATCACATTTACGGCTTTCTTTCCATCCGTAAAAGGCACTACTACATTTTCAATATGCGATCCCTGATGGAGCTTTACATTTTTAAATACAGGCAATGACTGTTTCATCATCTCCTGTTTTTTCCTGGAATAATTGCCTGCGGCTTCATTATATAATTTCTCGGCAACGTTTCTTATATCGCCTTTTTCCAGTTCTTCCTGTGTGATGGAAGTTTCAATGCCAAAATTTACGATCACTGCAAGTTTGAATCCTTCGAAATCATTTTGTTCCCTGAAACCTGTGATCAAACCTTCTGCAACAGAATAAAAAGCATTATCAAGGTCAAGCGCCAGCCTTTCGCCAAACAATGCATGCTGGCGTTTTGTATACACCACATTTCGCTGCTTGTTCATCACGTCATCATATTCCAGCAGGCGTTTACGTATGCCAAAGTTGTTTTCTTCCACTTTTTTCTGTGCACGTTCAATGCTCTTGGTGATCATGCTGTGCTGTATCACTTCGCCTTCCTTGTATCCCATCCTGTCCATCAGTGAGGCAATGCGGTCACTGCCGAACATACGCATCAGGTCATCTTCCAGCGAAACATAAAATTGTGTTGTACCCGGATCGCCCTGGCGTCCTGCACGTCCCCGCAACTGCCTGTCAACCCGTCGGCTTTCATGTCTTTCCGTACCGATGATGGCAAGACCGCCGGCTTCTTTCACACCGGGTCCGAGTTTGATATCCGTACCACGACCAGCCATGTTGGTGGCAATGGTGATATTGCCCGGCATACCTGCTTCTGCCACGATCTGTGCTTCCCTGGCGTGCTGTTTGGCATTCAGTACATTATGCGGAATTTTTTTCTGCTGCAGCATCCTGCTCAGCAATTCACTTACTTCTACAGATGTTGTACCTACCAGTACCGGCCTGCCTGCATTCCGGAGCGTTTCAATTTCATCGATAACGGCTTTGTATTTTTCACGCTTGGTTTTATAGACCATATCCTCATCATCTTTCCTGGTCATCGGAAGATTGGTGGGAATGGTAACCACATCAAGTTTATAGATATTCCAGAATTCACCTGCTTCTGTTTCTGCAGTACCTGTCATACCGGCGAGCTTGTGGTACATCCTGAAATAGTTCTGCAGGGTTATCGTTGCATAGGTTTGTGTGGCAGCTTCGATCTTCACATTTTCTTTCGCTTCAATGGCCTGGTGCAAACCATCACTATAACGCCTGCCTTCCAGGATACGGCCTGTTTGTTCATCCACAATTTTTACCTGGCCGTCCATCACCACATATTCAACATCCTTTTCAAATAATGTATATGCTTTCAGTAATTGCTGTACAGTATGAATGCGATCTGCCTTCTGTGAATATTCCTGCAACACATGTTCTTTCTGCTGCAGTTTTTCTTCCGGACTGGCATTGCTTTTTTCAATTTCAGAAAGTGAGATGCTAAGATCAGGGAGCACAAAGAAATTCGGATCTTCACCGCCTTTCGTGATAAACTGAAGTCCTTTTTCAGTAAGATCAACCTGGTTGTTTTTTTCATCAATGTGGAAGTAGAATTCTTCATCAACTTCAGGCATTTGCTTTTGCTGGTCTGCCAGGTAATAATTTTCCGTCTTCTGCATCTTCACCTTAATGCCGGGCTCACTGAGAAATTTGATCAGCGCACTGTTCTTTGGTAATCCGCGGTATGCGCGCAACAGGTGCAGTCCGCCATTTGCCGCATCATCATTTCCTTCAGCAATAATTTTCCTTTGCTTCCATCAGAGACTTGTTCACTACCTGCTTTTGTACTTCAACCAGTTGCTGTACCCTTGGTTTAAGGATGTGGAATTGCTGGTCATCGCCTTTGGGAACAGGACCTGATATGATCAATGGTGTACGGGCATCATCAATCAATACACTATCCACTTCATCCACCATGGCATAATGATGTTTGCGCTGCACCATTTCATCGGTTGAATGCACCATGTTATCACGCAGGTAATCAAAACCAAATTCATTATTGGTACCATAGGTGATATCACAGAGATATGCCTTTCTCCTTGCTTCACTATTGGGTTCATGTTTGTCAATACAATCAACCGTTAGTCCGAGCCATTCAAAAATGGTACCGTTCCATTCACTGTCCCTGCGGGCCAGGTAATCATTCACGGTAACGATATGCACACCTTCCCCGGCAAGTGCATTTAGGTATGCAGGAAGCGTAGATACCAGGGTTTTACCTTCACCGGTGGCCATTTCCGCAATCTTTCCCTCATGCAGCACAATACCACCAATCAAGCTGCACATCGTAGTGTACCATGTTCCAGGTAACCAGTCCGCCAGCAGCCGTCCAGCTATTTTTGAAAATGACATTATCTCCTTCAATCCGGATATAATCTTTCTTAACGCTAAGATCCCTGTCGAGCTGTGTTGCTTTTGAAACGATCTCCGTGTTTTCTGAAAAACGGCGGGCGGTTTCCTTCACCACGGCAAAGGCTTCGGGAAGTATTTCTTTCAGTATTTCCTCAATCTGTTCATTCCTTTTTTTCAGCAATACATCAACTTCCTTATAGAGGTCATCCTTGCCATTGATATCTTCCGCAGGCAATGCGTCAGCATCACTGTTTATTTTCTGAATCTGCTCATCCAGCGGCAGGAGATAATCCTGTATGCGTTTTTTGAATTCAACGGTTTTGCCACGGAGTTCATCATTCGACAGCTGGCGATATGAAGTAAAAAAATCATTGATCTGCTTTACAAGGGGGCTTATACGCTGTACATCCTTTTCAGATTTACTGCCTCCGAAAATCTTCGAGAAAAATTTCAACATACTATTTTAATTGACTTTTCAGGCTGCCATCGCGATTCTCCGAAAACCGGGGTTTACGGTTCAGGTACCGGCTGGTATCCTAATGACCGGCAAAGCTACGTAAAAAGAAAATGGGGCCTTTCATCACAATCTTAACCCGGACTCGCAGGTTAACATATATTTTTGACATCCCAGACCCATGCACACGATGAGAAAGATTTTTATTTTATCCTTTACCCTCCTGTTATTCAGCAGTCTTTATGCGCAACAGCAAAGGACCGTAAACGGAAAACTTACGGATTCCACCCATTTACCCATCGCCAAGGCCAGTGTCGTATTATTTTATGAGACACCTGGCGATACCCTCCGTACAATAACCGGAAATGAGGGTGGTTTTCAGTTCACTGGGGTTAAATCCAGGCCATTTTTCATCAGGGCAACACACCTGGGATACAAGAAATTTGAAAAGAAGATCGAAAATGAAGAAATATCCATAAATCTTCCGGCATATATACTCACGCGGTCGTTCATGACCCTTGAGGAGATCATCATCGAAACGCCACCTATCCAGGTGAAGGAAGACACCATTGAATACAAGGCTGATTCTTTTAAAGTGAAGCCTAATGCCATGGTGGAAGACCTGTTGAAGAAACTCCCCGGCGTTGCCGTGGATAAAGACGGCAATGTGACTGCCCAGGGTAAACAGGTGACCAGGGTAAAGGTCAATGGCAAGGATTTTTTCCAGGGCGACGTGAAAACCGCCACCAGGGAGCTTTCTGCGGATATGGTGGATAAAGTGCAGGTGGTGGATGATTATGGCGACCAGAGCACAATTAGCGGTATCCGTGACGGAGAACCCGAAAAAGTGATCAACCTCCAGCTTAAAAAAGACAAGAATAAAGGCGTTTTTGGCCGGGCAACTGCCGGATATGGCACCAATGACCGGTACCAGGCTTCGATGAATGCCAACTATTTTAATAACAACAAACAGTTGTCCCTTTTTGCCAACAGCAATAATGTGAACAACAGCTTATTCAATATCGGGGGAAATACAGGCGGGGGCGGACAGGGTTTCACCCTGGGTGGTGCAGGTGGCGGAGGTAACCCGGGAGGCGGCAGTGCAAGTCGCATGATGGTTCAGGGAGCAGGAGCGGCACTTCAGCAGTCGGCCTCCGGAAGTGATGGTATCTCCACCACCCATTCCATTGGTACCAATTTCAGGAACGATTTTATGGGGAAACATAAAGGATCCATCTATGGCAGTTACAGCTTTACCCGAAGGATGACGGATGGATTAAAGGATGTTTCCCAGCAAAACATCTTTGACACCAGCAGTTTTACCAATAACCAGAATTCCACATTTTATAACCAGTCGAACAACCACCGGGTTAACCTGAATTTTGAGTACAATTTCGATTCATTCAATTATATCAAGGTCATTCCCCAGTTGTCTTATTCAGAAAGCAATAACCAGGGCAATTCGGCATTCAATTATTTTAATGAAAAGGGTATTGCCACTACGGAAGGCAATAACCGCGACAGTACTTTGTCGAACACCCCGAATCTCACCCTGAATGTATTATATAACCATCGTTTCCGTAAACGTGGCAGGAATTTCTCCGTTAATGCAAACCTGAATACCTCCAATAATGAATCGGATAAGTATACGGAGAATATCACCAATAATCTTTCTTTGCCACTGCCGGTTGAAGTGAGGCTGCAGCAACTGGCCAACCAGGACAATATCAACCGGGGATTAAACCTGAGGTTTAATTATTCTGAACCCATTGCCAAAGACAGGTTTCTGGACCTGATTTACAGTTACCGGAAAAGCTATACGAAGAACGATAAGAAAACCTATGACATAGGCAGTGGTATTCCGGTTTTCAACCAGGCCCTGAGTAATGCATATGAAAATGATTTTGATGAGCAGCGGATCGGCGCCAATATCCGTACGGTGAAAAAGAAGTACAATTATACCTTAGGCGTAAGTGTACAGCCGGTGAACCTAAAGGGATATTCCATCACCAAGGACAGCGCTTACACCCCGCAGCAAAGGGTCAATGTTTTCCCGGTGGCCCGCTTTGGATATAATTTCACGCGCACCCGTGTCCTGAATGCCAATTATTCCGGGAATGCCCGCCAGCCCTCATTTACACAGTTACAGCCCGTAAGGGACATCAGTAATCCGCAATACCAGACCCAGGGTAATCCAGGGCTGAAACCTGAACGGGTGCATAATTTTAATCTCTTCTATAACAACTTTAATTTCTCTTCCGGGAAAGTGCTTTTTACCGGCATCACGGCAAGCTTTATCCAGAACCAGATTGTCAATAATAATATACCGCTGGCCAATTCAGGGGCACAGCTGACGATTCCGGAAAATGTAAACGGCTATTACAATGTTTCAGCCTTTTATAACTGGAGCAGGCCTTTTCAAAACCGGCGCTATGTGTTTACCGTCAATGGCCTGGTAAATTTCAACCATAATATATCGCTGGCCGACAGTCTGCGTAATGTCGGAAAAAACCTGGTGGCCGCACAGGGACTGGCTTTTGAATTTAACCACAAGGAATGGCTGGAAATTGATTTCGGGGTAAGATATTCTGTTAATTCAACGAAGTATTCCCTCCAGCAGGACCAGGACCTGGATTATGATTCATGGACGCTCACCACGAACAGCAGGATCGATATACCGGGAGGTGTTATTTTCCGTTATGATTTCCAGTATATTATTAATAACGGTCTGGCTGAAACGGTAGGCAAGGATATTGCCCTGTTAAATGCATCCCTTGAAAAGACGCTGTTTAAAAAGAAAAACGGGTTCCTGAGGCTTTCGGGCTTTGATATATTTAAACAAAATACCAACATCAACCGGACGGTAACGGGGAATAATATCACAGATACGCGCACCAACAGGCTCACACGCTATTTCATGCTCAGTTTCACGTACAGGCTAAACCGGTTCCAGGGCCAGCAATCCGGCAACCGGCAGCAGGCTGAGGGCGGACGCCAAATGAGGATAATCAACCAATAAAAAGAAGTGAAATTCCTTACCTTTGCCGCCGTAAACAATTGGCGGATTGGCGAATTAGCGCATTGGCGGATTCTTCGCTGAGTTCTTAATTCGCCAATCCGTAAATCCGCAAATTCGCAAATTACTATGGCCGGACAATTAAAAGAAGTACGAAACAGGATTAAATCTGTACAGTCTACCCAGCAGATCACCAAAGCCATGAAGATGGTAAGTGCAGCAAAACTGAGAAGGGCACAGGATGCCATTATCCAGATGCGTCCTTATGCCAATAAATTGCAGGACATGCTCAGCAATATCGTCAGCAATGATGAGGGAGGCGGCGCCGGATCTGCCCTGGCAACGGAACGGACGGTGGAAAATGTGCTCTTCATCGTGATCACCAGTGATCGTGGTCTTTGCGGAGGATATAATGCAAATATTTCCAAGCTGGCAAAACTGACCATGGATGAAACATACGCCGACCAGCTGAAAAAGGGAAAAGTTTCTATCTGGGGAATTGGAAAAAAAGGTGTTGAATATTTTCAACGCAGGGGATACAAGGTAAATGTGGACCACAGGATGATACTTGCATCAGATATCATTTGCAAATGTGCAGAATGTGGCGGAAGCTGCTGTAAAGGCCTATTTGAATAAAGAGTTTGATGTTATCGAAATTGTATACAGCCAGTTTAAGAATGCAGCAACCCAGCGCTTTACGGTAGAGCGATATCTTCCTATTCCAAAGACGGCTGCGGCACCAGGTAAAAAAACGGTCAAGGCCGATTTCATTTTTGAACCTGCAAAGGATCTGTTGATTGCCGAACTCATGCCCAAGATCCTGAATACACAATTGTATAAAGCCATTCTTGATGCGAACGCATCCGAGCATGGTGCCAGGATGACCGCCATGGATAAGGCATCTGAAAACGCCGAGGACCTGATCAAATCCCTCAAGATATCTTATAACAGGGCAAGGCAGGCGGCCATTACCACGGAACTGACGGAGATTGTGAGCGGTGCAGCAGCACTTGAGGGCTAGCGCCCTAATGTGCAAATGCGAAAGTGTGCAAATGTGGAAGTGAAAATGTGGAAATATAGTTAAGGTAGGAAACAAATAACGGAGTAATTTATCTCATGGAAATTTCTAATCTGATCCTTCATATAGAAGCCCTGATCTTTGCCAGCGAAAAACCGCTTACTTCACTGGATGTTGTGGAACTGGTGAATAATGCTTTCGGTTTTATGGAAGATAAGGTGACGCTTGACCAGGTAGAGACATCCATAGAAGGAATAAAGGAAAAGTACGGAGCAGAATTTTATCCATTTGAACTCCGCCAGAGCGGCGGCGGATGGCAGTTCCTGACAAAGAGGGATTACCATAAAACCATCGCACAGCTCAATGGTGATAAATTTTTAAAACGTCTTTCCACCGCGGCATTGGAAACGCTTGCGATCATTGCCTATAAACAACCCATTACCAAGTCGGAGATTGAAGCCATTCGTGGTGTGAATAGTGATTACAGCATTCAGAAACTGCTGGAAAAAGAACTGGTAGTCATTACCGGGAGAAATGAACTGTTACCCGGCAAACCTCTTGTCTACGGTACTTCAAGGCACTTCATGGATTATTTCGGGATTAATTCGGCTGAAGAGCTGCCGAAAATAAATGAAGTATTGGCAGACCAGATTGTTTCACCCACACTGGTGCAGGCTGAACACTTTGAAGTTGATGAAGATGCTGTATTGCTGGTAACGGAAGAAGGTGAACTGATCGATAAGGGTAATGAACCAGATCTGCCGCAAGATCCTGCATCTGCTGGTGATGACCTTCCCAAAGAATGACCATTTGGCAATTACCCATTAATATTTTTTCAAACCCATGGCCGCACCAGTTTTATCCAATGCGCAGCTCTCCGATATTGCCAATAAGTTTGGCACCCCGGTATATATTTATCATGCAGAAAGAATAGCACATCAGTATAACAAACTTAAGGCTGCATTCCGGGAATCTGATGCGAAGTTTTTTTATGCCTGCAAGGCATTGACTAATATCAATATCCTGAAACTGGTTAGGCAGATCGGGGCCGGACTGGATTGTGTGAGCATTTATGAGGTGCAGCTAGGCCTTAAAGCAGGTTTTGAACCGGAGAATATTTTATTTACACCCAATTGCACGGATTTCCAGGAATATGTCCAGGCCAAAGACCTTGGGGTAAATATCAATATTGATAATATTTCCATACTGGAGCAGTTTGGCAATACTTTCGGTTCATCATATCCGGTAGTCATTCGCCTTAACCCGCATATCATGGCTGGTGGTAATTTTAAAATTTCCACAGGGCATGTCGATAGTAAGTTCGGTATTTCCATACACCAGATCAGGCATATTGAACGGGTGGTGAAAACCACAAAACTCAAGGTCAGGGGAATTCATATGCATACCGGCTCGGAGATCAAGGATGTAGGCGTATTCCTTGAAGGGCTCGAAGTGATGTTCCAGCTGGCAAAGCATTTCCCCGAACTCGAATTCATTGACCTGGGCAGCGGATTCAAAGTACCATACCAGCCGGGAGATCCGGAAACGGATGTTGCCGGACTGGGAAGCAGGGTAGCCGAAGCTTTCCGCAATTATGAAAAGGAAACAGGTCATAAGCTACAGGTATGGTTTGAACCTGGAAAATACCTGGTGAGCGAGGCGGGTTATTTTGTAGTGAAGGCTAACGTGATCAAACAAACCCCCGCAACCGTATTTGTAGGTGTGAACAGCGGATTCAATCACCTGATCAGGCCCATGTTTTATGAGTCATACCACCATATCATCAATATTTCCAATCCTTCAGGGCCTGAAAGAATTTATACCGTTGTAGGAAATATCTGCGAAACCGACACTTTTGCCTGGGACAGGAAGCTGAATGAAGTGAGGGAAGGCGATTACCTGGTTTTCTACAATGCCGGCGCCTATGGCTTTGAAATGAGCAGCAATTTTAATTCACGGTTACGCCCAGCCGAAGTTTTGGTGATGGATAAAAAATATCACCTGATCCGCAAGCGTGATGCTTTTGATGACCTGCTCAGGAACCAGGTGGAACTGGAAGTTTTCCACAAATTGTCCCTCCAGGAAGGGATTTAACATTACTATGTTGTGTTCCGCTTTGAAATGTGATGATTTCTTACCAGATTTAGTATAAGAACACTCCCTTCAAAATTCTGGAATTATATGGAACCCGCCTTACATCTTTTCAACCCTGGTGATCACAGGGTAAAGTGGTCTATTGTCTTTTTTTTCATGATCTTATTTGCAGCCTGTGGAAAAAAGGATGGTGAAGTGGTTTCAAGTCCGGAAGCATTTGCCACCTACATTGAATCTTATTCAAGCGGAACCATTCCCAGGGCCGGAGCTATACGTGTGCGTTTATCAGAAGAACAGAACCTGACCCATACACTGAATGAGCCGGTCAGGGAAGAAATCTTTGAATTAAATCCCTTTGTAAAAGGTAAAACATACTGGGTTGATGCACGCACCATTGAGTTCAGGCCGGAGAAAGAACTGCAGCCCGCTACTGCTTATAGTGTGAAGTTTAACCTGGGAAAACTGGTAAAGACTGCTCCGGGGCAGGAGGCATTTACTTTCCGGCTGGAAACCATCAGGCCGGCCTATACCATGAAGGAATATGGACTTCGAAGTTTGAACGGGAGTAATGATCAGATGGAGCTCATGGGAATAATCGAAACATCAGATGTTGAAAAAGGCGAAGCAGTTCAGAAGATATTAAAGGCATCGCTGAACGGGGATGCCTTACAAATTAACTGGAATCACCTTGAGAGCGAACGTTTGCATGAATTTAGGATCAGTCCCGTTAAACGAACAAACACGGCATCATCCCTTGCACTTTCCCTGGATGGAGCATCAATTTCCGCTAATATAACGTCAACGAGTACCCTAAAAGTCCCGGCTATTGGCGATTTTATGGTATTGAAGGTTTCTGCGGTGCAGGACAATGAATCATATGTGCTGGTACAGTTTTCAGATCCTGTTGAGAGCAGCCAGGATTTACGGGGACTGATAACAATTACCGGGAAGCCGGAACCCGCTTTTGCGATAAACGGAAGTGAGGTAAAGTTATACGTAAGCGAAGACCTGGATGGAGACTATAGCGTGAATGTAAATGCGGGGATCGTCAATAAATGGAATAAAAAGCTTGCGGCTGGATATGCTTCCAGCATTTTCTTTGAGAACCGCCTGCCTTCAGTTAAGATCAGTGGAAAGGGTGTTGTACTGCCGAACAGCGGGCGTTTGCTGCTTCCCTTTGAAGCCACTAACCTCAATGCGGTGGATGTGAGCATTATCAGGATTTATGAGAATAATATTCCGCAATTTTTGCAGGACAATGACCTGGATGGCGAGGAAAACCTCAGGCGTGTAGCCAAGCCCGTTGTGCAGGCAACCATCCGGCTGGATGACGACAAGAGCCTGGACCTTCACCGGAAACAAAAATTCTCATTAAATATCGACAAATATTTAAAAACCGAACCCGGTGCTATATACCGGGTAACTATTGGTTTCCGTCCCCAGTATTCACTATATACCTGTGTGCAGGATGATAAGAAAGCGAAAAAGGATGAAGGTGAAGATGAAGAAGACGGGGAAGAAGATTATGACTGGGCTGTATATGAAGGGAAACCCGGGGAAGGCCTGGATGACGATAATGATTTCTGGAATCGATACGATACTTATTACCCTTTTGGCTATCGCTGGAGCCAGCGGAATAATCCCTGTCACAGGGCATATTACAACAGGGAAAAATGGGCATCGAGAAATGTAATGGCCTCCAACCTTGGCATCCTTGCTAAAAGAGGGAATAATAACCAGATGCTCGTAGTGGTAACCGACCTGGTCACAACTGCTCCGGTTGGAGGTGCAGACCTGGAGTTACTGGATTACCAGCAGCAGGTGATTGGAAAGTATGTTACCGGAAACGATGGAATGATCGTATTTGATGCAAAGCGAAAACCGTTTTTGCTGATTGCTAAAAAAGGGTTGGAAAGAGGTTACGTGAAACTGGATGATGGCAATGCACTGCCGCTAAGCCGTTTTGATGTAGCCGGTGAAGAGATCCGGAACGGAACCAAGGGTTTTATTTTCGGAGAGCGGGGTGTATGGCGCCCCGGCGATTCCATGTATATCAGTTTCATTGTTGAGAATGCAAGTCTCCCGGCTGGTCATCCGGTGCAATTTGATTTGTTTACACCCCAGGGTCAGCTATACAAATCCATTACCGAAACCAAAGGCGTTGAGGGATTCTATGTTTTCAGGACAGCTACTTCTTCTACAGCGCCAACAGGAAACTGGCTGGCTAAAGTAAAAGTTGGCGGGGCGGTTTTTGAGAAAAGGCTAAAGGTGGAAACGGTAATGCCTAACCGATTAAAGATCGGCCTTGAATTCGGTGATAAAAAAATGATTGGCAAAAATACCGGCAGCGAAGGTGTGCTAACCGCGACCTGGTTATTTGGAGCAACAGCGAAACATCTGAAGGCAAAGGTGGAAGCTTTCTGCTATGCCAGGAAAACCTCCTTCCCTGGACTGGATTCATACCTGTTTGATAACCCTGTTTCTGCCTATAAAACCCAAAGCCAGACTGTATTTGAAGGAAACCTTGATGAAAAGGGAAAAGCTGCAATAAATGTTTCCTTTAAACTTATCGAACCGCCACCGGGAATGCTTTCTGCCAACCTTCTGGTGAAAGTATTTGAACCAGGCGGAGCATTCAGTACAGACAACCAGGTATTGCCATACAGTCCTTATATATCTTATGCAGGTATCAGGCTTCCCGAAGGTCAGAAACCATGGGGCTTCCTGCTGACCGGGAAAAAATATCCCATGGATATTGTCAACGTTGATCCTTCAGGAAAAAATATCCAGGGCAATTCACGGTTCACTGTGGAGTGGTATAAAGTACAATGGAGATGGTGGTGGGACAATACAGGTGATGACCTCAGTAATTTCACGGAAGACAAGTACAATAAGATATTGAAAAAAGATACGGTGACACTTGTGAATGGAAAAGGGCGAATTGATTTTCAATCGCCCACAGATGAATGGGGCCGGTATCTTGTATTGGTCAGGGACTTAAGCAGTGGTCACACCACCGGGCAGACTGTTTATTTTGATGATCCATACTGGCAATCGCGGAAAGACAATGATTTTACCGCTGCAGCCATGCTGTCATTTACATCTGATAAGGAAAAGTACAGTATTGGTGATGAAGTCAGACTTACCATTCCGAGCAGTAAGGGCGGCAGGATGCTTATCAGTATTGAAAATGGAAGCAGGGTCATTAAAACTTTCTGGAAGGAAACGGACCAGGGAAAAACCAGTTTCAGTTTTCCAGTGGAAAAAGAAATGGCTCCCAATGTGTATGTAAACGTTACCCTTTTACAACCGCATTCACAGACGATAAATGATTTGCCTATCCGGATGTACGGACTGATTCCACTGGTTATAGAAGACAAGAAATCCTTCCTCATGCCTAAGATCAGCATGGCATCAACGATACGATCCGAAAAGGAAGTGAATGTTACTGTTTCAGAATCCTCCGGGAATGAAATGGCGTATAACCTGGCCATTGTTGATGAAGGGCTCCTTGATCTGACGAGGTTTAAAACGCCTGATCCGCACGCTGCATTTTTTGCCCGCGAAGCGCTGGGGGTAAAGAGCTGGGACATGTTTGATTTCGTATTGGGCGCATGGGGTGGCGGAATTGAAAGGATACTGACCATCGGTGGTGATGAGGAAGCCGCAGGTGGCGGAAAACAGCGAAAGGCAAACCGTTTTATCCCTGTCGTAAAGTACATGGGACCGTTTTTGCTAAAAAAAGGTGCCAGTAACCAGCACCAATTCACGCTGCCGCAATATATCGGGGCAGTAAGGGTAATGGTGGTGGCTGCATCAAAAGGGACCTATGGCTATGCCGAAAAATCTGTAGCAGTAAAACAACCGGTCATGCTCCTTCCTTCATTGCCGAGGGTTACTGGACCCAATGAATCATTTCGGTTACCCGTTACTGTATTCTATATGGAAAATGGACCAGGAAATGTGGATGTTTCACTTCAGCCCGACAGTCATTTTGATGTCATTGGCAACAGGAACCAGTCCATTACTTTTTCTTCTTCCGGGGAACAGGTGGTATGGTTTGATGTAAAAGTGAAACAGGGGACGGGTGTTGGCAGGATTACCATCAACGCACAATCCGGGAAGGAAAAGATAAGTTCTTCCGTGGAGATAGATATACGAAATCCTATTTCTTCCATTACGCAGGTCACTGCAGGTGAAATACCAGGAGGAAAGGAATGGAGGGTAAGCATTCCTTCCATTGGAAATACTTTAAATGCCAAAGGCATTATTGAAATTTCTGTGTTACCGCCGGTCAACCTGGCTAAAAGGCTTGAATACCTGGTGGCCTATCCACATGGTTGCATCGAGCAAACAACCTCGGCCGTTTTTCCACAGTTATACCTGGATAAAATGCTGGACCTCAGTGACAGGCAAAAAGCAGAGACAAACCGGAATATACTTGCTGCTATCGATAAGTACAGGAATTTTCAAAGGCCTGATGGTGCCTTCAGTTACTGGCCGGGCGAGGCCGATACTGATGAATGGGGTTCCTTATATGCGGGGCACTTTTTGCTGGAAGCCGGTAAACGGGGATATAACATTCCGTCAGATATGATGAGGTCCTGGACCGCTTACTCAAGGAACAAGGCAATCAACTGGCAACCGGACAGCCGTAATTTTTATGGTGCTGACCTTACGCAATCTTATCGCCTTTATTTACTGGCACTGGCCAGGTCGGCCGAGATGGGCGCAATGAACAGGCTGAAAGAATTTCAATACCTTTCTCCCGAAGCAAAGTGGAGGCTGGCTGCAGCATACCAACTGGCTGGTCAGCCGGCAACTGCGCAGGAACTGGTGCGCGGTCTGCAGGTCAGTTTCGCCCAAAGGCCATCACCGGGAATGAGTTACGGGTCTGACCTGCGGGATATGGCGATGGTTTTGGAGACACTAACATTAATGGGCAAACGAAATGAAGCCGCTTCTTTATTGCAGCGCGTTGCTTCGTCACTTTCGGATGACCAGTGGTACAGTACTCAAACCACTTCATATGCATTGCTTTCCGTCGCGGGTTATTGCGGAAGTAATCCATCCGGACAAAAAATAATGCTTGATCTTTCCGTAAACGGGAAATCGGTTAAGGTTTCTTCATCAGCTTATTTCAGCCAGCAGCCTATTGACTTTATCAACGGTAAAGCCAGCCTGGTTGTACAGAACAGGGGATCAAACCAATTGTTCATAAGGGTTATCACGCAGGGACAGCCGGTTCCCGGGGACGGACCTGCGCCACCGATGACATCATCCGGATTGTCTGTCAGCAATGTTTTTACGAATATGGAAGGACAGCCAATCAATCCTGAATCCATAAAACAGGGTACGGATTTCATGGCAAGGGTTACAATCACCAATCCCGGGAAGCGGGGTAATTATACACAGATGGCTTTATCACAGGTATTTCCAAGTGGCTGGGAAATACTGAACACGCGTATGCTGGGTAATGAAGGAAATAACAAAACATCTTCCTTCAGGTACCGGGATTATCGTGATGACAGGGTTAATACTTATTTCGATCTGCCTGCCGGAAAATCTGTAAGCTATTTTGTATTGCTGAATGCGGCCTATGCAGGGCGATATTATTATCCGGGTGTGTATTGTGAACAGATGTATGATAAAACCATCAGCGGAGGCATAAGTGGTAAATGGATTGAAGTTGCTAAGTAACAGGGATGAACAGGAAACAAGGGCATACGGAGACTTAATATATTACTTGCGGCAATCGCGGGATTATTCTTGTGCTTTCTTTTATGCCTTCCATCGCGCTTGTTTACTGAACCGGATTCATGGGTATTAACCGGTGACAACGGGGAACTTCTTTCGGCCTCTGTTGCGGAAGATGGACAATGGAGGTTTCCATCCTCCGGGGGTGTACCGGCCAGGTTCGCCGCCTGCATACTAACGTTTGAGGACAAACGATTTTATATGCATTCAGGGGTCGATGGAATAGCGGTTCTGAGGGCAGCCGGGCAGAATTTATCAGGAGGAAAAATTGTCAGTGGAGGAAGCACCATAACTATGCAGGTGATCAGGCTTTCGCGCAGGAACAGGAGGACATTTGGAGAAAAGCTCATTGAAATAACCATGGCGCTGAGGCTGGAAATGACGCATTCCAAGAAGGAAATACTTTCGATGTATGCTTCACATGCGCCATTCGGCGGGAACGTAGTTGGACTTGAAGCAGCTGCCTGGAGATATTTTGGACGGAGTCCCCATCATCTTTCCTGGGGTGAAATGTCGGCCCTGGCTGTGCTGCCCAATGCACCATCACTGATTCATCCGGGCAGGAACAGGGAGTTGCTCAGGGAGAAAAGAAATAAATTAATCGATGCGCTGGAGCAGGAAGGTTTCATCAGCCATGAGGATGCTATATTGGCCAGGCTGGAGAAAATCCCTGATCAGCCGAAGGATATCCCATTACTGGCGCCGCACCTGCTGCAACGCTATATACGTGAATATCCAAGAGGGGCAAGGCTGGCCGGGACAACCGTAAATGCAGGATTGCAAAGGCAGGTTAATAACCTGATGGAAATTCATCACCAGCAATTAAGGAAAAATGGAATTAATAACCTGGCGGTCCTGGTACTCGATGTTGAAACGGGTGAAGCAAAGGCTTATGGCGGGAATATTTATAAACCTGGTGATCCTGAACTGGCTTCCCATGTAGATATAATTCCTTCACCAAGGAGCCCTGGTAGTGTAATGAAACCTTTATTATATGCTGCAGCCCTGCATGATGGTACAATACTTCCGAACAGCCTTATTCCGGATATACCTTTACAAATAGGGGGCTATACGCCCAGGAATTTTAATGATGAGTTCGATGGTGCGGTGCAGGCTTCCAGTGCGTTGTCAAGGTCACTCAATATCCCGGCTGTTAAAATACTTCAGCACTATAAATACCAGCGGTTTTACAACCTGGTGAAAAATGCAGGAATCACCACATTCAATAAACCTGCAGATCATTATGGATTATCCATTATACTGGGAGGTGCGGAGGTAAATGCCTGGGACCTCGCCGGTGTATATGCTTCCATGGCCCGCACCCTGAATCACCAGTACGAAAATATGGGAAAGGTTCTCCAGGCTGATTTTCATCCTCCGGTATATATAAACGATCAGGTATTCGTTACCGGTAGTAAAATTCTGGAGGGCCTGGATATTACCTCTATCTGGTATACTTTCAGGGCCATGAAAGATGTGGCAAGGCCCGGTGATGAGGCGTTGTGGGAAAAATTTCCATCGGCCAATAATATTTACTGGAAAACAGGTACAAGTTTCGGGTACAGGGATGCATGGGCTGTTGGAGTAACGACAAAATTTGTCATTGCTGTTTGGGCCGGAAATGCAGATGGAGAGGGCCGCCCCGGTTTAACAGGAATACAGGCAGCTGCACCATTGATGTTTGATGTTTTCAGGTTATTGCCTGATGCACCTGCATTTTCAGATCCGTCATTTGGAAATGCCTTTATCCAGGTATGTGGCATGTCCGGTTTCAGGGCAGGCCCGGATTGTGAAGACATCAGTAATATGATGGTTTCTGTCAATGGAACGCGTTCAGCCACCTGTCCTTATCATAAAAAAATAAACCTGGATAAATCCGGTCAGTACCAGGTAAACAGCGGCTGCTATCCTGTATATGAAATGCAGGCGAGGAATTGGTTTATACTTCCGCCAACCATGGAATCCTTTTATGCAAGGAACCACCATGATTATGCCCAGGCACCTCCTTTTCTAACAGGTTGTGATGCTGTTTCTGTAAAAAAGGAAATGGATATCATATATCCCGATGCCCAGGCGCGAATATATATACCGATAGAACTGGATGGACAAAAAGGCAGGACAGTATTTACCGTTGCGCACAGCAACCGCGAAGCAAAAATATTCTGGCACATCGACGATTCGTATATCGGAACCACCACAAGATTTCACCAGATGGCGCTGGAACCTTCTCCGGGAAAACATACACTAACGGTTACAGATGAAAAAGGGGAAACGGTAACAAGATGGTTTACCATAATGGAAAAGTAAGCAATGAAGTGGTATATTGTACCGCAGAATTCGACAAACAATGACAGATACAGCATCCTCTTTCATCGAATTAATGGGAAACCCGGTTAAGCTGAGGTATTTCCTCATCCGAAGGCTTCCCAGCGCTTTTTTTTCAGGGGTCAGGGTGAAGAAACTGGACAAGGGTTTTGCCGAAGTAACAGTGCCGTATAAGTGGTTTTCGCAGAACCCGTTCAGGTCAACCTATTTCGCCTGCCTTTCGATGGCGGCGGAAATGAGTACGGGCTTGCTCGCCATGATGCATATTTACAAGCGAACACCCGCTGTGTCCATGCTCGTCCTGTCAGTGAATGGCAGTTTTCATAAGAAAGCGACGGGTATTACCACTTTCAGGTGTGATGATGGTGAAAACATAAGGATGATCATAGATGAGGCCATCAGGACTGGTGAAGGAAAAACAATCCAGACCTCTTCAAGGGGCCTTAATGAAAAAGGTGAACTGGTGGCGGATTTCGTCATTACATGGTCATTCAAGGCCAGGAAATAATTAATTATGAAAATAGCTTTTCACGGTGCAGCACGATGCGTAACAGGGTCCAAACATTTACTAACGCTTAAGAATGGCCGAAAAATTCTGCTTGATTGCGGGATGTTCCAGGGAATGGGAAGGGAAACCGATGCGCTGAACAGGAGTTTCGGTTTTGATCCCATGCAGGTAGATATAGTGGTGCTTTCCCATGCGCATATCGATCATTGCGGGTTATTGCCTAAACTGGTAAAGGAAGGTTATAAAGGAAAGATATACTGCACGCCGGCCACCAGGGAACTGGCAGGTGTTCTGCTGGAAGATTCCGCGGAAATACAGGAAGATGATGTTAAGTATGAAAACAAGAAGAGGGCTGCACAGGGTCTGCCTTACTTAAAGCCCATTTACACTTCGGAAGATGCCCTGGAAACGATGAAATATTTCAGCGAGGTGGATTATGGTGAATGGGTAACTATTGACGAAGGTGTTGACCTGCTTTATACAGATGCGGGGCATATCATCGGAAGTGCCGCAGTCCACCTGCGTATTAAGGAAGGTGGTGAAACCCGTCAGCTCACATTCAGCGGGGATGTAGGCAGGTACCGTGATGTGATCCTGAAATCACCTGCTGATTTTCCGCAGGCAGATTATATTATACTCGAATCAACCTATGGCAACAGCCTGCATGACCTTCATGTCACCACACCAGACAATCTCCTGGAATGGATTGAAAAAACCTGTATCAGGAAGAAGGGTAAGCTTATCATTCCCGCTTTCAGCGTGGGCAGGACCCAGGAAATTCTCTATGCGCTGAACCAGCTTGAACTGGAAAGGAGGCTGCCTGATCTTGATTACTTCGTAGACAGTCCGCTGAGTATTAAAGCCACCGAAATCGTAAAAAAATACCCGGATTATTTTAACCGGACCATCCAGAAAATTCTGAAAAGCGATTCGGATCCTTTTGGATTTAAAGGCTTGAAATATGTCCGGACTGTGGAGGAATCCAAATTACTGAACTTCAGGAATGAGCCATGCGTGATCATTTCAGCCAGCGGAATGGCTGATGCCGGAAGGGTAAAGCACCATATATTCAACAGTATTGAAAAGAGCCGTAACAGTATTTTGATGACAGGATATTGTGAACCTCGTTCTCTGGGCGCGAGGCTTATGGCCGGTAATAAGGAAGTAAAGATATTCGGTGTTGAACAGGAGGTGCATGCTGAAATAGGATCCATCAGGAGTATGAGTGCGCATGGGGATTATGAAGACCTGAGCCAGTTTCTTGCCTGCCAGGATTTGAAAAAAGTCAGGAAACTTTTCCTTGTCCACGGCGAGTATAACGTACAGGAAGATTTTCGTGACAGGTTAACCAGGAAGGGTTTTGCAGATGTTGAGATCCCGGAACTGCATTTTGAAATAGGACTCACTTAGATCAGGTTAGTCTAAAATGACAGAAGTCCCGCTTTTAGCGGGACTTTTTTTGTTACTCCAGGTCAATGACCTTTTGTGACGGGATCCAGTTTGGGTTTAGGGATTAGGGTTGAAGGTTTAAGGTTGTTGCTAAATTTTCCAGGTTTAATGTTACAATTGAAATTTTCCAGGTTTCGAATTAGTGATGAAGGTTTTTTGTTTTTTGATCGTTGTTGATGATGTAAAGTTGATCATTTAAAACCGGGTGTTAAACTTAATTCGACGACTGAACATATTGCTTCGATGAACCCATCTTAATGTTCGATAAGGCTAAATATAAGAGTCCTGTCAGTGACTGGTCAATTAATCAAATCGTTCAACATCAAAAGGTTTAAGCGGCATGCTAACCTTAGATTCTGCCACCAGTTCTTCCACCAGTTTCCCGGTAGCGGCAGCCAGTGATAATCCAAGCATGGCATGACCTCCGGCAATGGTGATATTATTATATTTTGAATGACGGCCAATATAGGGCAGGCCGTCAGGGCTGAGTGGCCTGAATCCGCTCCATATTTTATCCGTTGAAGGAAACTCCACTTCAAGGCCTGGGTAATATTCTTTTGAAGCTTTAAATATGGCTTGTGCCCTTTTAATCAGTGTTGGCGAACTTAATCCACTGATTTCCATGGTACCACCCATTCTAAGGTCACGGCCCATCGGGGTCATGGCCACACGGTTATCGACCAGGATGGCAGGATATTTCAGGTTGTGTGCCATTTTTTCAAATGTCATGCTATATCCCTTTCCTGCCTGGAGGATAATATCAATGCCAAGTGATTTACTTATTTCGGGTAACCATGAACCTGTGGCAATGACAAGTTCTTCACACTCAAAATCGCCCTTGTCTGTATGTACCGTGGTGATATGGCTTCCTCTTTTCCCAAATCCGGTTACCGTTGTATTTAGCTGGAATTCAGTGCCTTTTGATTTCAGGTAAGTAAATAATGTATTCATGAAATCACCGGGATGAAGATGACAATCGATAGGATAAAGCACTCCGCCACGAACATTGACCTCTACCTCAGTTTCCAGTGCCTGGACTTCCTGCGCGTTCATGATCCTTGTTTCCAGGTTGAACTTCATGGCTTCTTTCGCCAGTTCAATTTCATGTTTTTCCGTTTCAGGATTTTTATACAGCATGAAGCAGCCAATTTCTTCCATCCTGAATGTATTCCCCAGGTCATTCTTTATATCCGAGGTAAGCGCCCTGCTTAGATGAAGAAGGTCATTTAACGGCTTTGCATTTTTTTCCACCGTTTTTTGGGTGGCGTTTTTCCAGAATGTGAATCCCCAACGGATCAGGTCCCAGTCCAGCCTTGGTTTTATATAAAAAGGGGAAGAGGAACTCAGCATCCATTGTAATCCCTTTGCCACAATTCCCGGTGAAGCCAGCGGTACAAAATGGCTTGGTGACACATACCCGGCATTCCCGAAAGAAGTACCGCTATGAATGTCCCCGCGGTCTATAAGCCTTACATCATAACCTGACTTTGTAAGATAATAGGCACTGCATAATCCGATAACGCCGCCGCCGACAATGGTAACTTTCTTCATTTTACATTTTATTTTCACATTTGCATATTTGCACATTTCCACATTACTTCAGTCCATACAGTTTCAGGTTCAACTTTTTTATGGCTTCTACATCAAACTTCATCACTTTCCGGTCATAGGTCATCAGTCCGTTTACTTCTGATTCCACATCGGTGGTTTGTGTATATATCGCTGCGGAAAGTCCTTTAGGGATCAGCGTTTGGAGTTTATCCATCAGGGACTGATACCTTTTAAACAATTCCTCCTTATCCTGGAAACTCTGGTATCCCCAGTTGCTTTTGTCTGTCCATGTATGCTGTTCGATGGGCAGGCCCAGTCCGCCGAACTCACCCAAAACAACGGCCCTTTCTTTCCCAAATACTTCAGGCCTGTGAATTACAGGATCCGGGTAGTTATGCAAATCATGCATATCTCCAACATCATGAAAATTCCCCCCGCTGGCAGGATTCACTAAACGTGAAGGATCATATGACTTGGTCCAGTTGGATATTTCCACCGTCTTAAATTGTCCCCATGCCTCATTAAAAGGCACCCAGACCACGATACAGGGGAATACCCTGAATGCATCTATCATGGCTTTCAGTTCTTTACGAAAGATCGCTTCTGATGCAGGCGTCCTTGTTTTATCAATGGGTTCAAGGGATGGATTGGTAATCCATTTGTCCGTGTTGAAATTCATATCACCGCTTGGCATATCCTGCCATACCAGCATGCCAAGGCTGTCGCAATGCCGATACCACCTGGCTGGTTCTACCTTGGTATGTTTGCGGATCATGTTGAATCCCATTTCCCTGGTCTTTATGATATCGAACTTCAGCGCTTCATCAGTAGGTGCAGTATATAAACCATCGGGCCACCATCCCTGGTCAAGCGGACCATACTGGAAAAGGAATTTATTGTTCAGCATTATCCACTGGATGCCCTGCTGGTCTTTCTGAAGGCTGATTTTCCGCATGGCAAAATATCCGGCTACCTCGTCAATAATTTTCCCGTTACGGGTTACAGCTCACCGAGTAGTCATACAGTACAGGTGTTTCGGGTGACCATAAACGTAAGCCTTCAAGCTTTATGCTGATGGACGAATCATTCTGAAAACTGTTTTCATGAATTTTTTTACCATTATCATATATGGTGATTTTTAACTGATCACCCGGATTGGATTTTTCAAGGGAAGGATAAATGCTGATGAGAGAACGGTCGATGTCAGGCACAGTATAAATATCCCGGATATGCGTTGGCGTTACAGCCTCAATCCATACGGTCTGCCAGATGCCGGTAACCGGCGTATACCATATCCCTGAGGGCTTTACTTTTTGTTTGCCTATCGGCTGTGGCCCGGAATCCGTTGGATCCCAAACCCTGACCAGGATTTCCTGTTCCTTGCCAGGCGCTATTAATGACGTAATGTCGACAGAAAAAGGATCATAGCCTCCCTGGTGGAGTATTGCTTTTTTCCCGTTTACAAAAACCTCTGCTTCCCAGTCAACCGCACCAAAATGCAGGAGGATGTTTTTCCCTTTCATAAAGGCAGGGATGGTGAATTTTTTCCGATACCAGAGATGATTATTTTCGCCCACCGATTTTCCCACGCCCGATAATGCGGATTCAATGGCAAAGGGAACCAGGATTTTACCTGTGTATGCTGAGGGTTTGGTTTCATCCTTATACCTTATCGCATAATCCCACATTCCATTCAGGCTGAGCCAGCCATCACGTTTCATCTGGGGGCGGGGATACTCGGGAAGCGGGCTGGCAGGGTTTACCTGTTCGCTCCAGGATGTCCTGATCTTGTCCCCGGCAATTGCCCATTCCTGTGAATACGTTGTAAGGAAAGCCAGGATCCCGGGAAATGAATAACAGGTATTTTTTCATACGACTAATTTATCCTGATGCTTTTTATACTAACAGGAAGCCATACCTGCATTTCATTGCTGCCCCTGTTGCACCAGGTATAATAGGGGATGGCGGTTACTGTTTTTTGTTCTGTCCTGATATTCTGACCATTATCAGTAATGGTGATCACAGGCATGTTCCCTTTAAGCAGCATTACCGGTTCATCCAGGATTTTGCCCGTCTCGGCATGAAGTGAAATGTCGCGGGGCAGGATGATGTTCCAGGCCTTGCCCCCGTTATCTGCGCCTTCCACGCAATATACCAGGGGACCCCTCTGGATGGCCATCCTTTCATTATCGGCATTTACTTCGGGTCCTTGCTCTTATTTTCCTTACTACCATGGGTAACTGTAATACTATGATATCCCCCTTCTTCCACTCCCTTTCAATGGTTGCATATCCCTTGTCAATGGAATACGGAATTTCTTTTCCGTTGACCAGTATTTTTGTTGTAGCGGAAGATGAGTCTGCAAAGGAATACAGTCCTCCGGGAACGGCTATATTTCTTGCCCATCCCGGTATCCTTATACGGATTGCCGTTTTGATCTTTTTTACCGGATCAACATTGATGGTGATATTTCCCTCCCAGGGATAATTGCCTGTCATGGTGAGGTTGATATTGTTATTGCTTACAGGAATCGTGGTTTTATTTCCTACAAACAGGTTTATCCATATTCCGTTATCAGAAGCTGAATAAATATAATTGCCGAGTGATTCCACCAGCCGGGCAATATTGGCCGGACAGCAGGCCGTGCCGAACCATTCCCTCCTGGCATTCTTTCCCATGGAAGCCAGCGGGTTTCCATAAAAAAAACGGTCGCCCTTCAATGACAGTCCGTCAAGGGCACCGTTATATAGACTTCTTTCCAGAATATCGGCATATTCCGCATCTCCTGACAGGCTGTTCATCCGCTGGTTCCAGAATACCATTCCTACGGAAGCGCAGGTTTCACAGTATGCCTGTTCGTTAGGAAGGTCAAAGTCTGTGGTAAACCCTTCATTGCTGCCGGCAGATCCAATGCCGCCAGTGATGTACATATTCCTGTACACCACATCCTCCCATACAGTCCTCATGGCTTTGATATATCCCTGGTCGCCGGTAAGCGCAGCCACATCAGCTACGCCGGTATACATATACATGGCCCGCACTGCATGGCCGGTAATTTCTTTCTGGTCCTTTACCGGAACCAGGTCCTGGGCATAGCCTGTGTCTTTCCATTCCGTCCAGGTGTAGCCATAAGCAAGTTTACGTCCCCTTTCTTCCAGCAGCCAATGGGCAAGGTCAAGGTATTTTTTATCCTGTGTCACGCGGTATAGTTTTACCAGTGCCAGTTCAAGTTCCTGGTGCCCGGTTACCCAGTGTTTTTTACCCGGACCAAACATATCATTGAAATGATTTGCCCATTTGATGGAAACATCCAGGAATTTTCTTTTACCGGTAGCGTTATAGTATGCAACAGCGGCTTCAATCATATGTCCGCCATTGTAATCTTCATGCATGCTCATGTCGGTCCAGCGTTTATCCAAATCCGTTAGTGTGTAATAGGTGTTCAGGTATCCGTCGGGGAGCTGGGCCGCAGCAATTTTATCTATCCATTCATCTGCCTTCTTCATCAGTGCGCTGTCGGGCCTGTTCTTCAGGGAATAGGCCATGGCTTCAAGGGCTTTGAAAACATCTGAATCGTCATAAAAAATGCCTTCATGTTTTTCACCTTTCTTGCGCGCCACTTTTTCAAAATTCCTGATCCTCGGTGTTGCTACTTCGGTCTGGTAAATACAGGCATTCAGTGTGGTAGTGGCCACTTTATCCAGTTTTGGTTTCCAGAAATTATCGGTGATCATGACTTTTGAAAAGTTCACCGGCTCAATCTGGTGCTGCAGTTGGGCTGTGGTCTGCACACTAATGGTGATAAAAATTATGATGAATGATTTTCTTCATGATTATTTATTTGTTTTCATCTCTAGTCTCCAGTCTCCACCCTCTCTCACCCTCAACTCTCAATTCCGGCGTCTTATTTTACTTCCAGTACAACAACACTAAACGGCGGCAGTTTCACTTTCAGCGTTGTTCCTGTTAATGACTGCACCTTTAAATGCGGAAGGCTTTATTTTCTCAGCATTTTCAAAAGTATTGTGGTCCTGCAGCTTTGCAGAACTGAGAATCCTGCCGCTAACGGCGGAAGCCTTCATGCCCCGCAGGTCAACGGTTACTTCCTGTTCCTTCCTGGAATCGATATTCACCAGTGATATATGGGCAATATTATTCTTATCCATTGAGGCGGAAACTGAAACAGCAGGTAGTTTCTCTTCCCCCATCTGGTAATCATTTGTTTTTAATGTGAGTGGCAGCAGTTTCGCATCCTGGTGCACATTATACATTTCCATGACATGATAGGTGGGCGTAAGAATCAGCTTTTCTTCTTTTGTAAGTATAACCGCCTGCAGCACATTGATGGTTTGTGCAAGGTTAGCCATTCTTACCCGGTCGGCATGATTATTGAAAATATTCAGCGTAACTCCTGCAATCATGGCATCCCTCATGGTATTTTGCTGATACAGAAAAGCGCCGTTGGTACCCGGCTCAACATCATACCAGCCGCCCCATTCATCTACCAGTAATGCCACTTTCTTTTTGGGATCATATTTGTCCATGATCGTGGAATGTCTCTGTACAAGTTCTTCCATTAACCATGCCCTTTTCATGGTTGTAAAATATTCCTCTTCAGTAAATTGAGTTGCGGAACTTTTTTTGTTCCAGTCGATCACTGAATAATGATGCAGTGCAACGCCTTCCAGCATATTATGCGGAATGTCGCGCATCAACACTTCGGTCCAGTTATAGTCGGATGAATTTGCTCCTGAAGCGATGCGGAAAATCCTGCTGTCTTCATTATTTCCCCAGTCGGACATAAACGTTGCATACTGCCGGTAAATATTTGCATAGTATTCTGCTTTCATATTGCCGCCGCATCCCCAGGCTTCATTGCCAATTCCCCAGAATTTCACATTCCATGGTTCCTTGCGTCCATTTTTTTCTCTCAACATGGGCATGGGACTGCTTCCTGCTTTATGGTTCACATACTTCACCCAGTCAGAAAGTTCCTGCACTGTACCGCTGCCAACATTGCCCGACAGATAAGGTTCTGCACCGAGCATTTCACACATATTCAGAAAATCGTGTGTGCCGAAACTATTGTTTTCCGTTACTCCGCCCCACCAGACATTGAGCATGGACGGTCGTTTATCTTTTGGGCCAATGCCATCCATCCAGTGATAGGTATCTGCAAAACATCCGCCGGGCCAGCGTAAGACGGGCACTTTCAGTTTTTTTAATGCATCAATGATATCGAGCCTGATGCCATCCTTGTTGGGGATCTTTTTATTGTCACCCACATAGAAACCATCATAAATACAGCGGCCCAGGTGTTCGGCAAAATGGCCATAGATGTTGCGGTTGATAGTGTCGTTGCCCTGGTCCGATTGTATGATAATTGAATTCTGGGCTGACTAACCAATGAAATGAATAACAGGATGATGAACAGTGATTTTTTTCATGGCGATTGTTTTGATGTTGTTATGATGATTATACTACCTGGAATCCATAAGCATATGGATCATCTTCCGGGTCTATCTGATGGTGTTGTATCCATAAATCTTTGCCCAGCCTTCAATGCTGGGCCTGATGGCCGGTTTCCCGCTGATCATGGTTTCTTCTTCAATTCGTCCTGTGAATGTACTGCCGATAATACTCTCATGAACAAATTCATCGCCTTTTTTCAGTTTTCCTTTGGCATACCACTGGGCCATTCTGGCGCTGGTTCCGGTACCACAAGGTGAACGGTCAATGGCTTTATCGCCATAAAATACGGCATTTCGTGCGGTGGATTTGGGATCAATTACCGCACCGGTCCAAAGTATATGCGAACATCCGTTTATGGTCGGATTTTCAGGATGAACAAATGTATATACTGGTTGATGTTTTTCCGTAGTTCCCTGGCCCAGGCAATGAGTTTATCTGCCGGATAGTGTTCTAGCCCTTTGAAATTTTTCTGTACATCTACGATGGCATAAAAATTTCCTCCATAGGAAACATCAATTGTTAGTTCACCAAATTCAGGACACTCAACGGTAATGCCTTCTGCGCAAGGAAGGATGGAACATTGGTTAGCTTTACTGATTTGACTTTTCCATTTTCTTCCGTGTAACTGATCGGTACCAGTCCGGCCGGGGCTTCCATGCGGACCTATCCCGGAATCTTGGGTTTTATCAGCCCTTTTTCAATGGCAATGGTGATGGTACCGATGGTTCCATGACCGCACATGGGCAGGCAACCGCTGGTTTCAATAAATAATACCGCAACATCATTTTGGGGATCATGCGGAGGATATAAAATACTTCCGCTCATCATGTCATGACCTCGGGGTTCAAACATGAGTCCCTTTCTGATCCAGTCGAATTCCCGAAGGAAATGCTGCCTTTTTTCACTCATGTTATTGCCTTCAAGTGCCGGTCCGCCTTTAGCAACCAGTCTGACCGGGTTTCCACAGGTATGGGCGTCAATACATTCGAAAATGAATCCTTTCAACGGTTCAGTCATTTAATTTTATCTTTATATTCGGAGCCCTCAAGTTATGGAAACATACGGTAAAATTCTGCTGATTGCGACGCCTGTCTTCCTGGTGCTGGTACTTTTTGAAAAGTGGTACGGATGGCATAAAGGATTTGATACGGTCAGGAATATGGATATGATCTCCAGCCTGAGCTCTGGGGTTACCAATGTGACGAAGGATGTACTCGGACTGAGTATTACCATTTTGTCATATGAATGGCTGGAAAAAAATATCGCCATTTATCATATACAGGCCTCCTGGCTTACCTATGTGGTGGCCTTCCTGGTGATGGATTTCTCCAGTTACTGGGTGCATCGATGGTCACACCATATCAATATTTTCTGGAACAGGCATATCGTTCATCACAGCAGTGAAGAATTCAACCTGGCCTGTGCGCTTCGCCAGAGCATATCCGTCTTCATCAACATATTTACTTTTTTGCTCATCCCTGCAGCATTACTTGGCGTCCCTCCACAGGTGATCGCTATTATTGCTCCTTTGCATTTATTCGCGCAGTTCTGGTACCATACGCGGCATATCGGTAGGATGGGTTTCCTGGAGAAGATCATTGTAACGCCATCGCACCATCGCGTTCACCACGCCATCAATCCGGAGTACCTGGATAAAAACCTGTCGGCCATATTCATCTGGTGGGATAAAATGTTCGGCACCTTCCAGGAAGAACTGCCTGGTAAGCCGCCGGTTTATGGCATTACCCGGCCTGTTCAAACCTGGAACCCCATCAAAATAAATTTTCAGCATCTTATGGCTGCTGATTGAAGATGCATGGCGGACAAAAAGCATTAAAGACAAATTCCGGATATGGTTCATGCCAACAGGTTGGAGGCCGGCAGATGTAGTTGAAAAATATCCCGTTCCAAAAATTAATGATGTATACCACTTTGAAAAATATGATACAAAGGCATCCACAGGCCTGCATATATGGTGCTGGGTTCAGCTTATTGTACTGCTCCTGTTCATCAGTTATCTTTTTGGAAATATTGCCGCAATAGGAAGTCCGGGTATGTTTATATACGGCGGGTTCGTCTTTATTTTCGTGTATGCGTTGACGGAACTGATGGACCGGCATGTTTGGTCAGTGTTCTGGGAAACTGCTAAGTGTGGTGTTGGATTATATTTGTTGTATTCAACAGGGGACTGGTTTGGCGCCGGATCAACATTCCCCTGGCTCAATATTGTACTGACAGTATATTTTATTACTTCATTTGCAGTTACTTCCTGGTTTGCATGGAAACATTACCGGGAAGATTATCAGGTAAATTCCGGTGCCCGGCTGGTAAATAATTAGAAGTATTGAAATAGTTTCAATTCCACTGCATAATATAGGCCTAAGTTTATTTATATTCCAGAATTGGAGGTCACAAACTGTGACCTCCAATTTTCAACACTTGAAAGGAATGACGGATATTGAGGATCCAGCGAAAATCATCAATATTCTTGGTTAAAAGCATCTTTCATTTCTGCTGAAATCAACATGTTCAATGAATTGATTCCTTCATTCCTTTACTGCTTTGTAATAGAAGCATTTTGTTCATTTTATAATTGATTTTATATAAATGCCATCAAATAAGAATGGGAATTTTCTGTCAGAAGAGGAAATTATGCAAAAGATTTTTTTGATCAGGGGTCATAAAGTTATGTTGGACCGCGATCTGGCTGATATTTATAATTTTAAAACTATAAGATTACGAGAGCAGGTAAAAAGAAATATTCTAAGGTTTCCCAATTCATTCATGTTCCAGCTAACAGAAGTTGAGGTTAAAGAAATGGTATCGCAAAATGCGATACCATCAAGAAAGCACCTTGGCGGGTATCTTCCATATGTTTTTACAGAGTATGGTGTGTTGATGCTGGCGAATGTCTTAAAAAGTGAAACAGCGATAATGGTCAGCATCAGGCTGATCGAGATATTTGTAAGAATGCGGGAAATGATCACAACCAATAAGGAGATTCTTCTAAAACTGGAACAACTTGAAAAGAAGGTAACCGGTCACGACGAAGACTTGAAGATGATTTTTTCAGCAATTAAACAATTATTACACCCTCCACCGAAACCAAGAACCAGAATTGGGTTTAGAAGACCAGGTGAAAAGGATTAGAGAAACAATCAATTCTTATTGATATAGGAAAATTCTCAACCTTATTTTGTTTTATTATCAGTAAATTACCAAAATCAAATCCGAAAAGTACTTGGGAAACAGAATCCGTGGACTTGCATTAATTTTTGGCCTGATCTTTTTGGTATTCTCTGCAATTTCAGTCCGGGGCCAGTTTGTCAATTTTTCCCGGGCACCCTTCTATAAGCAGGTATTTGCGGAAACAGATGATTTCGACTCCTCTTACTTAACCATTCTTGAAAGAAGCTGTGTATTGCCATTGCCGGATTCTGTTTTACTTGCCATGGGCAATGATCTTGCTTATTACTGGCATACAAGGAACCTTGACAAGGCATATTCATTTGCACAGGCGGCCCTGGGCAAAGCCGTAAAATCCAAAAACAGGATATGGGAAGGGCGGATCCTGGTTACGCTGGGCGCCATTTTACTCCGGCAGGAAAGGCTGGATTCGGCTATGCTTGTCCTTGAATCTGCCAGGGCCAAACTCCCAAAGACCGATTGGCCGCTGATGCTGACACAGATGGGATATGTTTTTGAACGCAGGGGCCAGTTGAGCAAGGCCGCAGATTATGCCCAGGAAGGTTTAAAGACTGGGGGAAGAATTGGGCAATGATAAAGCCCGCGCCATGGCCTATAGTGATCTCAGTAATCTTTTCTGGAAGCAATCAAAGTTTGAAAAGGGGATTGAATATGGACTGATATCTGAGAAAATATTCCGGGAACGGGGTATTGACGATATGGATTACAGCTTCACGCTCTATGTCATCGGGAATAATTATATGGAGCTGAAAGATTATTCACATGCATTGAAATATTATACACTGGCGCGGGATGATTAGTGAGCGATACCAGTTTTATAATAACCTTGCTGATATTTATATTTCCCTTGCTGACTTAAATATAAACATCGGGGAATATGTTAAGGCTGAAGCAGATGCAAGAGAAGCTATCAGGTATTCTACATTGCTGAATAATAATTTTATGCTGATGCGTTCCTGGCTTTCACTGGCCAAGCTTCAGAATTTAAATAAGCAGCCTGATAGTGCCATATTGAGTCTGAAGATATGCCTGGAGACAGCTACTGAAAATTTCGGGGATGGATATTTTTTACACCAGGCCTATCAGGAACAGGGAAAGGCATATGCATCCCTTGGGAATTACAAAAAAGCATATGCAGCTTTTTTGAAACACGATGCCCTGGAAGACAGTGTGTTTACCATCGAAGCCGATCAGCGAGTAGCCACATTGCAAACGGAATTTGAAGTAGCACAAAAAGAATCAACCATTTTGTCTCAGCAACAATTCATTTCCCAGCAGGAAAGATTGCAATGGCTGACCCTGGGTGCAGCCGGACTACTTATATTCATCCTGGTTTTTTTGTACCGGAACTACCAGAACAAACGTCGGGTTAATTTTACTTTGGAAACACTAAACCAGGATCTTGAGCAAAAAAATATACAGCTCGACAAGCGAATCGCAGAAAATGAATTGTTGCTGAAGGAAATTCACCACAGGGTAAAGAATAACCTTGAAATTGTTTCAGGTTTACTGGCATTGCAGGCGGCACAGATTGACCATCCCTCCGCACAGGCAGTTATGCAGGCCAGCCAGAACCGTGTTTTGTCGATGGGTATCATTCATCAGAAACTGTATCAGAAAGGAAATCTTGCTGCCATAGAAATGAAAGATTATTTCCGGAATTTAAGTGAAGGCATACTGGATACGTTTAATGCAGCAGGCCGTATTACCATTGAATGCCCGATGGAACCTATAGAGCTTGATGTTGATACCGCGGTTCCAGTTGGATTAATTGCCAATGAGTTGCTAACCAACGCATTAAAATATGCATTTGATGAAAGTAAACCGGGTTGCATCAGGATCAGCCTGAACAAAACATCGGTCATGGGTGAACTTGAATTTAAAGTGAGTGATAATGGAGCCGGAAAACCTGAAAGTGTAATGCCTAAAGGCACTGGTTTTGGGACTGAGTTGGTAAATTTACTGGTACAACAACTGGGTGGGAAGATGACAAACTGTCAATGATCAGGGTATGCATATCAGCATACGTTTTACACCCGTAAAATCTGTGGATGGAATCAAAAATTAAGATACTGGTCGTAGAGGATGAGATGATCATCGGGGCAAAGATTTCCATGCAACTGTCGAACCTTGGGTACGAGGTTACAGGTATACTTCCCCGTGGGGAGGATGCCATATTGCATGTGGAGGAAAACAAACCTGATATAGTATTGCTGGATATCCAGCTTAAGGGCAAAATGGATGGTATTGAAACGGCCGCCAGGTTGCAGGAAACAGGCAATGTGATTATTATTTACCTGACTGCCAATTCAGATGAGGCCACATTTAACAGGGCAAAACTGACCAGGCCACATGCCTTTATTACCAAGCCATTTAAACAGCTTGATCTGCAAAGGGCCATAGAACTTGTCATTAGCAGGATGGCTGAAGCAGAAACAGGTCAGAGTACCGGTTAAAAGTCCTGATGAAGAGTTTCATTATATATTGAGTGACCGGATTTTTGTCCGCCACAAAGACAGGATGGTAAAAATCCTGGTAGCTGATATTTTGTATATGGAAGCTGAAAGGAATTATTGCCACATATTTACACGAAATAAAGAATACCTCTTATCCATTACGCTTAAGTCGATGGAAGAAAAATTGCCACGGCAGCTTTTTATGCGGGTTCACCGCTCATACCTGGTCAACCTGGCGCAGGTAGATGAAGTGGCAGATGCCAATGTAATCGTTTCAGGGAAGAGCATTCCGATAGGTGCAGGCATGCGTGATCCGTTACTGAAAAGCCTGCAGGCTTTGTAGCACTGGGGGGTCAGGATGCTTTCCGCTAAATAATTCCCCGGATTCGGACAGTTTTTTAACCCTTTCGTCCCTACTCGCTTTACTTGAGGCTTTCTGTATTGTATGTTGGATATTATTGCGGTGTATTAAGCTGGAAAGGCCGCAATGATGTATCCATATGATGAAAGTAGTTCTTGTCAACAGGGAAGGGTCAAGTTCAGAACGGGTCTATGCATTGGACGCTTTACGTGCCATAATGATGCTCCTGGGTATCGTGATTCATGCAGCAGTAACCTATAGTAATACCGATTACAAAACAGCCTGGGGTATCAAGGATCCGGATAATAATGCCGGCTTCGGTATCCTGGTAAATGGTATTCAAAGTTTCAACATGCCTGTTTTTTTTATTACCGCCGGGTATTTTGCTGCACTGATGTATTACAAAAAAGGACCGGGAACAATGTTGCTTAACAGGTTCAGGCGTATAATACTTCCTTTCCTTGCCGGAGTGCTGATTGTATATCCATTGGTAGTCATGGCTTTCACTTTTTCGATCGCTTCATTTGCCGGGGCAGGTGCGCCATCAGGGGAAGCCTGGGCAATGATTATCTCCGGTAAGTTCCTCCCTTTCAATGTGGCTCATTTATGGTTCCTGTATTTCCTCGCCATCTATTGCTTTATCGCATGGCTACTGGCAAGGAGTTTTTCAAAGTATACAAGATTCACCATTGCCATACAAAAGCTGTTTACCTATATTCTGCGCGACTTTTGGTTAAGGCTGATGATTATGGTAATCCTTTATTTCGCCTGCTTATTCTGGATGGATTCTACAGTGATAAAGACAAGCAATACCTGGTCCATTGACCCGGCTATTTTTTCAACTTATTTTATATTTTTTGGCATGGGCTGGATGGTTTACCGTACCAATAGCCTGATCAGCCTTGCATCGCTTCCTTTCTGGCAATTGGGTATTGGTATGGGGCTTTTTTTATATGCAAGCTTTATTCCATGGAAGACTGATCCATGGATTTTCCATGCAAAGCAATTGTTTACAGCTATGTACGGCACCATTTTCACTTTTGGCATTATGGCATTCTTTCTTTCCTATTTCAACCATTATTCGCGAAAGTTAAGTATGCTGATGGATGCCTCATACTGGATGTATCTTATTCACCTGCCCCTGGTGGCGTTAATTCCGGGATTGATGGCTGAACTACATTTACCTGCACTGGTAAAATTTACCATCACCTTATCAGGTCACCTGGATAATTTGCTATGCCAGTTACAGATTTATGGTAAGAAGAACTATTATAGAAAAGTTTCTGAATGGCAAATTCCATTATCGTCACCTGCGGCGAAATGTTCCTGGAATGGTGGTGCAATCCAGGAATGCAGTATAAATAACGTTATTTTAAAATACTAGCCCTAAACCCAAGACCATCATGAACCCAGGCTAGCGGAGGAGTGAGTTAAATCACTCCTCTTTTTTAGTTTTTGTATTCAAGCCCATTCTTTCCGGGTTAACAGTGATGAATAAGTCCGGAAAAGTATAATACATTTATCACTATACAATACATTTAAATACATCGGATAATGAAAAATCTGTTCACCGTTATTTTGATCATTGGTACCCAAACAACATTTGCCCAGCAAAAGGACAATGCTGCAATAATCGTTGCAGCTGCCAGTAAAGTGGAAGCCAAAGTGATCGCCTGGCGTGAAGATATACACGCGAATCCTGAACTCGGTAACCGTGAAACCAGGACCTCGGCATTGGTGGCCAGTCATTTACGCAGCCTGGGGATGGAGGTAAAAACAGGTATTGCTATAACCGGTGTCATTGGTATTTTGAAGGGTGGAAAACCCGGGCCGGTGATTGCGCTAAGGGCAGACATGGATGCCCTTCCTGTTACAGAACGCACACCTGTGCCGTTTGCATCAAAAGTTAAAGCGACATATAACGGACAGGAAACGGGTGTGATGCATGCCTGCGGCCATGATGCCCATGTAGCCATACTTATGGGCGTGGCGGAAATCCTGGCAGGGATGAAAAAGGATATTAAGGGCACGGTGAAATTCATTTTTCAACCTGCAGAGGAAGGGGCGCCTAAGGGAGAGGAAGGGGGGGCAGAACTGATGGTGAAAGAAGGAGTACTGGAAAACCCTAAAGTTGATGTGATTTTTGGACTGCATGAAAATGCCCAGCTGGAAGTGGGAAAGATTAGCTACCGCCCGGCAGGCATGTTTGCCGGTGTGGCAGATATGAAGATAACGGTAAAGGGCAGGGCCGCTCATGGGGCAGAACCATGGTCATCCGTTGATCCCATCGTAACGGCATCTCAGATCGTAAACAGCCTGCAGACTATTGTGAGTCGCAATGTAAATGTAACTGAAAACCCCGCAGTAGTTACCATTGGCGCCTTTCATGGAGGCAACAGGTCAAATATCATTTCAGAGCAGGTTGAAATGTTGGGTACGGTCAGGACGTTAAGCGATGCTGATGAAAAAATGATTTTCGGCCGCATACGCCAGATCGTTGAAAAAACAGCGGAAGCTGCAGGAGCAACGGCAACTGTTGAACTTCCTTATTCCGTTCATTACCCGGTAACATTTAATGACGTTGCGCTTACGGCTGCGATGCTTCCTTCATTAAAAAAAGCCGCTGGTGCAGAAAAAGTGGTACTGGTTCCGGCTGAAACGGGTTCAGAAGATTTTTCATTTTTTGCACAAAAGGTTCCCGGATTATATTTCTATATTGGCGGTATGCCGAAAGGGAAGGATCCTAAAACCACTGCGTCCCACCATACACCGGATTTTTTCCTGGATGAAAGTGGATTCAGGACCGGAATACTGGCATTGACTAACCTTGTTATGGATTATGCGGATGCATATAAGAAATGAAAAAATGGAAATGAACAAAGGTTATTTGGCCATAACGGTTTTTTTGTCATTTATCGGATTATACGCAGTGGCGCAGGTTCCGGTGAGGGAAGAGCCAAGGCATAAACCGGTCTTGGTGAATCAATATTTCCGGATGCTGGATGTAAAAATTCCACCGGGGGATACCACGCTTTACCATATTCATGAAACGCCATCATTATTTCTGAGGTTCACTAATTCCTATGTGGCCAGCCAGGTCAAAGATTCAGTCTGGAGCGAAAAAAGCATGTCAATAAAGGGAACTGCTGATTATGATTATTTTTCCAATACAAGGGTCCACCGGGTCAGCAACCAGGATAAAGATACCTTTCATGTGACCGATATTGAAATCCTTTCCGGCTATCATCCGGGCAGTAATATAAAGCCATTGCCATTTACTGTTTTGTTTGAAAATGAAAGATCCTTTGCTTACCGCATAACGGAGATAGAAAATAGCAAAATAGTGATCCAGGATCGCGGGCCCATTATTGCTGCACTTGTTGATGGTAATAGTGTTGCCATACATGAACATGGAACGAAACTGTCAACTGAAATTATGCCCGGGAAATTTGCATATTTAAAACCCGGGGGTTCGTATTATTTCAGCACAGGAACGAAAGAAAAAATCAACCTGGTACTTTTTGAATTAAAATAGCATATACAAGAGACATGAATTTATTTTATAAATCGCTTTCCGGCATAATAATATTATGTCTGTTTTCATGGCTGGGTCCGGTTGCACAAACAAAGATCGTTTATGATATCGTGTTAACCGGGGGCAGGGTGATTGACCCGGAAACTAAACTGGATGCTGTGCGCAACGTAGGCATCCTCAATAACCGGATAGCCCTGGTAAGTGCTGAACCTATGTCAGGAAAGGAAATGATCGATGTCTCCGGCCTGGTAGTTTCTCCCGGGTTTATTGACCTGCACGTACATGGTACCAGTAATGTGGAACAGGAATTCCAGGTACACGATGGTGTTACCACGGCTTTGGAACTGGAATGGGGCATAGCGTTGCTGGAACAATGGTATGCTTCCAGGAAATCAAAAGCATTAATAAACTATGGGGCAAGTGTTAGCTGGCCATTTGAGCGGTTTAAGGCAATCGACAAATACAAGCAGGGTGTAAGCGAGATTTACCAGTCAATGTTAAAAGGTGAATCAAGTATAATTGAACGCAATAATACCATGGCCCCATCTTTCATTGATAGGCTCACGCCGGAAGAAATGAATAAAACACTTGCCGGAATTAAAGCATCATTGGCAGAAGGCGGTATTGGTATTGGAGTGCCCATTGGTTACCTGCCAAAAACGAATCCGGAAGAAATGTTCAGGGTATTCAAACTGGCCGGTGAATTACATACTTTGGTATTCTCGCATGTTCGCGAGCCGAACATCATTTCTATCCAGGAAGCCATTTCAGATCGCAGCCCTGACAGGAGCGCCCTCTTCACATCGTACATATCAACAGCATGTCCCTGGGCCAGATACAATTTGCACTGGATATGGTGCAATCTGCGCAAAGAAACAGGTTGGATATTACTACTGAATTATATCCATATACAGCAGCTTCTACATCACTGCAAAGCGCCATGTTCCTGGACGGCTGGCAGGAACGTATGGGCATTACCTATGGTGACCTGCAATGGGTTGCTACAGGAGAACGGCTTACTAAAGAGACATTTGATACGTATCGGAAGCAGGGAGGAGTCGTGATCATACATATGATGAAACCGGAATGGATTAAAACAGGAATAGTTGCCCCGGGGGTTATGATCGGATCAGACGGAATGCCTTATGCAAAGCTCGCGCATCCCAGGACTGCAGGAACATTTTCCAGGGTATTGGGCAAATATGTGCGGGAAGAAAAAGTAATCGGTACTTATCAGAAGCTATTGAAAAAATGACCCTGCTGCCTGCAAAAAGACTGGAAGGAATTGCACCCATGATGCGGTTTAAAGGACGGATACAGGTTGGTGCCGATGCGGACATCACCATTTTTAATCCCAACACTGTTACTGACAAGGCAACTTTTGAAAAGGGCCTTGAATTTTCTGCGGGTATTGAATATGTAATGGTAAACGGAACCTTCGTGGTAAAGAAAGGGAAAACAGTCCCCGGCGTATTACCCGGACAGCCGGTATATGGGAAATATAAAAACTGAGCCCTCATCAAGGAAATTTTAAAGCATTAAATGGATCACAATGAAAGTATTATCTGTTGTTTGCCTGATGCTGATGGCAGTTGGTTGTAAATCCACTGCTTCTCCGGATAAAATCGCGGAGGAAGTGTGGCAAAGGGAGATTCAGTACTGGGATTATGTGGTTACCAATAACAAAGCCGGGTACCTTACACTTTGGCATAAGGACTTTATAGGATATCCCAGTACCGGAAAAATCACGAAGAAGGATAAAATAGGGGATTGGCTGGGTGAACTTCATAACAAAAAAGGATTGCATTACCAGAATTCCCTGATCAAAAAAGCGGTTAACCCATATGGTGATATAGTGATAACATTTTACGATGAGGTGGATATTTTGTTGAATGATAAGAGTGACATCGTATCACGTGAGAAATACCGGATCACGCATACCTGGAAAAAATTTGGTGATGAATGGCTGATCATTGGCGGGATGAGTGCAATCATAAATGAAACGCAGGCAAAATAATGTAATGGTAAACTATAATGTTCCGGGGCATGAAAATAAGCAAGGGGGATGATTAAATTACCGTTTTGTCCTTACCCGAAGGCTGCCGATATCCATTTGCACGGTCTTCAGTCACTGCCGGGTATTTTACCACTGGTTGACATGGAAGCTGTAAAACCATATCGCAGCCTGCATTATCGTGCAGTAGGTATTAAACATTTTAGTGAAGTGAAGCGCAAGGCACTTATCAGGATGATGGCTGCTTCCTTTGTGCTCAATGAACCTATGAACCGTCATTTGAAGGCAGCCTTTGGTTTCACCTGAAATCATTCATGATACTGAATTCCTTAAACTTTATGGAGAAGATAAATTTGGGGAATGGGAAAAAGAAAATATTTTTTACTGGATCATTAATTTGCTGGTTTTTTACAGGAACAAAGAAGGGCTGAAAACCAACAGTAATTTTGCCAAAAAACTTTCACTGGCGATCATTAATGATAATAATGAGATTATCGGGGGCGCATTGAATATCCGGCTTTATCCATTTGACCAGCAAACTTCACCAGCGCATAATGATCCTTTCTTTCAGGCGGTAACCGCTTACTCTGCACCTGTTGTGAATATGCTGATGAAGCAGGAACATGAATCAATATACTGCGTTAAGTACCGCATATGGTGATTTTAATGCCGCACTGGAAGATGGAAAAGTTGGCGAACTTTTTATGCTGGCGCGTTCACCATTGTTGCCCACTGAAGATTGTTTTGAACTGGTGGCGGCTACTATTGAAAGATTTATATCATTGGGATATAAGTTTGTCGTTACCGCTGCCGCCAATCAATATACCGGTGCTGCTTTTGAGGCGCTTGGCGGAGTCCGGGTGCATTTTGCACCATATCGGGTAACTCCGCAAATGGCGGCAAGCGTTAGTGGTCTTGCTGATGAAACTTCCAGTGAGGATGGGTATTTATCTGCAAAGGATAGCGGATGCATGTTCTATGTAATAAAATTTAATGACTGACCAATCAGCCCCGGCGTTAAAAAAAGTGCTCGGTTTCCCATCACTGTTTGCAGCAGGTATCGGGCTTGTGGTAGCACAGTCCTGTTTTGTTTCCATTTTACAGGGAGTAGGGAACGGGGGTGCCAGTTTTTTAATTGCTTTGGTTATTGCATTTATTCTCACCCTTTGTTATGGTGCCACTTTTGCCGAGTTGTCCCTGATGATGCCCAAGGCCGGTGGCCTGAGTACCTATACCTTAACAGCCATGGGACCCTTTCCGGCAATAGTGGCTACCATTTGCGGCTATATCATACCCAATATCCTTGTATCACCGGCAGAGCTATTTCTGCTGGAAGAAATATTCTCAAATCTATTCCCCGGAGCCATCAGTTATATTGGGTTGTTAGTGATTATTTTTTTTGCAGTACTGAATTTACTTTGGCATAGATATTTTTTCAACCGTACAGAATATACTGGCCTATACCATGGTGGTAGCCCTGGTGGTAGTAGGAATAGCCGGGTTGACTACCACACAATCAACCGGTATAACGATGTCGTCCTTTTTGGGTCAGCTGGAACATACCGATGGGACTGTATTTTCCCTGGTTTTACTGGCGCTCTGGGCTTTCCTGGGACTTGAGTTTATCTGCCCCCTGGTAGAAGAAACAAAAAAACCGGAAAGGAATATTCCAAGGACATTCTGGGCAGCTTCCATTGTATTGTTGATTTTGTATACGATGATCTCCCTGGTTGGCATGAGGCAGCTATCCCCTGAAAAAATATTATCGTCAAATATTCCTCACTGGCTATTGCTGGAGTCATTGTTTGGCAAAGCCGGCGGAATTCTTATGGCAGTACTTGCCATAACAGCTACCTCAACATCAATTAATACAGTAATGGCTGTTGTACCCAGGATGCTGTATGGGATGGCACACCATAAACAAATACCTGCTGTATTTATGCGGGTTCATCCTACATTTAAAACGCCCTGGGTCGGCATACTGTTTTTTTCATTCTCTGTTATCATTATTGGCGCTATATTCAGGGGCGCCCAAAACTTTGTTATTTTCCTGTTGATATCATCAGCTACCGGGTGGTTATTAACATATATCATTGCACACATAAATGTTATTGTTTTGCGAAGGAAGTATCCTGGTTACAAGCGGCCGTTTAAATCGCCTTTTTATCCATGGCCGCAGCTCATTGGTATTGCGGGAATGACATATGCCCTCATTAAAAATGCCCCTACGGAAGAAATGACTTCAAGGGTATATACCATATTTCGCCAGTTTCACAGGGATCACGGTGATGTATGCATTTTTCTGGGTACGATACCGGATGAAGAAAGGATTGTTTGAAGCAGAACCGATTGAGCAGGCAATTGGTGATTAATATTATCAAGGCACACGGAGGTGAATTAAATGTGGAAACAAAGGAAGGCGAAGGTGCCGAATTCATTATCTCTTTACCTGTTTGAATATTAAATATTTTCCTTAATTTACCCTATGTCTCAAACCCGACAATTAGCTGCCATTATGTTCACCGATATTGTCGGTTATACGGCATTGATGGGTAATAATGAACAGAAAGCATTTGAATTACTCCGTAAAAACAGGGAAATCCAGAAACCCATCATTGAACAGTATGGCGGAATCTGGATCAAGGAACTGGGAGATGGCGTCATGGCCAGTTTCCCAGCAGTATCAAATGCGGTTTATGCCGCCCTTAAAATCCAGGAAGCCTGCTGACGATCTCAAATGATTTTACTTTAAGAATAGGCATTCACCAGGGTGAAGTGGTTTTTGAAAATGGTGATATTTTCGGTGATACCGTAAATATTGCTTCCCGCTTGCAAAGCCTGGCACCACCGGCCGGGATTTTTGTTTCAGCATCTGTTCATCATAATATTTCCAATAAGAATGATATCCGGTCTGAATTTGTAGGGTGGAAAACCTGAAGAATGTCAGGGAACCAATTCCGGTTTACCGGATTGTTGCAGAGGCTTGGAAATGGAGCCTTCTGTCTAAGTCCAAAACCCTGCGTATTCTCTTCTATTACTGCCCGGCTATCGATCATGATATCTATATCAGTTATCGGTCCAATGATAATAAATATGATGGCTGGGTCACTGAATTTGCGGCTAAACTGGAACGTGAATTAAGCGCCACATTAAAAGACAAGGTTTCCATCTGGTTTGATAAAAATCCTGAAGATAAAGGTCAGCTGTCACCAGGTGACAGACTCCACGGAAGACCAAAAAATTAAATCACTCATTTTTATTCCTATTGTTTCCCAGACCTATTGTGATCCGGAATCCGTCGGTTTGGAAAAGAGAATTTAAAGGGTTTCAATGAAGAAGCTAAACAGAATGATAACATTGGCAGGTACCGTTAAACTGGCGAACGGCAATCTGGCTTCACGGGTCATTCCGGTTAAAATTCATGATATTGATACGGAGGATGTAAAACTTCTTGGAATCAGAACTCTCCGGTGCACTGCGATCCATTGATTTTATTTACCGTGAAGATGGGGTAAACCGCCCCTTGCGTCCGGTGGATGATGAGAAGCATGGCTGATCCGATGCGGCCTTTATACCGTAACCAGATCAACAAACTGGCCAATGCAATCAAGGAAATTATCCAGGCCATAAAACTAAAAGATAAGGCTGAGGTTGATAAAGCCTGCTGTGCAGGAACCTATGGCCAGGCAGATTGTTCCGAATGTTTTTGCCACTTCCATTTCCAATGCCATTAAAGTGCAGGTGATCGACCGGCAACGGCCCAATATATACCTGGCCTGGACATCCAATGACCTCAAGGAAAGCCGCGAAGAAATGGCCATTATCCTGAATAAGGCAGGATTTAATGTATTGCCTTCGATTGATTGTCCGGCTGATGATGAAACCTTTAAAGATAAAAGCCGCGGAGGAAATGCAGAAATGTGTTTGTTCCCTGCATATGCTGAGCGGTGAATTCGGCAGGCGCTTTGAATCTGATGACGAAGTTTCTTTTCCGCAATACCAGTTCATGGAAGCGAAAAAACAGATTGACAGTCCGGGAAAGGATTTCAATGTATTTGTCTGGCTCGATCCGGAAAGCAGCAGGAATATAAAGCCTGCCCAGCAACAATTCATCAAGTATATCCGCAATAATATCACCAGGAACATGATGTTTTCCAACAGCCAGGGGCCCATGCAACTGGTGGATGATATCAGGGTGGTGATGATGAAGCAGGATGCCAAAGTGTATGATTCCAAGGATACTGATATCTTCTTCATCTTTAACCAGCAGGATGAACAGGAAGCGCAGCATATCATTGAAACATTGAGCCTTGAATTCCCTGTGGAAACGATGAATATACTGCCGGATGGGGAAGATTCTTACCGGGAAATGTCGTCGCAGCAAATTCCTAAAAGCAAGCTGGCCGTGGTGTACTTTAAGTATGCTGCCGACTGGGCACTGCCATTTATTAAACAGATATGGAAGCAGGTGGGTGGCGCATCGTCTCCAACACCTATGTTCCTGGTCGGGGAAGATGATCCAAGGACTAACCTGGCCCGTAATTTTAAAGCACCCCGTGTTATATCCATTATCGTACCTAAAGAAACCATTCCGGCCGAGGTAAAAAAAGTGTACAGTACACTGTGAGTAAGGCATCCGGTTTTCATACCATAAACTTATTGGGCAATTAAGTATTCAGCATGTTTGAAAGTTATCAGATTTGTCCTTATACCGGGTTGAGATCCTTTACGGAGGAAGAATCGCTTTACTTCAAGGGACGTGAAGATGATATTGACCAGGCTACCATCCAGCTTCAGAAGAATAAATTTTTAATGCTGACCGGCGCATCGGGCGATGGAAAATCTTCCCTGATCTATGCGGGTATTATTCCCAATGCAAGGTCAGGTTTTTTAAAATCAAAATACACACAGTGGTGCGTGGCCGATTTCAGGCCGGAACGATCGCCTTTTCACAATCTTTGCAAATCGCTGGGAAAGCAATTGGACATTGCGGATATTTATACGGTTGAGTCAGAATTGAATCATGGATTCTCTGCCCTGGTTGATTTATACCGAAACTCAAAAAGATATCTTGATACACAGTCTGAATCATGGCTTATCGGCAGATGAAAAGCAGAAAGGAGCCATCAGACGTGAAGCTGCCAACCTGATTATACTGGTGGATCAGTTTGAGGAATTTTTTACCAATCCCGAAAATTACCAGCACGGTGTACCCTCAAGGGAAGCCAACCTCGTGTTGAATTTATTATTGGAAACGGCACGTATCGCATTGGAAGAAGACCTGCCCATTTATGTGGTGTTCACCATGCGTTCTGATTATATCGGTCAGTGTGCGGCATTTCGCGGGACTCCCGGAATATCTTGGTTTTTCACAGTTTTTTGTACCGAGGTTAAACCGCACCCAATTGCAACAGGTCATTGAAGAGCCCGCAAAACTTAGTGGAAACCGGATCACCCGAAGGTTAACGGAAAGATTAATTCATGATATAACAGAAGGGGTGGATCAGCTGCCCATTCTTCAACATGCCCTTAACCAGATATGGCTGGCAGCCGAACATGGCAACGAGGAAATGGACCTGCTGCATTATGCCATGGTGGGCGGAATGCAGTGTCAATGAATTACCTGATGAACAGGTGGAGCGGTTTAATCAATGGTTCAGCGAATTGCCGGAAGACATTAAAAAATGTTATCATGAACCGAACCTGCAAAATGTACTGGATACGCATACCAATAAATTATATGAACAGGCTGCAGGATATTATACCAGAGAAAACGGGGAAATCTATTTCAGAAGATGATGCCCAGCGAATAATTCGCACTGCATTTACCTGTCTCACCAAAATTGACCAGGGCCGCGCCGTTCGTAACCGGATGACCCTGCAGGAAATTACCAATATTTTAGGCAATCCTGCATTCGATACACAGGCAGTTAATACCGTGCTCAATATTTTCAGGGAACCCGGAAATACATTTATTCATCCATTTATTATAGAAGATAATCCTGAAAGTCATCAGCTTGAGGCCGACCAGGTGCTTGATATCACCCATGAAAGCCTGATCAGGAACTGGAAATTCCTGGGTCAGTGGGCCAAGGAAGAATATGACAGCCGCTCTGTTTCGCTTGACTTTGAACAGCAACTTGGGCGTTGGGTGAACAGTGACAAATCAAATGACTTTCCTGCTTTCCATTGGTCCGCTTACCTATTTCGAAAGCTGGTATAATAAAGTAAAACCCAATGCATGGTGGATAGCCCGTTACCTGCCTGAGGAGACAAACAAGGAAACAAAACTGGCTAAGTCAAAGGAGATACTGGGAAATGCACAGGAATTCCTGAAGAAAAGCGCAGGCAAGCACGTGATAACGCGTACGGTTATGCGCTATGGACCAAAAAGGATCGCTGCAACCCTGGGTATCCTGGCGATGATCACGCTCACTTCCTTTGCCGTCAGGGATTATTTTAATAAGCAGAATGCGTGCTGTCCTGAAAAACATGCACCAGCAGACCCTGGGTTTTGTGAATAATCCGAAAGTAACCCTTGTCGCCAAAGCCAGGCTGGCTGTTGAAGAACTGAAGCTGGGCCAGGCCACAGTCAGGGAAATTATTGATGTTATTACGGACACCATTCAAAAAATCAATATTGCGGATGCCATGGCTACGCAAATGGTATTCCAGGGAAGGGACAATCCTTCAAAGGAAATTTTGCTAAGTCTTTCGATTGCAGACAGCCTGTTGAACAAGATTACCCTGCCGCTAAACGATCCCAAATTATTAGCCACGGTGCTAAAAGAAACAAACGACCTGCGGGCTGTCCTTGAACTTGCCTATACTTACAAAGCTGATCCGCAATTTGACCGGATGAAAAAAACTAATGCCCGGCGGGCAGCAGGCTGGGTGATGAAAATTGCTGAAGTGCAGCCTGCCGGATTCAAAGACATGCAGGAATTCAGCATTGCATTGGAAAATGGACTTAATTACAAGGCTTTCTCAAAAGAAGAAATAAGTGCATTAATAAATATTCTGTCACCATTTGAAAATCCTGCTCCTTCTCCCTGGCTCGCATCAAATTTCCAGCAGGATAAAATTTTAATAAGGGGTGAGCAGGATTATGGTTTCTTTTTTAACGGACTTTACCAGGAACTGGCTTATCTCTATGCGGCCGATGGTAATAGCCAGAAAGTGCTCCAGTGTATCGATACCCTGCTCAAATACAGCCAGAATAACTTCCAGGGTGATTATGCAGCCGGTGCTGATAATGCCACAAATATTGCTGCTGTATATTACAGCAATGACCAAATGGATAAGCTGGATGAATTTGTAAAGGGATATTGTTCCCGTAAAAAAATCCCTGAAGAAGAATTTTATGCCCGGTTGATTGGCCGCACCATTCATGAAAGGGCAACTGTTTCAAGCCTCGACCTTTTATGGTGGATGAATGTTAAACTGAATCTTAATCTCAGGTATAGTGATAATGCACAACTCAGTTTCTTCTTTAATAAATACCGGGAAACTGTACAATCCACGATTAAGGATATTGACCGGAAAAACCTGCTGACTGCTTTATCCTATAAGAATGAAGGTGTTTTGAAAACAATGCACGATGAAGCGCCTGGAAAAGGAGAGCCGGCTATAAATGATTATTTCGACCAGGCGGTATCCTGGTATAACAAGGTGAGCCCGGCCTACCTGCAGCAGACCTGAAAAAATCATTGGTAACACAGGTGCAGATGAAATGGTTGTACCCCGGAAGGTGCAGTTTATTTACCCTGACCTCCGGACGGATTTTCACCCGATGGAGCCAAGGGCCTTTTTCCATTTTTATTTCAATGATATGTTCATGGAATATATCATCAGCAAAAATTTGTTTGATACATTTTATCCTGGAAAAGATGAACTGAAAACCATTTCCGACTGGCTTCACGATTACAATGTAAAATCGTTTGTCCCTATTGGCTTCCTGATTAAAGAAGCCAGGTACGATATTTTGCAAAAACTCGCAGCCCAGATTGAACGAAGGGCAGCCGAACAAAGCCAGGATTTCAACCTCCTCTATCTTTACCTTGGCAGGAAAGCCCAGGAAACCGGTGAAAAGGAAAAAATGCTTGCTTATTACCGGAAAATACAACCGAATAATCTGCTGAATATTCTTGAGGGGAAAGGAATATGCCAACAATGTCAATAATCAGTATTCCGTCATATTGCTTTTGCTGTGAAAGGTTTAACCCAGGCCGGACAATCTGATGAGGCTTATAAGATCATCAGTGTATTTAAAAAACCCGGCAACCGGTCTTCCCTGTATGCCTTTGCCGCTGCAGAAATGCTGATTGAAAAACTGGATCATGAAATTGATTCAGCCACTTATTGATTCAGCAAAGAATGAACTAAACCGGACGCAGAATGTTACCGGTTTTCAACCAAACCGGCAGGTGATTGCATATGCACTCTCCATGCAGGATCCAGGGAAAAACATGCCTGAAATTAGCAGGCTGATCAAAAACCTGCCGCAGAAACTCACGCCCATACAAGCCACCAGCAGGGCATATCGCATTCCATAATCAATTGTATAATGCGCAGGCGCATATTCCATCTTGATATCAAATGATGACTTGCTACATCCAATTGGTTTATACTATTACGGTTATTCTTTATCGGGAGTAAAAGCTCCTGCAGAATGGAACTCGTATGTCCAGAATAATATTGAAATTTTTACGCGGAGCATATTATTATTAGATGAAAGCAACTGATGTGATCCATATTTGTCCATATACAGGCCTCCGGTCGTTCACCGAAGAGGAAAGCCTTTATTTTAAAGGGCGCGACCTGCAGACCGACCAGATCACTGCATTGCTGGAGCAGAATAAATTTCTCATGGTCACCGGGGCATCGGGAGAAGGTAAATCTTCGCTTATCTATGGCGGACTTGATACCTAATGCCCGTGCCGGTTTTTTTAAAGCAAAATATACCAACTGGGTCATTGCAGATTTCAGGCCTGAAAGGAACCCGGTTACCAATATGGCAAATTCCCTGTCGGAACATTTTGAGACCGATCCGGCCACTATTGAAACCGAACTCCGGCGCGGTTATTCTTCCCTGGTAGACCTTTATACCAATTCATCATTTTATGCGGGGGAGGAAGATCGAATACTGGAATGCATTGACTGATGCTGAAAAAAAATCAAGGAAAAGGAATGCCGCCAACCTGATGATTATTGTAGATCAGTTTGAAGAATTCTTTACCAATCCGGAAAATTTTTATAATGAAGCCCCTTCGAATGATTCACAGATAGTGGTTAACCTGATATTGGAAACGGCACGAATTGCGATCAAAAAAAATCTTCCGGTCTATGTTGTCTGTACCATGCGGTCGGATTATATCGGGCAATGTTCCGCTTTCCGGGGCCTGCCGGAATATATCGGCTTTTCGCAGTTTTTTGTTCCCCGTTTAAAAAGAAAAGATTTAAAACAGGTTATTGAAGAACCGGCGATCCTGAGCGGTAACCGGATTTCACAGCGACTGATTGAACGACTTGTATTCGATATATCTGATGGTGTGGATCAGTTGCCCATACTGCAACATGCATTGAGCAGGATTTGGGAAGCCGCCAGTCGCGGACAGGAAGAAATGGATCTGCTGCATTATGCCATGGTAGGGGGTATGCCGGCGGATGAATTGCCGGATGAAGATATTGACCGTTTCCGGGAATGGTTTTCGTCTATCCCTGAAGGTCAGCAGAATTTTTACCAGGCTACAGGATTGCATAAAATCATTGAAATCCATGCGAATATCCTGTATGAGAATGCATGGGAATATTATAACCGGCAGCATCGGGACAATCCAATTACCCAGCAGGAGGCAAAACGAATTGTTGCGCTTAACTTTTAGCTGCCTTACGAAGATTGATAATAGCAGGGCTGTCCGGAACCGGATGAGCCTCGCAGGAAATTACCGGAGATCATAAATGTCCCAAACTTACGGTGCGGATGTTGTTGGTGATGTGCTGAATACATTCAGGGAAGAAGGAAATTCCTTTATCCGTCCGTTTAAAACAGAAGATCCTGCCACGCATCAGCTATTGCCGGCACACCGTACTGGATATCACCCATGAAAGCCTTATCCGAAACTGGAATAAACTAAACCAGTGGGCCAACAAGGAGTTTGAATATTATTCTACGTTCCAGGATTTTCAAAAACAACTGCAACCGATGGAAGAAAAGCGGGAAAAGTAGTGGTTATCTGTTACCGATTGGTCCGCTCACTTATTTTGAAAACTGGTACAATAGCTGTAAACCCAATGCTGGCTGGATCAGGCGATATGCCGAAACTAAGGAAGATCATCAGGAAGAATCAGTTAAAGAAACAGAGGAGATACTGGCAGATACAAGGGAATTTTTGCAAAAAAGCGCCCGAAAGGAAATGGTCACACGGGCCTTTATGAAATATGGCCCAAAAAAGATTGCCACCATGCTAGCATTGTGATCATGCTGGGATTAACCGGGTTTTACTGGTATGATGCGGAACAGAAAAAGAATGAAAGCGTTATTGAACGAATCAGGATGCAGGCCGCAGATCTTATGAACAGCCCGGAAGTTAATAATGGAGATAAAGCCATACACCTTATTGACAGAAGAACGTTACACTGCCGGCACATTAATATCTTACCTTGAAAAACGAAATTACAAAGACCGATCGACCCTGGGCATAGAAACTTATCGGCAATTACTTTATATGAACAAGCAGCATGAGACGGATTTAAAAAAGCAACTTTCTGTGGCATTTATTGCCAAGAACCTTGCTGAACCAACGGCGATGCAACTTCGGAATTACTGCTGACTGAAGGAAATAAATTCGTGATTCTACTGTCCATGGATCAATATTATTTTCCGGATGAAAAGAAAGACGGAAATAGTTGATCAGATGGCACGGAAGAAATGTATGACCTGGTCCTTGAAGTTTTTGAAAGATAAAACGCTTTATCCGACCACTGATTGCCTACGCAGATAAATGTGGCCATCCAGTGTTGGCTTACTGTAGGAAAAGCATCGGCAGGAAAAGATTAAAACGATGCTGAACGCCTTTCGCCATTACAGGGAAATGATGCAGCCATGGCATTCAACCGTCTATTACCCGAAAGGAAGTTTTGAAACCAACGGCAGGTTTCCCGATGATTTTAATGGCGGGTTCCATACCCTCGCTTCACTTTATGCGGCAGCAGGCGATACAGCAGGTATTGGTGGAGCTTCAGGAACTTGCTGGAGAGTAATCAGCGGGATTATTTTGAACTTGGCCAGGGTGCTCAACAACCATATGAACATTCTTGGCTACTTGTATCAATATGGTCATCGGGATAAAGTTCCTGCCGTTGCTACAATGGCTTATCAGCCAATACCAGGGATAATCCTCCGCAAACCCTGCTGCGAAATGCGGTTATACGGTCGGGTTATATTTCACATTTGTTTACTATAAATCATTTGATCCTGAATTCCACCGTTCAACCAGGGGTTACCTGTTTCCCAACCTGTATTTCGCGCACCGCAGTGTTTATGATAGCATGTTGCAGACTATGAAACAACTTTACAGGAAATAAAAGATCCCGCGGAAAGAAATTTTCAATTGGCCATAAGTATTAAGCGAAAGGCCATGTTTTATCATAAGTACTGGTTCGACAGGAAAATGCCGGTGGATGAAGCAAGGCTTGACGGATGGCTGAAAGAAGCCGTGGACCTTTATTTGAAGACATTGATACGGGCTACCTGGAAGGAAAACAATCCTCCACACTTATTTATTATGGTGATGGCGTACGCACCAGTGATGTGAAAAGAAAACACCTGTTTCATTTACCCTGATTACAGGGATGGCTGGTTTGCCTGGACATACCACAGCGATTATTTTTTTAATTATCTTAAGAAAAACGGATTGCTTCCTGTACTGTATAAGGATGGCAATGATCTTGCAGGCCCTTCATTTCTGGATCGCCAAAGCGTATGAATGGAAAGTGGCAATATTCTCCAAATTCTTATTCCAATCCTTATCCACTTTCTGATACCACAGTGAGCAGTATCCTGTCATTTGTGGACAGCCATCCTGCAGGAGCGGCATTTGATAAGAATCTGCCCATGTTAATTCTGGCAAACCATGCTTTTGACAGGGGAGATACAACGGAGTGCATGAAACATTTCCAGTCGGCTGGAAATGCAAAATATCTCCCGTTCTTCACACAGGTATGAATATGCTGGAAAAGGTATATTTCATGAATATGCTGAATCAACTTGCGGTGAACCTGGCAGCCCTGGAAAAAATGGAAGATGCTGCCGGTATTGTGGCAAAATTTGAGGAAGACAGGGAAAAGGCCCTGAGTTATTTTACTATGGCAGAGCGGCTGTATAAGAAGGATGCAAATCCAAAGGCTTTTGTTTTACTTGATTCTGCGTTTGCTATTTCAAAGCGGATTGACTATGCAGACCAGATCGCCAGGGTGGATGCAAGGTATTACCAGATCCAGGTGCTTTCCCAGATTGGCAGCAGGGAAATCAATGAACAGGCTGATGCAATACTCAGGGACCTGCCTGAAGGCGGAAAGTATGATGGTGTGTTTCTTCGCGTAGCCGGTCTTGCATATGAAGGTAATTTTTACCGGGCTTTGACGGCGATTCCAAATACGCTTACTGAAGCGCAGGATTTGCAATGCCGTACAGCCATTTTAATAGAGGCCTGCAAGGCCAGGGAAAAGATCAGCTGGAAATACTTCCTGGAAGACCGATGGATATATACCTGGAATGGTTCCTTATTTACACTGATTATTTACCGAATTAATGAAAAACTATAATACCATTTATTACCTGCTGTTTGTTTTGCTGATCATGGGTGCATTTTCCTCCATGGCCCAGAACAGTTATGGCATGACCATTTTGGGCATCGTGGCCATATCTTTCGGACTGGTGTTTTTACAGCAGCTGATACTGGAAATAGGCAATAAGTATCAGAAGGATTTTTTAGCGGTTGCGGAAACCTTAAGTCTTTGTGTATTATCCTTCATCTTTGCCCTCAGGTTATTTCATGTTTATTTTCCGTTCAGTGAATTAATATTCGCATCAGCAGGTTTGGTTTTGGTATTTGTTTATGGCAGAAAGATGGTCCTGCGTTATCAGTTCCTGAAATTAAAAAATTCAACACTGGCAATGGTTGTGCTGATATATCATGCCAGTCTTTTACTGTTCCTGGTTTCCCTTGTTTCTGCACCGTTCTTCCCTGCGTATAACACTTATATTGGCGTAACAGCATTTGTTTTATTGCTACTTTTCCTGCTTGCAGGTTTATTGGGCAGGGAGATGGTGATTGATGGCACGAATATGACTGTTTTTAAGAAAGTCGCCGGATTTAAAGACCGGTCGGTCATTCTGCTTTCCTTATTTTTTATTATGTCGCTCTATATGGGATTTACCCGTACGGGTATTATTCCGGCTATGTACTCCGATGATTTTCCACAAGCTTATTTCAAACTGGTGAATAATGCCGAAGCCGGAAAGGAACAACCGGCTAATGGAAAATACAGGCACCAGGAGTTCAAACAACGATATGATGAGTTCCTGGAAAGGAATATCCGGCAGGCAAGATAAGTACCTCGGACATCTTTAAGCCCCGGGTTTTTGTAATTAAAATATCACCTTATCCATACCTCACTTATGCAGGATGAGAAAGAAAGATTATTAAACGAGGCCTACCAGCATTTCATTCAGTATGGCTTTGGCAATCTGCCTGTAGAACTGTCTGCAGATTTTGTTGCAGAAGACATTATGAGCTATGGTACGGCTATTGATGAAAAAGTTTTTTCAAGGAATGCAATGGATGAGTGGATCAACCGCCAGCGTGAACACTCGGAAGGCCTTGATGTACAGTTATCTGAAATACCTGTTTCCCGGAGGATATCTGCACAGGAAGATACCGCGACAATAGTAAGTGAATTTGTAGTAAGCATGATGGTAGAGGGAAAAAGGAATGAACTTTTCATGCGCCTTACCACAGTGCTGGAATTCATCAATGGCAAATGGCTGGGAGTCCACACCCATGCCTCAATACCCGATATTAACAGTAGTAAACACGATCCATTGCATATCAATGAATGGAAGCGAAAAAACGAAGAATTGCAAAGGCTGGTGGAGGAGAAAACCTCCGACCTTGAGCATAAAAACAAGGAGCTGGTTATTGAAGCATGCCTGGAAAGAGTAAGGGCCAGGGCAATGGCCATGCAGAAAAGTGATGAACTTCCTGAGGCGGCGAACCTTTTGTTTAAACAGGTCCAGTCGCTGGGTATGCCGGCATGGAGTGCAGGATATTGTATATGGGATGATGATAAAAGGGGCATTACCCTCTGGATGAGCAGCGAAGGCGTTCTTCAGCCCCCTTTCAGGGCTCCTGTAAATGAAGATCCATCCTTCATCCATTTCCATGAAGCATATCAACGGGGAGAAACATTTTATGTGGAAGAAATCGGTGGTGATGCATTGGTAACGCACTACCGGTATATGCGCACGCTGCCTGTAGTAGGAGAGATTTTAGATTCCATCATTGCAGGCGGGTCATCCTTTACCTGGTTTCCAGATATTTCATTGTGCCTATTTTTTACAGGGCTTCCTGTTATTTATTACTTATGAACCCGTTCCGGAAGCGCATGAAATATTTAAAAGATTTGCGGGTGTATTTGAGCAGACGTATACCAGGTTCCTTGATTTGAAAAAAGCAGAGGCCCAGGCAGGGAAGCACAGATTGAGGCAGCTTTGGAACGCGTCAGGTCGAGAAGTATGGCGATGAATACCAGTGATGAGTTATTACAGGTAATAACGGTGGTATCTGAACAATTGCAACACCTTAATTTCAGGTTTAATACAGTAAGCTTTGCTGTCAACAACCAGGTACATGATTATAAGTTCTGGTTCTCTGTCCTGGGAAATCCTGTTCCCATATTTATCCAGGTTCCATACATAAAAAATCCCATGTTTGACAGGATGAAAGAAGTACTGGCAAACGGGGTCAATTTTTATGCAGATACCCTTACTCCCCAGGAAAACAGGCAGTGGCATGAGCATGTATTTGCCCATGCAGACTTTTCATTTTTGACTGAGGAAACAAAAGCATACATTTTGAGAAGCGGTTATGCCAGGTCTGTTGCCATAACGCCCAGCATAATGTTGATCATCAGTAATTATGCAGGCAAACCATATGCTGATGCCGAGAATGAAATAATCAAAAGATTTGTTACCGTTTTCGAACAAGCATATACCCGTTTCCTCGATCTCCAAAAAGCAGAGGCCCAGGCCAGGGAGGCGAATATTGAACTTGGACTGGAGCGGGTTCGGACAAGGGCCATGGCCATGCGAAATTCAGAGGACCTGAATGAAATGATTGGAATCCTGTTTAGCGAAATGACTAAACTGGACCTGGCACTGACCCGGTGTATCATCATGATCTTCGAGCCTGATACATTAGGCTCAAGGTGGTATATGGCCAATTCAGAAGATCCAAACCATCCCGATAGTTATTATGTGAAGTATCATGAAAGTCGTCCTTACCTGGAATTTATTCAGTCGTGGAAGGATAGAAAAAACAAATTCCAATATTCCCTTGAAGGAAAAGAGAAGGTGGAATGGGACGATGTTATTTTCAATGAAACAGAACTTGCCCTGTTGCCAGATTTTGTGAAGGATGGTATGCGTGCAGCTGAAAAAATTTTACTATCAGCTTCATTCAACAATTTTGGATGCCTGAATTTTGCCAGCCTGGAACCATTGTCGGATGAGCATTTCGACATATTACTCCGCTTCGCAAAAGTATTCGACCTTACCTATACCCGTTTCAATGATATCAAAAAGGCTGAAGCACAGGCCAGGGAGGCGCAGATTGAACTGGCCCTGGATAAAGTGCGGTCAAGGACCATGGCCATGCAGAAAAGTGATGAACTGGCTGATGCGGCCTTCGTACTATTTCCAGCAATTGAACAATTTGGGCGTAGTGCATGAGCGGATCAATATTGGTATTGTAAAGGAAGAGGCAAATGCTATCGACTTTTGGATAACGGAGCAGGGAGGCAACCAGATCAATACCAGGTTTTCCGGAAGGATTAATGAACCCACCACGCTCTCAAAAATGTATGACCGGTTGGAAAGCCGGACAGAAATCGATGGTAATTGATCTTTCCGGCGAGGACCTGACTTCCTGGCTTCGCTATTTAAAGGAAGAAATCGGTATTCCCTTTGATCCTGCCTTCCTTCATGAGAGAAGGGTGCAAACTGTTGGTTTTTTTTCCAGGGGAATGCTCGTGGTAACCACACCTGAACCATTACCCGATGAGACAATTCATCTGCTGGAAAAATTTGCCGGGGTATTTGATCTTACCTATACCCGTTTCAATGATTTGTTACTTGGCAGAAGCGCAAACGCATAAAGCCAATATAGAAGTTGCCCTCGAAAGGGTTCGGGCGAGGGCACTGGCCATGCAGGAACCGGAAGAACTTGTGGAAGTGGCCAATGTAATGCGTCATGAGATGGGACTGCTAGGTGTGGAAGAACTTGAAACCAGTTCCATCTACATAAATAAGGAAAATCCCGGTGAGGCGGAATGTTGGTATTCGTTGAAGGATGCCCGTGAGCAGGAAAAGGAAAAATGTATCAGATCATTTCAATTTAAACTATCATGATACCTGGGTGGGCAGGCAGATGTTGGATTTTCACCAATCTGCAGAAAAGGTAATATCCATTGTTATGACGGGTGAACACAGGAAGGAATGGATCAATTATTGTGCCCGGCAGTCCCCGGTATTCCAGGGATATTATGGCGAGGATATCCCGGACCGTACTTATCATTTGTGTAAATTTTCCAATGGCGCGATCGGTGCAGCCACACCGGGTGATATATCTTCAGAAAGCTGGGAACTGTTGGGAAGGGCTGCTTCCGTATTTTCTCTGGCCTATTCCCGCTTTAAGGACCTGACACAGGCCCGTATTGACCTGCAAAAACTAAAAGAGGAAAAGCAAAGGGCTGAAACGGCACTTGCCGATTTGAAAGCAACGCAAACACAATTGATACAGGCGGAAAAAATGGCATCGCTGGGGGAGACTGACGGCTGGCATTGCCCATGAGATCCAGAACCCGCTGAATTTCGTCAATAATTTCTCTGAAGTGAATGCGGAATTGTCGGATGAAATGCTGGAAGCTGCCGGACAAAGGTAATATCGAAGAAGTCAAACTGCTGGCTGCTGACATTAAAGTCGAACCAGGAAAAAATACGCGAGCATGGCAAACGTGCGGACGCCATCGTGAAAGGCATGCTACAGCATAGCCGCAGCAGCAGTGGTGAAAAAATACTCACGGATATCAATGCCCTGGCGGATGAATATCTTCGGTTAGCCTATCACGGTATCCGGGCAAAGGATAATACATTTAATGCCAGGCTGGAGACGGATTTTGATAGCAACCTTGAAAAGCTGAGCATTGTTCCGCAGGAAATTGGCAGGGTTATGCTGAATCTTTTTACGAATGCATTTTATGCCGTGTCAGAAAAACAGAAACTGAAGATAGAAGGGTATGAGCCTGCGGTTGTAGTATGTACAAAAAAATCGAATGATAAAGTCCGGGTTGAGGTCCGGGATAATGGTATTGGTATTCCAGAAAATATCGCCGGCAAAATATTTCAGCCTTTTTTCACCACCAAGCCCACCGGACAGGGTACTGGATTGGGACTTTCGATGGCCTATGATATTATCACCAAAGGACATAATGGCGAGATGGGTGTTACCAGCAACGATTCAGGGGAAACGGTATTTTATCATCATCCTGCCAACCTAAAACAAAATGAACAACTGTATGCATGCCTGTAAATCGAAGTCATTATTGCTGATCATACTGATGCTCATGGTTAAGCCAGGATTTGCGCAACCAATTCAATACAATCAGCAATATGCCGACAGCATCCTTTCCAGGTTGAATGCATTTACCTGATGATTCATTGAAGGTGAATCAATTGAACACGCTGGCTTCGATGTATATGTACTATAAACCGGATTCCGCTTTAATATTATCTGCCCTTGGTGATTCACTGGGCGGTAAAATTAATTACTACAGCGGACAGGTTAATAATCTGCATACTGCTGCTTTTATTTTATCGACCATGGGTGAACCGGCAAAAGCTACCGTTATCATGAAAAAAGCAATGTCCATTGCGGAAAAGCATGTCCCGGAAAAACTGAACTGGAGTTACGGTATTATGTTTTTTATTAATGGCTTTAATGGTGATATGGAGAGTGCGGTCAAATGGACAAAAAAATCACTTCATAGCCCTGCTTTTCCAGGGCTTCCCGAACTTGATAAGTGGGTTGTCTATTTTCAATTAGGCCTGTATTATCACCGGAAGGGAAGGCTTGACTCTTCGCAATATTATGCTGATTTGGCTTTACCAATTGTTGTCAGAAATCAGGAATTGGTTCCCGGCCTTGCCCACGATACATATATGTTATTCGGGGATCTGGCTTTTGCGAAAAAAAATATTCCGGATGCACTTAAGTATTATTACCAGGCACCATATCCATTAGGACTTGCGCTGGTATACCAATCTGTTGGCAAGTCTGATTCTGCCGTTTTTTATGCAAATAAGTCCCTGGAAATGGGTGAATTGCAAAAGAGCCCACAGGTAAAGATGATGGCTGCAAAAATTTTGGCAAAGGAATTTGAAAAGTCTGACCCGGTTAAAAGCAATAAATACCTGAACATTTATATTGAAGCCAGTGATACCCTTAACAGTGTGGAAAGGAGAAAGCAATTAGAGCTGATTACCCTTAACGAGCAGCAAGTGGCCTTTGAACAGCAGGAAAAAGAAACAGCATTCCGGAACAGGCAATACAAATTGCTTTTATCGGTATTCTTTTTTTTCTTGGAATATTCTCCTTCCAGCAATGGCGAAATAGCCGGTTCAAACAAAAAGCCAATCTGAAACTGGAAACCTCTTATGCAGAACTCAAGGCAACACAGGCCCAGCTCATCCAATCAGAAAAAATGGCATCGCTTGGTGAACTAACAGCAGGTATCGCACATGAGATACAGAATCCATTGAATTTCGTCAATAATTTTTCAGAGGTGAATACGGAGTTAATTGATGAATTGGAGCAGGAAGCGGATAGCGGAAACCTGGGGCAGGTAAGATATATCGCGAAGAGCATTAAGGAAAATGAGGAAAAGATAAGTCATCATGGTAAAAGGGCTGATGCCATTGTAAAAGGCATGCTGCAACATTCACAGGCAGGTTCCGGCGAGAAAGAACCAACGGATATTAATAAACTGGCGGATGAATACCTGCGGCTTACCTATCATGGGATACGTGCTAAAGACAAATCTTTTAATGCGACACTGAAAACCGAATTTGATGAAAGCATTGGAATGATCAATGTAATACCCCAGGATATTGGAAGAGTTTTACTGAATTTAATCAGTAATGCATTTTATGCAGTGGAGGATAAAAAAAAGTTGAAAACCGAAGGATATGAGCCCATTGTTTCAGTGATCACAAAAAAGATGGATGGGAAAGTTCAGATCCGGGTCAGGGATAACGGAATGGGGATTCCTGAACATATCCGGGAGAAAATATTTCAACCATTTTTCACCACCAAGCCAACCGGCCAGGGAACCGGCTTGGGCTTGTCTTTGAGTTATGATATCGTAAAGGCACATGGTGGTGAATTGAAAGTGACGACGAAAGAAGGAGAAGGAAGTGAATTTATTATTCAATTGCGAACTAATTAAAAAAATGAAAATCTTTTTAAAAGTAATTTCATTATGCTTGCTGCCATCATTAGTTGCCGGGCAACAGGAAAACCCATATTTGAGTAGTTTGTACAGATCTCTATCCGATGCAACAAACGATACTGCCCGAATGGAAGTCTATAGTAACCTCGGATCATATTACAGTCTTGAGGATCGCGATAGTTCAAATTTTTACCTTGAAAAAGCATTGTCTATTGCTGTCAGATTAAATCTAAAATTTGACGAAGCCTCTATATTGATCAAAATGGGGGTTATCCTGATGCAGCAGGAAAAGTTTTCAAAGTCATTGGAATTCTATTTAAAAGCGTTAAATATTGCAAAGGACCCCTCTATTGAAAAAACTATCAGGCATTTGTCGCCGGGACAAAACCCAATGAGTGCACGAATGCTTCTGCTAAGCCGACTGCTACGATTTAATCGGATTGCTAAATGCGTATACCGGAAACTGGATTGTTAACACAAAAAACCAATTGAAAAATTATCGGGAAGCCGAAAAATATGCAAAAGCTGCCGGAGACAGAGGACAGATTGCGTATATACACTTTCACATGGGTATTGCTTATATGAATGAAGGAAAATTAGATTCAGCACTCATGTTCATTAAAAAGGCCATATCAACATTTTCAGATTTGAAAGATCAATCGGGATTAGGTCGTGCAATGAAATACCTGGGCGATACCTATGAGAAGATGGGAAATTTCGATTTAGCCGCCAATACAATATTACAGTCGATAGCGCTTTTAAAAGAGACAAATGATCATCTACACCTGGGCCTGGCATATATTTCATTAAGTCGTGTATATACGGATTTAAAAAAAAATGACTCCGCTTTGTATTATGCCAAAGAAAGCCTGAAAATTTTTGAAAAGCGCAAAGACCCGGCCTGGAAAAGAGATGCATATAATCTGCTTACTTCCTGTTTTGATCAGCTGGGCAGAACCGATAGTGCCATCGTGTATTTAAAATTGGCTAAATCATTAAGTGATAGTCTAAGTGTAGAAGAGCGAAAAAATCTTCTTGCATTTCAGGACGTTGTTGTAGAAGAGCAGGTAAAGTTGGAAAAACTGGAGAAAGAAAAAATTGAAACCCGCGAAAAATTAAGAATATACCTGCTATTGTCAGGTATTGTGGTTTTTATAGTTATTGTTTTTTTGCTCTATAGAAATAACCAGCATAGAAAAAAAACCAATGAAACTTTAAGACAGCGAAATGAAAAAATTGAAAATACCTTACATCAATTAAGATCTACTCAAACTCAGCTTATCCAATCCGAAAAAATGGCCAGCCTTGGAGAACTCACCGCAGGCATTGCACATGAGATACAAAACCCATTAAACTTCGTCAATAATTTTTCCGAAGATCAATGCGGAATTGAGTGATGAAATCCTGGAAGCTGCAAGCAAAGGTAATATCGAAGAAGTCAAGGCTGCTGGCTGCTGACATTAAGTTAAACCAGGAAAAAATCCGTCAACATGGCAAACGTGCAGATGCCATCGTAAAAGGTATGCTGCAGCACAGCCGGAGCAGCAGTGGAGAAAAAGAGCCCACTGATATCAATGCATTGGCAGATGAATATTTGCGACTGGCCTATCATGGATTGCGGGCCAAGGACAAGGATTTTAATGCCACATTGAAAACTGAATTTGATCCTTCCATTGGCAGCATCAATATCATTTCCCAGGATATTGGCAGGGTATTGCTGAACCTGATCAACAATGCCTTCTATGCTGTGAATGAAAGAAGTAAAGAGTCCGGTAATGGTTACGATCCTGTGGTTATTCTGCGCACAACAAAGCTGAATGATAAAATTGAAATCAGTGTAATCGATAATGGCAATGGCATTCCCTCCAAAGTACTGGATAAAATATTTCAGCCTTTCTTTACCACAAAGCCCACGGGCCAGGGAACTGGATTGGGGTTATCATTAAGCTATGATATTGTGAAAGCGCATGGAGGGGAGTTGAAAGTGGAAACAAAAGAAGGAGAAGGGAGTGCGTTTGTCATTCAATTACCGAACAGTATGGGGAGGGATTTATTGGATTGACAGGAAATGAAGGAACATCATTAATTATTAAGCGGCCCGGTAATACAAATAACGGATGAAAGTAACTCCAGCGTTAAAAGAAGAATTGGCTCAGTGGCTCGACACCTACTGGACTACCTATCTCAAAGGGGATATAGAAACCTGGGCAAGTTTTATTCGGGACGATTATCGAAATATAGGAGGAACGAAAGAAGAGATATGGAATAGCAAGCAGGAAATTATTGACTACACCATCAAAATCAAGGATCAGATGCTTGGGGCGGCGGAGATCCGAAACCGGGAGATCGAAGTGATCCCTTATGGTGAATTTATGATGGTGAATGAATTTACAGACCTCTATGTAAAAATAGACGGTGAATGGACATTCTATGGCCCTTTTCGAATGTCATCCCTTCTGGAGAAAACCGATACAGGCTGGATTGCCTTGCATCAGCATGGTTCCTACCCGGACATGAAAGCAAGGGAAGGAGAAGCTTTTTCAGTGGATGCCCTAAAGGCAGAGAATGCAAAGCTGCAGGAAGCGGTAAAAAGCAGGACAATTACACTGGAAATTCAGAACCGGGAACTAGAAATTGAATCATCGCTTGAACGGATAAGGAGCAAGGCTTTAGCTATGCATAGCAGCAATGATGTCTCAGAGACTATATCGGCTGCTTTTGAAGAACTAAAGAAACTCGGAGTATATTCTATCCGAAGCGGTGTGGGGCTGCTTGCGGAAGGCTCTACTGATGCACAGGTGTATGCTGCTACCCAGGCTGCCGATGGACGAATAAAGGCTTTGGCAACAAAGCGAAACATGCTTGATCATCCAGCCTTGATTTTACAATATGAGGAATGGAAAAAACAGTCTGATTTTGAACAGGTATTGTCTGGCGATGAATTAATGTCATACTATAGCCATCAGTTCTATCAGTCTGCAAAAGATGGAATTCATAAGGCCAATCCTGGTGTACAGGAATACGGATATTATTTTTCCTTTGAAGACGGGCTATTCTATTCATGGTCTGACCAGCCTTATTCTGAAGCTGAGAAAAACATCCTGCATCGGTTCAGGTCTATCGTTGCACTAACCTTTCGCCGGTACCTCGACCTTCAAAAAGCGGAAACGCAGGCAAGGGAAGCAAGGATAGAGGCAGCATTGGAACGTACCCGTACGCAAAGCATGCTGATGCAGCATTCAAAACAGCTGGATGATACTTTACGGGTCTTTCACGAACAGGTTCTTTTACTTGGTATCAATTCTGCATTTTCTTTTTTATGGTTGCCTGATGAAAAAAATCTCCGGCATATCTTTTGGGCTGCCTGGGCTGAAAATCTTCCAGCCGGCCAGGGAAACAAAAACAATTCAAGGTCTTATAATAGTAAGGCCATTAATTATCCGCTCGACAGAAATGAGCCGGCAACGGCACAATGTCTGGTGGATTGGAGAAGCGAGGTACCCGTTCATTCATACCATGTACCACCTGCTGAAGTTGAAAATTATTTTTCTGCCTGGAAAGAATTACTTGATGGCGTTGAACAACTGAAACCGGAATATTTTCCGGGGCGGCCTGTATTATGTGGAAGCCTTTATGAAATATGGTTGCTTTGGTGTAATGGTTGAAAGCGATTTATCGGATGATGAAAAAAACTTACTCAATCGGTTTGCCATTGAATTTGAACGCACTTATACCCGTTTTCTCGATCTGCAAAAAGCGGAAGCACAGGCAAGGGAAGCACAAATAGAACTGGCGCTGGAAAGGGTTCGTGCAAGAACCATGGCTATGCATAGCAGTGATGAATTAGGAGAAACATCATACTTATTAGAAAGGCAGGTAGCAGCTTTGGGAATAAAAACCTTTGGCTGTGCATTTAATATTTTTGATGAAGATCAACTGAGCTCACAACGAATGGTTCTGTAATGAGCAAGGCTACAAATCAATGTATAAAACTCCAAGAGAAGGTGTATTTCTTCGTTATTACGAGGCCGCACAACGAAGAGAATCTATACATATTGAAGAATTTAGGGGGGAAGCATGCATCGAACATTACAGGTATTTAAGCAGTCTGCCTGGGTTGCAGGAAGAAATAAAAATTTATGCGGAGCAAGGTATTCCACTCCCAACCACTCAATTCGATAATGTTGCATTTTTTAAATACGGCTACTTGTTATTTGTTACTTATGAGGATGTGCCGGAAGCGCATGATATTTTCATCCGATTTGCAAAAGTCTTTGAACAAACCTATACCCGTTTTCTTGATCTGCAAAAAGCAGAAGCACAGGCAAGGGAAGCGCAGATAGAAGCAGCATTGGAAAGAGTGAGAAGCCGTTCCATGGGTATGCAGAAAAGTGAAGAGCTTAAAGAAGTAATAAAAATTGTTTATCAGCAACTCACTCATTTAAAAATTAAGCTTGACCACGCAGGTTTTGTTGTTGACTATACACCCGGAGGCGATTGGCATTTTTGGATCGCAGATGAGCAGGACATTCCTTCTAAAATAACGCATCCATATTTTGAGTCTGTTTGGGCAACTCAATTTAATAAAGCAAAAGAAAAGGGTGAAGACTTCTTTGCCACCCATTTAAATTTTGAAGAAAAGAATAAATTTTACACATGAGCTTTTATCCTATGTTCCCGGGTTACCGGAAGCATCAAAAGAATTTTATTTAAGCTGTCCCGGACTTGCCGCATCCACTGTATTGTTAGAGAATGTCAGCCTGTACATTGAGAATTTTTCAGGCATCCCTTATACAGAGGAAGAGAATAAAACGCTGATGCGTTTTGGAAAAGTATTCCAGCAGACCTATACCCGTTTCCTTGATCTGCAAAAAGCCGAAGCACAGGCAAGGGAGGCACAGATAGAATTAGGATTGGAAAGAGTGAGGGCAAAAGCCATGGCCATGCGGCACTCTGATGAATTATCCGAATTAGTGGATACCGTATTTAAAGAATTAAGCAAACTTGATTTTGCATTAAACTGGTGCATTATTAATATCATCGATGAAAGCTCCATGTCAAATACTGTTTGGGCAGCTAATCCGGATATTAATGAAGCACCTGAGTCTTATCATATGTTATTTGAAGATTATCCTTTTCATGATGCCATGATGAAAGGGTGGAAAGAAAGAAAAACGAAAGATGTGTATGTTCTGGAAGGTGAGGAAAAGAAAGTGTACGATGAATATTTGTTTACTGACACAGAATTCAGAAGGGTGCCTGCTGCAGCTCAGGCGGCATCTAGAGCTATGGAAAAATACGTGGTCACTTTTACCTTCAGCAATTTTGGTGGACTTCAAACCGTTGGCGAGGTTCCGCTATCTGATGCCAATATCGATATATTAAGCCGCTTCGGAAAAGTATTTGATCTCACGTATACCCGTTTCAATGATCTGCAAAAAGCAGAAGCACAGGCCAGGGAAGCTCAGATTGAAACGTCGTTGGAAAAAGTAAGAAGCCGTACCCTTGCCATGCAGAAAAGTGATGAGCTGGCAGAAACTGCAGCCGTATTATTTCAGCAATTAATTGCTTTGGGTATTGAGCCCAATCGCTTATACATATCAATAATTAAAAGTGATAAGGGGGATACCGAGTTTTGGATTACCGATGAGGATGGCAGTAAAGTAAGTACCGCATTTGAAGCCAACATGAATGATAACGCTACTTTCCGCAAAATGTATGAAGGCTGGAAGCAACAGAAAAAATCACTGGTGATTGATATGCAGGGCGAAGAATTACAACATTATTTTAGCCATCTTACGGGTCTGGGTGTTCCATTCAAAGGAGGATTGAAACAGAAAAGAAGGGTGCAGGATATCGCTTATTTCAGTAAAGGTTTTATTGGCATGGCTTCACCGGATGAACAACCCGCAGAAACATTACAATTGATGGAACGATTTGCCGCAGTGTTCAATCTTACATTTACCCGTTTTAATGATTTAAAAATTGCTGAAGCACATGCCGAGCAGGCCGCACTGGATTTGATAGCCATTAAAGAAGCCAAACAAAAAGCAGAGGAAGCCTTAACAGAATTGCAGGCGGCACAAAAGCAGTTGATACAATCGGAAAAAATGGCTTCGTTGGGTGAACTTACTGCAGGCATTGCGCATGAAATCCAAAACCCCTTAAACTTCGTCAATAATTTTTCAGAGATAAGCAATGAGCTGATTGATGAAATGAAAGAAGAATTCAATAAAGGCGAAAAAGAACAAGGTTTTGCAATTGCTGATGATATAAAACAAAACCTGGAAAAAATAAATCATCACGGCAAAAGAGCAGATGCCATTGTAAAAGGAATGCTTCAGCATAGTCAAAGCGGGAGCAGTGTTATAGAGCCAACCGAAATCAATACCCTGGCTGATGAGTACTTACGTTTGGCTTATCATGGACTTCGCGCTAAGGACAAATCATTCAACGCCACCATAAATACAGATTTTGACCAAGGCATTGGCAAGATAAACATCATCCCGCAGGATATCGGTCGTGTTTTTCTCAACCTGCTTAATAATGCTTTTTATGCGGTTAATGAAAAGGCGAAAGAGAATAACAAAGGATATGAACCGGTGGTATCTGTTACTACAACGAAGCTGCAAGATAAAGTTGAGATAAGGGTTGCAGACAATGGCAACGGCATCCCCCAAAAAATACTCGATAAAATATTCCAACCCTTCTTCACCACCAAGCCCACCGGGCAGGGAACAGGGCTTGGATTATCATTGAGTTATGATATCGTGAAAGCGCATGGCGGAAATATACATATCCGTAATACACCCGGCACAGGGGCTGAATTTATTATCACTTTACCCATTTATGCATGAAAATATGTAATTTGAAACTGGATGTTTTACCTCGCACTTCGCACCTAATGCCTCGCGCCTCCCCCAAGCTTTCTTTACCAACAAACCAACCGGGCAGGGGACGGGATTGGGGTTATCCTTAAGCTATGATATTGTGAAAGCGCATGTTGGGGAGTTGAAAGTAGAGACGTTCGAGGGGGAGGGAAGTAGGTTTATTATTCAATTAATTATAAAATTTGAAACGACCTGCCATGAGAAAAGGATTGCAACATTACCTTGTAATTTTGTTTTTTTTCCTGACAGGGGAAGCCTCTTCACAAACCCGTGAGGTTAGCTTCAATTTGGAAACGACCGCCGAAGGGGCCATACAGAGCAAAAGGCCTCAAGCCATTACGCAAGATAAGTACGGCTTTTTATGGATTGCCGATCAATCCCAAAAGGCAATTTTCCGTTATGATGGCCACTACATGAAAATGTATCGAAACGATTTTAAAAATCCTAACTCACTGGGGGGCCATAACCCGGAGTGTTTGGCAACTGATAGCCTCGGCAATATCTGGATTGGTTTTTATGGAACGGGTCTTGATAAGTTTGATCCTGTAACGGGCGCATTTACGCACTACCGTCACGATCCAAAGGATAAAGCAAGCCTAAGTAGTGATGTTGTTTCAGCGGTCCTGGTTGATCATCTTGGAAATGTATGGGTAGGATCAAATGGTGGACTGGATCTTATTGACCAGAAGACCGGCAAGTTCAAAAATTATAAACATCTTAAAAATGATTCAACAAGTTTAAGTTATGATGTTGTTAGGGCTATCTATGAAGACAAGTCAGGTGAACTTTGGGTGGGCACCGGAACCTTTTTCTCGGACCCTAAATTCGGGGGCCTTAATCGCTTCCATCGGAATTCCGGAACGTTTACGCGTTACCTTAGCGATCCGGCAAATCCGCAAACGCTCATAGATAACAGGGTCAAAGCAATTTTTGAAGACAGCTATGGTACTTTCTGGGTAGGGACCAACCGGGATGGCTTGCATACCCTGGATAGAAAAACGGGTCTTTTTAAAAGGCTCACATATGATCCTAACCAACCGGAACTGCTCAGCCGCCCGCCGTTCATGGACGATCAGGATCATATTAGTTTTATCACCGAAGATTCAGATAAAAAAATCTGGATTGGTACCCATGAAAATGGATTAACCCGTTACGATCCCATAGCAAAAAAAATTACCCGTTACGGCAATAATGATGACAAACCAAATGGTATAAATATAAGATCCAGCTGGAACATTTATACTGCCTCGGATGGTTTGCTTTGGCTGATGGTCCCGTCAGAGGGTTTGGTGAAGATCGATATAAATAGTACGATTATTCCTCATGTTGATATGGCAGGTAAAGTTTGGGATTTCTATGAGCAGGGAGACTCAATAGGATGGTATGCTACCGATAAAGGTTTAGTGCGTAAAGATTACAGAATGGGTACAACGCGTGTGTATGTTCATGATCCGGCTAACCCGAATAGTATAAGTAATAGCATTATCACCAAGATTCGAAAAGACAAAACCGGAAATCTTTGGATAGGTACTTATAATGGGCTAAATCATTTCAATGTAAAAACAGAAAAATTCACCAGGTATAATGATAATATCAATTCTCAAAACGCTGTTTCGGGTATATATGAAGACAGCGATTCAACATTATGGCTGACCTATTTTTGCGGAGGGTTGGAATTTCATAATTGGAAAACCGGAAAGCGCACGTACTATCTGTATGACCCTAATGATCTGAATTCGATAAGCTGGAACTGTATTTCAGCGTTTTACAAAGACGATTCAAATGATCTTTGGCTGGGAACAATAGCTTGGAGGGGGTTGAATAAATTTGACCGTACCAGCGGTAAATTCAAACATTATCTTCCCGGTGAATATATAAATTGTATTTACAGGGATGCAACCGGAATAATGTGGGTGGGCTCTGGTACGGGTCTATATTATTACAACAAACCATCAGATAGTTTTATCGAAATTGAAAGTGAAATTAACGGAAGTATCATAGGTTCTATTTTAGCCATCACTGGCGATAAAGAAGATAATCTCTGGATGAGTACTTCGAACTGGATTTATATGTTGAACAAGAAAAGGGATCATTGGTTCCAATATGGTAAGGAGTATGGATTTATCAGGAATGAGTTTATCAGTGGATCTTCATTTACAAAGAATGATGGAGAAATAAATTTTGGTGATCCTACCGGCTATTATGCTTTTTATCCTGAAAAACTAAAAACAATGGCCAGTAAAAATACCCCATTATATTTTACAGGATTCTGGCTTAATAATAAAGAAGTTATACCCGGTACCGAAGGACCTCTGAAAATGCCCCTCAATCAAACAAAAGAAATACGGCTTCAATATAATCAAAATGTATTTTCATTCAGTGCCGCAAACATTGATTTTCGCAATTCCCAGGATAAATATATTTACTATAAATTGGATCAATTTGATATTGATTGGCGAAAGGCCAGGGCAGAAGATGAGATACAATATATTAAGGTGCCTCCAGGTAAATATATTTTCAGGGTAAAGGCTTCCAATGCCGATGGGATATTGAATGAACAGGGAATCTCTGTCACTATTACCATTTTGCCGCCCTGGTGGCGAACTTGGTGGGCTTATATATGCTATGTTGTGCTAATTGGCGGAAGTGTGTACACATTTTACCAGTTTAAACTCAAACAACATTTACAACAGGCAGAAGCCTTGCGTTTAAAAGAACTGGATGAGGTTAAAACTAAATTGTACACCAATATTACCCATGAATTCCGCACTCCGTTGACGGTTATCCTTGGCATGGCACAACAGGTGATTGAAAATCCGACAGTGCATCTCAGGGAAGGTCTTAATATGATTATCCGGAATGGGCAAAATCTGCTGACGCTCGTTAATCAAATGCTCGACCTGAGTAAATTGGAAAGTGGCAAATTAAACTTGTATTATCAGCGGGCGGATATGGTGTCTTACCTTGAATATATCGTTGAAAGCTTCCACTCTTTAGCCCAAAACAAAGGCGTTCAGCTTCACTTTATTCCGGAGGTGGAACAAATTATCATGGATTTTGATGAAGTGAGGTTTCAGCAAATTGTTTCCAATATTCTATCGAATGCGATAAAATTTACGCCTGAAGGAGGCCATGTATATGTATCATCCAATATTAATAATGACAGGTTTATCCTTAAAATAAAAGACACAGGCATAGGTATTACCGAAGCTGACTTGCCGCTTATTTTTGACCGCTTTTACCAATCAGATGGAACGCATACGAGGCAGGGAGAAGGCACTGGTATTGGTTTGGCACTTACCCGTGAGTTAGTAAAAATAATGGAAGGCACAATTTCTGTCAAAAGCATAAAAGGCAAAGGTGCTGAATTTGAAGTAAACTTCCCGTTGTTGCAAATTTCGAATGTTAAAGAAACCAACCAGAAAACTCCTCTGCAGACAACAAATCAAATCTTTGAGACTGCTGTTAGAACGGATGAAGGCTTTTTGCCTGCTTTGACCACCCAGGATAACAAAGACAAAAGCAGCAGTATTGATAGGCCACATATATTGATTGCGGACGACAACGAGGATGTCCGGACCTATCTTACAGCCTGTTTGATCAATGACTATGTGATTGAAATTGCCCAAAACGGGCAGGATTGTGAAGACCTTGCTTTCAATACTATACCCGAACTGATTGTTTTGGATGTGATGATGCCTTTCAAAGATGGCTTTGAGGTATGTAAGACGCTGAAATCCGATGAACGCACCAGCCATATTCCCATCATCATGCTCACTGCCAAAGCCGACATGGACAGCAGGTTGGACGGGCTGGAGCAAGGTGCTGACGACTACCTGACAAAACCGTTTAATAAAAAAGAACTTTTATTGCGTATCAGGAACCTGCTTGAATTGCGTCGGCAATTGCAACAGTACTACCGCTCCATCTTAGAGGCCAGTTTACTACAAGACAATGCCCCCATTGCCGAAAACCCATTACCAACTTCCGGCAGCATTTTAAATGATGCTAGAAAAAGGCAGCAGGAACCCAAGTATCCCTTTGGTCAACAGCCTGGAAAATGCATTCGTAATAAAAGTCAGGAAAGCAATCGAAGCCCACTTGGATTCCCCTGACTTCGATGTTGAAAAACTCTGCCGCCACCTGGCCATGAGCCATTCCCAGGTACACCGTAAACTCTCTGCTTTAACCGGACTTTCCGCTACCCATTTTATTCGCTATGTCCGATTGGTGAAAGCCAAAGAGATGATAAAAAGTTCAGGCTACAGCATTGCGGCGATAGCAATGGACTGTGGGTTCAATGACCCTGCCTATTTCAGCCGGGTGTTTAAACAGGAGTTTGGGTTGACACCCCAGGGGTGGCGGGAAAAAAATTCCGGGTAGTAGTTTTCAAGACAAGATTGCCAAAATGCATTATTCTACCATAAAATGCACTCTAAGTCCAAGTTATGCACTCTGAGTCCTAACAGATGTATAGACAATCCCTTCATCTTTATGCCATCGTCCTTATTACATTTATTCATTTTTAAAAACCCTAGCATCATGAGAAAATACCGTTATTTAAATCTCTCAGCTTTCGTCATTTTGTTCACACTTCATTCTTGTGACAAAGTTGATATTCCTTTTAAAGGTGGTCACAATGATAAAAATGTTAGTTTCCAAGTTAAAGAGATCGGCACGGGAGCAAGTATTCACGGGGCGAATGGAATCACCATTGGTGCTGATGGCAATCTGTACATTGCTTGTTTTTGGTCCAGGGAAATCCTTGTAATGAATAAACAAAACGGCAAAATAGTCAATCGTATTGGATTTGATAAAGGAGTGAAAAGTCCTGATGATCTTGTGTTTGGTCCTGATGGTTCGCTATATTGGACAGACATTTTATTAGGAGAGGTAGTACGAAGAACTCCAGCGGGTGTAACTACCAGGCAATTTGTGGCCTCAGGTGTGAACCCCATTACTTTTTCAGAAGATGGACGGCTCTTTGTGGCACGTGATTTTACACCTGGCGACGGGCTTTATGAGGTAGACCCTAACCTCGTCAATCCACCCAGGGCTTTGATTGAATCTACTCCGACAAATCCTTTTCCACTAGGCTGGATGAATTCATTTGACTTCGGTCCCGACGGACGCTTGTACGGTCCACTTTTCCTTGCAGGAATGGTGGTCAGCGTGAATGTTGGTGCTCCTGGTGCTCCTTTTTCAACAAGCCCGTGGACTGATGGAACCATAACACCAGTGGCAACAGGCTTCAGGTGGCCTGTAGCTGCAAAGTTCAATCCGGCTGGAGTACTACATGTATTAGATCAGACTGGTGAAGTTTTTAAAATTGATACGAAAACTGGAGCCAAAACACTATTTGTTACCCTTCAGGAAGGACTTGACAACCTGGTTTTTGACGCCAGTGGAACCATGTATGTCTCCAATGCCGATTTTGGATGGATTACAGAGGTTAAACCGGGAGGACAAACCAGGGTCATTAGTAAAGGAGGTATGATTGGTCCAATGGGTTTAGCTGTTTTACCAGGCTCGAACAACCAGGATGCTTTGTTTGTGGCCGACTTGTTCAGGTTGAGAGAATTAAATGGCCTCAATGGTAAGGAAGTAAGTGTTGAAAAAGGATACTTACTCTCTGAGCCAAAAAAGCTGACAACACCTTTTACAGTTTCAGCAGATGGAAATAAACTAGTGGTTTCTTCCTTCTTTAATCAACTTGTTCAAGTCTGGGACCCAGGCACTAAAACGGTACTTGAAGAATATTCCATGCCAGTTCCTATCAATGCCATCCGATTCAAGAAAGATCTTGTAGTAGTTGATCTGGGACTTGGCGGTGTAGTCAGGGCAAGCGATAAATCAATGATACTACCCATAGACAATGCGACTGTATTTGCACCAGGTGGTTTGGCCACTAATGGAGAACTCCTTTGGGTGGCTGACTGGGGTACGGGTATAATATGGCAGATCAGTTTTAATGGCAATACACCCAATGCACCCATAGTTGTTGCACAAGGCCTAATGAAACCTGAAGGTTTGGCCTGGGACCAGTACGGAGGTCTGTTAGTTGTTGAAACCGGGGCTTCACGTTTGTCTCGTGTTAATTTATCAACAGGAGCGGTAACACCCATAGCGGAAGGCCTAAAACTTGGGCTGCCCGCACTTGATGGCTTTCCTCCAACCTGGAGCTTTGATGGCGTAGCTATTGGTAAATCAGGCAAAATCTATGTTTCAGGATGGGAGAATAATATCATTTACAGCATTTCCACAAAATAACGGATTAAGAAAAACAATTATATAGCAAAAGAATTTTGATTTAAAGCTTCTTAAGTAAGCACCTTTTCGGTAAAATCCGGAAAGGTGCTTTTTTTTATACCAGTTGTACTGGCTTGTAAAAAGACGAGATATGCGTTATTCCAATGCGTCTAACAAGTCAGACGGCGGGCAGGTTTTCCGACGGTGTGCAACGAAGGCGGATCATGATTCAATTGCCCGAATGAATCCGATGCCGACAATAGTTATATAACACTTGATTCCATAACTTTCAAAGCGGCTTTCGAAAACCGCGGAAATAGCAGCTATTATTGCGTGAATGATTTTACCACCGCATTTGCGAGCCTTATCCAAAAGTGCTAGTATTAGCTTTTCAGCTGTACTTTGCCAGGGATTCCGAGGATCCTGTGGCTTCCGGCATGGATGGCCATGAACGGGAAAACGCTGCAGAGATGGGGCTTGTAGGCGTTCTATCAACTGGATTCAATGTCATAGGGCCTTTCATAGAACGGTAGACCTATCTGCCCATGGGTAGAACAAAGCCCTGGGTACTACTCGGGCAGATAGGAATTGAGTTCTGAGTTTTGATATTGTGAAGGCGCATGCGGGGAGTCCCCTGAAAGTAGAGTCGAAGGAAGGGGAAGGAAGTGTTTTTATTATACAATTTCCGGTTATATAGAAAATATGAGAGCTGATTTCAGGATTTTATTGTTGTTGATTATACCTGTTTTTACCTGTGCCCAGAAATCCAGGCCGGACAGCCTGAGGGAAATATTTAATTTGGCGAGCAACGACCAGGTCCGTTTCAGCGCATGCTGGGAAATGTATAATTATTATGAAGAGTTAAACCGTGATTCGGCAAATTATTTTATTGAACAGGGATTACTGCTGGCCAGGAAGAATAACAAGAAACTGGCAGAATCAAGGTTATTGGTTTCTGAAGCGTATCAATTATTAAGTACCGGGCGGTATGCTGAATCACTTAAAAATTTATTGCAGGCTTTTTCCATAATAGAGAACCATGAAGCTGACAAAGGATAATTGGGTGTTGGATAACAATTCTTCGCCCCAAAAAGCAAGTCAGTTAGTGCTGGCATATGCACACCATACATTTGCCAACCTTATGACGCCCACGCTAAATACAGAGCAGCAGATATTTCATTACAGGGAGGCAATGCGGCTGGGCAAAGAAGTCAATAACTCCCAGCGGATACTTTTAGCCAATTTGGGGCTGGGAAGAACGTTTTTGGATATTAACAGAATTGATTCTGCCCTGATTTTTGAAAGGGAAGCGGAACGGATTTCCCTTGAATCAGGACCCAAAAGATTTTTACCTGCCATTTTATCTTATATCGGGGCGATGTACCTGGAAAAGGGAGATAAACAGAAAGCTTTGGAGAGTTTTTATAGAGGGATACAGACAGGTATTGAATATGATAACCGGTCGGGGGTTGCCCAGAATTATTATCGGCTGGCTAATTTTTACCTGTCTGAAAATGAAAAGGACTCGGCACTTTATTATGCTTTACAATTTGAGCAGGCAATGCAATTAATAGGTGCTGTGTCATTATCCACTGTTAATATAGGCACGGCTTATGAGTACGTTTTCCTTGCCTATAAAATGAATAATAATTTTGACAGTGCATTTAAATACCAGGGGCTTGCTCTTTTAGCGAAAGATAGTATAAGCAATGCCAGGATAAACAGCCTGGCGGAATTCCAGAATCTTTCATTACATGAACAGTTGCGATTGCAGAATCTTGAGAAAGAGAAAGAGCTTTATCAAAGCCGGGTCAGGACTTATGCACTACTTGCAGGTATTGCTGTTTTCATGCTGATCGCATTTATACTGTTAAGAAATAACCGGTCGAGGAAGAAAGCGAATCTTCTCCTGGAAGAACAAAAGGCTGCATTGCAGCATACACTATCGGAATTAAAATCCACACAGGCCTTACTTATCCAGTCTGAAAAAATGGCTTCCCTCGGTGAACTGACTGCCGGTATAGCCCATGAGATACAAAACCCGCTGAATTTCGTTAACAATTTCTCGGATGTAAATAAAGAACTCATTGCCGAAGCAGATGAGGCTATTAATAAGGGCGATCTCACAGAAGCAAGGCTGATCCTTAAAGATCTCAGTGAGAACGAAAATAAGATCAGTCACCATGGAAAACGTGCGGATTCGATAGTGAAGGGAATGCTGCAACATAGCCAGAAAGGAAGCGGTCTGAAGGAACCCACAGATATCAATTCACTGGCGGATGAATACCTGAGGCTTTCTTATCACGGACTGAGGGCAAAGGATACTTCAATGAATGCAACAATGGTAACCTCCCTGGATGAAAATATTGGGGAGATCAACCTGGTTCAGCAGGATATCAGCCGAGTGCTGCTTAACCTGTATAACAATGCATTTTATGCGGTTGCGGAAAGATTTAAAAAGGAAGGAGAAAAATATAAACCAATCGTTTCATTAACCACGAAGAAATATGCTGATCATATAACAATATCAGTAAAGGATAATGGAACTGGCATTTCGGAAGATATTAAGAAAAAGATTTTCCAGCCCTTCTTCACTACGAAGCCTACAGGCCAGGGAACAGGCCTGGGGCTTTCACTGAGTTATGATATCATCAAGGCCCATGGAGGTGAATTGAAAGTGGAGACCCGGGAAGGAGAGGGTTCGGAGTTTATTATTATCTTACCGGTTAAATAAATTTTAATGCGGAAAAGTATATCAGGTTTAGTGTTTTGCCTGGTTACAGCGAATTCAATCTTCGCCCAGCAATCCTATATTGACAGCCTTAATAAGGGAGGTCGATTATCACGCGAAACGATACCAGTAAGTTAATACTATTGAGAACTATCTCCCGGACACTATGCTGAAATTAATCCCGATAGTGCATATCGTTATGCAGAACAGGCATTACAGCTGTCCAGGCAATTGCATTTTAAAATTGACGAAGGAGGTGCATTGGGTGAAATGGGATATGCATTATTGAACAGGGGTAATTATCCCAGGTCTTTACAAACACTTTTATCTGCTATACATATCCTCGAAGATCCCGAGAATCGAACAAAATGTTTTAGTGGGTAAATTTCCAGGTGATGATGAACTTTGTTATCGAATTGCAGCTCCGCATTTGCAAAGACTTAGTCAACTGGCATTTGCTCACGAGATCATGGGTATTTTATATGCCAATTCTAATAATTATGAAAAAGCCTTGCACTATCACCTCCTGGGAGTGGAAAAAGCCGAGCAGGCAGGGAATGTGCCTTTGACAAGCATTATCAATCTGACCATGAACCGTGTTTATTTAAATTTAAAGAAAACGGATTCTGCATTGATCTGTATTCAGCTGTCTTATGATCAGGTTATGCAATCAGGGTATAAAAAATATCTTGGAAGTGTGCTTTTTAATATGGGGCGTACCTATGCAGCATTGGGAAATAATTCTTTGGCTAACGAGTACTACAGAAAAGCCCTGGTAGCAAGTGAGGAACAGGGATATTACAGGGGAATGGTTGCCGGCAATCTTATACTGGCAGATAATCTTGTATGAATCGGGCAAGAATGATTCTGCTTTTTTGTATATTAAGAATGCTCTTTCAGTTGCACAATACCTGGATGCTCCCGCATTATTATTGAGGTCTTATACACGCTTGACCCGCCACTATCGTGCAAAAGGCAATAATGACAGCGCTGTCAAATACCAGGCATTGATCATTAAGATAAATGACAGCCTTTTTAATGCAAAGCAGGTGCAGGAGTTCCAGAATATTGATTTTAACGCACAGCAACAACAGCAGGAAATTGTAGCAGCCAAAAAGGAATATCAAAACCGTTTGCAGAAATATTTGCTGCTTGGCGGACTTGGAGTTTTTTTATTTGTTGCCCTGATTCTTTTTCGCAATAACAAACAGAAACAAAAAGCCAATGTAGTCCTGGAGAAAACTTTATCGGATTTAAGGTCCACCCAGGCACAACTTATTCAATCCGAGAAAATGGCTTCCCTTGGTGAACTCACCACCGGCATTGCGCATGAGATCCAGAACCCACTGAACTTTGTCAATAATTTCTCGGAAGTAAACAAGGAATTGATTGCAGAACTCAAACAGGAATTGACATCCGGAAATACCCTTGAAGCAAATGCAATCGCCAACAGCATTGAAGCAAATGAAGAAAAGATCATACTCCATGGTAAACGCGCCGATGCCATCGTAAAAAGCATGCTTCAGCATAGCCGCACCAGCAGCGGATTAAAGGAGCCCACCGATATCAATGCACTCGCGGATGAGTATTTGAGACTGGCTTATCATGGTTTAAAGGCTAAAGACAAAACTTTCAATACAATATTTGAGACTGATTATGATAAATCAATTGGCCGCATCAATATTATTCCGCAGGATATAGGAAGGGTTTTGCTGAATCTGATTAATAATGCTTTTTATGCTGTTTCAGTTTCAGCGAAATCTTCTGTAGATGGTAATTATCAACCCAAAATATCCATCTCTACAAAAAAAATTGGAAGTATAGTGGAGATTCGGGTGAAGGACAATGGGCCGGGAATTCCGGAAAATGTAAAGGATAAAATTTTCCAGCCTTTCTTCACCACCAAACCAACGGGCCAGGGGACAGGCCTCGGCCTGAGCTTGAGTTATGATATCATCAAAGCCCATGGCGGAGAATTAAAAGTGGAGACCAGGGAAGGCGAAATGACTGAATTTATTATCCAATTGCCTGCATAAGTACAATTATTCAATTTTGCTCAGTGTGTCAAAAATTGTATCTTTTATCAGACTAACTTAAAGAGTTATCTACCTCATTTTCCTGGTTTTACCATGGTGCTCGATTTTTAGAAGTTAGTAGAATGGTAAGCTATTATTCATGATGCTTATTTATATCATACCGTGCCGACATCTGTCCACTAAAATTATATTATTGATTGCCCTGCAGTTAATGCTGTTTATTTTAGCCAGGGCTCAGGGCCCTTTCCGTCAACGTGATAGTTTAATTAAGTTAATCTCTTCAGGAACTGGTAATGTGAGCAGGATTGGTGCATTGAATGCCCTGGCAAAATATTACTGGAATATTTATAATGACAGTGCCATCTACTATGCTGATTCAGCAAGAAGGCTTGGCGGCTTTTTCGGGAAATATTGAAGGAGAGGCAGAGAGTAACCGTATAATAGGAGTAGCAAAATTGTACCAGTCGAAAGACCTGGATGACATAAAACCTTACCTGATCAGGTCTTTGGCTTTATTTAAAGCATCAGGCAACAGCAAAGGGATTGCTGATAATTACAACAACCTGGGTTCCATGTGGAAGTATGTAAGTAATTACAAGGAATCATTGCTGTATTATGACTCTTCTTTGAGCATTTATAAAAAACTGGGCGATAAAAAAGGAGAAGCTGCAGTGTTGAATTATATCGGCATTATTTATCAGGAAATGGGAGAATTCAGTAAAGCCATTGACTATACGCTCCAGGGACTAATAGTCAGGAAAGCAACGGATGATCACCTTGGTGTGGTTTTTTCATTTCTTAATGTAGGGAATATTTTCCTTGCCGGAGGGCAAACGGAAAGGGCAGTAAAGTATTACCTCGAAGGACTTGATTATTCAATAAGCCAGCAAGTAACCCCACCTGTTATGACCTTCAATATGTTAGGTAAGGCATATCTGCAATCGGGTGATCTCAGTAAGGCAGAAGAATATCTCCTCCCGGTCAAAACTAATCCAGTCAATAAATATCCCGACATTTTATTGGTGGCCAGATTGTTTTTAGCAAAAGGACAGGTGGATAGTGCAGAATATTATTTCTCGAAAGTTTATACTGAAAGAGCCTTTGAGTACCAAAGATGACAGGCAGGCACAATCCATGGCCGGACTGAGCCGAATTTTGCAAATGAAAGGTAATTTTCAGGGTGCTATCGAAATGGCGAATAAATCCTATGCCATGGCGGGTAATGTTAATAAGCTTTCTACCGCTGAATCTGCCGGTATACTTTCAGAATTATATGAACAGGAAGGCCAAATTGGCAAGTCACTTTATTTTCTGAAAATACAGCATGGGATATTGGATTCAATCACAAACAGGAATTATCAGAATAAGCTTGCCTATTTCGAAACCAGTGCAGAAATTGAAAAAGTTGAGACACAGATACAGGCACTCTCAGTTCAGAAGTCATTGCAGGAAAAGCTGTATAAGCAAGAGAAATTACTAAAGAATATTTTGATCGGTATTTCCATATTGATTTTTGCATCGGCATTTTTTGTGATCAGGAATATAAATGCCACGGAGGAAAAAGATGTTGGTGCAGAATGAACTTCTGGATGAACAGAATAAGCAGGTTAAGATGGCTTACGGTGAATTAAAGTCTGCACAGGCACAGCTCATTCAATCTGAAAAAATGGCTTCCCTGGGTGAACTTACTGCTGGCATTGCACATGAAATCCAGAACCCGTTGAACTTCGTCAATAATTTTGCCGAAGTAAACAGGGAACTGATAGATGAAATGAAGGATGAAATAGCAAAGGGTAATTTGGTTGAAGTCAATGAAATAGCAATAGGCATTGATGATAATAGTGCTAAAATAAGTGAGCATGGAAAACGCGCTGACTCCATCGTTAAATCTATGCTTTTTCATTCGCGGGTTAGTTCGGGTCAAAAAGAACTCACTGATATCAATAGCCTTGCAGATGAATATTTTCGGCTGGCTTACCATGGATTAAGGGCAAAGGATAAATCATTTAATGCAACAGTTCATACAAATTTTGATGATAGCATCGGAAAAGTAAATATCATACCCCAGGATATTGGACGCGTATTGCTGAATATTTACAATAATGCCTTTTATGCCGTGATGGAAAAACAGAAAACTGCCCCGGCAGAATATAAACCGGAAATTGAGGTTAGCACAGGTTGGTCGAATGATGTGGGAAATAATTTAATAAATAATCCGCAATCCGTAATCTCCCGCCTACAGCGGGATGAACTGCATCCGCAATCTATTAAAATAAGCATTAAAGATAATGGTACGGGCATCCCGAAAAATGTACAGGAAAAGATTTTCCAGCCCTTCTTCACCACCAAACCCACAGGCCAGGGAACGGGCCTGGGTTTGAGCCTTAGTTATGATATCATTAAAGCACATGGCGGACAACTACACGTAGAGACTAAGGAAGGCGAGTATTCCATATTTGTGATTAGTTTGCCTGTTATTTAATGAGTATGAAAACTTCATAACTACTCACTTACAAAATACATATCCACCTCACCCTTTCCTTTTGCTACAATTTTTCCCCTGTAACTGGTCTGGAACAGGTCTTTTATCTTTTCGTGGGTATTTCCTGAAATATTGATCTTCCCGGGTTCGCTGTGCTGCTCCATTTGTGAAGCCAGGTTAACGGTGTCTCCCCAGATATCATAAGCGAATTTACTGAGGCCCACCACGCCGGCAACAAGCGGGCCCGTATGGATCCCAATCCTTATATTGAAAGGTGGCAGGTTCCCGATTTTGTTTGACTGGCAGAAATCCCTGATGAAGGCCTGCATTTCAACAGCTGCCTGGACGGCTTTAACAGAACTGTCCTGGTCTGCCAACGGTAAACCTCCGGCGCACATATAACAATCTCCGATTGTTTTGATTTTCTCCATCCCGTGTTTATCAATGATATTGTCGAAAGCGCTGAATACCTGGTCCAGCATGGTTACCAGTTCTTCGGGCTGGAGCATTTCCGCAATGGGCGTGAACCCTTTGATATCCGCGAACAATACACTTACATCTTCATGTTTCCTGGCAAATGACCTTCCTTCTCTTTTTAATTCTTCCGCAATTTCAGCGGGTAAAATATTCAGCAGCAGGGAATCAGATTTCGCTTTTTCCTCTTCAATCATCTCTTTCTGCTTTTCAATTTCCAGTGTCCGTTGTACAACTTTTGCTTCCAGTTGTTCATTATATTCCTGCAATTCCTGGATAAGGATCTTATTGTTTCGCCTGAGTACAACAGTCTCTACGGCATTATCAATGGTGATTTTCAACTCTTCCTTATCCCATGGTTTGGTGATATAGCGGTAAACTTTACCGGTATTGATGGCTTCAATGATAGATTCCATATCACTAAACCCGGTAAGTATGATACGTATATTATCCTGTTCAACAGGAATATGCTGTAAAAACTGTACGCCGGTCATATTGGGCATTCGCTGATCGGTAACAACAATATGGATATCATTTTCAGCCAGTATCTGGATTCCTTCTTCACCGCTTTGGGCGGTAAAAATATTATAGAACCTTCGTAATGCTGCCCTGAAGGAATTCAGGTTATTGATTTCATCATCGACATACAAAATATTGTATTTGTTTTTCGGTTGATCCATCGTCAGGTAGTTATTTTTTGTTCTATGGGAATAGTTATTATGAATTCAGTGCCGTTGCCCGTACTGGAAAATACTTCTATTTCACCGTTATGCTTTTCTATGATTCCATATGATATGGAAAGGCCAAGCCCGGTACCTTTGCCCACTTCTTTGGTGGTAAAGAAGGGATCAAAAATTTTTTTCCTTACAGCCTCAGTCATGCCTGCACCGGAATCCTTTAAGGAAATTTTTACCATGTCTCCGTCTTTCCAGGTTTTCAGGGTGATTACTCCATCACCTTGAATCGCTTGTATGCCATTCGATAGGATATTCATGAATACCTGGTTGATCTGTCCGGGGAAACATTCAATTTCCGGTATATCTCCATAATTTTTCACGATTTCAATCCGGTTCTTGTATGAACTATGCAACAATGCGAGGGTGGAATCAAGGCTTTCATTAAGGTTTGATTTTTTCAACACATTCTGGTCCATCCGTGAGAAATTCCGGAGCCCTTTCACGATTTCGGCTGTGCGTTTTGCTCCATCATCTATACCGTTCAGGAGATCTTCTATTTCTTTCAGGGAGAAATCGATATTGGTATCTTCCCTGAATTTGTATACATCTGCAAAATCTTTTTCCAGTCGCTTTTCCTTTATCACTTTCTCATATTGGTGTATATATGCAATAATATCTGCCAGGTCATCTTTCAGTGGCTGGATATTGGCTGACACAAAATTTATCGGGTTATTTATCTCATGGGCGATACCGGCAGTAAGCTGGCCCAGCGAAGCCATTTTTTCGGCCTGTACCAGTTGGTCCTGTGTTAAGTTAAGTTCTTCAATGGCCTTTTGCAGCGACGCATTGGTAATGGCCATTTTTGAATTGGCGTTGCGCAGTTCTTCCTGCGTTTCTGCAAGATCATTCACCATTTTATTGAATGCTTTTCCCAGTTCACCGATCTCGTCTCCGGAAATATTTTTTACCCGTTGGGTAAGGTCACCCTGGCCTACCCGGTTTGCAGCATCCCGCAAGGCCAGCACGGGAACGGATATATGCCTGGCAAGCCAGAATCCTATGAAAATGGCAACTAACATTACGATACCGCTCACTACAAACGAAATAAGCCTGAGCCTGTTTTTAGTCTCCACTATTTCCTTTGTTTTAAAGGCCAGAAGTATCACGCCATTTCCGTTCAGCAACGGGGTATTCAGCGAAGCCGTTTTTACCACCATGGAATCACCCGGTACAACCAGTCCATGCGTTACGGCAGTTTCCGGGTAGGTCTTTAAAACGGAATCACGTATGCTGTATGATGTATGGCCTTCATCCCAGATAGTATCCTGTTCAAGTAATTGCACATATGCAAGTCGGGGATCATTCTTTACAATTTCTATCTGGTCCTTAATGCCCTTAAAATTCTGTTCCCTGATAGAAATCTCTACTCCAACCGCCACCGTATTTGCCAGGTTTTGGACTTCGTTATTATAACTTTTGATCATATAACTGCCCTGCTGGGCGGGAAAATAGAAAAGAAGAAAAAATGAGAACAGTAATACAATGCTCATCACCGTCAGCCAGATTTTGGTCTTTAACCTGATGCGGAGATAATTAGGCATTAGAAATATTTTTTACCGTCTACCAACACAACCTTTGTGTCAGGGATGGAAGATGGTTTATTTATTATGCCGATTGCACCGGGATTATCTGCTACAAATGCCTCAAGTTCTTCAGTGGAATTAAACATGGTAGGCAGTTGGGCTTTCCCGGCAAAGGATTGCAGGTTCCAGTATTGCAATACGCCGTTCCCGCTCCTGGAATAGACTTTTTTGCAGGTTTCCTTCCCTATGGGCGTGGTGGTTTTCATCAGTACGATCGTGACCTTGGTTCCATCGCTCCACCTGTCTTTTTCTCCGAGGAAAACAGAAATCAGTTCCGATTTTTTCATCTGCGCCGGCGCTCCCTTTATATGGCTGATGACGGTTAATGTGCTGTCCTGCGATCGTGCAACGGTAACAACGAACAGGAGCAGGCATAAGGAAAAGCATTTCCTGATCCTTGTTATCATATGTTGATCTTTCGTTGTCATAGAATAATCCAGCTTTAAAAACCGATCGCGAATTGTGCGGTGAATCTGTTCATGCTTCCTTCCATCTCCGTTTCCAGGTATTGATATTCCAGCTTAACCACGGCCAGGTAATTGATCTGGAATCTTAATCCGCCAATGAATGAAGTGGAATTATTTTTGTGATAATATACTTCGCCTGCCTGGTAATGCAGTTTATCTACACGGATATAAGGAATAAATTTTTCCGTCACTTTATATCCTGTGTACAGATAGGCACCAGTAGAATTTTGTGAACCGGTAGTGTCCGTAGTGTTGATCCCAAATGTGGCCTCGGTAAGCAGTTCATACTTATTTCCGAAATATGCCACTGAGCCTGTAAGCAGGTGTTGTTTCACTTTCCATTCAACAATATGGCCGTGAAGATTGGCACCGGGGGAAATGACATCATTATAATATGACATGCCGAAACGGAGCCTGTCGGCAGGTTTGATATGTACTGCCGCTGTGATGGATTTATACTTGTCATTATCCTTTACTTCTCCTGATCCCAATCCATTGCCGAGCATGAGGTCATATCCGAATTTAACCGAACCCAGGTCATGACCCTGCAGGCTGATTCCCGTAGTATGCAGGGGGATCATCTGGGAAGCAAAAAGAAGCGGCCTTTCAATAGTGGGGAAGAAAACCCTTCCATGATGATAGGTATCATTCCAGTAATTTATCGGGGTATGGTGTTTGCCAAAGAGGAAATTATGGTTTCCGGTAATATTATACTTGATGATCACCCGCTCTACACTGACAGAAAATTGGGTGGGGCTGCCCGGAGTGAACCTGAATACTGTTTCACCAAGGAAATTAAGGCGGTCGTTCAGTTCAGAAGTGATAAAGAGATCCTGTTCGCCAAATCCGAATGATAGTTTGTCATTTTCATAACCCGCCAGTACATCTACAAATCCCCTGATCAGTGTCCTTTGGCTCAAAGAGCTAAGAGACAGGCCCAGGCAAAAAGTCATGATTGCACCTTTAAGTGCGAATCGCTTTCCTTTCGGCATAGAGGGATTGTTTATTTTAAATTTAACTAATTTCCATATAAGTTAAACAAATAACTGAAGGATAAACCGGGAATATGTCTGTAATAAATCGTACATTAACCAAAGAGGCAGTGTAAACCGGGTTGACCATTATTCCACAGAAAATGTAAAGTAAATGATCCGGCGATTCATATTTTTCCATTTGTTGCCTGTTAATGGCAATATCAGCTGCCGGGCAGGGGCCGGAATTCGAATCACTTAAAAAATCTTTGGCAACCGCTGAAAATGATACGGCAGCCTTATTGTATTATGGACGGATTGCCGATGAATATTCTGAAATTAATCCCGACAGCTCTTTTTATTATAGCAGTAAAATGCTTCCCCTGGCTAAAAAACTTGAACTGAGGCTGGAAGAAGTTTTTGCGCTTTGCCAGATGGGGTATGCACAGAACAACCTGGGTAATTATCCGCGTGCATTGCAGTATCTCTTCAGTGCCATGAGCATTTCGGAAGACAGGAAAAGTGAAAGAAATATCCTGAACAGTTCTTATCCCCCTTCAGATGAATTCGGCGACCGTACCCTGCCTGCCTCCGATCAGCGAATCGCGAGAATGTGCAGGAACCTTCTCTATATTGGGGTTCTCTATTTGAATATGGGGAATTATGAGCAGGCAAAATATTATCACCTGTTGTCAATGCCGATAGCGGCGAAATCAAATAACCTGCGACTGAAAACGGTCAGCTACCTGGTTATGGGCCGTACCTATTTATTATTGAAGCAACTGGATTCATCGCATTATTATTTCCAGGCTGCCTATGATAATGCGGTAAAGGCCGATTACAACAGGTATATGGGAAGTGTTCTGTTAAACCTGGGCCGCGTGTACCTGGCTAAAGGGAAACAGGATACTGCTGCGTGGTACTACAGGGAAGCACTTAAAAATAGCAAAGAGAATGGCTATTTCAGGGGAATAGTAGCCAGTAACCTGGCACTGGCAGAATTGAGCAATAAGGCCGGTATGCCTGATTCCAGCCTGTTCTATATCCGCAGCGGGTTGCCTGATGCCTTTTTTTTAAATGCCCCTGATCTGTTGCTTCGTTCATACACGGCCCTGGCCGACCTGTATTTAAAGAGTAATGATATGGACAGTACGGTAAAATACCAGTCACTGATCATCAAAATAAAGGACAGCCTTTTTAACTCAAAGCAGGTGCAGCAGTTCCAGAATATTGATTTTGATGAGCAGCAACGAAAGCAGGAAAAGGAAGCAACAGAAAAAGCATACCAGAATAAGCTGAAATTCTACGGACTACTGACCGGCCTGGGATTTTTTTTATTGCTGGCATTATTCTTATGGCGGAATAACCGGCAGAAACAAAAGGCATATGAATTGCTCCATCGCCAAAAACAGGAAACGGATGTTCAGAAATCCAGGGTGGAGAATACTTTAATAGAACTTAAGTCGGCGCAGGCACAACTTATCCAGGCTGAAAAAATGGCCTCGCTGGGTGTACTTGCATCGGGCATCGCCCATGAGATACAGAACCCCCTGAATTTTGTCAATAATTTCTCGGATCTCAATAAGGAATTGCTTACTGAGCTTAAGGATGAAATCAGTAAGGGAAATATTGAACAGGCGAAAAACATTGCCGATGATTTGATGGTAAACGAAGACAAAATACACCAGCATGGCAATCGGGCCGAAGTTATTATAAAAGGCATGTTGCAACATAGCCAGGGCAGTCATGGTGTTAAGGAACTTACCGATATCAACGCTCTTGTTGATGAGTACCTGAGGCTGGCCTGCCAGGTGATGAAATCAAAGGATGATGCAGCCATGGTATCCGTCAAAAAAGATTTTGATGCCAGTGCCGGAAAGATAAATGTGATACAGCAGGATATCGGGCGTGTATTATTGAATCTCTTCAGTAATGCCTGCCATTCAGTGATGGAGAAAATGAAAATCGGACCTGCCGGGTATAAACCCGAGGTGATCGTAAGCACACATGTAGATACCAATGCTGATAATTCGTCAATCCGCCAATTCGCCAATGCGCTAATCATATCCGTGAAGGATAATGGCATGGGTATCCCGGATCAGATAAAGGAAAAGATCTTCCAGCCTTTCTTTACCACCAAGCCCACGGGGCAGGGGACGGGACTTGGGATTATCCATGAGTTATGATATTGTGAAAGCGCATGGCGGTGAACTAAAAGTTGAAACGAAGGAAGGAGATGGATCAACATTTATAATTAATCTGCCAGTTGAATAAAAGGTAAATTGAATAGGCCAAATGATACTTTCTTTGATTAAAACCAACAGTATAAGCAGATGGTAAAGCCTTTTTTGATCTTTTCTTTTTTTATATGTATCGGCTATACGCCAAATGCCCAGCAAAGCTTGCTGGATAGCCTTTTTCGGCAATTAAATACTGCACAAAATGATACGAGCAGGATATTAACGCTTTATGAAATTTCAGGTGAATACCAATTTAGTCACCCCGACAGTGCCCTTTTTTATTTGAACCGCGTTATAGAATTATCTGAAAATATCAATTACCAGTATGGCAGATTCCTTGGGTATGAAAGGTTGTCATTTACCCTGAACACTACCAGTAATTACCCCGTTGCTTTGGAAATGGCTTTAAAAGCATTAAAAATAGCTGAGAACCTGGATAGAGATAAAGAGGTATGTGTTGGAAGGGCACTTCATGATATGGGTTTAATCAATAGAAGGATGGGAAATGATTCTATTGCCATGCGCTATTTATGGGAATCCATTAATTCTTTTGAACGTTCCTCTAATAGGGGTGGAATACTGGACTTCGGTTCGTGGTTAAATATGGGCATTATTCACATTAAACGTAAAAATCTCGATTCTGCCTATTACTATATGATGAAGGAGTATGATCACTATGCGCAATCAAAGCGCCGGATCTTCCTTTCAGTCATTGCAACCGGCGTCGCCAATGTTTTGGAAGAAAGGAAGGACTTCGATCGTGCAAGGGAATACTATATTCTTGGCATGAAAAATGACGAAAAATATAATATACCACTTCTTCAAGTCAGGCTTTTTAACAGTTACGCCAGATTTTTCAGTAAGATGGGTGAACCGGATTCTGCCATTTATTTTGCAAGGAAATCCCTGGAATTGTGCCAGGCCAGCAATTACGGAGAACATACAGTAGATGCTGCCAACCAGTTGGCCAGGATATATGAAAGTAAAAATATGCCTGATAGTTCGCTTAAATATTTCAAGTTTATGCTGGCAGTGAGGGATACCATATTCAGCCAGACAAGGCAACAGCAGGTGTTCCTGCTCAATTTTAATGAAAACCAGCGACAGCGTGATATAAGTGCAGCAAGGGATAAAATCAGGAATGATATGCGATTTTATCTGCTCCTCGCAGCGGTGGGGATTTTCCTCCTTATTAGTGGTTTTTTATTTCGAAATAATTACCAAAAGCAAAAGGCAAATCAGGTATTAAAGGCACAGCGTGATGAAATTGATAACCAGCGTTCAATAGCAGAATTAACACTGCAGGACCTTAAATCGACGCAGACCCAACTTATTCAATCCGAAAAAATGGCTTCACTTGGTGAACTCACCGCCGGCATTGCCCATGAGATCCAGAACCCGCTGAATTTTGTCAATAATTTTTCAGAAGTCAGTAAAGAACTGATTGCGGAAATGAAGGATGAAATTGAAAAAATCGGGAACAGGGATTTGAAGGCAATGGCTACTGATATTGAGAATAACCTGGATAAAATCAATCACCACGGCAAAAGGGCAGATTCGATTGTAAAGGGAATGCTTCAACATAGCAGAACCTCCACCGGACAAAAAGAACCCATTAATATAAACGTACTGGCTGATGAATATCTTCGACTGGCTTACCAGGGCATGCGGGCAAAAGACAAAACCTTCAATACCACACTGGAAACTGATTTTGATGAAACCATTGGTCAGGTAAATATCATACCCCAGGATATCGGCCGGGTGCTGCTGAACCTGTATAACAATGCGTTTTATGCTGTAGCTGAAAAGAAAAATCATCCGGGTGATAATTATGAACCGTTGGTTACGGTGAGAACGAAAAAGATTGGAAGTAAGGTTGAAATAAATGTGACTGATAATGGCAGTGGAATTCCTGAGAAAATCAAAGAGAAGATATTCCAACCTTTTTTCACCACTAAACCCACCGGTCAGGGAACGGGATTGGGATTGTCTCTGAGCTATGATATTGTGAAATCGCATGGAGGAGAACTACATGTAGAGACGAAAGAAAATGAGGGGTCTGTTTTCATTGTGCAATTGCCTTATGCATAATATACCAGGAATAGTTGTATATTAAAGTCTTTGCGGAGGTTTTGATCTTTGCGTATTTACCTTATTGAAAACGAATAACCATTACTATACCTGGCGGTCTATGATTATTTCGTTTGCAAACACCAACTACAATTTAGGCTTCTATATAAAATTACCTGCCAGGGATTATCCAGATTTTTACTCCTTTTTTCTTTTTATGGTTTGTTTTATTTACTCTGCCACGTAAAGTGCGGGGGCTTCATTTGTATTACGTTGCCTGTTTAAAGTGCAGTATGATAAAAGTATTCCTTTGTATTTTCATTTGTTTTATAGGATGGTTTCCTGGATTTGCCCAGAATGATGCTGAAAAACAACGGATGGTTTATAAGCAGAAATTAGCTTCCGCTTCAGCCGATACTACCAGTGTGGATTTGTTATACAACCTTGCTTTTTCCTATGTATTTGAAAAGCCGGATACGGCAATCATGTATGTTCAACAGGGCCTTAATATTTCAAAAGGCATAAAATATAAAAAAGGGGAGGCGAACTGCCTTAACCTGCTTAGCATGGCTTTAACAATTTTAGGTAACTATTCAGGTGCACTGCATTTTGGTTTTGAATGTCTCGCATTATCTGAAGAGATTGGCGATTCTTCTTTGATATTAATAGCCTATGATAATTTAATGATATGTTACCGGGAGCAGGAAGATTATAAGGAAGCATTAAATAATGGTTACAAGGGACTGGCTTATTCGGAATATCCAAAAGTGGATGTCTATCTGAAAACGATATTGCTGGGAAATATAAGTTCCACTTATGAAAAAGATAACCAGCTTGATTCTGCACTTTTTTATGGTTTGAAATCTTTTGAATCTGGAAAATCATGGTGGAGTGGATTATATCTGACACTGGGTAATATTTACGCAAAATCCGGGGATACAGGTAAATCGTTTATTTATTATAGAACAGGGATCAAAATCGCTGAGCGGAATTTGATATTTATAGACCTGGTTGACATTTATCATAAAATGTCGGTTGCTTACGAGTCTTTCGGAAATACTGATTCTTCTTTTTTCTATGCAAAAAAATCTATGAATGCTATCGGCACAAGCACGTATCCCGAAGGTGAACTTCGTGCTGCTGCTCAACTGGCACATTTGTATGAGCTAAAAGGATCAAAAGACAGTACGATTAAATACTTAAAATTTGCATCCACTTTAAGAAACAATTTGATCAGCAGGCAAAAGACAAGAGAGGCGCAAAGTTTTGCATTCAATGAGCAATGGCACCAACAGGAACTGCTTACGCAAATGCAACAGAATCGAACGAAAGTAAGAATGTATGTATTAATCGGATTTGTATTTCTTGCATTTTTGACTGCTTATTTTTTATGGAGAAATAACCGGCATAAACAGAAGTCGAATATCCTTTTGCAGGAGAAGAATACAGAAATTCAAACAACATTAACTACCCTCAAGTCCACCCAGGCACAACTGGTGCAATCGGAAAAAATGGCATCACTGGGCGAACTGACCGCCGGCATAGCCCACGAGATAGATCAAACGGAAAGCAAGCAGGCTCAATTGGTGCAATCAGAAAAAATGGCATCACTGGGAGAACTGACCGCCGGCATTGCGCACGAGATACAGAACCCTTTGAATTTTGTCAATAATTTTTCAGAAGTCAGTAAAGAACTGATTGCAGAAATGAAGGATGAAATTGAAAAGATCGGAAACACGGGAAGTCTGAAGCAATGGCTACTGACTATTGAAAACAACCTGGAAAAAATAAACCACCACGGCAAACGAGCGGATTCAATCGTAAAAGGAATGCTGCAGCACAGCCGAACCTCCGCCGGACAAAAAGAACCCACTAATATAAATGCACTCGCTGATGAATATCTGCGACTGGCTTACCAGGGCATGCGGGCAAAGGATAAAATCTTCAATGCCTCACTGGAGACTGATTTTGATGAAACATTGGAAAGGTAAATATTATTCCCCAGGATATCGGCCGGGTGTTGCTGAATCTGTATAACAATGCGTTTTATGCTGTAGCTGAAAGGAAAAAGCAACGGGGAGATAATTATGAACCATTGGTTTCAGCAAGTACGAAAAAGGTGGGAAGTAAGGTTGAAATAATTGTAACTGACAATGGCAATGGAATTCCGGAGAAAATTAAAGAGAAGATCTTCCAGCCATTTTTCACCACCAAACCCACCGGACAGGGAACGGGATTGGGATTGATCCTGAGTTATGATATTGTCAAGGCACATGGAGGGGAGATTGAAGTAAAGTCTGATGAAGTTGATGGTACCACATTCAAGATTAGTTTGCCGGCGTAGTAAGGGATTAAAGAACTGATAGGGATATTTTGAATGGTCCCTGGTACTCGGCATGTTTAAATCCTTTTTTGCAGGGTTGAACTGAATTACTTATATTAGTTAGCCTATTTGTTTACTTATTTTCTTTACCCTTACAAGATTCCCTCCTGCCCGGTGAAATTCCCTTTATTCACCTTAAATCAAAAAACAATGAAAAATGTTTTGAAACTATGTTTCATTTGCGTCATCTTTTTTGCCTGTAACACTGAGACCAAAGAAGAAGCCACAGAGCCTGCAACAGAATCAGCAACTGCCGAAGCTGAAAAGAAACCAGCCTATGCTGAACTGCTTGATTTGTCCATGGCAGAACCTGTTAAAAAGAGTTTACAGGGATTTTCTTCTGGCGATATCGATGCGATGACAGCAGAGTATGCTGATAATGTAAGGTATGGATGGTCATCAGGCGACAGCCTTATCGGAAAACAGGCTGTTAAGGATTATTATACTAAGAGAAGGGCATTGATTGATACCATCACCTATTCTGACTATGTCTTCTTGCCAGTCCAGGTAAATGAAGTCCAAACCCCATATGCACCAGCCGGCAAATGGATGTTGTACTGGGCCTTTGCTCATGTAAAATATAAGAATGGTAAAAAGCTTGATTTCTGGCTTCACCAGGTGAACCATTATAATGATGCAGGAAAAATTGACCAGGCCTCCCAATATATTGACAGGGCTCCCATCATGGCAGCATCAAAATAATTTTTTCAAAGTATACAGTCAAGGCACCCTTAAACCCGGGCGCCTTTTTTTTAGATTTTAATTAGTTATTGGAATCCTGTTTTCTTCGTGTACCTTATAGGAGTGAAAAGGTTTGATGTCATCGTTATCGGTAAGGGCCTTGTTGGGTCTGCAGCTGCAAAATATTTGTCGGCCAGTCAAACAAAATGTTGCCCTGATTGGTCCTGATGAACCTTCTGATTATCATAATGCAATTGTTTTCGCCAGTCATTACGACCAGGCAAGGGTGCAGAGGCTGATCGGGAAAGATGAAGCCTGGACTAAACTGAATATTGATTCAGTCGGCCAATATGAAGCAATTCGCAAGCAATCTGGAATTGATTTCCATGATCCTGTTGGTTGCCTGTATGTAAATCCAACAGGTAAAGACAGCTACACTGGAAAATGCAAGATCAGCAGGTGAAAAATTTCAAATAGGTTTCGTGTATTTCATTCCGGTAATGAAATCAATAGTCAATATCCTGACTTCACCATTTCCTGAATCGGCTCATGGTTTATTTGAACCTTTCCTGCAGGATCTAATCAATCCCCGCCTTCTTATAAAAGCACAACTCAAATTGCTGGAGGAAAATAGTGGAACCATCATCAGGGATACGGTGGTTAATATTTCCCATATTGGAACCGAATACCTGGTGGAAACATCCGAGGGCAGTAGTTATTTCGCGCATAAAATTTTATTGGCTGCCGGATCTTTTATAAACTATTTCAACCTCTTGCCTGCTAAGCTGGAACCTGAAAATTAAAAGCGAAGTGGTTTTATTGGCCAGGCTTAGTGAACAGGATGCTGAAAAATTATCTGCACTGCCTTCTCTGTTGTATGAGATCGATAATGGCGAACTTGAAGGCATTTACCTGGTCAAACCAGTGAAGTACCCTGATGGTGAATGGTACCTTAAGATGGGTTGCAATTTGTCTGAAGATATTTTTTTTGAAAATATTACACAGGTTCAGCATTGGTTCAGGCAGGGTGATAGTGACAAGTTCATACCCGTGATGAAGGATGCGCTGATGACCATCATGCCCGGGTTAAAACCTCTTGGCTTTCAGACGAAACGCTGTATTATAAACCGGTCTGTACATGGCCGTCCCTATATCGGCGAAACAAGCCAGCAGCGCTTTTTTATTGCCGGCGGTTGCAATGGATATTCCGCCATGTGCGCTGATGCAATAGGTTTTGTTACTGCAAATTTGCTGATGACCGGATCTTTTCCTCCGGGATATACATCAACGTCTTTTGAACCGGTTTACAATACTTTGGTAAAATGACAGCTATCCATTTACCAAATATTTTACTTAAGCTGTCCATTCACGATCCTGGGTATGCCTAATGGATTATTCTCTTTTAATTCATCCGGTAAAAGTGTATCTGGAAAATTCTGGAAAGACAATGGCCTGGCAAATCTTTTTATGGCATCCGGACCAACAGAAGTATAACGGGAATCAGTAGTCGCAGGAAAGGGTCCGCCGTGTTGCATGCTCCAGCTCACTTCAACACCTGTGGGGACACCATTCATAATCATCCGTCCGCAAATGAGTGAAACTGCTTCAACAAGTTTATGGTGTTCTACCATATCAGTTTCCAACGCCATCAGCGTTGCCGTAAGCTGACCTTCAAGTTCTTCCGCCACTTCCTGCATCTGGTGAATATCTGAGCAGCGAATGATGATGGAATATGGACCGAATACTTCTTTATGCAGGACCGGGTTATTTAAAAAAGCCTCACCCGATGCCTGGGCAAGGGTAGGCCTTCCTTCATATTCCAGTGCTTCTTTTGAACTGACGGCAATCATCTCCACATTTCCCTGTAATAATGCAGTTTCCCTTTTTTCCGCATAGGCTTTGCTGATTCCCTTGTGCAGCATTTTCCCGGGCGCGGTATCAGTAACGAGCTGGGATAAACGCCGTGTGAACCTGTCGAGTCCTTCACTGTCACAGGCAATAATTAAACCGGGGTTAGTGCAGAATTGTCCGACCCCCAGCGTTATTGATCCTGCTAATTGTTCCGCCATGATTTCTGCATCCTGGTTAAGTTTTTCCGGTAATAGAAAAACGGGATTGATACTTCCCATTTCCGCAAAAACAGGTATGGGTTCTTTTCTTTGCTGTGCCCAGTCGTACAGTTGTTTTCCCCCCAGGAAAGATCCGGTAAAACCCACGGCCCTGGTATGGGGATGCATGACCAGTCCGCGACCCACATCAAAGGAAGCGCCATAAACATGTTGGAAAACACCATCGGGCATTTGTAGTTCAGCCACAGTTTCGGAAATGATGGCGGCCACCATTGCTGATGTTTCCGGATGTGCCGGGTGCGCTTTGACCACTACCGGGCATCCCGCAGCCAGCGCAGAAGCCGTATCGCCTCCGGCGGTGGAATAGGCAAAGGGAAAATTGGAAGAACCGAAAACCACTACAGGGCCAATGCCGATCAGCATCTTCCTGATATCGGGTCGGGGAGGGTTACGGTCTGGCATAGCCGAATCTATGCGGGCTTCCAGCCATATTCCCTGGGCGCATGCATCTGCGTAACTGTTCAGTTGAAAAACCGTCCTGGCCCTTTCATTTTTCAGCCTGGCTTCCGGGAGATTGGTTTCCCGCATCGCGGTTTGTATAAGCAGGTCCCCGCTGTTTTCCAGTTTTGTGGCAATGGCTTTCATAAAAGCAGCCCTTGCCGGGAGGGAATAATTCCTGTATTCAAGGAAGGCCTGCCAGGATCTCTCCATGACTTCGTCGATGCCTTCGGCGTTTATATCTGTATACATCAGGTTAGTTTATAGCGCAAGGTAATCCATCAGCATCGGCCTTACGGCGATTCCCTTGTTAATGATCTTCAGCACCTGTTCCCTTTCTTCACCGGCAAGGGTAAGCCTGGGGGCGCGTACATATTCCGATCCAATCCCGGTTTGTGTTGCGGCCAGCTTGATATACTGTACAAGTTTCGGATGAATATCGAGTTCCAGCAGGGGCATGAACCAGCGATAGATCTCAGCAGCTTCATCAATTCTTTTTGCTTTCACCATTTTATATATGGCAACGGTTTCCCGGGGAAAGGCATCTACCAGTCCGGCCACCCATCCATCGGCGCCAAGGCAGAGTTCTTCCATGGCCAGGGTATCCACGCCGCAGAGGATTTTAATCCTTTTTCCAAACCTGTTTGATCATCCTCGATACATTGCTTACATCCCTCGTAGATTCTTTGACTGCCGTGATATTCTCGCAAACGATAAGATCCTCAAACATGTCCAGGGTGACTTCGATTTTATAATCCACGGGGTTATTGTAGATCATAATGGGAAGCGGGGTGCTGTGGGCGATGGTTTTAAAATAGGTTACTGTTTCACGGTGGTCAGATTTATAGCGCATGGGCGGCAGCAGCATCAGTCCGTCGGCCCCCCATTGCATGGCAAGTGCGGCCTGTTTCAGGGCTTCGGCAGTGGCGCCTTCCGCTATATTCAGGACCACCGGTACCCGGCCGTTTATTTTTTCGATGGCGAACTTCACCAGTTTTTCTTTTTCACTCACCGTAAGCACACTGGCTTCTCCAAGGGTTCCTCCCAGTACAATGCCTTCCACACCGGCTTCCAGCTGGGCGTCCAGGTTTTTGGCAAACAGGGGCAGGTCTAGTTCATCATTGGCGGTAAACGGGGTAAGCAGGGCCGGAAAAACGCCTTTCCATTCAAATGGCTTCATACTTGTATTTTTATTAAGGGTTGATTAAAGATAAGTCTCTAAATAAATATCTGGTCAAACAAAGGAATCAGAAGTAAAAAACATCTAAACTGTAATATGCAAAAATCAACGATTTTCTTATTCCTCCTAATTTTATTGATGCAATCCGCCCTGGCACAGGATCATAAGGCCATACTGGATGAAGCGGCGGGGAAATTGGTCAGGGAAAGAATGGAAGCCCAAAACCAGGACATCCTGGTGCATACCGATAAGTCATATTATCCCGCAGGTTCAACTATCTGGTTCCGGGTGTATCTTTTTCAGCCACTAACCGGAAAACCGGTTTCATCATCCAAAATATATGCAGATATCATTGACCAGTACGACAGTATTGTTTCCAGGACAATCCTGAACAGTGCGGGCAACGAACTTGACGGCGGCATCCGGGTATCCACCAGGTGGAAGGAAGGGCCTTACCAGTTAAAAATATATACCCAGGAGATGATCAGCCAACCTGCAGTGGGAAAACCATACCAGGCCCCATTGTATATTTTCCAGGACGATCAGCGAACAGCAGAAGTCAAAACCCTTCAGAAAATCCCGGCGCCGGGAATCAGCGTGGCGGTGGAAGGCGGAAACCTGGTGAATGGTGTGAATAACCTGGTAGCTATCAGGAGCTTTGATGATCAAGGCCTGCCTATAACAATTTCCGGATACCTGAAAGATGAACGTAACAATGTGGTGGAAACATTTAAATCCATGTCGCCCGGCTATAGCAGGTTTATTTTTTCTCCTTCAAAGAACAGGAGCTACCAGGTAGTGGTGGTGATGCCCGATAAAACCGAAAAAACATTTCCCCTTGCGCCAGCTGATCCGCTGGGATGGCAGCTGAGCCTTTCGAAATCAACAGGATCATCGCTTACGTTCAGGGTTGGCCAGGGAGATTCATTGTATGCACAAAAACCCGCCAGCTACCTGCTGGGCGTTTCAAAATCCATGTTGGGATTCGCCAGTATCGGGAACGGGCTTTACGAAGTTAATGTGCCGCTGGATAAATTTCCTGACGGTCTGGCAACATTCTACCTGCTCAACAGTGACAGGCAGGTGGTTTCCCAACGGCAGGTCTGGATCAGGAAAAATAACCCCCGGTTTTCTGTAACGCCCAACAAGACTTCTTATGGTCCCAGGGAAACCGTTAACCTCGATCTTGACCTGAAAGACCCTGCGGGCGCCCCGTTAAGCGCAGTATTCAGCATTTCGGTTACGGATAACCGTTGGATAAGACCTTCCTCTTCCTTTGGTTTCCCCGGAGTTGATCCTGAACTTGCAGACATTCATTTATTGACCCGGCCTTTCAGCGTTTCACCGGTGAAAGAAAAAGTGATCACAGACAGTGGAATAGTAATCGCCGGTCAGGCATTCCTGAAAAACGATATTCCTGCAGCAAACCATATCATCAACCTCATTGCCACGCAGGAAAATATTATTCTTACGGATACAACAGACGGTTCGGGTAAATTTCAATTTGCCGCCTTTGGATTTTATGATAACAAGCCCTTCATGGCCCAGGTAACGGATATGAAAGGGAAACGGCAGGAGGCCAGTGTGGTCAATGCATTGCCTGTACCGCTGATCGCAACAGAGAAAACAATACTGGCTGATGATACATCTGCCGCTTTGTTTAAAGTGTACCAGAAGAGCATGGCCGACAGTTTTTTGACGGGCAGGACAAAAGGAATGCTGGAAGAAATTGTGGTTAAGGGTAAATCACCGAAGAAAGAAAGCCAGGCGGGCAGCGATCGGAATAAATTCACGCATATGATTACGGCTGAACAGCTGGATAAATGGGGACTGAATAATACCGTAAATGCCGTGCTGATGTTACCCGGAGTTATACTGATGAACGGAAGGCTTACCATTCGCGGAGGTATGAATACCGCGGATGCAAGGGGTCGGACATCAAGCAATGAACCATTGATCATAACAGATGGTGTTCCGGTACCTACCAATGATGCGATAAGCTATCTTAATTCCATCCCACCGGGAAATATTGAATATATAGAAGTGATGACGGGTTCCGATGCCGCACAGTATGGTTCACGTGGTGCCAACGGGGTGATCTTAATCAAGACTGCCAATACCATCCGTAACCCTGTTAAAGGCGTCACGCAGGAAATGCTTTATATCTACCCGCTTGGTTATCACCAAAGGGAGGATTTTTATATACCAAGGTATGATGTACCCGAAGTAAGGGAAGCCTCCTTTACCGATAACAGGTCTACTATTTACTGGAATGGCGAAGTGCTGATGGATAAAAATGGCAGGGCAAAAGTTTCCTTCTATGCTGCAGATGCCCCGACCTCCTATACGATCCGTGTAACCGGGATATCCGCCAGGGGAGACCTGCTGGATAAAATAATCCGCATAGATAGAAAATAATGGCAGCAACGGTTAACTTTATATCAGTGAAGGAACCAAAACCAGCGATGGCGGATTCAGTTTTGAAATATATACCCAGGTCCGATGAAACTGACCTGGTGGCCAGGCTTAAGCAGGGAGACGAATCCGCCTTCAGGACCATTGTGGAAACCCGTAAAGACCTTGTATATAATACTGCACTCGGACTGTTGCAGAATTCGGGTGATGCGGAAGACATAACCCAGGAAGTATTTATCAAAGTGTATGAGTCGGTCCACCAGTTTAAGGGTGAATCCGCCTTTTCCACCTGGCTCTACAGGATCGCGGTGACCAAATCGCTCGAAATGATAAGGAACCGGAAAAGGAAGAAAAGATTTGCCTTTATCACCGGATTGTTTGGGGACGACAACCAGCCGAGGCACGAACCACCTGATTTTGTACACCCCGGAGTACAGCTGGATAACCGGGAAAATGCCTCCATGCTATTTAAAGCTATTGCAAAACTACCTGAAAATCAACGCATTGCATTTACATTACATAAAGTGGAGGGGGTTCCTTACCAGGAAATCAGTGAAGTGATGAATATTACCGTCTCTGCCGTGGAATCGTTGATTCACCGTGCAAAAGCAAATTTGCGCAAATCGCTGGAAGATTTTTATCTTAATGAGGTCTAGGCCACAATTTTTTAGTAAAAAGAACATCTAATAACTAGATATGAAAAGTAGCAAAGACATAGCCCAGTTGACTGACCAGGTGATGAATAGCCTGGATGGAATACAAAGGGCTGAAACTCAACCGTTTTTCTATACCCGGCTGATGGCCAGGATGGAAAGTGGGGAAATGAATGGCTGGAACAGGTGGATGGCCTATTTATCCAGGCCGGCGGTTTCCCTCGCGTCTCTTACTGGTTTTCCTGATGATTAACGGGTACCTGATTTTCAGCAGGCTGGAATCAGAGCCTGAAATGAATGCTGCATCTTCTGATTATGCAGTGATGCAGGTGTCTTATATTGATCCAAATCCGGAATTGCCATGAAAGCCATAACATCTAATAAATGGGTTCTCCTGTTGGTCATCTTTCTTGTCCTGACTAACCTGGCCCTTGTATTCTTTGCGTTCAGCACCTCAAAGCCGGCTGTACATAGAAGGGAGCAAAAAAGTTTTATGAGCTCCAGACTTAATCTTACTGAAGAGCAGGAAAAAATATTCAAGCAGAAGAAGGAAGAATATTTCGCCATGATGAAGCCTGAGTGGGAGCAGGTGAATAATCTCAAGGACAGTTTATACCAGCATATCGGAGACGAACAGGTTCCTGATTCAATGGTTAGTTACTATGTCGATAAATGGACTGAAAATACCAGGCAGTCGGATAAAAAACTCTTTTACCATTTCCGCGAACTCAGGACACATTGCACTAAAGATCAGCAGGCAGTTTTTGATACGCTGGTGCCCAAAATAATAAAATACCAGGCAAAGAAAAAATAGGAAGATCTATCAGGGTAAAGACATCATCGGTGCTTTCACCAGTTTGGATAATGCAGATGTTTCACTTCCCAGTAACATGTTATCGAGCCATGAATGATAATGCGGTAAAGTAACCACCAACTCGCCTCCGCTTTGCGTCAGGTATTTATTGACGGATGTTCCGATCGAATGTTCAAAGGCAATGGTTGCCGGACTTACACCAAATACATTCCTGATTTTATCAATGGCTACATTATCTGAAGGCAATGCCACTTCAATTTTATCCTGCACGTGCAGGAAGTGCAGTTTAGCCTTGCAGCCATCTGCCATCTTTTTTAATTCCAGGCACTGGTGATCTGATAATGGCTGGCTGAGGTCTGTACAGACCACCATATTTTCTATCTCTTTCCATGCATAATCCGCTGGTATGGCAATTACGGGGCATGGTGCATGCCTGAGCAGGTACTGTGTCACGCTTCCAAAAAACCATTTGCGCAGTCCGCCTTTTCCTTTATTACCCAGTACAATCAGTTTGATGTTTTTTTCTTTGGCGTAATTGGCAATGCTCTGGTAATGTCCGCCTGATGTAACCGCCACTTCCATATCATAATGATATTCTCCTTTATGCAGGTTGATGAAATCCCAGGTATTCTCTTCATGCGCTTTCTTCAATGCTTCGTATTGAATAAAGCCGGCATCGGATTCTGTTGCTGCAGCAAAGGGTACATCAAAGATGTGCATCACGTGGAGACGGGCAAAAAAGTGCTTGTTAAGTTCAAAAGCATATTTCAATGCTGAAGCGGAAGCATCAGAAAAATCGACCGGTACGAGGAAATTTTCCATAGTGCATTTTTATACCATCTAAGGTACCAAGAATGTTTCCATGGCTGAATGATTCTTATCAGGAAAAAATTATCCAGTGCTTTCAACCGGCTTTAAGCCCCGGTTTCAAGAAGTTTTTTTATTTGTACAAGGATCGGGGTCCAGCCTTCACCGTTATTGCTCACTTCCCTGTATCTTTTTTCGCCTTCTGCCGCAGTTTCAAATCCATCCTGGACCACGGTTAATAATGTCCCGTTATTTTCTTCCGTCAGCGTGTAAGTGACATTCAGGTAATTTTCAGGAATATCCTCCCATTCGGCATGAGGATCCGTGACGGTATATTTGAGGCGTTTCAGGGGTTCAATGTCGAGAATAAATCCTTTTACAAAAACCATTTGCTTTCCTTCATACTCGCCCCTCCATAACAAACTGCTGCCTGTTTTCCAGTCGGAAACGGTTTCACAACCAAACATGTATTTCTTTGTTTGTTCCGGGTTTACCAACGCATCCCATACTTTCTCAGCTGTTGCATTAATATGGATGGAGTTTTTAACTTCCAGCGGAGTGCTCATCATATATTATTTTGAAGTTTATCCGGAAATAAAAAAAATCCGCCAGTTTTTTTGGCGGATTTGTAGCCCGTACGAGATTCGAACTCGTGATTCCTCCGTGAAAGGGAGATGTCTTAACCCCTTGACCAACGGGCCGTTTTTAAATAAGGAGTGCAAAGATAAAGCCATGGGCAAAACCGTCCAAAATATTTTTAACAGGGGAAACTTATACAGATAATCCGCAATTCGTAATCCGCAATCCGTATATCTATGCGTACCTTAGGCATCCGAATTTTAAAATAAAATCAACAACTCAATGAGTACAGTTAAAGTTGCGATCAATGGATTTGGCACGGATCGGCCGTCTGGTGTACCGGCAGATCTATAATATGGAAGGCATTGACGTAGTGGCGATCAATGATCTGACCAGCCCCAAAGTGCTGGCCCACCTGCTGAAATATGATACTGCCCAGGGCCGGTTCAATGCGGATGTTACCGCATCTGAGAACGCTATCATAGGTAAATGGTGATGAAATCAAAATATATGCCCAGAAAGACCCGGCACAGATTCCATGGGGATCCCACCAGGTGGATGTAGTCCTGGAATGTACCGGTTTCTTTACCGATAAGGAAAAAGCTTCCGCCCACATTACGGCCGGCGCCAAAAAAGTGGTTATCTCTGCTCCGGCAACCGGGGAAATGAAAACAATCGTTTTTAATGTTAACCATGATATCCTCGATGGCACTGAAACCGTGATCAGCTGTGCTTCCTGCACTACCAACTGCCTGGCGCCGATGGCCAAGGTGCTGGATGACCAGTTTGGCATTAAAGGCGGACTGATGACTACCATTCACGCTTACACGAACGACCAGAATACACAGGATGCACCGCATCCCAAAGGTGACCTGCAGAAGGGCCCGTGCAGCTGCGCAGAATATCGTTCCTAACAGTACCGGTGCTGCAAAGGCCATCGGCCTGGTATTGCCGCAACTGAAAGGCAAACTCGATGGTACGGCACAGCGTGTACCCACGCTTACCGGTTCATTGACAGAACTGACCACGTACTCGGCAAGAAAGTTACCGTGGAAGAAATCAATGCAGCCATGAAAGCGGCCTCCAATGAAAGTTTTGGTTATACGGAAGATGAAATTGTGAGCAGCGATATCATTGGCATGAACTTCGGTTCATTGTTTGATGCCACACAGACAAAAGTGCTTGTAGTGGGCGATATTCAACTGGTGAAAACAGTGAGCTGGTATGATAATGAAATGAGTTATGTAAGCCAGCTGGTGCGTACGGTAAATTATTTTGCACGCCTTATTGCTAAATAAGAAATCATTATTCAATAAAGCCGCATCACATGAAAGCAGATCTTTTACTGACCTGGTTTCATTGATTGCGGCTTTTGTTTTAAACTCTTTTATATGTCTGCATTTACCGAGTATAATTTTTCAGGGCAAAAAGCACTGGTCCGGGTGGATTTTAATGTTCCACTGAACGATAAATTTGAAATCACGGATGATACCCGGATGACCGCTGCAGTTCCGACAATAGAAAAAATATTGACGGATGGTGGAGTGTTATCCTGATGAGCCATTTCGGCAGGCCGAAAGATGGCCCTACAGAAAAGTATTCCCTGAAACATATTTTACCCCACCTGGGTGAATTGCTGAAGGGGAGGACACAGTACTTTTTGCCAATGATTGTATCGGCGAACAGGCTTTCCAAACAGCCGGTATACTGAAAAGCCGGGGAAGTGTTGTTGCTGGAAAACCTTCGTTTTTATAAAGAAGAGGAAAAAGGGGATAAGGATTTTGCGGAAAAACTAAGCAAGCTCGGCGATGTATATGTGAATGATGCATTTGGGACAGCACACCGCGCCCATGCTTCCACCGCAGTTATTGCTGATTTCTTTCCTGCCGGTAAAAAAATGTTCGGGTTGCTGATGGAATCTGAAGTGGCCAGTGCAGAAAAAGTGCTGCATAGCAGGGAAAAACCATTTACCGCGATTATTGGCGGGGCAAAAGTGTCGGACAAGATCCTGATCATCGAAAACCTTTTGGACAGGGCAACAGATATCATCATTGGTGGTGGAATGGCATATACGTTCATGAAAGCACAGGGTGGAAGAATCGGTAATTCGCTTTGTGAGGAAGACCGGCTGGAAACAGCCGCCATGCTGATGGAAAAAGCAAAAGAGAAAAATGTCAATATTCATCTTCCGCCTGATTCTGTGATTGCAGACAAGTTCGATGCCAATGCAGAAACCTCCGCTTCTCCCAGCAATCATATCCCTGCATGGATGGATGGGATTAGATATTGGTCCCAATGCTTGCAACCAATTTGCCAATGTTATACATCATTCGAAAGTAATCCTTTGGAACGGGCCGATGGGAGTGTTTGAAATGGAAAAATTCCAGCATGGAACCAAGGCGATCGCCAAAGCCATTGCAGAAGCAACAGAAAAAGGCGCTTTCACTTTGGTAGGTGGTGGTGACAGCGTGTCGGCAGTCAACCAGTTTGGTTATGCAGATAAAGTGAGTTATGTTTCCACAGGCGGTGGCGCAATGCTGGAATATTTTGAAGGAAAGAGTTTGCCGGGTATAGCAGCCATTAAGGGTTGAGAGTTGAGGGTTGAGAGTTGAGGGTTGAGGGTACGAAGTTTTTTTGAATCAATATTTAACCCTGCTTTCGTTGCCAGATTAATTATTACAACATTTCAATCATTATCTTTAGACACATAAACAAAACTTGTTATCATGAAAAATGTCGGACTCATTGTCGTTATTCTTGCCTTATTATTACTTGGAGGATGCGGCTGCAGCGGTTACAATACCATGGTGAGCCAGGACCAGAATGTAAAAGGCAAATGGGGAAATGTTCAAAGTGAATACCAGCGCCGTTCTGACCTTATACCTAACCTTGTTAATACGGTAAAGGGTGCCGCCAATTTTGAGCAGGAAACCCTGACCAAAGTTATTGAAGCACGTGCAAAAGCCACGCAAACCACCATAGATCCGGCAAACCTCACGCCTGAAAATATTGCCAAATTCCAGCAGGCACAGGGTGAATTATCAAGTTCATTGAGCAGGTTGCTCGTTACCATAGAACGTTATCCTGAACTGAAGGCCAATGCCAATTATCAGGCCCTGCAGGCGCAACTGGAAGGGACAGAAAACAGGATCAAGGTAGCCAGGAATGATTTCAATACTTCCGTGCAGACCTTTAACACAACCGTAAAATCCTTCCCCAATAATATTTTTGCGGGCATCTTTAATTTCAAGGAAAAAGGATATTTCGCGGCAGATGCAGGTGCTGAAAGGGCGCCCACAGTTGATTTTAAATAAATATTATTTTGGGATTATTCTCTTTCAGAAAGGCTGTTGAGTTTTTTTCCGAAGAGGAAAAGGCGAAGATCGTGCAGGCAATCCGTGAACAGGAAAGGCGGACCAGCGGCGAGATCAGGGTCTTTGTGGAAAGCCGCTGCAGGTTTGTTGATCCGGTTGACAGGGCCATGGAAGTTTTCAATGGCCTGGAGATGGAAAGAACTGAACATCGTAATGGTGTAATCATTTATATCGCTACGAAGGATCACCAGCTAGCCATTTTCGGTGATGAAGGCATACACACTAAACTTGGTGAAGGATTCTGGAATGCTGAAGTCAGCAAGATGCTGAAGGAGTTTAACGCAGAACATTTTGCAGAGGGCATTATTGATATTATCAACGATGTCGGTAATGCCCTTTATATACATTTTCCCTACGACCGCTCGGATAAGAATGAACTGCCCGATGACATAGTATTCGGACATTGATGAAAAGACTACTACTACCCATATTCTTATTTTTCACCTTACTTGCATCAGCGCAAATAGAGAAGGCAATACCCGATGCCCCCAATCCTCCCAGGCTGGTGGTTGACCTTACAGGTACGCTTACAGCAGACCAGCGCTCAGCATTGGAAGCCAAACTGGTGGCGTATGATGACAGCACATCGAACCAGATAGCGGTTGTCATCGTTGCCACAACAGGCGATTATGATATTGCTGAATATTCTTTTGCCCTTGGCCGTAAATGGGGCGTGGGTAATAAGGAATTTAATAATGGCGTTGTTTTCCTGATTGCCAAGAACGACAGGAAAGTATTTATTGCTCCGGGATATGGGCTTGAAGGAGCCATTCCCGATATCACCGCAAAGCAGATCATTGAAGGAATCGTAGTTCCCAATTTCAAGGGCAATGATTTTTATGGCGGGATAGATGCCGGAACAGATGCCCTCATCCAGGCTGCCGAGGGAGAATATACAGCACCTGCGGGTTATGGCAACAGGGGAAAAGGCAAGCGCGTTCCTTTACTGGCGGTAATTATCGTCATCATTATTATCTGGATTATTGTTTCCAAAATCGGATGGCGGTGGCGGCGGTTCATTTATGAGCAGGAGAGGATACCGTGATTTCCGTGGTCCCAGCGTATGGTGGTTCCCCACCGGCGGAGGTGGCGGTGGCGGTTTCGGGGGCGGCGGCGGCGGAGGCGGTGGCTTCGGTGGATTTGGCGGTGGCAGTTTTGGCGGTGGCGGGGCAGGCGGAAGCTGGTGATAAAGCTCTGTATACATCCAGGTTCATGACAAACATAGCTGCATGCAGATACCGGCAGCTATCATACAACAATCCTAAATTTCTTCAATCCTTCCTTCAAATGCATCATTTGGGTTAGATTTGTTTATGCGTTTCCGGATTTTATTATTTCTGATCCTTGCCTCTTTGTCCGCCCTGGCACAGCATAATCACTATATCTATATCCAAAGTGATAACCAGCAGAATTTTTATATCCGTAAGGGATCGGAGATCATTTCATCATCCTCTTCAGGTTTCGTCATACTTCCCAAAATAGCACCCGGGAAACAGGAATTACTGGTGGGGTTTCCTAAAAACCAGTTTCCGGAGTACCAGTTTGCCATCGAAATAAAAGGAAAGGACAGGGGGTTTGCTTTGAAGAATTTTAATGAAAAAGGCTGGGGCCTGTTTGACCTTCAATCGCTTGAAGTGATTATGGGGAATAAAATTGAGCCAAAAAAGGAAGAGGTGAAAATGGAAGCCGGTCCCATGACCGAGGATCCGTTTTCGGTTATACTTGCTTCCGCTGTTGGGGACCAGCGCATACGGGAGATCAGCCTGGTGTACAGGGAAGAGATCATTGCACAAACACCTCCTCCGCCAAAAGCCGAAA
>CAWGLH010000001.1:445000-479602 GCA_963823365.1 uncultured Sphingobacteriales bacterium
CTTCTGGAAAGTTGAACCATAGCGGGTGATAGTCCCGTAGGCGCAAATTGACAGGGACGAGCGGTATCCTGAGTAAGGCGGGACCGGAGAAATCCTGCCTGAATCTGCCGGCACCATCCGGTAAGGCTAAATACTCCTCAGACACCGATAGTGAACCAGTACCGTAAGGGAAAGGTGAAAAGCACCCCAAACAGGGGAGTGAAATAGTACCTGAAACCGTACGCCTACAAGCGGTCGGAGCAGCGCAAGCTGTGACGGCGTGCCTTTTGCATAATGAGCCTACGAGTTACTCCTCACTGGCGAGGTTAAGTTCTTTAGTAACGGAGCCGTAGCGAAAGCGAGTCCAAATAGGGCGATTAGTCAGTGGGGGCAGACGCGAAACTTTGTGATCTATCCATGGGCAGGTTGAAGGTGTGGTAACACACACTGGAGGACCGAACTCATTAACGTTGAAAAGTTATGGGATGACCTGTGGATAGGGGTGAAAGGCCAATCAAACTGAGAGATAGCTCGTTCTCCCCGAAATGTTTTTAGGAACAGCCTCGGATTATAGACGTTTAATAGAGGTAGAGCTACTGATTGGGCTAGGGGGCTTCACCGCCTACCAAACCCTGACAAACTCCGAATGCTATCAAATATCTCCGGGAGTGAGGCTGCGGGCGCTAAGGTCCGTGGCCGAGAGGGAAATAACCCAGATTAGCAACTAAGGTCCCTAATACATAGTTAAGTTGATCAAACGAGGTGGGATTTCTATAACAGCCAGGATGTTGGCTTGGAAGCAGCCATTCATTTAAAGAGTGCGTAACAGCTCACTGGTCGAGAGATCCTGCACGGAAAATAATCGGGCATCAAACTATGAACCGAAGTTCTAAGATTGCCACTAGGTGGTATATCGGTAGGGGAGCATTCTGAAATCTGCTGCGAAGGTGTGTGGCGACGCATGCTGGAGCGATTTCGAAAAGAAAATGTAGGCATAAGTAACGATAAATAAAGTGAAAAACTTTATCGCCGTAAGTCTAAGGTTTCCTGATCAACGTTAATCGGATCAGGGTTAGTCGGGTCCTTAGGCAAACCCGAAAGGGGTAGCTGATGGAAAGCTGGTTAATATTCCAACACCTGCTATAGTTTCGATGGGGTGACGGGGTAGTGAAAGGTCCGCGTGACTACGGAATAGTTCACGTTAAAGGGTGTAGTTATATTTTGTGCAGGCAAATCCGCACGAGATGGCGAACCTGATAGTACAGCAAAGCTTCGGCAGCGCTGATAGTGACCCTAATCAAACCTCCGAGAAAAACCTCTAAGGTTAGGCTATAGCAGCCCGTACCGCAAACCGACACAGGTAGACGGGATGAATATTCTAAGGCGCTCGGGTGAGCCGTGGAGAAGGAACTAGGCAAATTGACGCTGTAACTTCGGGATAAAGCGTACCGATCTTCGGATGGTCTCAGTAAAATGGTTCAACCAACTGTTTAGCAAAAACACAGGGCCCTGCAAAATCGAAAGATGACGTATAGAGCCTGATACCTGCCCGGTGCTGGAAGGTTAAGGAAGGATGTTCGGCGCAAGCCAAAGCTTCTGACTGAAGCCCCAGTAAACGGCGGCCGTAACTATAACGGTCCTAAGGTAGCGAAATTCCTTGTCGGGTAAGTTCCGACCTGCACGAATGGTCTAATGAGTTGAACACTGTCTCCTCCACGAGCCCGGTGAAATTGTAGTATCGGTGAAGATGCCGGTTACCCGTCACGGGACGGAAAGACCCCGTGAACCTTCACTACAACTTTGCATTGATTTTGAGTTTTTGATGTGTAGGATAGTTGGGAGACTTTGAAGCGGTGTCGCCAGGTGTCGTGGAGTCATCGTTGAAATACCAACCTTCTGACACTTAGAATCTAATCCCTTACGGGAAACAGTGCATGGTGGGTAGTTTGACTGGGGTGGTCGCCTCCTAAAGAGTAACGGAGGCTTGCAAAGGTACCCTCAGTACGGTTGGTAATCGTACGTAGAGCGCATTAGTATAAGGGTGCTTGACTGTGAGACATACAAGTCGAGCAGGTACGAAAGCAGGCTAAAGTGATCCGGCGGTTCTGTATGGAAGGGCCGTCGCTCAAAGGATAAAAGGTACTCCGGGGATAACAGGCTGATCTCCCCCAAGAGCTCATATCGACGGGGAGGTTTGGCACCTCGATGTCGGTTCGTCACATCCTGGGGCTGGAGAAGGTCCCAAGGGTTCGGCTGTTCGCCGATTAAAGTGGCACGTGAACTGGGTTCAGAACGTCGCAAGACAGTTCGGTCCCTATCTGTGATGGGCGTTAGTAAATTGAGAGGACATGACCTTAGTACGAGAGGACCGGGTCGTACGTACCGCTGGTGTATCTGTTGTGCCGCCAGGTGCAATGCAGAGTAGCTATGTACGGGCAGGATAAACGCTGAAAGCATCTAAGCGTGAAACCTTCCTCAAGATGAGTTTACTTTTAAGGGTCGTCAGAGACTATGACGTTGATAGGCTACAGGTGTAAAGGTGGTAACACAAAGTCGAGTAGTACTAATTACCCGTAAGCTTTAATTTTTTTTATTGTTTCTTTTTACAACTTCCCAATATGACATTATTAGCTAGTTTACAGTCTTAGTCCAATATGTCAACATTCTTATTGTCAACTGACTACTAGTTCGACTCTGACTGAACTTCTTATGGTGCTTTTGCCGAGGGTGTTCACCTCTTCCCATACCGAACAGAGAAGTTAAGCCCCTCATGGCCGATGGTACTGCACTACGATGCGGGAGAGTAGGTAGGTGCCATATTTATTGAGCCCCGTGTTTTTACACGGGGCTTTTTTTATGCCCATAAGCCAACCAGTCATCCTTTTTTTTATTTATCATGTAATCAGGATTGTAAAAACAAGGTTCTCCCTGTATTTTTACATGCATAGATTTTTAGTGGCTGGCCTTCCGGGAATATCCTGGTTATTTATTTTATGAATACACAAGTCGACTGGCTGTTTATTATTGTCATATTCTTCAGCCTGCTGGGTACAGTCATTTCGTTTATCCTGTATTTTGCCAACAGAAATGCTTCCTTCTCCCCCAGGATTCTGGCCTTCATGATATTTTGCATTTCTTACGCATTATTCGGTTTTGGGCTGACTATCTCAAATGAATACCTGCGCTTTCCCCACCTCTGGCGTACTCCCGTTTTCATGACATTATGTGTGGCCCCGCTGACCTTCATATATGTAAAATCGGTTCTCGAACAGCAATTCACGTTTAGAAAAAAGGATTTCCTACTATTTGTTCCGGCAGTATTGTACACCATGCAATTCATTCCCATGTTTTTGCTGCCAACGAATGAAAAACTTGAAATCATTTCAAAAGCGTTACAGGATAAAACAGTCAATGCCAGAGAACCGGAAGGAATGCTCCCTGAAGGATGGGGCATTATGTTCAGGATGGTCTATAACTTTTCCATACTTATCGCGACTTATTTTTTACTGATCAGATGGAAAAAGAACATGCTGTATTCGACAAATTATGTGGGACAAAACAGGGAGATTTTTCGTTGGCTCCTGTTTCTTACCATCGTATTATCGGCCAGTTTTTTTGTCCTGTTCTTTGAATTCCTGTTCCAGATATCAAGGTATTTTGATCTGTACAGGCTGATGTCAGTAACTGTTTCCGGGACCTTATTATTTATTTGTTTTTACCTGTTGCTGAAACCCAATATCCTGTATGGCTTAAAAGGCTGGCTTCAATATCCTGAACCAGTTGCCCAGGCTGAACCATTACAGGAAATGGTGCCTGTGATCCAGGAACAAAAAAAACTAACCCTTACCGTGGAACAGGGACAGGCTTTTAAAACAATTATAGAAAAACATTTTCAGGATAACTCCCCCTTTCTGAAATCCGGATATACCATCAGTGACCTGTATAAAGAAACAGGGATCCCTACTTACCAGTTATCTGCATTTATTAACCAGGAATACGCTAAGAATTTTAATGAGTTCATTAATGAATACAGGGTTGTTCACCTGGATAACCTGACCAGGCAATCATCAGAATACCGCCAATACACCCTTGAAGCTTTGGGCCGGATGGCCGGTTTCAGATCAAGGACCGCATTTATCGCTGCTGTAAAAAAGAAAACCAATAAAACGCCTTCTGAATTTTTCGGCAAATTGGGTGAACAGTGATTACCAGTTTTGATTTGATTTTAGGAATCTGAACACTGTGGAACATGTGAAAGTTTTTTTTAATTTGACATGATAATAATTTCACAGGGTATTTTTCACTTCAAACTAACTGCTCCATTATGACACACCATCTTCTCAGAAGGTCATCAATCTTCTATGCACTTACATGTATTTTTTTTGTTTCAATAGTCGCATGTAATCAGGCACAAAAAACGGAACCAGCAGCTACAGCTACTTCGAATATCCAAATACCCAAACCTGATCCCGAATTCAAAGGTAAAATCGGAAACACCGCAGATGAATCAACCTCCGATTTTCCTTTACCCCTTAGTGCAGCTCCGGGTAGTCCCAATGTGATGATTATCCTGCTTGATGACGTTGGCTTTGGAATGGCCAGCACATTTGGCGGACCGGTTCCAACACCCAATGTAGACCGGCTGGCAAAAAATGGTTTGAAGTATAACCAGTTTCATACCACCGCACTTTGCAGTCCAACCCGTGGGGCACTCCTCGCCGGGCGAAACCACCATACCATCAGCACGGGCGTAATCATTGAAATGGGTACCGGATATCCTGGTTATACAGGGATCATCCCTAAGAGCACCGCACTGGTGTCACAAACTCTACGGGACAACGGATTCGCGACATCGATGTTCGGCAAATGGCACAATACCCCAGAACCTGATATCAGTCCGGCCGGGCCCTTCGACCGCTGGCCCACAGGCCTGGGCTTTGATTATTTCTATGGCTTCAACCAGGGTGAAACACACCAGTATTATCCGACCCTGTATCGGAATACCGTAATGGTTAAAGCCACCTAAAACACCGGAGCAGGGGTATCATTTTACCACTGACATGACCGATGAAACCATCAGCTGGGTGAACAATGTAAATGCAGCTGATCCTGTAAAACCATGGTTTGTTTACTATAGCACCGGGGCTGTCCATGCCCCACACCATGCACCCAAAGAATGGAGGGATAAATATAAAGGCAGGTTTGATTATGGATGGGATAAGCAGAGGGAGCTTACTTATGCCAAACAACTTGAGCTGGGAATCATTCCAAAGGGAACAAAACTTTCATCAAGACCAAAAGAAATACCATCATGGGATTCGCAATCGCCTGATGCAAAAAAAGTGTATGCCAGGCTGATGGAAAATTATGCAGCCTATATGGCACATACTGATTTTGAGATCGGCAGGATGCTGGATGCGCTTGAAGCTACTGGTGAATTAGACAATACACTCATCTTTTGCATATTGGGTGATAATGGCGCAAGCGCAGAAGGCGGACTGGAAGGTACCTTCAGCGAAGTGGCCAGTTTGATAGGGATCCAGCTTGGACTTGAGAGCACATTAAAAAGAATTGATGAGATTGGCGGGCCTTCCAGTGAACCTCATGTGCCGGTCGGTTGGGCCTGGGCGATGGATGCACCATTTCAGTGGACTAAGCAAATTGCCAGTCACTATGGAGGCACCAGGAATCCACTCGTTGTCCATTGGCCAAAAGGCATTAAAGCAAAAGGAGAATTGAGAACACAGTGGCATCATGTCATCGATGTAGTTCCCACTATACTTGAAGCCTGCAAAATACAACAACCGGACTTTGTGAATGGTATCAAACAAAAACCACTGGAAGGTGTAAGCATGTTATACTCTTTTGATGATGCTAACGCAAAAGACAAACGCACTACACAATATTTTGAAATGCTGGGCAACCGTGCCATTTACCATGATGGCTGGGTGGCTGCCAGCCGGTTTGGCGTGCCTTGGGAAACTGCAGGCAAAACGGGAAATATCATGGATGCCCCATGGGAATTGTATCATGTTGCGGAAGACTTCAGTGAATCTAATGATATTGCTTCTGCTAACCCGGAAAAATTAAAAGAATTGCAGGCCGTATTTATGGAAGAAGCAAAGAAATATGATGTATTGCCGCTTGATTACAGAATGGCTGAACGCATGGATCCAAAACTGAGGGCTTCAGGACCTCCAAAAACCAGTTGGACTTATTTTGGAAATAATGTCCAGTTGCCTGAACCCATCGGGCCACAATTGTTCCCACGTCCAAACACCATTGATGCGGAACTTATTATTCCTGAAAAAGGGGCACAAGGTGTGATCACCTGTGCAGGTGCATTTTCTGCGGGATATACTTTATATGTCATGAATAATAAACCGGTATTTTATTATAACGTGTTTGAAGTTGCTGAAGTCAGAATTACAGGGAAAAATCCTTTACCTAAAGGTAAGGTCACCGTTTCCTTACAGTTTATCCCGGATGGAACAAAAGAAGGAGGCGGAACATTTCAGTTACTGGTAAACGGGCAAGTCGCAGGAGAAGGTAAAATGGCCCGGACCGCTTTCCGCCATGGACTTGAACCATTTGAAATTGGTCATGATTCCGGAACACCCGTTGATGCTGCATATAAATCAAAAGGTGAATTTCCATTCACGGGGATTATCAGTAAAGTATCCTTTAAAGTAAAATCATAATCGCTCATTAAATGGCAGCTATTCAAAATAAAACACAGATCCCTGTTCTTTGTCAAAATCCTTCCATTTATAATAACCATGGGATATATTGACTATTTTAGTTACCTTTTTCCCAACCAAACTAACATACTATGCAAAAGAATCTGGCAGAATTTATCGGAACTTTCTGGCTCGTCTTCGGTGGATGTGGAAGTGCATTGCTGGCCGCAGGATTTCCTGAACTGGGAATCGGCTTTGCGGGAGTTTCCCTGGCATTCGGCTTAACCGTATTGACCATTGCCTATTCACTCGGACATATTTCCGGTGCTCACCTCAACCCCGCCGTAACTATAGGATTATGGATTGGGGGAAGAATTGAATCAAAAACAGTATTGCCATACATAATCTCACAGGTCCTGGGCGGAATTGCCGCAGCAGGAGTATTATATATAATCGTTACAGGTAACGGATCTGAGATCGGAACTTTTGCAGCTAATGGCTATGGTGAGCACTCCCCGGGCAAGTACAGTATGCAGGCGGCACTGGTTACGGAATTTGTCTGCACTTTCATGTTCCTGACCGTTATCCTCGGTTCGACCTACAGTAAAGCCCCCGGCGGGTTTGCAGGAATTGCCATCGGACTTGCCCTTACATTGATTCACCTTATCAGTATCCCGGTGACCAATACTTCGGTTAACCCTGCCCGTAGTATAAGCCAGGCGATATTTGTGGGAGACTGGGCGTTGTCCCAGCTATGGTTGTTTATTGTTGTTCCCATTGCTGCAGCTGCAGTTGCCGGAATAGTGCATAAAATGCTGCATTCAGAATAACAGGACGGGGATATAAGTTCTTTAAACATATTTACTCGGCGGGAATCTTGACATTGTATGATTGTCCATCACCATTGGTGAAAGCCATACATATCAAATGGGTTCCCGCGGATTCTTATATTTAACTGTTAAGCAGCCGCATTTATGACATCCATCATTCCATTTAAGTTATAATTTCTGAACCTTTGCAGTTATATAACATAGCGTAATGGATCACATGCTGCAAGACATCCGCCACGGCAATCATCCTGATGAATTAAAACAGGCCATACTGGATAACCTGTATTATACACAGGGGAAGTCGGCCGAACTGGCCACGTTGAACGACTGGTACATGGCTGTTTCCTTTACAGTAAGGGACAGGATGATGAAACACTGGATTGCATCATTGCAGAATTTTTATAAAAAAGAGATCAAGATCGTAGGGTATCTTTCCGCAGAATTCCTTCTCGGCCCGCACCTTGATAATGCCATGCTGAACCTGGGCATCCAGGATGAAATGAATATGGCCATGCGTAATCTTGGGCTGGATCCGTTGCAGGTCATTCACCAGGAAGAAGAGCCCGGGCTCGGAAATGGCGGGCTTGGCAGGTTAGCCGCCTGTTTCATTGATTCCCTTACCACCCTCAATATTCCCGCCGTTGGATATGGCATCAGGTATGAATTCGGCATATTCGATCAGCAAATAAAAGATGGCGCACAGGTGGAAGTCACCGATAAATGGATCCGTTTCGGCAATCCATGGGAAATTGAAAGGCCCGAGCTTTCTTATATTGTAAAATTCGGCGGACATACAGAATCCTTTACCGATCATGAAGGAAACTATAGCGTTAAATGGATTCCAGCTTATGAAGTTAAAGGTGTTGCACACGATACCCCGATTCCAGGATACCGGAATGATGCAGTGAACCTTTTGAGGCTTTGGAAATCTGAAGCTGTGGAGTCATTTGATTTCAGGGAATTCAATGAAGGAAATTATGCAGGTGCGGTAGACCAGAAAACATTTGCCGAAACCATTTCAAAAGTTCTTTACCCAAATGATGAATTGGATGCGGGAAAAAGATTAAGGCTCAGCCAGCAATATTTTTTCGTCAGTTGTTCCCTGCGCGATACATTGCACATATTGCAGACCAGGGGACTCAGCCTTCGTGAATTACCCGATGCCTTTGCCCTGCAGTTGAATGATACACATCCTTCCATCGGTATTGCAGAACTGATGCGCCTGCTGATCGATGAACACCTCTTTTCATGGGAAGAAGCCTGGGATATTACCCGCAGGACTTTTGGTTACACCAACCACACCTTATTGCCGGAAGCTTTGGAGAAATGGTCCCTGCCGCTTTTTTCTTCCTTATTGCCCAGGCACCTGGAAATTATTTACGAAATCAATCATCGTTTCCTGGATGAAGTAAAGGTAAAACATGCAGGCAATGAACAACTGCTGGCAAGACTATCCATCATAGATGAGCATGGTGAAAAATATATCAGGATGGCACACCTGGCAACCATCGGCAGCCATATGGTTAATGGTGTATCAAGGTTACACAGTGACTTATTAAGGCATTCCGTGCTTTCTGATTTTTATGCGATGGAGCCTGAAAAAATTGTCAATATTACCAATGGCGTTACGCCACGAAGATGGATCAAGTTATATAATCCTTCGCTCGCCAACCTTATATCAAAACATATTGGTGCAAAATGGATTTCGCATTTTGACACCGAGATCATTAAGCTGGAAAGCATGGCAGATGATAAGGATTTTCGTGCGCAATGGCGCGGGATCAAATGGCAGAACAAGAAAGCCCTGGCTGACCTGGTCATGCAGCGGACCGGGGTATCCGTTAATCCAGATTCCCTGTTTGACGTACAGGTGAAACGAATTCATGAATATAAACGCCAGCATTTAAACCTGCTCCATATTATAGCATTGTATAACAGGATCAAGAAAAATCCGGGGATTAATATTCAGTCGCGCACTTTCATATTCGGCGGCAAGGCGGCCCCGGGATACTTCATGGCCAAACTGATCATCAGGCTTATTAATGCAGTGGCGAATGTTGTCAATGATGATCCCGATGTGGCAGGAAGGCTCAAAGTTGTTTTCTTTCCTGACTTCAACGTTAAGAACAGCGAATGGTTGTATCGTGCAGCTGACTTATCAGAACAGATTTCCACGGCAGGGAAAGAAGCTTCAGGAACGGGTAATATGAAATTCTCCATGAACGGGGCGCTTACCATCGGAACGCTTGATGGTGCGAATGTTGAGATCATGCAGGAAGTGGGAGCAGAGAACTTCTTTCTTTTCGGGCTCGATGCCATACAGGTTTCAGTCATCCAGTCGGGCGGGTATCAGCCGGCACATTTTTACCAGAATAATCATGAGCTTAAGGAAGTGATTGACATGATTGATGCCGGATCATTTTCCAACGGCGACCGGCACCTTTTCCGTCCGGTTATTGATTCCCTGATGAACCATGATCCCTACCTCGTGATGGCGGATTTCTCCTCTTATATAGATTGCCAGGAAAAGGTAGCTGCATTGTATGCCGACCAGGAAGAATGGACCAGGAAGGCCATATTAAATGTGGCACGCATGGGAAGATTTTCTTCTGACCGCAGCATACGCGATTATTGCAGTAAAGTCTGGGGTATAAATCTGGTAAATGGGGTTGGGTAATAATTTATAAAACGAAAGGATAATTGCTTTTTCAATCCGTAATCCGCAATCCGTAATCCGCAATCTTACTGAATCTCCCATCCTCCGCCCAGCGCTTTATAAAGGCTGACCAGTGCATTCAGTTTCAGCTGAAGGGTAAGAGACTCCTGCAGTTCAGCTTCAAAAAGATAGTTTTCCTGTATAAGCACTTCATAATAGGAAGAGTACCCGAAATCATAACGGGCACGGGTAAGTTCCAAAGCTTTTTTTGCCGCAATTTTCTGGTGCGTCCGAACCATATTTTCTTCCTGGGCATTCCTGTACTGTGCAAGGGCATTATCTACATCAGAAAAAGCATTGATAATGGTTTGCTCATATCCACGCAGTATTTGATCTGTTCTGTATTGTTGCACTTTCACAAAACGCCTGTTCTGGTTAAACTGGAAAATAGGTCCAGCGATACCGGCAAATCCATTGGCCACAAAGCCTGAACTGCTGAGCAATGTCGATAATTGCGGACTGGCGAAACCCAGCAGTCCTGTAAGACTGATACTTGGATACATATTTGCCTTGGCCGCACCGATCCTGTTAAACTGTGCTTCCAGGCTTCTTTCCGCTGCTAGGATATCAGGACGCCTTAATAATAACTGGGAAGGAAGGCCGGCTGGAATTTCAGGATTTACCACCTGTTCATTAATGGATAATCCCCTTTGTACCGGGCCGGGTCCCTGGGCCATCAATGTTTTTAAAGCATTTTCTGTAAAAGTGATTTGCTGTTTCAGTTGTGGAACAACCGCAGCAGCTTCATCTTTCTGAATTTCAGATTGCAGTTTATCGATTTCGGAAGTATATCCCTTGCTGAACCGTTCTGAAATAATTTTTATACTGGTATCCCTCGACTGAACCGTTCGCTGAGCGATAAGCAACCTGTTGTCAAGATCCCTTAGCAGGAAATATAATTCTGCCACAGTGCTGACAAGACTTACCATCAGGGCATTTTTATTGTAACCTTCAGCCAGGAACTCATTATAAGAAGCGCGGTTCTGGTGACGCAGTTTTCCCCAGATATCAATCTCCCAGCTCAGTGTACCATAGGCTTTAACAGCACCTCCCTCGACTCCACCGAATACTTTCTGCGCTTCTGTTCCGGCCGTTCCGCCACCCGCAGTAGCAGAATATCCAAAAGCGGGATATATATTCGCTTTTACAATGCCGGCAACTTCCCTGGCTTCTTCAACCCTTGCGACAGATGCCAGTAAATTTCGGTTGCTGTCGAGTGTTGTACGAATAAACCTCTGTAGCACGGTATCCTGGTAAAGATCCCACCATTTCATGGCAGTAATTGAATCAGTGGTATTGGTTGCCTGGGGATATTGTGCAAGTGTATTAGCCACCGAAGACTCCGGCTTTTCAAATTTGCCGCCTACCATGCAGCCAGCTGTTGCTGCAATGAACAAAAAGAATAATATGTTGTGTTGCCATTTCATGTTCAATGATTTTGCTGTTGCATTACCGGTATCGGAAGCAGTATCAGTTGCGGCCGAAGAAATTTTGTCTTTTTTCTTCTTCCTCTCGATTAATACAAAGAAGGATGGAATAAGGATACACCCGATGACTGTTGCGGTGATCATCCCGCTGAATACCGCCATTCCCATTACCACCCTTGCCTGTGAACCTGCACCTGTGGCAGTAAGTAAGGGAACTACACCCAGTATAAAGGCCAGGGAGGTCATCAGGATCGGACGGAAACGCAGCTTGGCACCATCTAGTGCCGCATCCAGTGCAGAAGCTCCTTCATCCATTTTCATCTTTGCAAACTCAACAATCAGGATGGCGTTCTTGGCATTAAGCCCTATGAGCATCACCAGTCCGATTTGTGCGAATACATTGTTGACATAGTCTTCTGAAAACTGCCTTGCGATGAATAATCCCAGCAGGGCTCCCATCACGGCCCATGGTGTTCCCAATAAAACGCTGAAGGGGAGTTTCCAGCTTTCATACTGAGCCGCCAGTATAAGGAATACAAATACCAGCGCCATGATGAAAACAGAAGCACCCTGTCCCTGTGCGGCTTTTTCCTGGTAGCTCATATTGCTCCAGGTATAGCCAATGTCAGCCGGAAGGGTTGTTTTTGCAACTTCTTCCAGGGCATCCAGTGCCTGCGAGGAGCTGTAACCAGGAGCCGGACTTCCTGAAACTTCGGCTGACCTGTACAGGTTAAAACGGTTCGTATACTGTGGACCCGTTGTATCTTTTACTACCGCCAGTGTAGCCAGCGAAACCATATTGCCTTTGGGATCACGGATAAAAAACTGGTTAAGATCATTTGGTTTCATCCTGTACGGAGCATCGGCCTGGATATACGTTCTGTATTGCCGTCCAAAGGCATTAAAATTATTTACAAAAGAACTTCCAAGCAAGGAAGAAATCGCACCATTCACGTCACTTAATTGTAATCCGAGTTTCTCTACCTTTTCCTTGTCTACCTGTATGCTTTTCTGCGGCACATTAGCACGATACAGTGTAAAGGCATTGCCAATTTCCGGACGTTTTTTTATGGCGGCAATGAATGCCTGGGTTTGTTGGGCAAGGTATTGCGGGGTATTGCCGACACGGTCCTGGATCTGTATCGTGAAACCGGCCGCATTACCAAGCCCGGGTATTGGGGGCGGGCCTACAGCAACAATTGTGGCTTCTGTGATAGACTTACTGCAGATTCCATTGACCTCACGAATAATTTCCTTATCTGTATGTTCCCTTTCGCCCCAATCTACCAGTTGAACAAACACGGATGCAGAATTTGAGGATTTTGTATTGGAAATAATATTAAATCCGTTGATAACGGTAAACGATTCAATTCCGTCAACTTTACCCAGTATAGATTCCAGTTTTTTTGTCACAAGGTCTGTTCTTTGCAGGGATGAAGCGTCTGGCAGAATTATACCCATGATAAAGTAGCCATTGTCTTCTTCGGGAACAAAACCTGTAGGAACTTTCTTGCCGAGCACCACTGTGGCACCTACAATGATACCCAGCACCAGTAAACTCATTACCACTTTCCGCGCAAAGAACCCGGCAATGCCCATATAACCATTGGTGAATTTGTCGAAGTACTTATTGAAACCGTTAAAAAATCTTTGCAGCAGGCCCTTGCTTTCTTTTTTTGGCTTTAAGATAATGGCTGCCAGGGCCGGACTAAGGGTTAATGCATTAAAAGCCGATAATAAAACGGATACCGCAATCGTAATGGCAAACTGCTGGTATAGCCTTCCGGTGATACCACCGGTTAATGCAACAGGAATGAACACCGCAGCCAGGATGATCGCAATGGCCACTACAGGTCCGGCCACTTCCTTCATGGCTTTTTGTGTGGCTTCTTTCGGGCTGAGTCCATGTTCAATATGGTGCATGACGGCTTCCACCACAACAATGGCATCGTCAACCACAAGCCCGATTGCGAGTACCAGGCCCAGGAGTGACAATACGTTTACGGAAAATCCCAATAAAGGGAAAAAGATAAAAACACCAATCAGGGATACAGGAACAGTCAGCAATGGAATCAGTGTTGCCCGCCAGTCCTGCAGAAAGATAAATACCACAAGAATAACCAGCCCTACTGCTTCCAGCAAAGTATGAAGGATCTCTTCGATACCAACGGTAATGGGTAGTGTCGTATCCAGGGAATATCGATAATCGATGTCCTGGGGAAACTTTACTTTCAGGTCCTGCATTGCTTTTTCTATAGATCGCGCCACTTCAATGGCATTGCTTCCCGGAATCTGGTAAACAGCAATGGAAGCCGCAACCTTGCCATTAAGACGGCTGTTCATGAAATAGGTTTCAGTACCCAGTTCAATCCTTGCAACATCGCTAAGCCTTACCAGGGCACCGCTTTCATTTGACTTCAGAATAGTTTTTCCGAATTCCTCAGGGCTTACCAACCTTGATTGCAACTGTGCTGAATATGTATTCTGGGTACCGGGCATGGAAGGGCTTTCTCCAAATGAGCCTCCCGGGAAAATATTATTGTATTCGTTGAGATGCATTCTTGACATCGCCTACCGTAATTCCCAGTGAAGCCATCCTGTCGGGTTTAAGCCAAACACGCATCGCATATTCAGCATCACCAAAAATGGTTACATCACCAACACCTTTAATTCTTTTAATCTGGTCTACGATATTGATATACACATAGTTGCTGATAAACCTTGAATCGTAGGTGCCGTTGGGGGAATACACGGAAACAATTTCCAGGGGAAATGACAGGGCCTTTTTAGTGTTTACACCCATATTCTTTACATCAGCCGGAAGGAAAGGGTTGGCCATGGCAACCCGGTTCTGGGTAAGCATGTTGGAGTTGTCGAGATTGGCACCCACTTCAAAGGATACCTGGATGGTGGTAGTGCCGTCATTGGCATTGATCGATTGCATATACAGCATTTGTTCCACGCCATTTACCTGTTGTTCGATCGGTGTAGCCACTGTCTGCTCAATATTTACGGCGTTGGCACCATTGTATGTTCCCGTAATTTTGATCATTGGCGGCACGATCTCCGGATATTGTGCAATGGGAACACCTTGCAGTGTGAGCAGGCCCATGATCACAATGAAAATGGAAATCACCATTGCAACGATCGGCCGCCGTATAAAAAATTCACTCATAATAATGTTTTGGGAATTTGTACTGCTTTGGTTAGTACTTATTGAACCGAGGTGGAATCATAATTCCAGTTCATTGAAACGGGTTTTACCGGAACCTGCGGATTTACGGCCGCGCTTCCTATAATAGCTACTTTTTCACCTGCTTTCAATCCATCCTGTATGATCCAGTTGCTGCCCACCCTTGCACCTACTTTAACTATGCGGGGGTTCACCTTACTGCTGTCGTTCAGCACATACACCTGGTAAATATTCTGTAACTGGCTAACGGCCTGTTGGGGTACCATGATGGCATCCTTATAAATATCTGTCTGGAACCTCACTTTTACATACTGGCCGGGGCGAAGGATGTTCTGCTTATTGGTAAAAATGGCCTGTATGATAAGGGAACCAGTTTGCGGATCAATCTGCCTGTTGGCCAGGTCTATCCTTCCGATTTCATTGAATTCAGTACCGTCACCAAGGATGAGTTTCACAGGGATCTTTCCCAGGGCTTTTACCGATCCGGTATCCGAACGTAACCGTTTTACAAAACGCAGGTATTCGGTTTCTGAAATCGGAAAGCGTACCCTCATTTCCCCTACAGCGGAAACTAGTATTCAGAGAGCCCCCCATGGCAGTTGGATTCACATAATCACCTACCTGGTATTTATTGATGCCAATAAGTCCGGAAATGGGAGCAGTTATCCTGGTATAACCCAGCTCTACCCTGGCATTGGCCAATGCTGCAGAAGAGGCATCAACCTCGGCTTTGGCGGAATTATTGGCAGCAATGGCGGCATCCAGGTCCCGCTGGCTTAGTGCATTCATTTTTACCAGCGGTTCAACCCGGTCCAGGTCTGACTGTGTTTTTGATTTCATACTGTTGGCCCTGGCCAACTGGGCAGCTGGCTTCAGAGATCCTGTTCCTGATCTCCTGGTCGTCGATGGTAAATAATAACTGACCCTTTTTAACGAAGTCACCTTCCTTAAAATGAATCCCGAGGATCCAGCCGGTTGTCCGGGCCTGTATCTGGATATCACTGATACCATAGGTTTCACCCACATATTCGGTATAGACAGGAATGGTTTTTTGTCCGGCTGCCACAACATTGACATCCGGGGAAACCGGCGCCGCAGTTTCCTTTTTCTCCCCGCAGGAAATGGTACATATAAAAATGGCTGAAAAAGACAGGCTAAATAGTGATTTCATGCAGTTTGGTTGATACTTTTAACGCTTTGCCTCACTGCGGAATATGCAACTTTACAGCATTGGCAATAATCCACAATGGCAGTAAAGCTATGTATAATTTTTAAAAGTTTTTTCATAGCGAACAGTCAGGTCTCGCGAACGGTGATCATAAGAAAATTTAATGGCTGGAACTGATTATTGTCATACTCAGGGTTTAAAAGAATGCATTAATTTGCCTTAAAATATCTAAAGTTCACGATTCCGTACCTTTCGTGAAATTTACAGGTCCCGGTTCCATGCCTGAAGAAAATATTCCGGTTAGAATTATTAAATCTTAAATTATAATTGAATGAAAAGTAAGTTCCTTGTACCGATTATCCTGGTAACTATTTTAGCTGCCTGCGGACCATCCACCAAAATGACAAAAAGCTGGATGGACCCTTCCGTTACACCTGCCACCTGGAAGCCATTTAAAAAAGTACTGTTCCTGGGCATGATGAAAGATGAGTCAACCCGGAGGATAGTGGAAGACAAAATGGCGGCTGCTTTCCCAGGAAAGGTTGTTGCGTCTTACACCTATCTTACTGCGGCAGACACCGTTGATTCACAGGTTGAGACCAAACTGAACAACGATGGCTTTGACGGTATTGTGTATATGAAGCTTGCCAATGTGGAACAAAGCATGTCATATGTACCAGGCACTACCTATGGCGGATTCTATGGATATCGCGGCTATGGATATGGCATGTATGGCACCCAGGGGTATTACCAGGAAGACAAGACCTATAATGTGGAAACTAATATATATTCCCTTGTACCACCAAAACTGCTTTGGTCGGGAACCACATCTTCAATGAATCCGAGCAAACTGGATAAGACGGTGGATGAAATCATCATGGTCATAAAAGATGAATTCACCAAGAAGGGATTTATTGTAAAATAATCTGACTTCAGTCCATTAGTAGCAGGTTCGTCCCGTAAATGGGTACGAACCTTTTTTATGCCCGTAAATATTTATACAAAACGGGTAAAATTTGGCCGTGCATGCAATTTTTTCATATATTAATTTCTTTTCCCACCAAAACAGACTGTATGCTGATTCGCATTGCCTTCATGGCTGCCTATTTTTATATTGACTTTTCCCGGGTTTACCCAGAAAAAGCCTGCTAAATCCGAAACCGTAGCAGAGGCTTCACCGCTTTATGATTCAGTCTTTAAATCCGTTAAATGGAGGAGTATCGGGCCTTACCGTGGTGGCCGGTCCAATGCCGTATCCGGATCCAGGGCCAGTGACCAGCTATTTTATTGCGGGTATACCGGCGGAGGCCTGTGGAAAACGGAAGATGGCGGTATTCGCTGGACGAATATTTCTGATGGATTCTTTACCGTTGGCACCATCGGTGATATTGCTGTTTCCGAGTCAGATCCCAACGTGATCTATGTAGGCACGGGTGAACATGCTGTCCGCGGCGTGATGACGTCTTATGGTGATGGTGTATATAAATCCACTGATGCCGGCAAAACCTGGAAGAACATCGGCCTGAAGAATACCCGGCATATATCTGATATCGTAGTGCATCCATCGAATGCTGATGTGGTATATGTAGCCTCACAGGGTACCGTACACGGGAATAACAATGAACGGGGCATATATAAATCAACAGATGGAGGCGCTAACTGGAAAAGGACACTTTACATTAATGACAGCACGGGCATTTCCAGCCTCTCGATGGATATGAACAATCCCCGCATATTATATGCCGCATCCTGGCAGCACCGCAGGTACCCATGGACGGTAGTGAGTGGCGGTCCCGGCTGTTCACTGTGGAAATCAGATGATGCCGGGGAAACATGGAAAAAGATCAATGAAGGATTGCCCGGCCAGCTGGGAAAGATGGGTATAAGTGTCTCCAGGGCCAATTCAGACCGGGTGTTCGCCATTGTGGAATCCGAGAAATCAAAATCCGGTTTATACCGTTCAGATGATGCGGGAAAAACATGGCGGCTGTTGTCCAATAACCAGGATATCACTGCCCGTTCATGGTATTATATGGAAGTATATGCCGATCCGAAAAACCCGGAACTGGTATATGTGCTTAATGCGCCCATGATGAAATCCATCGATGGAGGAAGGACTTTTCAATCCGTGCGGGTAGGACATGGGGATACGCATGATCTGTATATCAATCCAAATTATCCTACCAGTTTTATTTTGGGGGATGATGGAGGAGCAGAAATCACATATGATAACGGGAACACCTGGTCAACCCTGATGAACCAGCCGACAGCACAGTTTTACAGGGTGAACACCGATAATGTCTTTCCCTATAAAGTGTATGGCGGTCAGCAGGACAATACTTCTGTCATCATTTCTTCCCGGACCAACAGGGGTGGAATAACCATCAAAGACTGGGAGAGCGGTGCAGGCTGTGAGTGTGCGTTCCTGGCTTTTAATCCCAATGACCCTTCTCATGTATATGGTGGCTGTTACCAGGGATATATTGAGGTGATGGATATGAAAACCAAAGAAGTCAAAAGATATCCAGGCATATCCCACATTAAACCTGGCCATTGCACCGAAGCAAATGAAATACCGGTTTAACTGGAATGCACCTATAGTGGCATCGCCGCATGATCCAAAAACCATTTATCATGGAGCCAATGTGTTACTTCGAACCACTAACGGAGGTATAAGCTGGGAAGAGATCAGCCCTGACCTCACCCGGAATGATACGTCCAAACAGGGTTTGGGCGGCGGTCCGTATGACCAATGAAGGTGCAGGCGGGGAAAACTATAATACCCTGGCTTACGTGATTGAATCAGAACTGGAAAAAGGCGTGATCTGGACGGGCAGCGATTGCGGGCTTGTCCACCTGACCACCGATGGTGGGAAACACTGGAAAAATGTTACTCCTGCCGCACTTGCCGGAATGCCTCGTGCAGAGTATTGAAGTTTCACCCCACGATAAGGGAACGGCTTATATTTCGGCTACCAGGTACAAGTTGAATGATTATGGGTCATATGCATACAAAACCACGGATTATGGAAAAACCTGGACAAAGATCAATACAGGAATTCAGGCGGATGATTTTCTGAGAGTGATCCGTGAAGATAAAAAGGTAAAGGGCCTGCTATATGGCGGCAGTGAAAGGGCATTTTATATATCGTATAACGGAGGACTGAACTGGCAGAAAATGCAGTTGAATTTACCTGTAGTTCCGGTAACTGACCTGATGATCCGCGATAATGACCTGGTGGCTTCTACTGCCGGACGTGCATTCTGGATACTTGATGATCTCGGCGCCATTCAGCAATATGCCAGTAATAATTCTTTCGGTATCATGAAACCCAAGCCGGCATATCGTTATGCAAGCGGTGCCGGGCTGCCCGGGAATCCAAATCCATTGCAAGGTACCAATGCTCCTGAAGGTGTGATCCTGTATTATCAATTGCCCGAAACTGCCGATACCAATATGCTGAAACTTGAAATTATCAATGCCGGAGGAAAAACAGTAAGGACATATACCAATAAGAAAGATCCGGATTTTAAATCCTTTCCCGGCGGACCACCTCCTGCTGTGATGTTACCAGGTGATAAAGGCCTCAACAGGTTTCTCTGGAATTTCCGCGGGGAGCAGGTTCCTGAAGTAAGCGGGGTATATGTCTATGGCGACTACAGGGGATATAGCCTTCAGCCAGGAAATTATAAGGCAAGGCTGATGTATAAGGGGAAAGTTTCAGAAACTGATATCGTCGTATTGTCTGATCCCAATATGAAAACAGATGCACAGGCCTGGACAGAACAGCAGCAATTCCTGGAAAAAGTAAACAGTGATATCACGGAGATACATAGTTCGGTTAATAGTCTCCGTAAGGCTAAGAAGCAGGTGGCAACCTGCAATGAAAACCTTAAAGACATGCCACAGCATAAGGCATTACTTGATGAAGGAAAAGAGCTGGTGAAAAAAATGGAAGCCTGGGAAAAAAATATCATTGAAGACAGGATTACAAATGGGCAGGATGTGATCAACTGGCCAAGCAAGCTTAATGTTGAATTTTTTAATGTCAAAAGCAATGCTGATGCCCATGATCCCAGGTTGACCGAAGGGTTGAAAACAAGGCTGGCTGACCTTGAAAAGCAATGGCAGGGATATAAACAGCAATACGATGGTGATCTGAAAAATGCCATCAATGCGTTTAACCAGAAGTACCAGCAGGCGAATATACCGGCCGTAATATTAAAATAAAGTTGGCGAAATAGGCGGGGAGATCAGGGCGAAGGGCACGAAGGCAGATGGTGAATATTGGAAGATCGGACTGGAATCACCCTCAGGCATAACCGAAGACTGGCATCCGGTTGAAAAAGTGATATTTGCAGGATAAGGCTGTAACAACCTCAGGTAATTACCGCAAGTATTTTATGGAAAAGGGGAAAAAATATGCACATGTAATTGATCCCCGAACGGGCCGGCCTGTTGATAATGGGATTATATCGGTTACCGTGGTAGCACCTGATGCAATTACGGCAGACGGGTGGGACAATGGATTTTATGTGATGGGTAGTAGATTCTTCTTTTCCATATTAAAGAAATTATCCCGGCCTTGAATTGATGATCATTTACCAGGATAAAAATGGGCATATCCGTGATACTGCTTCTGCACGGGTTTAAAGAATTAATAGTGAAATAAGTACCCTGAGTATTTCATTTGCACATTTGCACATTTGCACATTTTCGCATTATCAAAATGTTTCCCTCCTTCTTCCCTGCTTTGCTAACTGTTCCTCCACATAGTCCTGTCCTTTATCAAAAAATTTCACCAGCAGCATTCCTGCAATGAATCCGCCGATATGCGCAGCATAGGCCACGCCGTCTGACTCGCCATTGAACATGCTGAGTCCGCTGATCACCTGGAAGCCAATCCAGAAGCCCAGTGCAACAAGCGCAGGGACGGCTACAATAAAACGAAGCAGTAAAACATTTACTTTTCTCCTGGGGAAGAGGATAAGGTATGCACCCATTACGCCGGAAATGGCACCTGAGGCACCGAGGCTTGGAATGATGGTGCTTTGTGCCATCAGGTAGGTTGACAATCACATGGCTTAGTGATGCAAGAATTCCGCAAAGAAGATAAAAGACAAGATACCGTGTATGTCCGAGCCTGTTTTCAATATTATCACCGAATATCCACAGGAAAAGCATGTTCCCCAGCAGGTGTCCCCATCCGCCATGCATGAACATGGAAGTGATCAGGGTTAACCAGGGATGTATTGGTGTTGGCTGAAGGCCGGGCACCTGGAAACGCTGGCCTGTATTGGGATCTGTTAATACCTGCGCCTGGGTTACAATATCAGTCCCGGTGATAACTTCTGCAGGAACGGTCGAAAATGCATAAGTGAATCCAAGGTTAGCCCCCATACCCTGCAGGAAAATGAAGACAAATATATTGATGGCTATAAAAACATAATTAACGATGGGTGTAATGTGCCTGTCAGAATTATCATCGCTGATGGGAAACATGGGCCGATAATTTAGACTTGAAGGTAAATAAGGATTGCGGATTGCGGATTGCGGATTACGGATTAGGATTATTGTATTTGTTTTAAATCATAATTCTTCCTAAGGTTTAAATTCACTTGAATTATAATCGTAATTCGCAATCCGTAATCCGCAATCCCTGATCCCGCCATTGGCGGGATCACGGCACTTCCTTACCTAAAAAAGCCCTGTAGATCATGAACCATTGTTCACGGCTGAGTGTAATTTTTTTTGCCTCGAGTGCTTTTTTCAGCCTGGCTGGTTTGGTTGTTCCCATTACGGGAATAATGCCTGCAGGATGCGTATATAACCAGGCCAGTAAAATCTGGTCAGGCATCGCCTGGTATTCATCAGCAAGGATTTCCGCAACGGCTATGACTCTTCGGGTAGCTTCATCTTTTTCTTCTGCCTGTAATTTTCCACCACCTAAAGGCGACCATGATAGGCAGTGGATGTTATGCTGCAGGCAATAGTCCAGCGTGCCATCATGTATTGCATCAGGTTTAAAGGCCGAGATTTCAAACTGGTTTATGGAGAGGCGCAGATATTTACTGAACAGGTCCATATGTTGCGGCAAAAAATTGGATACCCCAAAGCCAAGAATTTTTCCTTCTGATTTCAGCCTGTCTACCGTTTCCACGATTTCCATGGGATCCATCAGCGGATCAGGCCTGTGTATTAGCAATGCATCGATATGATCGGTATGAAGGTTATCCAGCGAACGTTCCACTGAAAGCCTGATATGTTTTCCGCTGGTATCATATGATTTTATCAGGTGACCGGGACGGTTAGGTGTTACCATTTTAATCCCGCATTTTGTGATGATCTTCATTTTCTGCCGGATGGCCGGCTGATTTTTTATGGCTTCACCGAATTCTTCCTCTGTAGTATAGTGCCCGTAGATATCAGCATGATCAAATGTGGTTATGCCCATATCCAGGCATTGCGAAATCATGGAAGCATATTCCGCCGTGGAAAATTTGGCGCCCCATTGTCCCCAGTTCATGCATCCGGCTATTACAGGAGAAAACATAATGACAATTTGTATCGTGAAAAAAACAGATCCTTAAGGGAAGATAAATAAAGAATTATTATGCGGTAATCATAATAAAAAAGGCTTCCCTAAAGAAGCCTTGCAAATATGATGGGTATGAATACCTTAAAATTCGTTAAACCTGTCCCGGCTGCCGCCATTGCCTTTATTGTAGCCGCCTCCGCCACCGCCTCCGCGGTAACCGCCGCCTCCGCCACCCTTGTTGTAGCCACCGCCACCACCGCCTTTGTTGTAGCCGCCACCGCCACCGCCGCGATACCTCCGCCACCACCACCGGAACGCTGTTCCTGTGGCCGGGCTTCGTTCACGATCAGTTTTCTGCCCATGACTTCACTTTCATTAAGGCCGGCAATCGCTTTACGTGCGTCTTCATCATTTTCCATTTCAACAAAGCCAAACCCCTTGCTTCGGCCTGTAACTTTGTCATTAATGATTTTTGCCGAGGTTACGCTTCCAAACTGGGAAAAAAGGTTGTTCACGTCTTCATTGGTAAGACTGAAATGCATGTTGCCTACATAGATGTTCATTTCGAAAAGATTTACTGATAAAACATGTGGAACGATTAGGCCGGTGAATGCTCTGAGAAGACCGAATAAGCAGTATGCTGCAAAACATTTAGGATCTAACTGCGTCCTTCCTAAAGATAACAGATTTTATTTTAACTTATTGTGCGCTTTTTGCGCCATTTTTTGCAAAAATCATGTCTTTCAGCTGGTTGTCGCGGTTATATATATCTTCCCGGAAATTCAGCTTACCCCTGCTATCTACGAAAGCCGTTAAATAAACCAGGTAAACCGGTACTGTTTTCTTTAAGGTAACATATTGTTCTTTTCCGCTATTCATTGCCTCATTTATTTTGGATGTGTTCCATTCCGGGGAATCCTCAAGGAGGAAGGCTGCCAGTTTCCTTGGTTCTGAAACCCTTATGCATCCATGGCTGAATGCCCTTCTGTCTTCCTTAAACAGGGATTTGGAGGGTGTATCGTGCAGGTAAATGTTGAAACTGTTCGGGAAAAGGAATTTTACCAGTCCGAGTGAATTCCGGGGTCCGGGTTTCTGCCTTACTTTACCATTGTTCCATTCCATGTTATGTTTTTGCAGGTAATTTTTATTTCTTTTCATCGCAGGAAGGATTTCCTTGTTGATGATACTCTGGGGAACATTCCAGTAGGGACTGAACACGACATATTTCATGTCACCTTTAAAAATCACCGTTTTGTTGGTTGTTGAACCTACCACTACATTACAGGTCCAGGCAATAGAATCACCTGTGAAGGCAATCAGTTGAAACTGCGGGATATTGACCGCAAGGTACTTGTTACTGGTCTCGTTGGGCAGCCATCTGCATCTTTCCATATTAACCATGATCTGTTCCATTCTTTTTGATAGCGGGGCACTCATCTCTTTCAATACACCTGGTCCGGCGACACCATCCTGCTTTAATCCAAATCGTCGCTGGAATTCCATGATACCTTCAAAAAGTATTTCATCAAAAACAGGGCTTTCATTATTGGAAGCGATATCACCGGCATAATATAACTTCTGCCTGATCTGGCGGATCACAGGGGAGGAATCGCCAAGCTTATATTTGTTGCGGTCGGCCTTAAGGGCAATCCAGGTACCTTTTTTCTCTATTTCATGGTACTGTTTAAGCCTGTCCCGAAGCATGTAATATTGCGGGTAAATCAATTTGTTGAGAGCTTGCAGGTTTCCGCTCAGGATGGAATCGAGAAGTGAAGCGTATTCAATTTTTTTCCTGGGAATATACCAGTTCAGGGACCTTGTATCCGATTCCGGAATACCTGCCAGCACTTTGCCCGCAAAAACAAGATACTGGCCCGTGATCATAAGTTCCCTGGCCAGCATGGAATCAGGAGTGATATCCTCCATTAACTGCGTGTATACGTTAGCGTAAGGAATGTTTTTTGGCAGCCCGTTTTCGTCGATATTGAAGACGCGGTTGTACAATATGCTGGATTGTTCAATGGGCCGGCTGTCGGGCTGGTGCCATGCGTAAGCGAATTGCCTGGAGGTGTAAAACCTGGAGAACTCTTCCTTGTATTCTTTAAAAAGGGGGTATTGATTAAGGAATGCAGGAATCGCTGCACTGTCGAAACGCATTATCAGTCTGGGAACTGAAATTTCCGGCAAGTTCCCTGGCTGGAATACTGTCAGCCGGCATTGATATATCTGCCAGTGAATCTGTTGGCTGATTTGAATTAACGGTTGCTGAATTATTCTGGCAGGAAATAATAAATGGCAGCAGGAGGATGATGATGGTGATTTTCATTCTGTAAAAATAAAAAACCTCCCTTAACAGGGAGGTTTTAAATATGTTTCAGAAAGAATTATTCGCTGACAACTTCAAGTTCAACTTCAGTTTCATTGCCATTGCCGAAATCAACCTTGGCTTTGAAATTACCGAGTTCCTTGATATCATCGAGGATATGGATCTTCCTGCGGTCGATCTCATAACCTTTTTGTTCACGGATGGCACGGGCGATTTGCACTGAAGTAACGCTTCCGAAGATCTTGCCTGAAGTTCCCGTTTTGGCACCGATTTTCACCGCGCCATCTTTGAGTTTTTCAATGACTTTGTTGACCTCCGCGAGCAGTTTGGCTTCTTTCTTGGCTTTCTGCTTCAGTTTTTCCTGCAATTGCTGCATGTTTGAAGGAGAAGCTTCGATAGCCAGCTTGCCTGGGAATCAGAAAATTTCTTGCGTAACCATTTCTCACGTTCACCACTTCATGGGCGCCGCCGAGGTTGTTTACGTCCTGGATTAAAATTACTTGCATAGCTTCCTCCTTACTTTAACAGGTCAGTTACATACGGCAATATCGCCATCTGGCGGGCACGCTTAATAGCTTCAGACACCTTACGCTGGTATTTCAAAGAATTACCGGAAAGGCGACGGGGCAGCAACTTACCCTGGTCGTTCAGGAATTTCTTAAGGAATTCTGCATCCTTGTAATCGATATACCTGATGCCATACTTCTTGAAGCGACAGAATTTCTTCTTGGGCTTCTCGGTCTTAATGGCGGTCAGGTACTTGATTTCATTTGCTTTTGCCATGTGTTATCCCTCCACTGCTTTTTCGATTCCTGTTGGTACACCACTTCTCTTTTTAAGGTTATACTCGACGGCGTATTTATCGAGTTTGGTAACCATGTGACGCAATATTTGCTCGTCACGGAGAATCTGAATTTTCAGTTTCTCATTAATGTCGGATGGCGCATTGTATTCCATGACCCAGTAAAGACCAGTGGTCTTTTTCTGGACGGGATACGCCAGTGATCTTAGCCCCCAGGGATTCTGGTGCACGATCGAACCACCGTTTGCAACGATGAAATCGACGTACTTTTTCTGAGCGAGTTTGTAATTCCTCTTCACTCAGAACAGGGGTAAAGATCACCATCAATTCGTAATTCTGCATTTTCCCTGTATTTGGTTAAATAATTGAAATGGGCTGCAAAGGTAAGTGAATTCGGGGAGAAATCGTGCCAGATTTTCCCCGAATTGATTTGCCAATTTGATATTGCGATAATTGGCAGGATTATGCGGATTGAGGGTCAGCGTATCTACTGTAAACCTGGTTTTTGATCGGGTTTCTAGTCATGAATATTGGCACTCAACCTTCAATCGTCAACGCAACCCTTAACCGTCAACCGCTCAATTCGCAATCCTATCTGGCAGTCATCCTGTCCGCTTTAATCGCATTGGCACTTCATTTGACCAGACCCATAGCAAACTCAAATTTTATGCAAAAAGGCCAGATCAGGGTTCAGACGGAGAACATCTTTCCCATCATCAAGAAATTCCTTTACAGCGACCACGAAATATTTCTCCGGGAATTGATTTCCAACGCAGTAGATGCCACACAGAAACTGAAAACCTTGTCCTCTATCCGGTGAAGCAAAAGGCGAACTGGGAGACCTGAGGATCGATATATCCCTGGATACGGAGAAAAAGACACTAACGATCAGCGACCGGGGTATTGGCATGACGGAAGAAGAAGTGGATCAATACCTCAACCAGGTGGCTTTTTCCAGTGCAGAAGAATTCCTGGCGAAATACAAAGGTCAGAATGAAGCCAATATCATCGGACATTTTGGACTGGGTTTTTATAGCGCATTTATGGTCAGTTCCGAAGTGGAAGTGGTTAGCCTTATCGTACAAGGAAAATGCACAGCCGGTAAAATGGGACATGCGACGGAAGCCCGGAATATAGTATTAGAGACAACAGACAAAGAGACCAGAGGAACTGATATTGTTCTGCATATTAATGAAGAAAGTGAAGAGTTTCTCGAGGAGCATAGAATTGAATCTATCCTGGAAAAATTCTGTCGGTTCCTTCCGGTGCCCATTTATTTTAAAGACAAGCAGGTCAATAATCCAAACCCGGCCTGGAAGAAAAAACCTTCTGAACTTACCACGCAGGACTACCAGGATTTTTATAAAGAATTATATCGCTTACAATGAACTGCCCCTTTTCTGGATTCACCTGAATGTGGACTATCCATTCAACCTCACCGGTATTTTATATTTCCCTAAAATCAAGCAGAGTTATGAAATCCAGAAAGACAAGATCCAGTTGTACAGCAACCAGGTTTTTGTAACGGATGAAGTAAAAGATATCGTACCTGAATTCCTGATGTTGCTCCATGGTGTGATTGATTCACCCGATATACCGCTCAACGTTAGCCGAAGTTATTTGCAGGGTGATCCCAATGTAAGAAAGATCAATAGTCACATTACCCGAAAGGTGGCCGATAAACTGGATGAAATTTTCCGCACAGACCGCAAGGAATTTGAAGACAAGTGGGACAGCCTTGGCCTGTTTGTGAAGTATGGTATGATGACCGATGATAAATTCCTGGAGAAAGCCAATGCCTTCCATATATTCAAAGACGCACTGGAAGATAAATATTATACACAGGAAGAATACCGCACTGCTGCAGAAGGACTGCAGAAAAATAAGGATGGAAAACTGGTGATCCTTTATACGACAGATCCCGATTCAGCAGGATGCTTATGTACAGGGCAGCCATTGCCAAAGGATATAAAGTGGTGAAAATGGAAACGCTGGTGGATGCTGCTTTCATCAACCAGATGGAACTGAAATGGGATAATGTTCATTTTACCAGGGTGGATGCTGATATTGCGGATAACCTGATCGACAAACAGGAAGCCGCAGAAAGTGTACTGACGAAAGATGAAGAATCCAGGCTGAAAGACTTGTTTGGGCTACAGATACCTGAATCTCATGTTACTGTCGATATCAAGGGACTTGGGAACTGAAACCGCACCTGTCATAGCAACAAGGCCTGAATTCATGCGGAGGATGAAAGATATGGCTGCCATCAGCGGACCATGGTGCATCTTTCTATGCCAGCATGCCTGATGAGGTAACGCTCACGGTTAATGGAAATCATCCTGCTATTCAAACAGTATTGAAAGAAGATGACGAAGCACGCCAGAAAAAACTGGTCCGGAATCTTGCAGACCTTGCCCTGCTTTCGCAGGGGATGCTGAAAGGCAACGACCTAACGGCCTTCATTAACCGCAATGTAGAACTTATGAGCTGACCGTCAGCGATTAACTCATAAGTTCTACATTGCGGATTGACGGATTGCGGATTGCGGATTCACATGTATGATCATTCTTAGAGAATCCGTAATCCGCAATCCGTAATCCGCAATTATTTTATATCCACCACCTTCACCTGCAGCGTCTTATTCCCCTGCCATTCATTTTCATCGATCATAAAAGCCATATCAAATGGCTGACCGTTATCCATAACCGGAAATTTCGAGGCCAGGTTAAAACCGATTCCGCTCATGGTAATATTATCCTGTCGCACCACAAAACGTATATGGTTCTGTTTTACGATCCTGCTTGATCCCGTATCCCTTACCCCCCTGGCAATAAATACAGGCTGTGGATTTTCCGGTCCGAAGGGTTCCATTTGTGACAGGATCTTATAAAATACATCATTGATCTCGCTCAGTCGGAGTTCCGCATCAATATTAATGATGGGCGTCATCATCTCATCGTCCACCATGGCCGACACCACGCTGTCAAATTTTTCCCTGAATGCATCTACGTTTTCCGGCAGCATGGTCATCCCGGCAGCGAAATAATGTCCGCCATAACCAATCAGCAAGGAAGAACACTGGTCAAGGCCGTCATGAATATTAAATCCGGGAATACTTCTTGCACTGCCGGCAACAATATCCCCGCTCCTGGTAAGTACAATGGTAGGTCGGTAATAATGATCGATCAGCCTGCTGGCAACTATCCCCACAACGCCTTTATGCCAGTGTGGCTGGTATACTACGGTGGAATTTCTCCTGCCTTTTTCTTCATACTCACGCAGAAGGATAAGCGCTTCTTCGGTAATACTGGCATCTGCTTCTTTCCGGTCTGCATTATCCGAATGCAGCATCCTGGCATATTCGATGGCCTTATCAAGGTTTTCTTCCGTAAACAGGTGGATCACTTTCCGGGCATCGTCCATTCTCCCTGCAGCATTCACCCTCGGGGCGATCATAAAAACCACATGCTGGATGGAAACGGGAGGATTAACACCGCTTACCATCATTAACGCTTTCAGTGCGGTGGATGGGTTTTCATTTGCTTTCTTCAGACCGAACCAGGTGATCACCCTGTTTTCACCTGTCATGGGAACGATATCTGCCGCAACAGCGGTGGCCGCAAGGTCAAGGCAGTCGAGGTACAGGTTCTTCCGGCAGTTTAAGTTGCTGTACCAGTGCCATGATCAGTTTTAGTCCGACCCCGCACCCGCACAGTTCCTTATAAGGATACCCGCAATCATTCTGTTTGGGGTTAAGGATGGCAGTGGCCGGAGGCAGCCGGTCGCCCGGAAGGTGGTGGTCGCAAATGATAAATTCAACCCCATGGGAATTGGCATAACTGATAAGGTCAACCGATTTTATTCCGCAATCCAGCGCAATCACGAGGGGGTAGCCTTCATGGATGGCATAATCCACACCTGCCTGGGAAATGCCATAGCCTTCCCGGTAACGGTGTGGTATATAAAATTCCGTCCTTGCAGGATCATAGATCTTTGTGATAAAACGGTACATGCATCCTACGGCGGTAGTGCCATCAACATCATAATCACCATAGACGAGGATTTTTTCCCCTTTTCCATGGCCTGTGTTATACGGGCAACGGCTTTGTCCATGTCCTTCATCAGAAAAGGGTCATGTAAACCGCTGAGCGATGGCCTGAAAAATTCAAAAGCTTCCTGGTAAGTGGTGATATTTCGCAGTGCAAGTAAACGGCAAAGTATGGGATGGATGCCTAATCCTTTATGTAAAGTGTCGACAATATGCTGATCTGGTTCCCTTTGTAGCCACCTCTTCTCCATAATCCGAATGTAAGGTCATTTTTTCCTGTCTGTCGTAAAATTCACCAGCTGCACCAGGGTTTGCTTTACCGGGCCATTATCAAATTCATCCAGTATGCCCAGTGCTTCATTCTTGAAATTGTTCATTTTCTCAATGGCATAGCTGATGCCGCCTGCTTTTTCCACGGTTGCAATGACATAATCTATTTTTTTCTGCTGCTTATTCTGGTTTTTGAGAATATAAATCAGTTCTTTCCGAATTGCCGGTGTTGCATGGTTAATGGTATAGATCAGCGGGAGGGTGAGCTTTTTTTCCCGGATATCGTTACCGGTAGGTTTTCCCACGTCTTCATGGCCATAGTCGAACAGGTCATCCTTGATCTGGAAGGCAATGCCCACCAGTTCCCCGAATTTCCGGATTTTTTCTGTGGTTTCTTCGCTCTCGGAAGTGGAATAAGCGCCTGCCGCACAGGCTGATGCGAGAAGGGATGCCGTTTTATGTCGGATGATCCGGAAATACAGTTCTTCATCGAGATTCAGGGACCTGGCTTTTTCCATCTGGAGCAGTTCCCCTTCGCTCATTTCCCTGACAGCCCTCGACATGATCTGGAGAATCCTGAAATCATCGTTGTCCAGTGATAGCAGCATGCCCTTGGCCAGCAGGTAATCACCCACCAGTACAGATGCCTTTGCCTTCCATAAGGCATACACGGAGAAAAAACCTCTTCTTTCCATCGATTCATCCACCACATCATCATGTACCAGGGAGGCAGTATGTAATAATTCTACGAGTGAGGCTGCCCGGTAGGTGGATTCATTGACGGTTCCGGAAAGTTTTGCGCACAGCAGAACAAACATCGGGCGAATCTGCTTTCCCTTTGTTTTCACGATATACCGCATGATCCTGTCAATCAGGGGAACGGTAGCTTTTCACGGAATCCTTGAAACTGTTTCAAATATCCTCAGTTCATCAGCGATTATTTCGGAAGAGAAATTCATGAATAGGCAACGAACTTATGAAAATTTGGAACATTAACCTGTTTATGACGCATTTCGACAACATGAAGCAGCATAAATGGATACAAATTGGTCTCCTAAAATTTGCTAATACGGCCCTCAATCAATACTTTTGTGCCGTTTCTAAGTATTTAACATTTACAAAACACCATGCTTAACCCGATCCCCCACAAAATACAACAACACAATTCTAACATTATGGCAAGCAAAAAGTACAGTTTTTTATTAGGACTAATCACCCTAATGCTTTCTACAACTGTGTCCGCACAGACACCGGTCTGGTCCGATTCATCTTATTACCCGTCCAGCAGGTTACCTCAGTATAACGAGTTCATGAATAATCTTTATCCTTTTCCTCCCAAACCAAGGAACATGTGGGAAGTGGGAGTGAAAATTGGGCACCTACCATTGCCGGTGATGTTACCTCCAACTTTCCGACTTTCGGATGGGGTGTGCATGTTAGAAAGTCATTGGGTTATTCTCTTTCATTAAGGGCAGAATATATTAATGGAACAGCTACCGGCCTGAACTGGCAGGAAGCGCAGAATTATATGAAGAATCCGGCATGGAGGGATAACGGATATGTTGGAAACCAGGTTACCCCAAGTGGTGACAGGCTTCCAGCAGCAGGATTACGTTTTTTATAATTACAAGACCAAATTCAGTGACCTTGGTCTTGCAGGCTATTTTCAATTTCAGCAATATTAAATTCCATTCTTCCAAAACAAAAATCGGCTTTTATATCCTGGCGGTGTTGGTATGACCTGGTATGATACCAAGATCAATGCACTGAATGGTACCGCCACTTACGCCAGCCAGTTTAATCAAATCGCACAAATGTTAACTTCGATAACAAGAGTGATATCAGGAAAGCACTGAAGGACGGACTGGATGACAGTTATGAAACTGCTGCTCAAAGCAATGATGACCGCGATGGCAACAGCCGCTGGAGCGGTACACTGGGAGCTGGCGTATCCGTTCAGGCTTTCAAGGCGCATCAATATCGCCCTTGAAGACAGGATCACCTTCATCAGGGATGACCTTCTTGATGGCCAGCAGTGGACAGAACATCCACATGGAGATGCAGCACTTACCCGCAACTTCGATTCAATCAATTTCCTGTCACTCGGACTTAACATCAACTTATTTTAACCTTAATAGCTGAATCATATGAAACTTATTAAAATAGCACTTTTTCTTTTTGTAGCGCTCACTTTCATGCAGAGTGATGCCCTTGCTCAAAAAGCTAAGAAATCCGTTGAACCACTGTACTGGGAAAATCCATTGAACTTCGCTTACAGCGAGCTCAATGCACCAAAACACATGAAAATGCCAAAGCCAGTTCTGGATGATGCTGATGGCGATGGTATTACTGATCAGTTCGATAATGAACCCAATACACCTGCCGGATCACCTGTTGACATCTCATGGTGTTAGCAAGGATACTGATGGTGATGGTGTACCTGACTTCAAAGACAAACAACTGATTACTCCAACAGAGTGCCAGCCAGTTGATGCTGATGGTGTTGGTAAATGTCCGGATCCTGCTTGTTGCGTGAATCAGGGAAAATATGATGAGAAAGCCGGTTTGTGCCATTGGCGACCTTCCATCAATCACCTTTAAAGGAAATTCAGCCACAATTTCTAAAGATGCTGAAGCAGTACTGGCAACCGTTGCTGACAAGTTGAGGAATAACCCAACCTGTAAAGTAGTGGTTACCGGTTATGGCGAACCTTCCAAATCAAGCCAGCAGCTGAGCTGGGATAGGGTGAATGCCGTGATCAACTACATGGTTGACAAGCAAGGTATCAGCTCTGACAGGTTTGTCTTCCGTTTCGGTCAAACAGAAGGTGATCCAAATACAGTTGACATCAGGGCTGCTACAGAAGGCGATGAAGGTCCTAATACGGTTCCTGCTCCGCATCCGAACCTCAGAAAGAAGTAATCAAAACAGGTTCATCCTTCAAATGGTGAGGCCTTATTGATCAGTATATTACCTAATTGCATCCCGCATCTGCGGGATGCAATTTTTTTATCATCTTCTTAACGGGGCAGATGGTAAATTGGGTCGATCTTCCAGATAAATGCCCTATTTTTGCCCGCTTTATGAAGATTCGTTTCCTTGTTTTTATTGCTTTTCTTGCTTTACGGCTTCCTCATGCAAAGTGGATTCAATAAAGTATTGAAAAGCAGTGACTATGATTATAAGCTGAAGAAGGCGAATGAGTATTCTGACAAAAAGAAATACCGCCAGGCACAGACCCTTTTCGAAGAGCTGTTTCCCATCTTCAAAGGAACCCCCCAGTTTGAAGATCTCTATTACCGGTATGCCACGAGCCTATTACCAGAAGGATTATGCCAGCGCTGAGAATCTCTTCAAGGGATTCCTGGATATGTTCTCCAATAGCCCCAAGGCTGAGGAAATGGAATACATGGAGGCCTATAGTTTTTATAAGCAAAGCCCCAAACCGGAGCTCGACCAGACCAATACCATCAAGGCCATGGGCATGATGCAGATATTTATCAATACCCATCCCGGTTCACCCAGGAATAAGGAGGCGGAAGATGTCATCAATAAATGCCTTATCAAGCTGGAAACCAAGGAAATGGAAGCTGCTCAGTTCTATTATAATCTGGGCCAGTACAGGGCTTCGGCCCTCGCATATACTACTTTGATCAATAATTTCCCTGATTCTCCTAAGGCCGATGAGTATAAATTGATGATTATCAAGTCTTATTACAAATATGCCACCCTGAGTATAGAGGAAAGGCGGGAAGAGCGTATGAAAAGGTGATTGCCGAGGTCCAGGATTTCCAGGACAGGTTCCCGGAAAGTAAATTATTGAAAGAAGCAGAACGTTATTTAACTTTGTCCAAAATAATATTAAAGAAATACCGAAATGAGCAGATTACGTCGCCAGATAGGAAACAGCCTTAGGAATGTGGTGGATACAAAAGATATTTCCAAGATCAAGAGTAAAACCGGTAACTCTTACGAGTCTATTGCAATCATTTCCAAAAGTGCCAACCAGATCAATATCATGCTGAAAGAAGAACTGCATAATAAACTGGAAGAGTTTGCCAGCCATACCGACAGCCTGGAAGAGATCCATGAAAATAAAGAGCAGATTGAAATTTCCAAGGCTTACGAAAAAATGCCAAATCCGGCATTGCTGGCAACCCAGGAATTCCTGGATGACAAAGTTTATTACAGGAAGAACGAAGACGACCAGTTATTCAGCTAATCCTGAAAGCTATTCCCTTGTATTATAAGTTTCATAAAAGGCGGCAACCACAACTTGCCGCTTTTTTATTTGTTTTAACTTCAACTGTCACCGTCAACCGTCAACCGTCAACTTTTTTCATGTTGCGAAATAAAAAGATCCTCCTTGGCATTACAGGCAGCATCGCCGCATATAAATCGGCCTTCCTGGTGCGCCTGTTGGTGAAAGCCGGAGCCGAAGTGAAGGTTATCATGACACCGGCAGCGGCGGATTTTATTTCACCGCTCACCATGTCGACCCTCTCCAAAAATCCCGTACTGACTGGCCTTTATGAAAATGATTCCTGGGCCAACCATGTGAGTTGGGCCGATGGGCCGACCTGATGCTGATTGCCCCGTTAAGCTGTAATACGTTGTCAA
>CAWGLH010000002.1:0-107323 GCA_963823365.1 uncultured Sphingobacteriales bacterium
ACTGTCGTGTACTCGACGCATACGTATTGCTCACATTCGATATGGTTGAGGCAGAACTTATCGATGTTTCCAGTTTTTTCTGGAGCAACAGCGAGTACAATTGCTCAAGAATTTTTTGTCTCCTGGTGATATCCAGCAGTTGTTTCTCCTTGGCAGGTATACTTGAAATCTCTTTTGTGGTTTCCTTGTTCCTCGTTGTCAGGTTATTGATCGACACATTATATGCCTGCCTGACATTTTTCAGGTTTTCCAGGATATTAAGTCGCTGTTTCTCTATCGCGGCCTCAATATTTCTTACCATGGGATTTTCGACGGTGGTGGTTTTCAATAAAGTTTCCCGCTGTACCTGCAAATTATTAAACTCACCGAGTTGTTGGACCAGGGTCGGTTCGGATAATACCCAACAGAGAACCTACCTGGCGGTATGGGTTCCTCGGTATCACTGATATAGGTAATCAGGTTATTCAGGATTTCCATTTGAACACCCTGCTGAAAAGATTCCTTTTCAAGGTCAGAAATCTGGCTCAGGTAGTTCTCTGATTGCACCTGTGTATTATATACTTTATTGTCTTCTTTATATCCAAGCAGGTTTCTCTCAACACCTGTCAGGTCCTGCCTGACGGTATCCATTTGTTCGTTGATAAAAGCAAGCGCATTCAATGCCACCTGCCTTTTTTCCTCCAGGCCTGCCTGTTGATATTCTTTCATCCACTGGTTTACAATATCAATACCAAGTTTTGGATTTTCTGTTTCGAAATAAAGCTGAAGAATAGTCGTTGAGGTTCCTGATTGTCGTGCGGCAGAATACCCCACCAGTTCCATCGCCCTGTTATCAGCCGAGGCATAATTGATTTCAAAGACTTTTGTGGCAAATGCATTTTCAGAATACGGCGTCCTGATAATCATGAACTGACCGGCACTGGTTTCAAAGGGTTGATTGAACAATTGCGGCCCTCCGAATTCACCAATCTTGAATTCCCGTTCATTCAGTATGGATACTTCAAGAGTGAAACTTGCGGTACTGTCCCTGAGCGAAAAAATCCGCAGGGTAATTGGTGTTTCTTTATTGGAGACCAGTGTAGAACGGACCTTCCCCTTATTATAATATTGGATTTCCAGCCCCATTGACTTCACCACTCTTTTAGCCATGTTCCGGGAACGTATCAATTGCATTTCATCTTCAAGGTTACGGTTGGGTTCAGTAAACAGGATATCATTGAACTTGTCGGTCTTTGAACCCATGGCATTCTGATCCCTTACCATGATGTTTCCGGTAACGCTGTAAACATTTGGCATGAATCGCAGGCGGGCATATGTTAATCCCAGGGCGATAATTACGATGGCAATTAACCAGGGCAGAAACGGGAGGTACTGCATCACCAATTCCCTCGGGGAAATACCCGATCGCTTGATGCGTGTCTCATTATTATTGGAAAGGCCGTTATCTTCTTTCATTGAATTGGGTTTAACGGAAAAGTGTAATCAGTACAGCCGCAGTCGAAATAATGGCTAATGCAAGTGATATGTACTGCATATTCCGCTGATCCTTGGCAGTGGGTTTTTCTGGATCTGGGAAGACAATTAACAAGTCATTTTGCCGGATGTAAAAATTGGGGGACATAAATATTTTAGGATCTGTCATGTCAAGACTTGCATATGTCCGTTTATTTTGATTCTCTCTTACCAGAATGACATTCTTTTTAACCCCAAAATCATTGATATCTCCCGCCAATCCTAATGCTTCCAGTACACTAGCTTTCTCGCCGGGCAAGGTGTATACACCCGGAGTCCTTACTTCACCCAGGAACAGTTACTTTAAAATTATTAAACCTCGTGACGACATATGGATTGGTCAGAACGCCCAGTTGTTTCAATTTGTCAGTAATAAGATTATTCAACTGGTCTTTGGTAAGTCCCTCCACCCGGATATTTCCAAGGGCGTGTAAGCGGATATTCCCTTCCAGGTCAACGAGGTATCCTGAAGGATCCGGCACCATGGTGCGGCAACATTTGTTGTCACTGATTTTGAAACCCCTGCAGCTTGCGACGGTGCTGCAGCTGCACCCCCGGCCTGGTTAAAGATGGCGGTGGCTTCAGGGTTATCACTGTAAATGGTAATACTTAAAAGATCACCTATCTGTATCAGTTGTTCCGGAATTTTTATGTTCTGTACCAGGGTGGTGTCGATATTACCATTGAAGTATGCAACAGGTTTTGAGCTGAAGCAGGACGATAATGTTGACGAAAGAAAGAGTATAGAAAGAATTAACTGGGCAAAGAATTTCTTTCCCTTCATTTTTAACATCATTTGATTATCAGGTTAATCATGGAATGGATGAACGTTTTTCTTATCAATATATGCCACAAGCCTGTATCCCAGGCTCTCAATCAGTACTTCCACCTTGTTATTTAATACCCGCTGAACAATCGCTTCCTTGTCCATCATCACTCCTCCACGGATCAACACCTTTGTTTCGGGCTTCAAATCAAGGGCCATCGCCTCTACATCTGTATACTCATTCATGAACCGCCTGATGTCATTGATCTCTTTGTCTTTTACAACTGCAGGTTTACCATTCCAGTAAACAAAATTCAACACCCCGTCCACCTGCCGGATCTCCGTTTTGTCTTCCTCCTCAATATGAACAAAGACATAAGACTTGAAAAGCGGCTCATGAACAATTTTATCCTGTCACTCCATTTTTTCCTTACCTTATTCAGCGGACAATAAGCCTCCTTCCCTTCTGACCACAAAGGAGATGGACCTTTTTCTCCCACTGGGGTTTGGTATAAACGGCGTACCACTTTTTCGTGGTCATTAGTAATCATTTAATTAGACAGCTTCGCCACCTCAGTCACAATTATCTCATTGCGACCGATCAGGTCGTGTTCCATATATAGAAAACCCATTAACCATAATTATTTGGTTTTCAGCTTATTCGCTGCTAATATATCGAGTGTAAGACGGTCCTGGTTAATGGGTTCGTTATATCACCGCAAATATACGGCATATATTAGTTAACACTGCTGAATCTGAGTGTTTTGGACCAAGCCCGGAAAGGCTAAATCTCTTCTTCAACTATCCCATTTTTCAGTACATACGACTTTCCCTCTTCCTGGCAAAAAGCCCTGCCCTCAGCACTAAATGCCAATTTTATTCCGGTTTGGCTCATCCAGCCAATATGTTTTGCCGGATTTCCAACAATCAGCGCGTATGCAGGAACATCCCTGATCACTACGGCACCGGCACCAATTAATGCATAAGCCCCGATCTCATTACCGCAAACAATGGTTGCATTGGCCCCAATGGTGGCTCCTTTCCTCACATAAGTAGGCCTGAACTCAGTTTTCCGCTCCACAAAACTCCTGGGATTGATCACATTTGTAAAAACCATCGACGGTCCCAGGAAAACACCATCTTCCACAATTACCCCCTTATATACTGATACATTGTTCTGGATCTTTACTCCGTTTCCGATAGTTACCCCGTTATCGATATATACATTCTGGCCAAAATTGCATTTCTCGCCAACCTTGCCGTACCGGAAACATGGGAAAAATGCCAGATTTTTGTGCCTTTGCCGATCAACGCACCTTCATCGACATAGGATGATTCATGCACGAAATACTCTTTCTCCATATTGTAAGAATTGTTAAAACATCAAACTTAGTACATTTACTTCCAACGCATCTTTACTAACTAATTGCATGAATCGTTTCCACTCCCTCGATGTTTTCCGCGGCGCTACAGTGGCCCTGATGATCCTTGTGAATAATCCCGGTTCATGGAGTTTCGTATATCCCCCGCTGGAACATGCCAAATGGCATGGCTGCACGCCCACCGACCTGGTGTTTCCTTTCTTCCTCTTTGCGGTAGGAAATGCCATGGCCTTCGTTTTTAAAAGAAGCGAAACCAACGGCGGATCTTCCCTGCAGGGTGCAAATTTCTGGAAAAAAGTGACTAAAAGATTTCTTCTCATCTTCCTGATCGGGCTTGTCCTGAACTGGTTTCCTTTTGTCAGATGGGATGCTGACGGACAACTGGTGATGAAACCCCTGGAAAACCTGCGCATACTTGGCGTGCTGCCGCGGATCGCACTGGCTTATTTCTTTGCCTCCATCATCATTTATTTATTCAAATCGAAAGGCGCATTTGTGATCGGGGCCATCTTATTAATGCTCTACTGGTGGATGTGTTATGCCTTTGGCGAAGCGGGTGACCCATATAGTTTACAGGGATATTTCGGCACAGCCATTGATAAGGCCATCCTCGGTGAATCACACATGTATAAGGGCGAAGGGAGTACCCTTTGATCCGGAAGGCATCATGAGCACGATCCCCGCCATCGTGCAGGTGATCTTTGGTTTCCTCGCCGGCGAATACATCATCACCAAGGGAAAAAATACGGACATGCTGTCCAATCTCCTTGTCACCTCCGTACTGCTGATCTTTACCGCATTGATCTGGGATATGGTTTTCCCGATCAATAAAAAAATCTGGACAAGCTCATACGTCCTTTATACCACCGGGCTGGCCATGATGATCCTGGGCGTACTGATACACTGGATCGAATTAAAAGGTGTCAGGGCATGGTGGACGAAATTCTTTGATGTCTTTGGAAAGAATCCGCTCTTTATCTATGTACTCAGCGGCGTATGGATAAAGCTATACCTGGTGATGCGGATACCGAATGGTACAAAAGACGGGAAACCTGCATTCATTAACGGTTATGCGTGGCTGTTTGAACATGTTTTCCAGCCATTGCTGGGCAATTATGGCGGATCGCTGGCTTTCGCGATCTCGCATGTATTATTGTTCTGGCTGATCGGAAGTATATTAGACCGGAAGAAAATATATATTCGTGTGTGAGGCCTTAAAGAAAATAAACCTTCAATGACTAAAACTGCTGCTTCCCGATTCCTTGCCCTTGACGTACTCAGGGGTATGACCGTTTGCTTCATGATCATCGTCAATACGCCGGGCTCCGGGGCCGAACCATTTTCTCCACTGTTACATGCCAACTGGCATGGATTTACGCCTACGGACCTTGTTTTTCCAAGCTTCCTTTTCGCGGTGGGCAATGCCATGGCTTTTGCCATGACCAAATTTGACACTATGCCGGCATCCGCCGTGGTCTTGAAAATACTCAAGCGAACAGCCATTATATTCCTGCTGGGATTTCTCATGTACTGGTTCCCGTTTTTTCATCAGACTGCCAATGGATGGGAATTCAATCCATTCAGTGAAACCCGTGTTTTTGGTGTGCTTCAGCGTATCGCCCTGTGTTATGGCATCGCTTCCCTGATGATCTACTTTCTTCCCCGGCGCACCGTGGTGGCCAGTCAGTGTTTTCCTCCTGCTGGGATACTGGCTGGTGTTATATATCGGGGGTGATTATACCATGCTTGGCAACCTGGGTCAAAAAATTGATTTGTGGCTGGTGGGTGATCAGTCATCTTTACCATGGGGAAGGGGTTGCATTTGATCCGGAAGGGTTCCTGAGTACTTTCCCGGCCATCGTAAATGTGACCATCGGGTATCTTGCCGGTGCTTTTATCAGGAAAAACGGGAACAATTATGAAACAGTGGCCAGGCTCTTGCTGGCAGGTGCGGCACTGGTAGCCATCGCCTATTTCTGGGACCTGTTGTTCCCGATCAATAAAAAACTCTGGACCAGTTCATTCGTGTTACATACCTGCGGGCTCGACCTGGTGATCCTGGGTGGATTGATTTATGTCATTGATATCCTTGGGAAGAAAAAATGGACCTACTTCTTTGAAGTTTTTGGCAAGAACCCCCTCTTCATTTACCTGCTGTCAGAAATCCTTGCCATAACTTTTTATACGGTCACGATTGGAGACAAATCATTGTTCCGGGCGATCAATGATGTATTGTATCAAAAGGTTATCCCCGGTCCCTTTGGCTCACTGCTCTTTGCCCTGTCATTTATGATGGTCTGCTGGCTGGTGGGGTATTGGATGGACAAGAATAAGAAGTACGTCAGAGTATTGACGAATTAGCAAACTCTGAATTGCGGATTGCGGATTGCGGATTACGGATTGCGGATTCATAAGAATAATTATTCCTTTGAATCCGCAATTCTTTATTTTGAGGACACCTGATTATCTGGAAGAGAGGAACTTTAGAGAGGAGTTCCAATTATCTGACTAATAATTCAACTTTTTTTCCAAGGCCAAACTCCAATAGCCTGTAAAGTGTAGAAAGTTGTATATCACTTCGACCATTTTCAATCCGGGAAATAAAACTTTTTTTTGCTCCGATCCGATCCGCCAATTGCTCTTGTGTCATTTTTGCAATACGCCTTTCTTCCCTGATTAACTCACCTATTAAGAATGATTTTGCCTTTATTTCAAACTCAGTCCTTTTTTTAGTACCTCGTTTCCCGTATTGCCTGGTAAGATGTTCTTCTAATGTGGTAATATTTTTTTTTACAGTGGGCATAGTATATCAAAGATTTGAAAAGTATTCGTCCTTTAATTTTAACGCTGCTTCTAGTTCCCCCTTTGGTGTTTTTTGTGATTTTTTTTGAAATCCATTGAACAGAACGATTATTTTACCTTTATCAAAGCAGCAGAATATCCGGAAAATCTTATTTCCAGCTGAAATTCTGATTTCATAAAGACCTTTCTGCCCTTCAATATGTTTCAGGAACTTTTCCGGGATCCTTTCAGCATGTGAAATAATGAATAGTACAAAGTCAATTTTCTCTTTTATTTTAGGCGACTGACTGTAATAAAACTCCTCAAAAAAATGCCTGTAGTAAACAACTTCCCGAATTCGATCCATGACAAAGTTAACTTAAAATGGAACAAAAAATCAAATTTTATTGTATTGAAAGCAGGATATAATTCCTTCATGCTGAAATCCTGATCGTTACCTGGAAACTGATGGTTTCATCCGGCTTCAAAATGGCAAGCCCCATCCCGTTATTAAACGCATCAGGTGCGCTGCTCAGGTTTTCTATGGCGATGGATTTTCGATGGTCAGGAATATACAATTGCAGAAATGGATAATTGAGGGCGCTGATAAATTCCACTGAAATATTATTGCCCGGGTTTTTTAATATGCACAACGGGGATGAATTTTTCTCGAGGAGGAAGCCATTATCGAGTTTAATATCTCCAATCAGCCTCCCTTCTTGAAATGAATTATTCCTGATGAATTTCCCTGTAGGTATTAATGAATCATCATACTCAAGCATCTGGTCAGAAGCAATCTGCAGCCACCAGTCGTCTACCCTGCCGCCCAGCGAAAAATAGGGATGCCAACCATCGGTAATAGGAATGGCGGAAGAAGAATTTGCAGGATTCCTTATCGATGTGGAGATCGTCAGTGAATTTCCTGGTCCTAAGGTATAGCTGACGACACATCTGTAAGGAAAAGGGAAACCCGGCATATCGCCCCGGTAATCATATTCCATTTCCACACCGCATTCTTCTGCGTTTGACCATTCCTTCGAGATTGTGAATGGTACATCATACAAGAGTCCATGCAAAGCATCCTTATTCAGCATGAATTTGCCTGTATTTCGGGTAATTCCCTCCCATGTATAGGCACCATTCTTCAGCCTGCAGACGAAGGGCGAAAGCTTGGCGCTTTTAAACCCCTTATGGACATTGGCCTCAAAATCCATCCGGCTGTCTATAACCATCAATAATATCAAGTGATTTTCTCCCCTTTTACCAGTTTCCAGGAATTAATGATGGCTCCTGCTGAAGGAATGATATCCACATAAGATCCCGACCTATCATCCTGTAATTCAACCTTTTCCCAACCATCCTGTAACCTTCGGTTAACATTAAACGCCATATATATTATATGAACATTTAAGTTATAACAATCCATTAATAAACCCGGGACATAAATTACTGTCTTAATAACAGAAATGTCCCGTACCATTAAAACGACATTATATGCTGACCATACTCATAGCCCTGAGCGTAATACTGATCATTGATGCAGTAAGGCAGGAAAAGAAGATTAACAGTATTAAGAATTCACACGATCTCAAAACGTATAAGGAACATATTCAATAAACGATATTTATTTACGGATGGTTTTGGAACTTAGGGGCCGTCTCAAATTTACTTTTGAGACGGCTCCTTTAGTTTGTGTATATCCCTACTAAACCATCCTGCCCTATTCTGCCTGCGGAATTATCGCTTCTAAAATTCAATTCCTTCTACCTGTATCTGCGTGATCATCCATATATCTAATTCACTCCAGTACCTGAATCGAACTGACCACAGGCCTGTCTTCAGCCAATGTTCTTCGGTGGTTGTCAGGCAAACTTCATATTTCCCGGTGACAAGGCATGCCTCTGCAGACATGGTACAGTCGAGCACCTCAATATTCATCGGCTCAATATGCTCATACTTCTTTTTAAAAGCGTTAATCCTTCTCCGGAATGCTTCGATGGATAATCCCTGGTATTCATTTAGCTGAAGCACCTGCTCATACTGGAAGGTCCATTGCAGCTCTCCATCGCTGAAAATCTCCTTCAGGCATTCATTGACGGCGGTCCGGGAATTTTCATACGGGTGGTCGGGATGAAATTCGTCATAAATAAAGCAGGTAGCCATACCGGGTAAATCCATATGCAGCATCCGGTGACAGAATAATTCCTCCGTAATGAAGCGGTAAATTTCTCCCGGCTTAACGTTAGGGCTGAATACGGTTAATTCAATCCCCTTTTCTTTCATAAACCTGAGAAGATCCTGCAGCAGTCCCTTTATCCTGTCTTCCTCAATTTCCCCTATCCCCGGAAACTGCTGCGGGCTCCCCAGCACTTCAAACACTGTCTTCTCACTTGCCCTCGCCTCATGTTGTTCGAAGTCCATTATATAATTCAGGAACTCATGTTCTGTTTCTGGCGAAAGCGCTGTTGCACCTTCACTGTATTGGAAGTCTGCCCCATGCTCCAGCATGAGTTTCATTTTGATAAAATCATTCTCCGCTTTCAGGGCTTCCTGCGGGTCAAGGTTGTTGTATTCTTCCGGCATATCGTAATGTTTTTACGAAAATGCGTCAGGATTGTGTCCTTCCAATCAGCGTTTTCAGCAGAAAATCGTAGAAAAACACATCTGTTTTCACGGATAAACCCCACATTTAATAAGTATTGATCTATTATATTTTTCACTTTTCTGGAAATAATAAATTTCTGTTTTGAGAATTTTTCCTTATTTTTGAGAAGTTTTGTATTAATTTTAAACCTATTATTTATGGTTATCATTTCAAGAAGGCATTATTCATGATTTTGGAAAGAAACAGACCGTTAGCAAAAATTCCACTGAATAATTGGTATGAAAAGGTAAGAGTGGCAAATTGGAAAAATTTTACTGAAGTGAAGAATACATTTGGTACGGCAGATTTTATAGGCAACAACAGGTATGTTTTCAACATTGTCGGAAATAATTTCCGGATTATCGCTTTGATTCATTTTAACATCAGGACGATTTTCATAAGAGCTATTTTAACCCATAGTGAATACAATTTTCTTTCAAAGGAAAATAAATTGACACTTTTATGAAACCAAGGATTAAATCAGGAGTAATTATCAGACAGCGCTTTCTAAAATTGAACGTTATATTGAAAAGGGAATTGAAAACCTTAACAAAACTGAAATGGAAGATCTTAAGAGTTGATTGCTGAAGCTGTGGAGGAATATGAAAAAACAAAATACCCGATTCCTTTATTTACGAGCATAGCGCATATCCTGGCCAATTCAATATGCAGGAGAATAAACCTGACACAGTCTGCTTTATCAATGAAACTTGGTGTTTCCCCATCAGCTTTAAGCGATATCTATTAATGGCAATGAAAAAACCTAACCTGGCCATAGTGATCATAACTCCATGAAAAGTTAAATATTGATGGAAACCTGATTGTTGAAAATTGCAGGGTAATCCAATAGCTCATTTTACCTCATACAACTCCTCCCAGCGGGTCGTGTATTTTCCGCTGCGCATGTCCTGCCGCATTTTCCAGTTGCGTTTGAGTCCGCTGGCCACATATTTCACCACATCACCCCGCATGCTGAAATTGATATTGTCCACCGCTTCCATCAGGGAACGCTGGTTTGCATGTACCGCTCCGCTGAAGATATCTGCCTGCACGGAATCATCCGGAACCAGTTCGCCCATGATCACTCCGGCCTTCAGGTATTTTTGTCCCGGGCGAAACAATTGGTCAACTAACGGCAATGCATACTCCATTAATTCCGTGGTATAGCTGGTGGCCTTGGGAAGCATTACAAAACGGTGATCTGTTTTGGGATCATATACATACTCACCGCCCCTGGAGCCGTTGGTCACCGCAAAAACATCAATTACGCCTGCAGAGAATCCCTGGCGGCGCAGTTTTTCCCCGGCCCTGGCAATATAGGCAGCCACGGATTCACGGAGTTCCTCTAATGTATATACCGGCCGGCCAAACATGCGTGTACAGGAGACCATTTTCTTCTTTTCCAGCGGATCCTTCATGGGTATGCAGGAGATGCCGTTCAGTTCCCTGATCATCCTCACGCCTACCACCCCGCCCAGGTTTTTCCTGGCCCATTCTTCCGGTATATGCTTTAATTGCCAGGCGGTATTGATGGCAAACTGTTCTTTCAGTTTGGTGGAATATTTTCGGCCAATACCCCAGAGTTCCCCTACATCAAAATCCTTCAATGCTTCAGCGATGCCTTCCTCCTCTTCCAATACCATTACGCATTGCGATGTTTCCTTGTTCTTTTTTGCCAGTTTATTGGCCACTTTACACAGCACCTTGCTGGGAGCAACGCCAATGGATACCCGAATTCCGGTCCAGCCCTCCACCGTATGCCGGAGGTCCAGGGCAAATTCACGGTAATCTGATCGGCCTCAATATGGCTGAGGTCAAGAAAGGCTTCATCAACGGAATACACTTCCACTGAATTGGGGGGCATGAGTGATCTCAGCGTATCCATGACGCGCATGGAAAGATCCCCGTACAAATTATAGTTGGAGGAAAAAACGGCAACGCCATGCTTTTTGATGAGGTCGCGGTATTGGTAATATGGGCCGGTGGGGCCCAGTCCGACTGCCCTGGCTTCATCGCTTCTTGCAATGATGCATCCGTCGTTGTTGCTGAGCACCACCACAGGGCTTTTTGCCAGGTCGGGCCTGAACAGCCGCTCGCAGGAGCAGTAGAAACTATTACAATCTATGACTGCTTTCATGGAGATTACGGATTGCGGATTACGGATTGCGGATTATTTGAACGGAGATATTTTATCAATCCGCCTATCTTTCTTCCTAGTCGTCTTGATTTATCAGCATACTTTTTATAATCATCTTCCATAACCATTCCCGCTTTAAAAAGAATACAGAATTGATTAAACACTTCCCCACATGATCCTTTCGCATATAATAAAAATCTTATGAAGTCCTTATTGCTGTCATATTCAAACCCTTCAGCAATATTGTTCGATATGGAGGAGGCTGCTGCCCTTAGCTGATCTTTCATCCTGAAATCTGTTTTTAAATGTCCCTTTTCACAAAAAATGTATATGTCTGCTGCAAATTCTACGGATTCCTTCCAGATCGGGAGCTGACTAAATGTTGCATATCCTGCCATCCATCAAATCTCCACTAATCTGTTTTCATTAAAAGTGGGCAAATCCTCATAAAATAATGATCAAAGAATCCGCAATCCGCAATCCGCAATCTCTATAGAGAATGTATCACATACGTAACAACCCCCCAAACCGAAAACTCCGCATAGGGATCTATATCGATGGTGGCCAGTTTGTTTGTTTCCGGTATCAGCCTCACTTTATTGAAGGTTTTTTCAAACCGCCGGATCAGCATTTCCCCGTTTAACGATGCAATGATCACCTTCCCTGAATCAGGTTTGAGGCTGCGGTCTACGATCACCACATCCCCGTCATGGATGCCTGCGCCGATCATGGCTTCGCCCCGGACACGCATAAAAAAAGTTGCCGGTTTATTGTGCACCAACTGCTCATTCAGGTCTATGCCCTTTTCTGCATAATCATCTGCCGCCGCCCCAAAGCCTGTGGCATTTGCTGTTCTGACCCCGTGCTGCGTGAACGTCTTACTACCCTTGTAAGCCGTTCCAAAAAATACATCCCCATCCATAAAAAAGATTTTGAAATACTAAAATATTTAGTAAATTTATGCTAAAGAAATAATCAAGGGAAAATTTTTTTAAGATGGATCAGGGGTTAGTAAGCGGGATCAATTCCGCCGGTTTAATGAGGGAGGAATGGCCGGAGTATCGCCTGGTCATTCCTGCCGATGAACCGGTCAGCCGGCAGGTTAAACAATTAAGGATGCAATGGGAGCAGCTTTACGGGGAAGCTTCCGTTTCTGATAAGCCACCATGCATTACACTGGCCTGTTTTGTGGCCAGGGAAGAAATGGAAGATATGCTGATGAGGTGGATACATCGCATTTGCAGCATACAGCCTTCCTTTATGGTGACGCTGAATAATTTCAGCGCAGTACCCTCCACAGACCATTTATATCAGGGTGCAGGATTCCACACCATTTATACAATTAGCCAGCCAGCTCAGGCTGCTGGATGATTTTTCCAGGCCTGCTGATGGCAGGAAGTGGAGGATATTCGATAAGCCATTTATTAAACTTGGTTCCCTGCCTGAACATTCTGCACAACAACAATGGTTTACCTATACCCACCAGGTATTCCATGCAGCCTTTATGGCCAGGAAAATAATACTGATGAAAAGGGAGAAGAATAACTGGAAAACGTTGAGTGTATTTCCTTTTCAGATTACGGATTACGGATTGCGGATTACGGATTAGAAATTATGAATAAAAATAGGTTTTCTTAAAATAATCCGCAATTCGTAATCCGCAATCCGCACTTTAAAAAATAGCATATGTTACCCTCTGTCCCTGGTTACAGGTTAAATGAATACAAACTGGTGATTCCTTTGCCCGATGCATTGCAACAGAAGATCTTTGCCATCAGAACAGCGTTCGGTGAAAACTACTCCTATAAACCCGACCAGGGAAGGGTTCACATCACCCTCGTCATGTTCAGCCAGCTGGAAATGATGGAAGATAAAATAAAACAGCGCTTAAGATCCATATCGATGGGGGAAGCACCGTTTAAAATTGAACTCAGGGATTACGGTGCATATCCTTCTCATACCATCTACATAAATATTGCCACCAGGGAACCGGTGAAAAAATTGATGAGGTCTGTCAGGGAGATACAAAATATCCTTCGCACCGATAAGGAACACAAGGCGCATTTCCTGCAGGACCCTGTGCTTTCCATTGCCCGGAAATTAAAACCCTGGCAATATGAAAAAGCATGGCTTGAATATTCACATCGCCAGTTTACAGGAAGATTTATTGCCGATGCCCTGCTTCTCCTGAAACGTCCTGAAGGTTCCATACCATGGCAGATCGTTGAACGCATGGAGCTTCAGAACCTTCCGGTCATCACAAAGCAGGGCGGGCTGTTTTTGAATTAGCGGATTACGGATTGGCGGATTGCGGATTAGGAATTCGCTAAAATTTCAGACATTAATCATTAACTCAAAGCATGTTAATCCTAAGAATCCGCAATCCGCCAATTCGTAATCCGTCAATCATTAAATAAATGACTACCCCAAATGAATATCTGAAAGGCCGAGGCGCCCAGATCAATACAAAAAACCGCTTTCACAAGGATGAACTGGTGAAGGAGCATATTGAAAGTATTGACGACTGGACCGTTCCCAATGAAGCCACCCAGTATATTGAACAGGATGTTAAATCAATTGTGAATAAAGTCGATAGTCCGGATGTAGGCATGCTCTACAGCATGAATCCCTATGCAGGATGCGAACACGGCTGTATTTACTGTTATGCACGAAATGCACATGAATACCTGGGATTCAGCGCGGGACTTGATTTTGAAAGAAAAATTATCGTAAAGAAAAATGCGCCGAAACTGTCTACGCAAATTCCTCATGCGGCCCGACTGGGAAGTAAAGCCCATTTCAATAAGCGGAAATACCGATTGTTACCAGCCCGCAGAAAAAAAATTCCGCCTCACAAGACAGTTGCTGGAAGTCTGCCTGGAGTTTAACCAGCCGGTCGGACTCATCACCAAAAATGCCGGAATGCTGCGAGATAAAGACATCCTCGAAAAACTTGCTTCGAAAAAACTGGTCTCCATCCTTGTTTCCATTACGTCCATGGACGAAAACCTCCGGCAGGTCATGGAACCGCGAACCACCACCACCAGCCAGCGTTTCAGGCTGATCAGGGAATTGACAGATGCAGGTATCAGGATGGGCGTAATGCTGGGACCCATGATACCCGGACTAAATGACCATGATATGCAGAAGATCATGAAAACAGCCAGTGATAATGGTGCTGTCTTTTCTGCCTATACATTTATCAGGCTCAATGGTGCGGTGAAGATCCTTTTCCACGACTGGCTGTATAAAAATTTCCCCGACAGGGCAGATAAAGTATGGCACCAGATCGAAGACAGCCATGATGGAAAAGTGAATGATAACCGTTTTGGCATCCGCATGCGCGGGGAAGGAAAAATCGCAGAGATCATCTCGCAGCAGTATAAAAAGTATGGCAAACTGTATAAACTCAATACGGAACGCTGGGAGCATGAAACCACAACTCTTTCAAAGGCCCGGGCAGCAGATTTCATTGTTTTGAACTTTGATCAATGTTGATTTAACAAATATTATACCTTATTAAAAACCTCGTTGCCTGAGGTTATCACTAATTCCTGACCATATGAAATTTACCTCTTTTTAGGTAACAGAAATTTTTAAATGTTACCTAATTAGCTAACTTTATATGCCGGGAAAGGGATTTATCAGGGAAATTTATTATTTCAAACATTATTACCTGGATTTTTTTCATCAACAAAAAGAAAATGTTCAAAAGAAATTCAACTGGACACTTGAATTAATTGCTACAATGGAAAGGGTACCAATTAAATACTTTCAACACCTGGAAAGCACCAGGGGGATTTATGAGATCAGGGTTGAAGTTGAGAGCAATATATACCGGGCTTTTTCCTTTTTCGATGAAGGAAAATTAATTGTGATCGCAAATGGTTTTCAAAAGAAATCTCAAAAGACCCCAAAATCAGAAATCGACTTAGCAAAAAGAATTAAAAAAGAATATTTCAATGAAAAGGAAAATAAAAAATAGCCTTACTCCATTTTCCGGGCACCTTGACAAACAATATGGAAAACGCGGTACCCGAAAAAGAGAAGCCTATGAACGGGGGTTTGAAGTTTTTAAGCTTGGTGTATTTATACAGGAAATGAGAGAAAAACAAAATTTAACCCAGGAAGAACTGGCCCAAAAATGTGGCACTACAAAGTCATACATTTCACGGATTGAAAATAATGCCAGTGATATCAGGCTTTCCACACTTATGCGTATAGTGAAAGATGGTTTAGGCGGACAATTTGCACCTGACTGTTGCTTACTAAGATTTCGAACTTATATAACCAGCGCCGGTAATTCCTCATATTCATAAGGATGCGTCGGATCACCGGAAGTCCTGAATGACTTTTCAATGGTAACGGCCTCCATCTTTGAAGATGGAAATTCAGTGGTAACAATTTCATTGATCCAGTCTTCCGTCAATCCATCCCTGATCCATTCCCTCGCTAATTCATCAGTTAAAATTAGCGGCATTCGCTTCTTCTTATTATGCACCTGTTCCATCAGGGCATTTGCCTTTGTGGTAACGATGGAAAATCCTTCGATGGTTTCGCCTGTTTCCTGGTCGGTCCACGGCTGCCAGATCCCTGCCATGTAAAAATATTCCCTCCCTTTAACCGTGATATGATATGGATAAGCGATATCTTTTTTCTCTCCCGGTGGTGTAAAATGGCGCCATTCATAAAAGCCCGATGATAAAACCAGGCATCTTCGCTTTTGGGCTGCACTACGGTAAGTAGGTTTATGGAGCATTTCCTCGCCGATGGCATTCAACGTATTTTTTGGAGGATCCTTTTTCCCGGTTTTCGGATTTAATCCACCTTTGCGAAATCGTTCTACTTCTGCCCAGTTCCGGAAATAATGCGGTATCAGTTCCCAGTGCATCATTACGGGTTCCATATCCCGGCCGCCATCAACAGGTTTGATGACCGGCCAGTCGGAAAAATCAAATCCGCTTTGCATGGGACGATTCAGGGAAAGATGGTAATCCTTGATGGCTTTTTCCAATTCCATCAACCGGATATGCTCCGCCCTGCTGATTTGTATGCCATTATAAAAACACAAGGGAAATTACATTTACAACCTGGGTTATAAATGTAATTTAATGTGTTAGCGAGAATGCGGTAATGCAGGAGTTAAAATTAGGTAATTGGCAATAAGCCCAACATTCTCACATTTCACTTCGCACATTTGCACATTTGCACATTTTCTAAAACAGCTCCCGTTGTTTTAAATATGGAGGTTTAATATGCAGCCCGCAATGTTTATTAATGGCTTCAACCCAGGCAATGGTCAGGTCCGGAATCACTGTTTCATCCCCGGGATGCAGGAATATATAAGCTTCTTCCAGTCCACTGTTAATCCACTGCCCAATTCGCTTGGCCCATTCCTCAATCCTGGGATAGGTGGTGGGATGGTCACTGTTACTGACGAATCTTAACATCAATTTCGGGAGGGTCAGATACATATGTGTACAGTCCCTCCTGCCGGGCGTATCGGTGATCACAAGGCCTTTTCCAAGTGATTTTATTGCAGGGAAATGTTGCTCCGATTGTATAAACCAGTCGGGATGCCGGAATTCAAGAAAAACATCCAGGTCAACAGGAAGGGTTGACAGGTATTCAAACAAGGGACCTTTTTTTAACGGTGAAAAATTATCACTCACCTGTAAAAAAGCGGGTCCAAGGTTTTCTGCAAATGCACTGATCCCATTGATGAATGCATCGGTCTGTTCTTCCACCCTTACAAATGAACTATAATGGCTGATCGACTGTGGAAATTTCGGGCAGAATTTAAAATCCCTCCCCCTGGCCGGCTCCGCCCATTTGGCAATGACTTCCGGCGGATAAATACTGTAATGCGTGGCATTCAGTTCGGTGGCATGAAAATATAAAGGATATAGTTCCCTGAACTTTGTGGCCGGCGTCTTTGGCGGATAAACTTTATTCACCCAACTCTTATGCCCCCAATTACTGCATCCAATATATACTTTGGGAGAAGCAACCCTAACGCCTCCAAGCACCGATGAATTCATGGCGGGATCAGGCGGTAACGAGAAATTAATCGATGATAGGGCCTCTTCAGGTACATTCCCAAATTTCATAGGGTGGAAATTAAGTAAATAGTCATTATCCTTTAAAAAACTTACATGTCATACCATTGCAGTGCATGAGTATTTGGACAAAAAGTATCTATAAAACCGGATATTTAGTCAGGATAATTATGAACCTGACGAACTCGAAAAAATCCGTAATCCGTAATCCGCAATCCGCAATCTATTTATATCTTGTTCTAATGAGTTTTTTAACCGCCTTCGGCGAAGGCTTTCGTTCCTTTTCAAAATTTCTCCTGGTCCGCCCGGTAAACTGGATGGCGGCCAGGTATACTTCTTTTCCAAGGCAGGAAATGGTGAATTCATCACTGACAGCGCTATACAATGAGATCATAAACGGAAATGAAAAGAAAGGAAGGCTAATTGAATTCAGGCCATCGGAACATCCCGTCATCATTTTCGCCGACCAGCACAAGGGTGCAAGGAACGGTTCGGATGACTTCCGCCTGGCAGAAGACAACTACCTGCATGCATTGAATTATTATGACCAGCGAGACTACTATTATATCAACCTTGGCGACAGTGAAGAATTATGGGAGAATAATATCCTGATGGTAATGAAACATAATGTCAATGTCTTTGAAAAGGAAAAATTATTCACTGACCGAGATGCATTTTATAAAATTTACGGGAACCACGACCTGTTCTGGGATAACGACCCCTTCTCCTCCCTCTACCTGAAAAAAATGTATGGCAAAAAAATAAGTATTTATGCCGGAGCCGTCCTGCGCATAAAACTTCCGGAAAGGAATATAGATATTTTCTGCACGCATGGCCACCAGGGCGATGCGCAAAGCGATGGCAATGCCTTTTCCAAATGGTTCGTCTCCTATATCTGGGGACCGTTGCAGGCATTCCTGCAAATCAATACCAATACCCCTTCTACCAGTGCAGACAGAAAATCTGTCCACAATGAATTCATGTATGAATGGAGCGCAAAACAGGATGATATCATCCTTATCACAGGCCATACGCACCAGCCCGTCTTCAATTCCCTCACCCACCTGGAAAGGCTCTATCTCAAAAGGGAGGAAGCGGAAATAAAAGGGGACCAGGCAGCCATGGATAAAATAGAAGCAGAAATTCCCAGGAGGAAAAGGGAATACGACAGGGTGAATGTGCAGTTCAGGAATATGAAGCCCACTTATTTCAATGCCGGCTGCTGTTGTTATGAAGATGGCAATATCACCGGACTGGAAATATCCGATGGTTATATCAGGCTCGTAAAATGGAGTAAGGTTAATGGAACGCCTACCCGGATTATTGCCGAGGAGGAAAAACTGGAAACGATTTCCGCTAAAATTTGAAAAATCCAAAGCAGGTGTGATGGAGGTTAGATTTTACATTACTTAATCGTAAATTGCCTGACCGTATCATTGTTTATCCAGCGCATGACTACTAGCTTGCAAACAAAACTGAAGTGACTATTAAATGATCAGGCAATGTGGGTATATGTGTTATTTCTCAGTCTTACAATGAGTTGCATAAGTTCTTGGGGAGGTTCAAATACTTATAACACATCTCAATCAAAATTCACTTTCAGTGATACTACGTATAGGATCATACCCTCCCAGTCCAATACATACGGATACGAAATAATTATACATCAAAAAGTTATTATCCGTCAGCAAAACATACCGGGCCGGCCAGGTAATAACGGTTTTGCTAAAGAAAAAGATGCCAGAAAAGTAGCAGAACTGGTGCTTAAAAAACTTCGTGACGGGATAATGCCACCAACTATCGAAAAAAGGGAACTTGACAGTTTAAAAATTACCTACTAAATCATGGGGTAATGAACAATCGTGCACAGGAAATAGGGAATATCTCCAAGGCCTGCTGTCTGTAATTCAGCTAGCAACAGTCCCTTAAGATATCCATGATTATGTATTTAATGCTCTTCCCTCTTTTGTTATTGTCACAGCCAGATTCCTGGAAGCAGAAAAAAAGTTTCCCTGGCGCGGGTACGCCACGAATTGAAGCAATTGGCTTTCGGCATCGGCAATAAAGGCTATGCAGGAGGAGGTCTTAATGCAGGCCGGAATACTTATTTGACATGACTTCTGGGAATATGATCCGGCAACGCAGGCGTGGTCACAGAAGGCTGACTTTCAAGGCACGGGGTCCAGTGTCCGGATTTAACTATTGGCAACAAGGGTTATGTCGTGAGTGGAAATGCATTTTGGGAATTTGATCCGATCATCAAACAACTGGGTAAGATAAAGCAGATTTTGCAGGTGTGTCAAGGTAGTTACGCTGTAGGCTTCAGCATTGGAAATAAAGGATATTTCGGTACGGGAAATGGACTAAAAGATTTTTGGGAATACGATCTGCCAACAGATCAATGGACCCAAAAAGCCGATTTCATCGGCAATGGCCGAACCGCTGCATCAGGATTTAGTGATCGGAACCAACGGATATATAGGCCTGGGCTATGAAGGATCGATTTCATCAGCATTTCCACCCTCATCGCAATCGCCTTACGATCGCAGTAATCTGCGGAAAGATTTTTATGCCTATGACCCTTCCACTGATAGCTGGTCAAGGAAATCAGATTTTGGAGGTCCACCAAGATATGGGGCGGTCGGTTTTTCTATCGGCAATAAAGGATATTTTGCAACCGGCATGTCACCAATGTACAATCCGTTAGCCAGGATAATAGAGATATCTGGCAATATGATCCACTTACAGATACCTGGTCTGAAAATAATTCCTTTCCTGGAAACGCCTGTGAATTTGCCGTAGGCTTCAGCATAGATAATAAAGCCTATATAGGGACAGGAAGAAATGATGAATCCCAAAATTACGGCGTATACAACGATTTTTATGAATTCGATCCATTTGCTCAATCATGGAAAAAAATCGCAGACCTGGGGGCATCATCTTTTACTGATGGAGGGGCGAGAACTGGCGCGGCATATTTTAGCATCGGTAATAAGGGTTATATGGGTACGGGGTATAATGGTACGCCTAAAACTGATTTCTGGGAATATGACCCTTCCACTGATGTATGGACCCAAAAAGCTGATTTTCCCGGAAAAGGCAGAAGCAATGCCGCAGGTTTCCGTGCAGGAAACAAAGGATATATTGGAGCGGGCTATGGATATACCTGGCTGGGTGATATGTGGGAGTACGATCCGCTGACAAATTCCTGGGGCCAGATTCCTTCAATTGTGCAAAGAGAAGAGCTTACCTCTTTTACCATTGGCGATACAGGATATGTAGGACTTGGAACATACAGAGCCACATTGTTTAATGATTTTTATGGATATGATCCGGTGCTTAAATCATGGAAAAGAATTGCAGACTTTCCCGGCGGCGCAATTGTGACAAAAGTTAGTTTTGGAATCGGCAACAAGGGATATGTTGGAGATGATTACACAGGCAAATTTTATGAATATGATCCCGCAACAGACGCCTGGACGCAGAAAGCAAATATGCCGGTGATGTCAAATTCCTACGGGTTCAGTGCGGGAAATAAAGGATATGTCTGCTCATCCACATCAGATAATGCGTTTTGGGAATATGATCCCGCAACAGATACCTGGACCAGGCGTGCCAATTTTACAGGTACCGGAAGAACAGGGGGCATTGCTCTCGGTATTGGAGACAAAGGATATGTTGGACTCGGAACCGATAAAATTGACTTCTGGGAATACAGTCCCTGGGCTCCCAACAGCATTGTCACCAGCGGACTTATTTCCCCATTATGTTCCTATAATCCTTTTGTCGTTGCGTTTACTGCTAATGGAACTTTCAATCCAGATAATACTTTCATTGCCCAGTTAAGTGATACATCAGGAAGTTTTGACACGCCGGTAATCATAGGAACTCTTGCTTCCACTACCGGTAGCACCATTAATGCTGCAATTCCTTTGGGAACAATTTATGGTTCAAACTACAGGGTTCGTGTGAATTTCAACCAGTCCCGTTGCTCAAACGAATGACAACGGTACCAACCTGACCATTAATCCAATGCCTGTTGCAATTACTAAAGACACTACCCTTTACATTGATAGCAATGGCGTTGCAGTCCTTTCACCGGGTTTTATCGATGGTGGATCATCAGCCATTTGTGGAAGTATCAGCCTCATGGTTGATAAGCCAGAATTTACATGTGACAATACAGGAGTGAATACTGTAAACCTATCAGTGAAAGATCAGAATGGAAATACCTCATCAGCTAACGCATCAGTAATCATTATTGATTCATCACGGCCGGCTATTTCAGCAGTTGTACTTAAGCAAACTACAGAGCTTGTAACCCCTGATACAAAGATCATTGACCTGACTATAAACTATGATGTAAAAGATAACTGTATCATCGAAAGCACAGCGCTGTCCATCACCTGTGACCAATCCGGGAATGGACAAAAGCCCGAAACTAATGTACTGGATGAGCATCGTATCAGGATTACTATTCATTCTTCCGGAGCCTCTGATCAGGATACTAGTACCTGTCTCATCGAAATTGCAGCCACTGACCGTTCAGGAAATAAAACAACCCATAGCATTCCGTATTCAGTTAATGATGCCTTAAAACTTACAGCAAGAGCAATCCCAAATCCAACAGCCGATTACTTCAATATTCAAACGTACAGTCCTAAAACTGATAAAATTTCCGTAACTGTAACGGATCAAATGGGAAGATCAATTGAAAAAATAGAGCATGTTGTGCCCGGACAAAGTCTCCAGTTAGGAAGCAACTATTTGTCCGGAATATATTACGTGCAATTATTCCAGGGTCCTGATATAGTTATTTTAAAATTGATCAAACAATAATCCTGGTAGAACGGATTACATATTCCTCCTGTACTGTCCGCCTACTTCATAAAGCGCATGCGTGATCTGCCCCAATGAACAGCATTTCACGGTCTCCATCAGCTCTTCAAAGATATTCCCGTTATTCACCGCCACCTGCTGAAGCCTTTTCAGTGCTTCGGCCGAGCGGCTGGCATTCCTTTGTTTAAATAACTCAAGGTTGGTGATCTGGAGTTCTTTTTCTGCTGGTGTGCTGCGGATCACTTCACCCGGTGTGATGGTAGGACTTCCCTTCTTGCTCAGGAATGTATTCACCCCTACAATCGGCAATTCACCGGTATGTTTCAGGCTTTCATAATGAAGGCTTTCTTCCTGTATTTTATTGCGCTGGTACATTCTTTCCATCGCACCAAGCACACCGCCCCTTTCCGTGATGCGGTCGAACTCCATCATCACAGCCTCTTCCACAAGATCAGTAAGTTCTTCAATCAGGAAAGATCCCTGGTTGGGGTTTTCATTCTTTGCGGTTCCGAGTTCACGGTTGATGATCAGCTGGATGGCCATGGCGCGACGAACACTTTCTTCCGTAGGTGTTGTGATGGCCTCATCATATGCATTGGTATGAAGGGAATTGCAGTTATCATAAATCGCATAAAGGGCCTGCAGCGTTGTGCGGATATCGTTGAAGTCTATTTCCTGTGCATGCAGGCTCCGGCCCGATGTCTGGATATGATACTTCAGCATCTGGCTGCGCTTGTTGGCCTTATACTTAAACTTCATGGCCTTGGCCCAGATACGCCTGGCTACCCGACCGATTACACTGTATTCAGGATCCATTCCATTGCTGAAAAAGAAACTCAGGTTGGGCGCAAAATCATCAATATTCATTCCCCTGCTCAGGTAATATTCCACGTAGGTAAATCCGTTGGATAAGGTAAAAGCAAGCTGTGTTACAGGATTGGCGCCGGCTTCCGCGATATGATAACCTGAAATGGATACGCTGTAAAAATTACGGACCTGGTTCTTGATGAAATACTCCTGCACATCACCCATCATCTTCAACGCGAATTCCGTACTGAAAATGCAGGTGTTCTGCGCCTGGTCTTCCTTCAGGATGTCGGCCTGCACTGTTCCCCGTGCATTGGCCAGGGAATGAGCCCTGATCTGTGCATACTGTTCCGCGGGCAATACTTCATCACCGGATACGCCAAGGAGTTTAAGCCCAAGGCCATCGTTTCCTTCAGGTAAAGTCCATATTAGCGGCCAGCCCGGTTCCGCCTGGTTCACCCGCAACATAAGCAGGCAGGTTAAAATCTTTATAACGTTTTTGTATAACCGAATTTATGTCGCTCCAGTTGCCATTCGCGCTGATCCATTTTTCACATTGCTGGTCAATCGCGGCATTCATGAAGAAAGCCAGCAGGATAGGCGCCGGGCCATTAATGGTCATGCTCACGGAAGTACGCGGATCACAGAGATCAAAACCGCTGTATAATTTCTTTGCGTCATCAACGGTGGCAATGCTGACACCGCTATTGCCCACTTTGCCGAATATATCCGGGCGGTGATCGGGATCCTCACCATAAAGGGTAACCGAATCAAATGCCGTGGAGAGCCTTTTGGCCGGTTGCCCGAGTGCCACGTAATGAAACCGCTTATTCGTCCTTTCAGGCCCGCCTTCCCCCGCAAACATCCTGGTGGGATCCTCACCTTCCCGCTTCAGCGGAAATACGCCACCGGTGAAAGGGAAATGGCCCGGGGCATTCTCCTGGGCTTCCCAGCGGAGTATATCTCCCCAGTCGCGGAACCTGGGCAGTATCACCTTGGGAATTCGGGTACCCGACAGGGTCAGGCTGAACATCGGCTGCCGGATCACTTTGTCCCTTACATTATATTCATAAAAATCTTCCTTATAAGCGCTTTGTTTTGCAGGCCAGTTCTCGACCAGCTTGCGGCTTACTGCATTGAGCTGTTCATACAGCAGATCGATCTGCTGTTTCAATATTTTGCGCAGCTCATCATTTTCCCCGGGTATACTTTCTAAAGCGCCGGTGAGGCGATAAATTTTCGATGCAATATCTGCCTGCTGATCAACATCCTTATTATACATCCGGATGGCATCGGTTATCTCGCTGAGATACCTGACCCTTGCAGGAGGAATGATGAGCGATTTGGTGGAAGATGCATTTGCATCGGCAGGTAATTCAGGCAGAAAGGCTACACCTGATTTTTCAGTGATCTTCCGCATCAGTTTATTAAACAAGGCATTTACCCCGGGATCATTAAACTGTGAAGCTATCGTACCAATAACCGGGAGTTCTTCATCTTTTGCCGTCCATAATCCATGATTGCGCTTGTATTGTTTACGCACATCGATCATTGCATCCAGGGCTCCCGCCTTATCGAACTTGTTGATGGCAATCACATCGGCATAATCCAGCATATTGATCTTCTCCAGCTGGGAGGCAGCACCATATTCAGGCGTCATCACATACAATGAAGTATCGCAATAATCAAGGATGGAAGCATCACTTTGCCCCACCCCGGCACTTTCCAGGATGATCAGGTCGAAACCCTCTGCCTTGCAGATATCAATGGCATCCTGAACGTATTCACTTAAGGCCTTATCACTTTCACGGGTAGCCAGGCTGCGCATATAGGCCCTGGGATGGTGGATGGAATTCATCCGTATCCTGTCGCCAAGCAATGCACCGCCGGTTTTTTTCTTTGACGGGTCAACGGAGATGACAGCGATGGTTTTATCTGTTGAAGCCTGGAGAAAACGGCGCACCAGTTCATCGGTCACAGATGATTTTCCCGCACCGCCGGTGCCGGTAATTCCCAGCACGGGAATGGCTTTATTTTTCGTTTGTCCGTTAGCGTTATCATCTCTTCCTGTCAGAAAGGCTCATCCCGTTTTCCGCATTGGTGATACGGCGTGCAATCATCCTGATATCCTTCAGTTCACCCAAAACCTTTGGTTGAGGGTTGAGAGTTGACGGTTGAGGGTTGAGGGTTGACGGTTGCTAGGGACAGATCCATTAAGTAAATAGTCACATTGGCGCAGCAGGTCTTCGATCATTCCTTCCAGTCCCATCTTCCTTCCGTCGTCAGGAGAATATATCCGGGTGATTCCATATTGATGAAGTTCTTCAATTTCATTTGGCAGGATGGTGCCGCCGCCGCCGCCGAATATTTTGATATGCCCGCAGCCGCTTTGGCTGAGCAGGTCTTTCATGTATTTAAAGAATTCCACGTGTCCGCCCTGGTAAGAAGTAATGGCGATGCCATGGGCATCTTCTTCAATGGCACATTCCACGATCTCGGCAACGGAGCGGTTATGCCCGAGGTGGATGATTTCAGCGCCCTTGCTTTGCAGGATCCTGCGCATAATGTTGATGGCCGCGTCGTGCCCGTCAAACAGGCTGGCTGCCGTTACGATCCTGATCTTGTTCTTTGGAATGTATGTCATACCGTTGATACTAACAGTTGTTAGGCAAATATAGTCAAGAGGGTTGAGAGTTGAGGGTTGAGGGTTGAGAGTTAATAGCCACAAAAAACCCGCTCCTCTGGGTGCGGGCAATAAGTTTGCATCGGCTGGTAATGATACGCAGGATGTTTTGTCGATTTCGGAGATTGTGGAAGTCCGGCTTTTCAGTGATTTGGTTTGGTGGTTTTCTCAGGATTAAGTCGGTCTTTTCAGGGATTTGGATCGGTGGTTTTCGTTAGGTTTCGGGCGGTCTTTGCAGGGATTCGGATCGGTGGTTTTCTTCAGGTTTCGGGCGGTCTTTGCAGGGATTCGGATCGGTGGCTTTCTTCAGGTTTCGGGCGGTCTTTTCAGGGATTTGGATCGGTGGTTTTCTTCAGGTTTCGGGCGGTCTTTTCAGGGATTTGGATCGGTGGCTTTCTTCAGGATTCGGGTGGTCTTTTCAGGGATTTGGATCGGTGGCTTTCTTCAGGATTCGGGTGGTCTTTTCAGGGATTCGGATCTTACGGTTTCAAAGGATCTGGAGTAATTGCTGTTTGATGAAGTAAAGATCGATCGTTTTCAGCCGGTTACATAATGATTTCGATGTTTGGCCTGTTTCCTTCGATTTTTGGGAAAAAAGCTTCGATAAACTGAATTCCGGGGTAGTAGTTCTTTCACGCAATACCTGCTATGATACCCCCTGAATGGAACATTCCTTCGCTTTGATGGCTTTTCAGTAAATTCCATAAAATTCTTCATTCATGAGATATCGCTTGATTATTATGCTCTTAGCGGGATATATGTTTACTAACGGACAATCCACCCCCGATGAAATTTATGGCGAACTATTCCGCGATGTACAGATGAACAAGGTATTCGCAGATGGAAAAACCTTTGTCGACTGTATCCCCAAAAAAGATCCCAAGGCCATCGTTTCTGATTATAAAAAGCTGAAAGCCAATCCCGCTGTAAAATTCTCCCTCCTGAAATTTGTGGAAGATAATTTTACCATCCCCTCTGTTCCGGAAGTAAAAGACATCCAGCAGGAAAAAGATGTAACCGTTCATATCAAAAAATTATGGACCGTGCTAAAGCGGGAACCCGATGTGAAAGTGAATGGAAGTTCCCTTTTACCACTACCCCATCCTTATATTGTTCCTGGCGGAAGATTCAGGGAAATCTATTACTGGGATTCCTATTTTACCATGCTGGGCCTTAAGGAAAGTGGTGAGACGGTAATGATTGAAAACATGATCAAAAACTTTGCATTTCTTATTAATACTTACGGACATATACCAAACGGCAACCGGACTTATTACCTCAGCCGTTCGCAGCCGCCTTTCTTTCCGCTGATGGTGCAGTTGCTTGCCGAAATAAAAGGGCCCCAGGTGTATGCCGAATATCTGCCGGCCATGGAAAAAGAATACCTGTACTTTATGAGTGGTTCAGATAAAGTTAAGATTGGCGAGCCCATTAAATATGTTGTCAGGATGCCGGATGGAACTGTGATGAACAGGTATTGGGATGAATCCACCAGCCCAAGGCAGGAAAGCTACCGGGAAGACGTGGAAACAGCGGATGAAGCTGTAAAAAGAATGCTTTCTGTAACCCAGTTTAAAAATTCTGCGCAGCAAAAGAAAGCAGAAGAAGCCAAACGCATAGAAATTTACCAGCACTTAAGATCCGGGGCAACCAGCGGCATCGACTTCAGCAGCCGGTGGTTTACCGATCCAAAGGATATTGTCACTATACAAACCACCAACATGATTGCCGTTGACCTGAACAGCCTCTTATACCAGGCTGAAATGATCATCAGGCAGGCCTATATATTATTGCCGGCTACAACACCCTCTGCAAAAGCAGCAAACAGCTCAAAGGCGGCCGACTATAACCTGAAGGCACAAACGAGAAAAAAAGGCATAGACAAATTCTGCTGGAATGAAAAAGCCGGGATATACAGTGATTATGATTTTGTCAATAACAAATACTCGGATGCCATAACCCTCGCGGGCATGTACCCACTCTTTGCAAAAGTTGCGGACCAGCAAAGAGCAGAAAAAGTAAAACAGGCTGTTATGAAAAATCTCTTCCATGATGGAGGATTTACTACAACAGTTCATTCTACCGGTCAGCAATGGGATGCTCCAAATGGATGGGCGCCATTGCAATGGGTCACCATTACGGGGCTGGAAAATTATTATTTCAATGATGAGGCTAAAGATGCTTCGGAAAAATGGATCAAACTGAATAAAGCTGTGTATGACCGCACGGGCAAACTCATGGAAAAATATAATGTGATGGATATAAACCTGGAAGCCGGTGGCGGGGAATATCCTTCACAGGATGGTTTCGGCTGGACGAATGGCGTACTCCTCGCCTTGATGGCTAAATCAAGGTAGCTGATAAGTACATTTCTAAGGTGATAATTCTATGATCTTGCGTCCATGTTACTGAAAATAAAAAAGCCGTTCTTCATGAAGAGCGGCTTAATAATTTGAAATCGGCTGGAGGTTGTGGATGATTTTTCGATGGAGTCTTTTGTTTTTCGATTTCAGGGGTCAGATACGGTTTTCATTTGAATGGATCAGGGTTTTCAGGGATCAGGATCGGTTTCTTTTCAATGGATAAAGATCTAATGGTCAGGTTAATGATCAGGACATGGTTTTTTAATGGTTCGGACTAACGGTTCTTTCAGAGGTTCGGAACGATTGGTTTTCTCAGGTCTGGATCATTTGGTCTTTTCAAAGGTTCGGATCGATTGGTTTTCTCAGGTCTGGATCATTTGGTCTTTTCAAAGGTTCGGATCGATTGGTTTTCTCAGGTCTGGATCATTTGGTTTTTTCAAAGGTTCGGATCGATTGGTTTTCTCAGGTCTGGATCATTTGGTCTTTTCAAAGGTTCGGATCGATTGGTTTTCTCAGGTCTGGATCTTTCTCTTGGTTGGGTCAAACTAGAAGGGGTTACTTGCTGTTTGATGATGTAAAGTTGCAACGTTATCAGGCCATTGCATAATCCTTTCGATGAAAGGCCTTATTCTTTCGATTTTCGGGAAAATAGCTTCGATAAACCAATCTTTCATTATTGGTCCTCAACATTATATATAAAAAAAACACCATGTGAAAACATGGTGTTTGGTTGACTTATGACTCCTAAAAACGATTCCAATTAATATCCCTGTCCGGTTATATCTCCGGCTGAAAGCCAGAAACGACTGATCCTCAAATTATATCACCAATCCGAAGCTCATTATCAGACTTCTCCCATCAGACGGATATAATCCACCGGGACCAGGAAAAAAAGCAGGCCTCTCAGTAAAGTACTGCCTGTTAAACAGGTTGTTCATCAATAACTTAATATTATAATGCTTCCTGAAACGCCAGGTAAAATTCCAGTCGACCAGCTGGTACCCTGGCACGATTCCCACTGTTCCGCTGGCATTTGGATTTTCAGTATTTAATGGATCCGAATATGACTGCCCTACAAAACTATACTGAAGCGTTGTGGAGAATCCTTTATACACAAGCTGCACTCCGTTCCGGCTGATCCAGTGTGGAGTAACTTCCACCTGGTTTCCTGATATATCCTTATTTACCCCTCCTGAAACAACAGATCCTTTTATATACCGGGCATGTATATACGAAGTTGAAGTGTAGATAGAAAGCTGCAATTTACTTCGGTAACTGGTCAGCCATTTGATGGGTTGAAATTCAGCATAGATTTCAATTCCGTTTGACCTGGTGGTACCAGTATTGGTTTTATAGAAATAAGCATCCCCATTATTATCAGTTAGTACCAGGTTCCCGGTCCTGTTCTTATACAGCATATCAAATACCGTAAGCTGGAAATCGAGGTAATTCCGCAACTTTCCCCTTATACCAATTTCCGCATTGTGCCCAAAAGCATCCTTTATGCCCGGATCAATTTTATTCAGGGTCGTTGTTGGTATAATATCTGCGAAAATCACGGGTCTGTATGCCTGCGACCAGTTCGCATAAACATTGATACGTTCTCCCAATTGATACTGCGCTCCAAATCCGAAAAGTGTAAAGTTGTGTTTAATATTAACCGGTATCGCTGCCGAATCGAAATTCTTCATCGTACCATTCATCCTTGTTTCACCGTTTTCCAAACGAATTCCTGCGGTAAACATCAATTCAGGCGTAAGCATAAACAGGTTCTCAACAAATGGAGCCAGGCTTTCTGTCTTGAATCCAAGGTCCCTTCCCCATTGAGGATCGGTGAGCGACAGATCGTAATCAAAACCTGTGGTTCCTTTTCCCTGCTGCTTGCGGATAAGGTAATTATTGATATATCGCAATCCACCGACAAGCGTATGCTTCCTCCCAAAAAGAGCATAGATCTGCCTGGCCCTGATTTCATTCGAATAACTATTATACTCATCGATATCCACCTGGCGGGGATTATATGTGCCCAATGATGTATTTAATGTATCGGGAACGGTTGACAACGCAATAAACTGAACACTGTTCCTTGAACCCAGGATCGCTGAACTAATGAAGTTCAGTGAAAGATTTTTGTTGACATCATAGTCGAAACGAATGGAGGGTACATGAATGGTTGGACTGTAATAATTGCGATCCCTGGTGGATTGCCCTGGATTTTCTTTGAACTGTGTATCGGTTAATCCTCCATTAATATGGTTCCGGTAATCCATATAATTATATTCCAGTTTTATCCTGAATGACGGTGTTACCAGGTACTGAAGATGCGCGTGCCCCGCGAAATATTTGTATTCGCTGTTATCCCTGTATCCATCAGACTGCCGGTAATTAGCATAAGCATAATACTGTATCTTCTTCGTCTTTCCTCCGATAGCATTATATGTGCTGAATAAACCATAGGACCCAACGGAATTCTGTGTTTCAAAAGAGATGGCTTTTAATGAATCAGCTTCTTTAGTAATATAATTGACCATCCCTCCAAACTGGGCTCCATATTGAAGTGCACCGCTACCCCGTACGATCTCGATTCTTTCAATGGATTCCGTTGGTGGATTGAAATGACTTGCCGGATAACCATAGAGATCGGAATTGGTCATCACATCATTCTGCCTCACATTCATTTCCCAGGAACGATGTGCGGTGAGGCCCCGGGCGGAGATATTAACCTGGTTACCTGAACCGTCCGTTTCAAAAACAAAAACACCGGGAATTTTTGAAAATAATTGTCGTGGATTATTATCCACCCTGTTCACATCCAGCTTATCAAGATTGATCACTTCGGTTTTCTTTGCACCAAAAATGTATGTTCCCTTAACTGCAGGTAAAGCCTGGACAGTACCCTTTTTTAAAATGGATATGATAAGGATACTGTCCAGGGCTTTGATACCTGATGTATCAGTTTTTGTGGCAGGATGCTGACCAAGAACAACTAAACAATTCAGCAAAACCATCAGCATTGTCATGCCGGGAATCCTGGCAAGTTTTAATAATTTATTTTGATCCTTCCTTTTCAATTTAACATGCTTGTTTATCTATCATTCTGCTCCGTCAGTTTTTGCCCTGTTCACGGCAAATGCGCCAATATTTCCCCCTACTTCCAATCCAATTTCACAATCACTGCGAAAATGGATACAGGCATACATCCTGGACCTTGAGGCTTCAAGTGCCATATCCTGGTACTTTGTAGCATTACCCGGGATGATATGGCCAAGAATAGTAGCAGCGGCCCCGCTGAAAGTTGAATGTCCAGAGATATAGGCAGGGAAATTCGGTGTGCCTGTAATTGTCTTGATACCTGTGTTTAACTGTGTTGGACGCGGGTTAAAGTAAAAAAACTTTGCATCCCAGCATACAATGGCTGCATCCATCATTGACATGTTCAGTAATGCCAGGTTCCTTGCCCAGCGTACTTCACTGAATTGCTGTTGTATAAAATCATCTGCAGCAATAGCATTCCAGTGACCCGGGGGTGTTGGCGTACTGATTCCATCCGCCCAGAAATGCGCAATGGCAATTTGTTCCCTGGTAAGATTTTTTCCAACCTGGTTAATTTCTTCCGTTTCATTCTTCATCTTTTCACTGGAGGTAGATGGCGGCGGACCCGGGCGAAGGGAAATTGCCGTTAAAGAATCAAACAGGAAGGTCTTTACTTTTCCAAATAGGGGTAACATGGGAGGCCTCGCCGGTACTTCCAGGCTTTTCCATGGAATTTCACCCTTGGCAATGGCATCCTCTTCCATCTTGGCCCAGATAGCAGGAGTACCTACGGCAGCTCCGGCCCTGTCGCCCCTTGCCCGGGTGACAAATTTCTGCGCCACGGCCCTTCCCAAAGCTTCACCGGCTTCCAGTTCACTTCTCACATTTGCCCCTGCAATAATCCTTGAACGCTTATGCTCTTCAGCTTTTTTATTGATAAAATCCTGGTCGCCCGGAAACAGCAGTTTCATCAGCTCCACGGCAGCTCCTGCAATTACGGCATCTTCAGAAGGATATGAAGGCAGTTCCGATTTCGGTATCAATGCATTAACCGTTGGATCTGTAACATATGGCGCCTTCCGGTTATACAGTTTCTTATAGTAATGCGCTGCCACCAGTGCGTCATATTGCGCAGCAGCTACATATGCGTATGCCCTTGCCGCGTAAGGCGGATTGGAAAACGGAAACTGCGGGTATGCGAGAGGGTTAGCCGCACTGGGAACGGGATAGGTCCCGTCAGGGTTCTGGTATGGCGGAAGATTATGCTTTGCCACCAGCTCGCGCATGATTTCATTCCACCGCAACACTCCTCCTGCGCTCCAGTATTTAACGAGTTGTTTGTCAGACTCGCTGATATTGGCCTGCCATGATTTTATCTCGTTGACTTGTGCGATATAATCAGGGTTGGTGGTGGCAATGGGTGCCGCCACAGTGAACTCAGTTGGCCCTGTTAATAAAATGGGTTTCCAGGTTCCGGCTTCAAGGTCAATATTTATTGGTTCGAGAGGTCTCGCATCTGCGGTCCGCTCTGTGATATCTTTTGAACAGGAAAATAAAGTGATTACCATGGAGGCCACTAATACCACCATGCTTCCCGGAGAAGATTTTTTCATGATTAATTTTTGCATGTGGGGTTAGTTTTGTTGTTTATGATTTTTACCGAAATAGAAGGCATAGAAAAGGCCTGTGTTGAATACCAAAGACTGTCCCATATTCCTTCCCGCAATGGTATAATTTGCTCCGCCAAGGACAGACAAATGAGTAAATGCCGGAATAGTGTACTTGAGGTTAAAGCCTGCCATTGTTGAATTCATCCTGTTACTGGGAAAGGGCATATTGTTCCTGGTGATATCAAATCCGCCCAGTGTGGTCCAGTTGGTCAGCAGTGCTTCTGCCAGCAAATACTTTCCCCTGAATCCGGCCCTTAACTGGAATTGCATCGCATCAGGCATATTTACTTCATTGGTATTGTGCAATTCCGTATCATAGTATGAATCCCTGTCGAGCGTAACATTACTTCTGCCTACATAGGATGCGGAGCCGGTGACAGAAATTTTTTCATACTGATAATCCACCATCGCCCTTGCAGTAAGGTTGGTACTTCCGAGCCCGATAGACATGGGCAGAAAATCAATCACATAATCCGTAAGTGGTGTGGAAAATCCCCCGATGGCAAAAACGGAAATTTTATTCTTGCCAAAGCTCTTTGTTAATGCCCTCCACTTTACCCAGAGGCTGATATCCTGAACGCCACTTAGTCCGTCAAATGTCCCGGCGCTGGCTTTTGTCCATACATACGGAGCTCCCACCATTACATTCAGGTTATCGGTGATTCCATAATTTCCCATCGCCATCACGGATTGAGCTGTAACAGTTCCCAGGTTCAGGTTATTGCGCTTCAGGGTTCCTTCCCAGTATTCATCCCAGGAAGAATGGGAATACATGAGTCCCGAACAGAATTGTTGTTTGTTCATCATAATGGCATCCATATCGGTTTGTGCCATTATACGACTGCTGCTTAGCAAGAGGGAGCAAAGCAGGCAGGTTTGTAAATGCTTAAATAATGTTGACATGACAATAATTTTAAATGCTTTAAAAATGCTTTTCAAAGACGTATGGATAATCCTACGTTCACAGAATAATCCGCAAAAGCGGCATCACCCTGTGCATAAACCCCTGTTTTGTCTGTCCTGATTTTATCAGGTACACTTTGCGTCCTGTTACGAACAAGGGCAACAGGTACATAAGCATAAAAATTTATTTTCTTCAGCATGTAGACGAATCCGGGTTCGATTGCCTGCACATATCCAGGCCTGCGGAATCCATTGCTTCCGCCTACAAGGTCATACACGTTAACCTGTTCATGCCTGAAACCAAGGGAGGCCGTCATGTTATAGAATGAATAATTAATCCCGGCCCGGAACATAAACTGGTCAGGAACACTCATTACATCACTACCGTATGCCTTACTGGCTGCAGTGGGTGTTCCGCCGCGTGCTGTAGACACACCATTCTGCTCCCTGGGATTCAGCAGGTAAAACATATTGCCATAAATACTGAATGAACGGTTGATATTGTAAAACGTATTCAGTTCGGCAGTGAACCCTGTGCCGCCATCTCCAAGCTGGATAGACTGATCAACAGGACCCAGCACTTTTACACTGTCATTCTTTATAAAATAATCCTGGTACTGGTAATCGCCTGTTGGCAGTTTAATTCCGAGGCCGGCCTGCACATTCCACCTGGAATGGGTCATAGGATTCCATAACCACCTGTATGCACTGACCCTTATATCACCGATGCCATATGAATGCGTACTATGCCTTGCCCCTTTGCCACCCAGGTTTCCGCCATGTTCATATAAGGATGAACGTGTATTGACATTGATCGGAAGGTCAACGCCTATGGACCAGCGGTGATTGATACTCTTTAACAGGAAAATATCCATCGTATAGGAATAATTAATCACTTCCGTTCCATTTTCTACCCTTTCTTCCTGCTCTTCCTTTCCAACGAAATGCTTGTACGATTTAAAATAACGGTTGTTGATATTCAGCATCCAGCCGGAACTGTCCTTCGAGTTTTGCTGCAAAGTGCAGTTCATTCCGCCGGTAGAGCGGATGGCCACACAGCCCTGCGCGGAAACTTCGGCCGCAGGTATTGTTATTAAAAGAATTAAAATAAATATGTAAATGCTTTTCATTACTTTTTTTTGAGGGATTGTAAAACTTAATTTGAATCTGCCAGGCCCAATGGTGTTCCTTTTATTTTGAAACGTAAACGGTTCACCACAAGCTCTCCTACTTTCTTTCCGGTTTTGGCACCTTCATCGCAATCAAAGCGGTAATGTATACCGCCGTAAATGCGCGACATGCTGGCTTCCAGTGCGGCATCACGAAATGACTTTATTTCACGGTTGGCAATACCGAATTCAAGGAGGGATGTATCGGTAAATGACCTTTCACCATAAAACTGTGTCATCACTTCAGCCGCTGCAGCGGAAATGGTTGAGTGACCACCCACATAAGAGGGGAATGGCGGTGTCTGGATATACGGCTGCCAGTTGGGATCCACATGCTGGTTGATGACTGTTTCAGGCCTTACATAATTGCTGCGGTATTTTTCGTCCCAGCAGGCGATAAAGGCATCAAACAATGCAATGGATGTTTTCGTGTATGCGGCAATGGTAGTGCTATAATCTGCTCCTGCTTTTTCAGATGCAATGCCAACAATATTCATCCAGTGACCCGCGGGTGAAAATTTCTTCGTGGCATACATCACGTGACCGGTAACATTCATCTTGAAGGGATTATCGTCCCAGAAGTCAGCGATATGTTTCTGGTCATCGGTCAGCTGTTCACTGATCTTTTTCACTTCCATCAGGGCCGTATAAAATTCACTGCGCTTGTTTTTCACATCATATACCGGCGGCCTCTTGGGCATGCATTCTGAAGCTGAATCCAGTACCATTGGCCTGATCTCCATCCAATGAGGCTCAATGGCTGTTGCATACATGGGAGGTGTTGGCACCCAGCGACCGGGTGTTTCGTCTACCGAGTATCTTGAAGCGCCCCTTGTTTTGCTGTAATTATCGCCCCTGCTCCAGTCAATGACAGCACGTGATACAGTATCTGCAAACTGAATGGTATTGGCAAGCATATCTTCCGGAATGCCGAGGCTGTCGGCATCATGCGCCAGTTTATCATAAAAAACCATCATGCTGCCTTCCGGGAAAGTAACGGCATTGCCCACTTTAACGAAAGCGAGCAGGGATGCAAGATGATAATCGATAGGCTTATCCTTTGGCAACCTCGGCATGGCGGGCATGTGTTTAATTTGCCCGGCAAGGGTTTGCCAGTTGGTATCTCCGGCTACCATGCATTCATATGCGGCAATATTCGCATAGACATAATTCCTTGCCGCCACCATTGGCGGGAAATTATTTTCCAGTACGATATTGTTGAGCTGCTTCACCGTCTTGCAAAAAACCACCGGATCATTTGTAATACGATGTATACTCGCTATTGCTGTGCTGGCTGTCGCTGTTTGTTTTACAGGCAGCCAATGCCAAAAACAGGAAAATGATTATATGCTTCATAAATAATGTGAAAATGTGCAAATACGAAAATGTGGAAATGTTTGAACCGCGGAGCGGTTAATGTGCTAATGCGGTTATGCGATAATGTGATAGTACAAATGTGAAAATTCAGAAAAATGGCCTGGCTGATTTAAGTTTCCTGGTTTCACCAATACACAAATGCACTGTTTTGAACTGACTGCAGAATTAATTCTACTGTACTTTAACTTTCAATGATTTTGAAAGCAAAAGTCATTTGCACATTTGCATATTTGCACACCTGCACATTAAACGCAACGCGTTTCCGGCGGCTGATAAGGGGAACCCGGCTCAAGAGATCCGGGGAACAGAACAGGGACATTAAAATATTCATTACCGGGCTCCGCAGGAGGGTATAGCGAAGCCATGGCTTCTGTTGCCTGGTAATCTGTTGTAATACTCTTGATTAAGGATGATTTGGGAGAAGGGCTCTTTTGATCACTCTCCTGGCTGATATCATTGACAAGTGAAAAGAACTGCTCTTTTGCACTGTTAAGTTTCATTTTTCCATGGTTTGGAATACACATCAGGATGAGGGTATCATTAACCACTTTACGCTTAACGTAGTTGTAATGAATTCCATCAATTTCTATCTCCCCATCATACCGTTCGAAAGACGACCAGCTGGTCTGGTAAGGCATGGGAAGCGGAACTTTCATTTCTATAAGATCCTGGTCATTGTATTCCTGGTTGTCAAGTTGCTGAACTAACTCATATGATGCCCTGTTTTCCAGTTCATCAAACAGGAAACGATATCCGCCTATATTAAAAAGGTGAATCGTAAGCAGTAATATGGTTGCAGCAATTCGCATCAGTTCATTTGGTTGCGGCCCTTTTAGGGGAAACGCTTTACTGTTTGAAAATCCGTTAATATTTTTGCCAAACAGCGGTGCAATATATAAAATTTCTTTTCTAAAACTATTTTGTCTTCAGTTTCTGTTCTTGTTATTTAACCACATAAGTCTTTCTTTCTTTCCCTACGCCCGTGATTGTCAGGCTTTTCCACTTTGACGGCAGCTTTGTTTTTACCTGCCTGATTCCCTGCGGCGTAATATCCAGTCCGCCAAAACCCATCACTACGCTCTGGATAATTCCTCCTGCCCCTGTTGAAAAATAAGGATTGGTACCACCTTTTGTTTCAGCAATTACCCTGAATGGCGGGTTAAGGTTCGGAATATAAGATTCCCGGAACCACTTATATGCTGCATCAGTATCTCCAAGCCGGGCATATAATGTGGTGAAATACGGCCTGGGTCATGGCCGGTGTTCCTTCATCCGGAACCCTTTTTGAATAATATTCAAGATCGGCCCTGATGGCCTTTGGATCGGTGACTTCCTTCAGTGGGTAGGATAATAAGTTCACATCAGCCTGCTTAATGCCTTCCCCGTTATACGTGGCGTGTTCGCGGGTAATTCCGTCTGCCATTTTGAGGATGGGGATATTATTGGCCACCAGGGTCCAGTCTGCATTGGCCTTAATTTTTAGAATTGCAGCCGCCATATTTGCGAAATTCAGGTTAGCTCTTGCGGCAGCATTGGTGAAGGCGTTATTGTCAACGTTTTCTGCCCATTCATCTGCGGCTACCACATTTTTGATATCATACTTACCGGCACCGTTTCTTTCCACCCTTGATGCCCAGAAATCTGCCGTAGCGGATAAGTATCGGCCATCCTTTTTCACGAAGCCACCCGGTATCCTGGGTTACACAGAAATAGTTCCAGGTAGCAATGGCAACGCAGCCCGTGATATGATGTTCGAATGGACCGCTGAGGGCCCAGACCGGTGTTTCCTCAACGCCCGATTCCGCACTTTCCCATGGAAACATGGCGCCTTTGAATCCCTTGCTGAAAGCATTTCTTTTTGCCGCATCCAGTCGCCGGTACCTGTATTCGATCATGGATTTAGCCATTTCGGGTTGCATGACCAGCAATGCAGGATACATCCATAATTCCGTATCCCAGAATACATGCCCGTTGTAACCGAGCCCGCTTAAACCCATTGGTGAGGGCGACATGGCAGCGCCTTCCCTGGCAAATGAATACAGGTGGTACAGCATACTCCTTACATCCTTCTGGCTTTCCGGGTCTCCTTCAATAATGATATCGGATTTCCAGAGTTCTTCCCATGCTTTTTCATGGAACTGCAAAAGGCGGTCCCGCCCTTCGAGCCTGGCATAAATAGTCAGGCGTTCAGCTTCATTGAGCGGATCATCATGGTGTGCTGAAGTGAGTGAGGATCCGGCAATGGAAAAACGATAGGTTTCACCTGCCTTAATTTTCCGGGAGAATTTCATCAGGTGCATGTTATTATCCCACATTTCATGGATCACCCTGGGTTCTTCACCGTGTTTTTCGGGAAAAAGAAAAGTATTTGACGCACACATGAGTAATTTACCTGTTGGACTCCTGGCAGATGATGTAAGCAGGCTGAGCACAACGTGCGGACGGTCAATCTCATTGTAATAATTCTGGACATCACGCAGGGCATCAGGTGCTTCCATTACACTTGCCCCGTTGATGGTGATATCTTTTTTTGCTGTTATGGTCACATCCATCAATACGGTATAGGGCAGATGGCGCAAGGAATAATAGGAATAACTTACCGTGGCTTTATCGGCAAAATCGAAACCCGCATTAAATGCGGCCTTCCGCATATTCAGTTCCTGCTTAAAATTAGTTGCCGATTTTGCATCCACTGTTTTCCCGTCAATATCCAGTCGCATATTGAGGAGGTTGAAGCTTCGCAGGAAATTGCTCACCCGTCCCGCGACCATACTGGTCGTAAGCGCCTGCCAGGACTACGTCCTTCACTTTAAATGGTTCCGGTGATGAAACAATGCCAAGCATGCCATTGGCAACTGTAATGCCATAGTATTCGGAAGGATCAATTTTGGCGGCCTGGATGGTCCACTGATCCTGTGGGAATTGATGAAACAAAGGTCAGCAACAAACAGGCAAGTGATGAAACAAGTTTCATAATGTGGTAATGTGTGAAGTGTGAAAATGTGAAAGTGGAATTTGTAAATTAATGACCATCTTATAAATCCGATAATCCGCAATCCGCAATCCGCAATCCGTAATCCGTAATCCGCAATCCGTAATCATGATAGCGATTCAATCCTGATGACTTTGTCATCAGGATTGAATCGCTATCATGCTGATCTCAACATTCACGTTCTTCGGCAGTCCTTTCACGGCCACCGTTTCGCGTGCCGGGAAATCCCCGGTAAAATATTTGCCGTAAATTTCATTTACGGTCGAAAACAAATTCATGTCGCTCAGAAAGATGGTTGTTTTCACGACCTGGTTAAATTCCATTCCTGCCGCGGTAAGTATGGCATTGAGATTTTTCATGACCTGTTCTGCTTCTTCCTCAATGGTTGTTACCTCAATATTATTGGTAGCAGGATTGATCGCTACCTGTCCGGAAATAAAAAGAAAGTTGCCGGATTTCACTGCCTGGTTATAAGGCCCGATGGGTGCTGGGGCGAGATCTGTTTTGATGATAGTTTTTGACATATGTAAATATTTACCAATTAAATAAAATTGCATCGTTTATTGCAGTCTACCAACCTAAATTTGCGTAAACTGGCCACATGAGGTGTATAATTCTCGCCGATGATCCGGGCTGGGAAGAACTTTTTGAAGATAAGGAAGCTTTTGTGGAACTCCGCACAGTATCTACAGCGGAGGAGTTCCGCCAGGCTGAAGGTGAAGCCCATTTCGACTTCCGGGATGAGGCCTGGGATTCATCCTGCTGGCCCCTCGAAAAAAATAAACCCGTTTTTGTGGCCGGGGTAACCGGTACCCTTACAGCGCATCATGCCCCGGGAAATATTATCCGGATCAATGCCTGGCCCGGAATGCTGAAAAGACCCCTTATGGAATGTGTTGCCGGTGAAAATATCAGGCCGGTGGCGGAAGAAATACTGGGGAACCTGGCTAAGAAAGCTAACTGGCTGCCGGATACACCTGGTATGGTTAGCCCGAGGGTTTTGTCGATGATCATCAATGAAGCATGGTATGCATGGGGAGAAGGTGTGAGCTCTAAAACCGATATTGACACTGCCATGCAATTGGGCACTAATTATCCCCTTGGGCCTTTCGCCTGGGGAGAAAAAATCGACCTTCACCGGGTATGCAGGCTGCTATCTGTTTTATCAGTTGAAAATGATCGTTATAGTATTGCCCCCGCATTATTAAAGGAAGTAGGATTATGAGTTTGCTGCTCCATATCAATACTGCATTAGGAAAAGCCATTACCGGGATTTCCAGGGGAAATGAGATCATGGCCATGAGGGAAAATGATATTCAGAAAGATCATTCTGCATTCCTTCAACCCGCCATAAAAGAAATGGTCCTTGAAGCAGGGATATCGCTTTCGCAGATTGATGCCGTAACGGTCATAAATGGCCCCGGATCATATACCGGCTTAAGGGTTGGTTTGTCTGCCGCAAAAGGGATATGCTTCTCCCTGCAGAAACCGCTGATCACCATTTCCACCCTTGAATGGATGGCTGTTCCGTTTAAGGATAACAGTTATACTGCCATTTGTCCATTGATTGATGCAAGAAGAATGGAAGTTTTCACGGCTACGTATGACCGAAATTTGATATGTGTTTCTCCCCCGCAGGCATTGATCCTCGATGAAAATTCTTTTGAGGAATGGCTGGAAAAAGGCACCGTTATCTTTACCGGCAATGCCACCCCAAAACTGCCCAAAACCATTACCAGTCATGTAAATGCAAGGGTAAGTGAAACGGAATCTTCCCTCCCTGAACAGGTTATCCTGGGTACCATCGCTTATGCTAATAAGAAGTTCTCCGGCCTTGCTTATACGGAGCCTTTTTATTTAAAAGCATTTTATTCACCTAATATTCATTAAATTAAATAGCTAGAAACAGTATTTTTAAAGCCACACCGGTTACTTTGGGCTAAACATATTATAGTTAAAAATATATTTGCACCTCGTAAAATAAAACGAACCAATAATCCTTCAAGCGCTGAACATGATAGCCGAAAATAATTTGAAAATTGACTACCTGCTGGTAAAAAAAGCATCCCTGGTGCTGCGGGCGCTGAATCATAAACTGCGACAGCAAATTATCAGGATGCTGGACGAAAAGCGTAAAATGACGGTGACCGATATTTATATTCAACTCCGGCTTGAACAATCCGTTGTATCCCAGCACCTGGCCATTCTCCGGCGGGCGGGGGTTGTACAGACTGAAAGAGAAGGTAAATACATCTACTACCTGATTAACTATGAGCGCCTGGCCCATATTAACAAAATTGTCAGTGATTTACTTTCCTAGGTAAATACTTCCCGTAAGGATCGCCAAAAAATCTACTTACTTATCTTTGTATAATGTTTATACAACAACTCTATACGAGCTGTCTCAGCGAGGCTGCGTATTATATTGAAGATAACGGGGAAGTTGCGATCATCGATCCCATGCGTGACACACAGGGATATATTGATCTGGCCAAAGAAAGGAATGCCAGGATAAAATATATTTTTGAAACGCATTTTCATGCTGATTTTGTCAGCGGACATCTTGAATTATCAGCCAAAACCGGCGCGCCTATTGTATTTGGGCCAAAAACAGAAACATCATATAACATACAGGTTGCCGCTGACGGCCAGGAATTCATGATTGGGCGGCTGAAGTTAACGGTATTGCATACCCCGGGGCATACTATCGAATCCACGTGTTATCTCCTGCATGATGATACAGGATCACCTTATTGCATATTCACCGGTGACACGCTTTTTGTAGGCGATGTGGGAAGGCCTGATCTCAGTAGCGGCGACATGGGTTCTGATGAACTTGCAGCAATGCTGTACCAGTCATTACAGTCCAGGATCAAGCCCTTGCCGGATCATGTTATCGTTTACCCTGCTCATGGACCGGGCAGTTCATGCGGAAAAAATATAGGGCCGAATGCATATAGTACCATCGGTGAGGAAAAACAGCACAATTACGCCCTGACAGCTCCTGATATGGCCAGTTTTATCAAAGCCGTCACAGAGGGACTGGGCACCCCGCCTCCCTACTTTATGGTGAATGCAAAGATCAATAAAGAAGGTTATTCCAACCTGGATGATTTATTAAAGAAAGGATTAACCCCGGTTAGTGCAGAACAACTGATGAAGTTGGAAGTCGGATGAAAAAGAGCTGATTATCCTGGATACCAGGCATGCCGATACATTTACTGAAGGGTTTATCCCTGATTCCATTTTCATCGGTCTGGAAGGCAGGTTTGCAGAATGGGCGGGGACAATACTTCCCTTTGATACAGATATTTTGCTGGTCACTGAACCCGGAAAAGAAGAAGAAAGCCTGATCCGGTTAACCCGGGTAGGTTTTGAAAGAACTATCGGCTACCTGGAAGGCGGATTTGAGGCATGGAGAAAAGCCGGCGGGCCTATTGACCTGGTGATTAACATTGAGCCTGATGAACTGGCCATGGACATACCTTTTGATGATCACCTGGTAGTGGTAGATGTCCGTAAACCCGCTGAATTTGAAGAAGGCCATGTAGAGGATGCAGTTAATCTTCCCCTCGACAAAATGCGGGACCCTGTCTCCATGGCAAACCTGGAAGAAACCGATAACCTGTATGTTCACTGTGGCGGCGGATACAGAAGCGTAATTGCCGCTTCACTGATGAAAAGACAGGGGTTTCATAATGTAAGAAATGTTCTGGGCGGAATGGAGAAAATCAAGGGAACTGATGTTCCCTTGATTTTAATGTGAGAATGTGGTTAGTGTGGTAAATGTGATAGTGAAATGAGGAAATGGAAAACTGTATAATTGATATAAACCAATTGTACTCCATTTGCACATTTGCACATCTGCACATTTGCACATTGCTACTGCCCTATCGTTTGATACTCCCTGGAATACTCGTGTTTCCACCGCCTGTGGCTCCATAAATAATTCGCCGGATTTTTCCGGATGCATTCTTCCACATAACTGACAAACCGGCGTGTTAGTTCACCTTCCGGCAACTCGGCCGCATTCATGGTTATAAGTTTTACTTCATAACTATAATGGCCCCTCCTGACAGGGTAAAAATTTCCAAATGCTACGGCGGTATTTTCAGGCGGGCACCCTTTTCGGGCCCTTTTACAAATGGCGTCATTTTTCCGAAAAAAGGAAGCCACCAGGCATTTGACGGCGTGCCCGGATTCTGGTCGGCGACCAGGGCAAGTATATGCGGCTTGGCGGAATAATGGAGAAATTGCGTTTTGAAAGTTGTGGCTGGAATCAGGATTGTTCCATAACGTTTACGTATATCCGAAGTAATTTTTTCAAATACTTTGCTCTTGACGGGCATATACACTACCAGGAACGGATACCTGAGCTGCAGGGTCACGTTCAGGTTTACAATTTCCCAGTTAAAATTATGCATCGCGTGTACCTGCAGGTTCTTGCCCTGGTCCAGCACTGAATTCATTACGTCCGGATTACCGGTAAACCTTTTCATTAATCCCTCCTTCGACAATGAAATCAGCTTAATGGTCTCTACGATGGTATCAGTGAACTGCCTGTAAAAATCCCTGGCAATTTTTTTCCGTTCTGCATCTGTTTTCTCAGGGAAAGCAATGGCAAGATTCGACAACACAACATCCCTCCTGTATTTTAATACATGATACACCAGCAGCACCAGCAGGTCAGACAATCCATACAGGATGAACCAGGGAAGTAAGGAAACCAGGTATAAAAAACCGTAAGTGATGTAATACATAGGCAGATTATAAAACGATATTCTGGACCAGTTTGCTCTTGTACGGATAATCCGTATTGAAATGCAGTCCCCTGCTTTCCATCCTGAATTCCGCACTCTTCACTACCAGGTAAGAAACCGTGATCATATTCCTGAGTTCGCATAGTTGCGGGGATACAATCGTATGGCGGTAAAGGTCTTCGGTTTCTTCGTGAAGCAGGTCGAGCCGCCTGCTGGCGCGTTCCAGGCGCATATTGGTGCGCACGATACCCACATAATCAGTCATCAGCAACTGCAATTCCTTCAGGCTTTGCGTAATGAGGATCATTTCCTTTGGCTTGGTGGTGCCTGCCGCACTCCAGTCGGGTATTCCCTCAACAGTGTTGATGCTGTCAATTCTCCTGCTGCTGTCAAGATAAGCGCGGTGTGCAAATACCATCGCTTCAAGGAGCGAATTACTGGCCAGCCGGTTTGCGCCATGAAGCCCGGTGGAAGCACATTCTCCAACGGCATAAAGATTATGTATCGAAGTCCTTCCCCACTCATCCGTCTGGATGCCGCCGCAACTGTAATGTGCTGCCGGGGATACCGGTATCATGTCTTTCATGGCATCAATGCCAATCGATTTGCACTTCTCGTAAATATTGGGGAAATGCTTCAGGAACTTTTCCTTGTCCATATGACGGCAGTCAAGCCATACATGCTCCGTACCGTTGATCTTCATTTCACTGTCAATGGCACGGGCAACAATATCACGCGGAGCAAGGTCCCTTCTTTCATCATATCGTTCCATGAACGCCTCCCCGATGTTATTCCTCAAAATGCCGCCATCACCCCTCACTGCTTCCGTTATTAAAAACGACTGCCCCTTAACGTTAGTTTCATACAAAGCAGTGGGATGAAACTGGATAAACTCCATATTTTCTATCCTCCCCTTCGCACGGTACACCATCGCAACACCGTCACCGGTGGCAATGGCCGGATTGGTGGTGGTACGGTAAACCTGTCCGTTCCCGCCTGTAGCCAGCACCGTAACTTTTGCCAGTATTTTTTCCATCTGGTAATTCTGCAGGTTGAGGGCATATACGCCATAACAATGAATATCCGGAGTGGATTTCATGACGAGGTAACCCAGGTGGTGCTGCGTGATAAGGTCAACCACAAAGCAGTGATTGATCAGTTTGATATTGGGCTTTCGCTTTACCGCTTCGATTAAGGCCCTTTCCATCTCTTTTCCGGTAACATCCTTGTAATGCAGGATCCTGGATTCACTATGTCCGCCTTCCTTTCCGAGGGAATAATCGCCATCCGGATCCTTATCAAACCTTGCGCCCCATTCAATAATTTCCCTGACACGTTCAGGCCCTTCCTTTACCACGATTTTTACGACCTCCTCATTGCACAGTCCATCGCCTGCAATCAGGGTATCTTCGATATGCTTGTCAAAATTATCCTGCTCATCATCCCATACCGCCGCAATACCGCCCTGCGCATACTTGGTATTGGTTTCATCCGAAGTGGACTTTGTCATTACAATAATGGACTTATCAGGTTGCGCTTCGGCTATTTTTAATGCGAAGCTAAGTCCCGCTATCCCGGAACCAATGACCAGGTAATCTGTCTGCATAATGTTTTGGAATTATGATTCTCTTTCTATCCAGACCTCGCTTTCCTTAAGCAGGTTGATGAGTTCAGATACTGCCACTTCACTGTCCACATTTCTTTTGACTACTTCTTTTCCCTTGTATAAAGTGATCTTCCCGGGCCCGCTTCCCACATAACCGAAATCAGCATCGGCCATTTCACCCGGCCCGTTTACAATGCATCCCATGATGGCAATCTTCACTCCCTTCAGGTGATGGGTATACGACCTGATCTTTGCGGTGGTCTCCTGTAGGTCAAATAAGGTACGACCGCAACTCGGACAGGAAATATATTCTGTTTTGGAAATCCTGGTTCGCGTTGCCTGCAATATTGAAAAGGCAGTATTATTCAGGAACTGTGCATTATTCTTTACTTCCAGATATGTACGCCCGCTTACTTTGATATTCTGCACATCCTGCATATTATTCCATATCCAGATGCCATCTCCCATGCCTTCCAGGAATAAGGACCCTGCTTCGGCTGAAAAATGTATGAGTTGCTCATCAATGGATTTTGCAAATGTTTCCACGCATATGACCACTGGCGAAGTGATCTTATGAATCATCATCTCCATAAAAAACCTTCGCAACAGCAGCATTGAAGGAACGGCCGTGCTCTCTATGCAGGCGACCATGGTCTTATCGTTTTTCAGTATCCCCAGCATGGATTCCCAGTGCCCTGTTTGCGCCACATCAAAAACAATAAAATTCAGTGATGAAGACCGCATTAGTGAATCATGATAGGAAGAAAACTGAAAGACGGGAAAATATTTTTCCTTATCCGTCGCCGTGAGCCAGGCATCATGGTCTACCAGCACTTTCAATGTTCCCGGAAGGTTAAAATCCAGCAGCTTGCTGCCGGCATACAAATAATCAGCCGCCGCATCCCCTATATTCCATTTGTCTGTTGCTTCATTGTACCGGTACCCGATAGCGGTAAGATCAGACCGGGGATACAGAAGCACTGTCCTTCATATCAGCAACTACAACAGGTACATGTTTTGCTCCGATATTGGAGATCTCATGGCTCAATCTGCGCAGGTAGGCGAAGGGGTCGTAAGGAACCTTTACAATTGGTGGAAGTTCTTAGGACGGATTGCGGATTGGCGGATTGGCGCCTTCGGAGATTGCGGATTGCGGATTGCGGATTACGGATTGATATCGCGCAACAATATCCTTACAGACCGGGATCTCAAATTCAGGATCTTCGGTTAGGGATACCCGTATGGTGTCACCGATTCCGTCTTCCAGCAGGGTACCGATCCCAATGGCTGATTTGATCCTGCCGTCTTCACCATCGCCCGCCTCGGTAACACCCAGGTGAAGCGGGTAACAGGCATCTAAACTCCTCCTCCATCCTGTTCACCAGCAACCGGTATGCCTGCACCATAACCAGCGGGTTGCTGGATTTCATGCTCAGCACGATATTATGATATTGTTCCCCCCTGGCGATTCGCAGGAATTCCATGGCACTTTCCACCATACCCATCGGGGTATCCCCGTAGCGGCTCATGATCCTGTCGCTCAGCGATCCGTGATTGGTACCGATCCGCATGGCCGTTCCATATTCCTTACAAATTCTTACAAGGGGAGTAAACCTTTCCCTGATGCGGTCGATTTCTTCCAGGTAATCGGCATCCGTATAATCTATAAATTCAAATTTCTTCTTGTCGACATAGTTCCCGGGATTGACCCTTACCTTTTCCACTATACGTGCGGCAATTTCCGCGGCGTTTGGCGTGAAGTGAATATCAGCAACTAACGGTGTGGAATACCCTCTTTTACGCAGCTCATTTTTTATGTTGAGCAGGTTTTCAGCTTCTTTCTTTGAAGGTGCCGTGATCCTCACCAGTTCAGCGCCGGCTTCAATGCAGCGGATCGACTGCTCCACAGTGGCCATGGTATCCATGGAGTCTGTAGTGGTCATCGTCTGGACCCTGATCGGATGGCCATTACCGAGCAGCAGGTCGCCAATGCGCACTTCCAGTGTTTTCAGCCTGCTGTACTCAGTCATTGAATTACAATACAATTGCATCGTGCAAAAATAACATGATAAACTGGGAAAATGTGAAAATTTGCAAATGTGCAGATGTGCAAATGTTGAACGCTGAGGAATGATGTTCTCCATTACCTCATTTTCACTTCCACATTTCCCACACTTCCCAATTTCCCAATTAAAATAATGCCATGGCATTATTTTCTCACCAATCTTTTTCCGGTTGACCGGGAGCGGGAACTTTTGATTTCTGGAGTTTTTGCTGCAACAGCTTTTCCTGTTCCTGCAAGGCATTCAGGAGTTGCATGACCTGTTGCTTGTTGAGTTTCTGCTGCTGTTTATTTTCCTTTTTCTGTTCGTTTTTCTTGTTACTCTGCTGCTGGCTTTTTTGTTCCTGCAGGGCCCGCTGCAGGTTTTCCCTGGCCAGGGAATCTTTGGGATTGAGCCGAAGGGCCTCCTTATACGCCAGGATGCTTTCAGCAGTTTTCTTCTGCATGGTCAGTGAAACGCCTTTGTTATAATGAGCATCTCCCCTGGCAATTTTATCTTCCGAATTCTCCGCAGCCATTGCAAATAGCTTCTCCGCTTCTTCTGTTTTCTTGTCCCTGTACAGCGCATTGCCGAGATTATAGGATGCAGTGGCATTCCTGGGTGATTGTTCAAGCACCTTGCGGTAATACTCCTGCGCCTTGTCAAATTCCTGTTTACGGTATGATTCATTGCCCTTCACAATGCCCGCATCGCTATTCTGCTGAGCAGAAATTTCACCCATCAACAATAAGTACACTGATATCGTAAATAGTTTTTTCATGAATTTTCAAATAAATAACCCGCTATCGTCAAAAACACTTTCATGGCTTCTCCAGTTTTCTTTCAGACACAAGTAGTTCAAACATCAATAAAATAATGGCCGCAGCAATAAACCACTGGAAAAAGCTCCGGTAATTCATCATGGTGTTATCAGTGATGTTTCGTTTTTCCATTTCATTCACCTGGTTGAGAATCTTTGTTACGGCAGACTCCGTATCCATCAGCATCTGGTATTCACCCTTACCTACCTGGGCGATATCAATCAATTCTTTTTCATTTAAACGCGTTACTACCGGTACTCCCATATTATCCCTTTTTACCTGGTTGGTTTCAGGATCAATTAACTGGATGCCGGAAGAACTTCCCACACCAATGGTGTGCAGCATGACACCTTCCTCCGCCATTTTCTTCGCGATCTCAATGGCAGATTCATCATGGTCTTCTCCGTCAGTAATGAGGATTACCGCCTTGAACTTTTTTTGTTTGGCTTCAAATGCATTATTACATAAAGTGAGCGCTTCACCGATCACCGTACCCTGTGTGGGAACCGAATTAACAGAGGCTGTATTCACATACATTTTTGCTGCGCCATGGTCTGTTGTAAGGGGCATCTGCAGGTAGGCCCTGCCGGCGAAAAGTACCAGCCCGACCCTGTCATTACTGAGCCTGTCGATCAGTTTACTGGTCAGTTGCCTCGCACGTTCCAGCCTGTTGGGCTGTATATCCTGGGCCAACATGCTTTTACTGACATCCAGGGCAATCATGACATCAATGCCCTGCCGGTTGATTTGTTCAACCTCTTTGGGAGACTGCAGGTTTGAAACACCCATTGCCGTGAGTATAAAGGCCAGCAAAACGAGTAAAAACTTAAACCGGAATTTTACAGGGGAATAACCATTGATGAGTTGCCTGATAAGTTTTTCATCCCCGATCTTTTTTATGGTGGATCTCTTCCACCTTACCACACTGATGAATAATAACACCATCAGTATTGCACCGAGGAGGGTTAACAGGAACCATGGATTTTCAAATCGTACCAAGAATATTGATTTTACTGGATTATTTTTTCTCTGGCCTCTAGTCTCTAGTTCTGCATTTACATTCGGTTCTTAAAAAACCCAATATCCGTCAAAATATTCATCAGGATCTTCTTCCTCACTTCGGTCATATTAATGTTATGGTCGGCTGATTCGAGGTTCATGGAAAAAAAGTACACATGCCTGTTTTCTTCAATCCATCCTACTATCCAGCCCAATTCATTTCCACTAACGGTTTTACCCCACCCTGTCTTGTATGCAAGCTGATAATTGGTGGTATTTTCCTGGATCATCATCCTTTTCACTTCTTCCTGTACACTATGACGAAAGGGCAGTTGCCTGAAATACAACAATTTGGCCAGCCATACCTGTTCGTCGTTGGATATTAAGAGGCTATTATCGAGCCAGAACTGATCAATTGCCGGGCCAATTTTTTTATTGCCATAATGCGTGCTGTCGAGCCATTTCTGCATGGTATCCTTCCCGATCATCCTGGCCACCTGCTGAAAATGGGGAACGGCGGAAACCCTGAAAGCCTGGTATATAGAAAGGTCACGGTTCCATTCAGGCCTTTCCCTGACCACGCTATCCCATTTTATGATAGTGCTGTCATTCGTTACCCTGCCCGTATGAAGGGCGATCAGTGCATTTACAATCTTGAACGTTGAGGCCGGGCTATACCTTGTGGTGTCCCTTTTTTCATTGTAAACGGTATGTTCACCCCTGGAATTGTCGTACAGTGCAAAACAACCATCCACTTTGTATTCATCGAAATACTTTTTCAGGTTGTCGGCATTCTTGATATTATTGGTAGTGCAGGAAAAACAAAAAAGTACAAGAGAAAAAAATCCAACTATTCTGATCATGCTGTCACTGTTTTTATTACCCCGAGTTCATTGCCCACTTTCACAAAAGCAGCAATGGCCTTGTCGAGGTGCGATTTATCATGTGCTGCACTAAGCTGTACCCTGATCCTGGCCTTGCCCTGGGGAACCACGGGGAAGAAGAACCCGATCACATAAATTCCTTCTTCCAGGAGGCGGGAGGCCATTTTCTGGGCCAGCATGGCATCGTATAACATGATAGGAACAATCGGATGGTCACCTGGTTTAATATCGAACCCGGCTTCTGTCATTTGTTCCCTGAAATAACGCGTATTCCATTCAAGTTTGTCCCTTAATTCAGTGGTTTCGCTCAACATATCGAGCACCGCAATGGATGCCCCCACAATACTTGGCGCCAGGGTATTGGAAAAAAGGTAGGGTCTGCTTCTCTGGCGAAGCATTTCAATAACCGCTTTACGGCCACTGGTGAATCCGCCGGAAGCGCCACCCAGGGCCTTTCCCAAAGTACCCGTAATGATATCGATCCTGCCCATCACGCCGCGGTATTCGTGTGTTCCCCGGCCGGTTTTGCCCAGGAAACCGGAAGAATGGCATTCATCAGACATCACGGCGGCATTATATGTATCGGCCAGCGCACAGATTTTATCGAGTTGTGCGATGGTTCCATCCATGGAAAAAGAGCCATCAGTAACAATGATCCGGTTCCTGGCGCCTGCAGCTTCCTGGAGTTTTTGTTCCAGGTCGGCCATATCATTATGCTTGTACCGGAACCGCTGGGCCTTGCAAAGCCTTACCCCGTCTATGATGGATGCATGGTTGAGTTCGTCCGATATAATGGCATCCTGCTCATTGAACAGGGGTTCAAATACACCCCCGTTGGCATCGAAAGCTGCGGCATACAGGATCGTATCTTCAGTGCCCAGGAAGGTGGAAATTTTGGCTTCCAGCTCCTTATGAATATCCTGGGTACCGCAGATAAACCTGACACTGCTAAGGCCGTAACCCCGGTGGTCAATATACTTTTTCGCCGCATCGATCACCTTGGGATGCGATGATAACCCCAGGTAATTGTTGGCGCAGAGGTTGATGACCTGCTTGCTGCCGACGCGGATAACGGCCCCCTGGGGACTCTCGATTATCCTTTCGGTCTTGAAAAGACCGTTTTTACGGATCTCTTCCAGTTCCTGTTCCAGCCTGGATACCAATTGCTCATTCATAACTTGACATTAAGGGGTAAAGTTATTGGAATTCCCATTTTGAAGGGGCAAGTTTCCTAAACTCCTTTGTAAGGACGCCCGGGAAGGGACCCTGGCAGCTATTTTAAGAGATATTTACCAACTACTGTAACTTTTCCAAAATATCTTCGTCTTATATTACAAATCAACTGTGATGAGCACCAAGAATTTTAAGCACTGGATATTAGCGGCAAGCCTGGCATTAGGAGTTATGGGAATCTATGGTTTTACAACCATTATGGATAATAATGGGCAGGCAATCTGCCTGGAGCAGGTTAAGGAAGGGCAGGATAAAAAAGCAGATGCCGACATGCCGATGTGGGAATCACTTTCCCGCCACCTGATCATAGAATCCAGGAACTGATCAATTCCAGATAAATAATGGACCCCGTTGCCAAGGTAACGGGGTTTTTTTATTTTTATCCCGGCATGAGTCGTCCCCAAATGTATTAAATGGGCCATTTTAGCCGGATATCCCCCTTATGAAAAAAAAATCTGCCCTGCCTGTAACAATGGCGCCGCTTGTCCGTATAACTATAAAATGAACCATTAGCAGAGCGTAATTTCAGACTACCAGAACAGCCAGTATGACGGAAAGAGAATATAACGAATGTGTTTCAACGTATGCAGATAATGTATACCGTTTTATCCTGAAAAATCTTCGGCATGAAGAAGATGCGAGGGATGTGGTGCAAACGGCCTATGAGAAAATGTGGAGGAACCGGGAAAATGTGGATGCTGCAACCGCCAAATCCTATCTTTTCACGGTGGCACATAACCAGATGATCGATCACCTCAGGAAGGAAAAAAGGGTAAGTTTAAGGGAGGAATTCAGCGAGCAGACCATGGTAACGGACCGCCAGCAGCACAATCTCAAAAAAGTACTGAATGAGGCACTCGGAAGGTTAAACGAAACACATCGCTCACTGGTAATGCTGAAAGATTATGAGGGATATAATTATGAAGAGATAGGCAGGATCATGGGGCTCAGCGAAAGCCAGGTAAAAGTTTACCTCCACCGGGCGAGGATCCAGTTAAAAAATTATTTAGTCAGACCAGAAAATGTCATTTGAACAAAACGATATGAAACATCTCCCCATCAACCTGGAAAACTACGAGGAATACTTCCTGCTGTATGTTGACAATGAGTTGACTGAAGCGGAGAAGAAAAACGTAGAACTTTTTATAGAACAGCATCCTGAACTCAGGGAAGAATGGACCATGCTCATGGATACCAGGCTTGAACCTGAACATATCATGATGGACATGAAACAGGATCTCTACCGTGATGAAAACAATACCGGGATCAATGAATTGAACTATGAGGAATTCCAGCTTTCCTGGCTGGATAATGAACTCGGCGAAAAGGATGCACTTGCCATAGAAACGTATACAAACAGCCATCCTTCCGCTGCTGCCAATTTTGAATTGCTCAGCAAAACAAAGTTGCCACCGGAAGACATTAGCTTCCCTGATAAATCACTGCTTTATCGTTCGGCTGGAAAACCTGCTGCAGTGATCTCCATAAAATGGTACAGGATGGCTGTAGCTGCCGCCATCTTGATTGCAGCGGGATTGTGGTTCATCAATAAGCCTGAGGAAGATGAAATCCAGGCGGCACTGGTTACCGTTGCACAACAGGTTCCAAAAGAAAATAAGGAAGTACCGGCAACGGACAATAAAGAGAATAATGGAGTGATTGAAGAAAAGACCATTGACAATACGCCAACAGAAAATGTACCTGAAACGGAAATTTCATCAGTGACCAGGGTTACCGTGAATGATCGCGGGTCTGCCACCCGCCAGCCTTTAAAAGCTGAAGACAATGCAGTTGCAGCACCTGAAAATATTTCCCGGAACAGTGTTGAAAATGTATCCCGTAACAGGATTGATGAAGTAGTGAGTATGGGTTCTGATCCGATGGTAGCTGCCAATCCGATTGCTGTGCAGACAGCACTTGCCCCGGATGTAAAATCAGATTACGCCACGGAAGCACTGGCCAGGGAAAACAATGCAAATATCCCGGATCAGCCTGATGTGATGGATGATGAGAAGCCGCGCAAGGGAATGTTCAGGGGCATCGTCAGGAAAGCAAATCGTATCTACAACAAAGTCACCAATCCCGATCCGGAAAAAGCGATCGTGAAAGTGGCAAATTTCGAAATAGGATTACCCCGTTAACAGTTTAAACAAAGAATGATGAAAAAAGTATTTATGCTCATGCTCCTCGGAGCATGTTACCAGGCAGGATTTGCTCAGGAAGATTCAACAAAGGCGAAGGAAAATGAACCCGATACCATCAGGGTGGGCGGGATCATCATTATCAAAAAGGGAGATGGAAAATCTTCGGATTACAACGTTACTTCCGGATACAATTACCATCACAGGTATAACAAAAAATCCAATATCACCACCAACTGGATGATCGTGGATTTTGGTTTCGCAGGATTTGACGACCAGACAAATTACAGCAGCGCTGAGGCACAGGCCTTCCTGCAGAACCCGAATGGCGTGCCTTTACAATCGGGCGACTTCTCATTTAAAGGCACAAAGATTTCCAATTTCAGTCTGTGGTTCTTCATGCAACGGCTTAATGTTTACAAACATGTGGTAAACCTGAAATATGGGTTCGGTATTGAGAACAACAACTACTATTATAAAACACCCATCACTTATGTGGAAGGTGTAACTCCCCAGGTGAAGAGAGATACTGTATCCTTTTCAAAAAATAAAATCGCCCTTGATTTCTTTACGGCGCCTGTCATGATCAATATTAATACCACGCCCAATAGCCGTCATGGCGGCTTCCAGATAAGCTTTGGAATGAGTGCCGGATATCTTTATAGTGCACGGCAGAAACAGATCAGTGATGAACGGGGCAAACAAAAGAATAAAACCGATTTCAACTTTGAACGCTGGAAACTGGCTTATATTGGTGAAATAGGACTTGGGCCAGTACGACTCTATGGCTCATATGCCTGGACGCCGATTCACAAAAACGCCCTGGAACAACATCCTTATACGGTTGGCGTGAGGTTTAGTTCATGGTAGATCAGTTTTTCTTACGGAAATAATTGCGGATTGCGGATTGCGGATTACGGATTGGAAATATTTATAAAATGGATCATTGAAATATCGTTCAGTGGTCCATTTTTATTTTAATTTGCCTTAATCCGTAATCCGCAATTCGTAATGCGCAATTGACTATTTTTAATGTACACTTAAAATAACCGTACATGCCGTATAAAGTAATGGATATAGAAGGGATCGGATCAACATATGCCGGTAAACTGAATGAACTGGGGATTTTTTCCACGGGTGATTTGCTTGAAAAAGGTGCTTCCAAAAAAGGCCGCCTGGAGATTGCCGGGAAAACCGGCATTCCCGAATCACTCATCCTGACCTGGGTAAACCATGCAGACCTGTTCCGCATAAAAGGCGTGGCCTCACAATTTTCAGAACTACTGGAAGCAGCAGGCGTTGATTCCGTGAAAGAGTTTGTGACGCGGAACCCGGAAAATCTTCATGAAAAACTCATGGAGACAAATAAAAAATACGGGCTCAGCGGAAAAGTTCCTTCCATAGAATCCCTGAAGGAAATGATATCGCACGCAAAAAAACTGGAAGCCAAGGTATCGCACTAGAAAATATTTCCGAAATGATTAATATAAGGAAAACCTGATTTTACGGGATCAACAATTATCACGCATAACCAGCGTTTCTTCATACGGTAAAAACGTATCATGGAAAACACTCAACAGGCTTCTTCAGAACTATTAGCGGAATTAAAGGAAACATTGTATGAACAACCTGCCACCGTGGGGCAGCGATTCCTCAATTACCTGGTTGATCTCTTTTTTTTCTATATCATCGTGGTTGCACTCACGGCCATTGCCGCCCTCACTTTTGGTGATGCCATTTTACAGGAGGAGAATGCATATCAGTATGAACACCCTGCTGCAGTACTTAATCAGTTATACCATTTATGTAGCCTATTATGCTTTTTTTGAAACCCTCACCAAGGGAAGAACCATCGGGAAAATGGTGACCAAAACCCGCGCAGTAAGACTCGACGGGACCCCTATAAATTTTAATGATGCTTTGAAACGCAGCCTGGTACGAATTATTCCAATCGAAGCATTTTCAGCCTTTGGTGGCAACCCCTGGCACGACAGGTGGACAAACACTAAAGTGATCAGGGACGTTAATTAGGAAAATCATAACGCATTGAATCTTTGAAAATTACTCAACTGTTATGAGCTTTGATCTGTAAAATAAATACTGGAACAATTTATGCTGTTCTGGTAGAAGCAAACCCCTTTGTAAACCTGCATACCGTACGCTATGTTTCTGTGGATCATCGCCTTATTGTTTTCTGCGCCCCCCGCATCACCGTATAAAGTGGTGATAGACAAATCCGATTTTGAAATGCGCCTGTATGATGAAGACGGATGGCTCGCTTCCTACCCGGTAGTATTTGGGACAAAAAACCTGGGTGACAAAAAAATGGAGGGAGATCGCGAAACACCGGAAGGATCTTTTCGCATCACGGCAAAAAAAATGCACAAAGACTGGGGAGCTTTTCTACTGCTCGATTATCCCAACAAAGAAAGTATTGAGAAATTCAAAAAAAGGAAAGCTACAGGAGTAATTCCCTCCAATGCTAAAATAGGCGGCGGTATTGGCATCCACGGTACCCGTCCCAACGAAGAATATGCTGTGGACCGTTATGTTAACTGGACCAATGGATGCATATCCTTAAAATACAGTGACGTATTCGAGATCTATGAAATGCTTCCTGTTGGAACAGAAGTGGTGATCACCCGCTAGTACGATCCCGGCATTTCCCAACGGCTAAAAATGCTAACTTTGGCGCATGTCGATCAAAGTCAGTAATCTCCTCAAACAATATGGCGATCAGAAAGCGGTAGACAATATTTCATTTACCATCAACAAAGGTGAAATTGTGGGATTTCTCGGCCCGAATGGTGCAGGCAAGTCCACCACCATGAAGATGATCACCGGTTACCTGGAACCAGACCAGGGGGACATCGAAGTATCAGGTATCCGCGTTAATGACCATCCGCTGGACACGAAAAAAAAGATCGGATACCTTCCGGAAGCAAATCCCCTTTATTTTGAAATGTATATCCGGGAATACCTGGATTTTATTGCCGGCATCCACCAGGTAAAGGATCCCGCATTCGGCCATTGATAAAGTAATTCTCCTGACCGGACTTACCCCGGAAAAACATAAGAAGATCGGCCAGTTATCCAAAGGTTACAAGCAGCGGGTTGGTCTTGCTGCAGCACTGATCCACGACCCTGAAGTATTGATCCTCGACGAACCTACCTCCGGACTGGACCCTAACCAGATCATTGAGATCCGGGATGTGATCAGGAGATTAGGGGAAAATAAAACCGTCATGTTTTCTTCCCATATTCTCCAGGAAGTGGAAGCCCTTTGCAGCAGGGTAATTATCATTAATAAAGGGAAACTTGTGGCTGATGACCAGCTCAGGAACCTGGGCATGCAGGATTCTTCAAAGAAACTAAGGGTATCTTTCAGGGAATCCCCGGATCCTGCCTGGCTTGAAGCCCTGCCTTCGGTGATTTCAGCCATTAAAAAAGAAGACAATTCCTGGATTCTCGATACCCATGATACCGATGCCCTGAACAAGCAACTTATGGAACTGGCTTTGCAGCGTAACCTTAATATTGTTTCTTTGCAAACCGAAAGCCTTAACCTGGAAGAAGTTTTCAGGAGCCTTACGGGCGTTAATAAATAATCAACCAAAACAAAAAAATATTATGAGCTACATTACTGACGTGCATGCACGGCAAATCCTGGACAGTCGGGGTAATCCCACCGTTGAAGTGGATATCGTAACCGAAGACGGTGTAGTAGGCAGGGCGGCTGTTCCCTCGGGAGCTTCCACCGGCAAACACGAAGCCGTTGAATTAAGGGACAATGACAAGACCGTTTTCATGGGAAGGGGTGTGCTGAATGCCGTGAATAATGTGAACGAACATATTGCCGATCAGCTCATCGGACTCAATGTAAATGAGCAGGCCTTTATCGATTCAAGACTGATAGAAATCGATGGAACGGAAAATAAAAGCAAAATGGGCGCAAATGCCATGCTGGCCGTTTCCATGGCCGTTGCAAAAGCTGCTGCAGTGGAATCTGACCTTCCGCTCTTTCGCTACCTGGGTGGCGTTAACAGCACTGTACTGCCCATTCCATTAATGAATATCCTGAATGGTGGCGCGCACGCAGATAACAAAATTGATTTCCAGGAATTCATGATCGTACCGGTTGGCGCTGACACATTCAGCGACGGACTTCGCTGGGGTGTTGAAGTATTCCATCACCTGAAAACTGTACTGAAGAAAAAAGGCTTCAGCACTAACGTTGGTGATGAAGGTGGATTTGCACCGGATATCCAAAGTAATGAAGAAGCCATTGAAACCGTGCTGATGGCCATTGAAGCAGCGGGCTACAAACCAGGTGAACAGATCGGTATTGCCATGGATGCCGCAACAAGTGAAATGTATAACGATAAAGATGGTACGTATACATTCTACAAGAGCTCAAAGAAAGTTATCAGTCGGGATGAAATGGTGGATTACTGGACCAGCTGGGCAAATAAATATCCCATCATTTCCATTGAAGACGGAATGGCTGAAGATGACTGGGATGGATGGAAAAAGCATACAGATGCCCTCAGGAAAAAATGCCAGCTCGTAGGTGATGACCTGTTTGTAACCAATGTAAAACGATTGCAGAAAGGTATCGATATGGGTATCGGGAACAGCATCCTGATCAAGGTAAACCAGATCGGCACTGTTACGGAAACCATTAATGCTGTGCAGCTTGCGCAGAATAACGGTTATACCACCATCATGAGCCACCGCAGTGGTGAAACGGAAGACACCACCATTGCAGACCTGGCAGTGGCACTGAATTGCGGACAGATCAAAACGGGATCAGCATCCAGGACCGACAGGATTGCAAAGTACAACCAGTTGCTTCGCATTGAGGAAATGCTGGGTTCCAATGCCATTTATCCGAAAGGAAAAATCAGGTTCGGCAGGTAAAATTTAATAAAATAAGATAATTCATTAGAAGCCATACCATTAGCGTATGGCTTCTTTTAATTTGTAGCACGTTTGTTGTGATATATTCTAATTTAATACAAGAACAAAGGCATGAATTGCTATGTTTTATCATAATGGCAACGTATTTTGCAATCCCATCCTATAGAAAGTCTTTCCCTTTAATTCCGGTACCGTAGACAAACCGAGCCTTCACCACAAAAAAGCTTAGGTTTTATGCAACGTACAAAAAATGTTTTTTTTCATGCCCTTTTGGTTACCCTGTTGATTGCATCCATTTCCGCATTTAAAAATGCATCGCTTCCAGGTAACAGTACAAATTATACCCTGTCCCCCGCAGGTGATGTAAATGGAGATGGTTATGCCGATGTCATGATCAGTATTTACAACAGTGAATTTGGTGTCAGCAAAGATGGCACTGTGCAGCTTTTCATGGGTACAGGCAGTGGCATCAGCACAGAACCTACATGGAGCGGTGAAGGTAAAGGGGGATCAAATTTCGGAGAATCCATCGCTTCCGCCGGCGACGTAAATGGTGATGGTTTTTTTGATATTATCGTTGGTGCATCGAGGTATTCCAACGGTGAAGAAAATGAAGGTGCTGCATTTGTTTATTTCGGATCGCCCAACGGTCCCAGCCAGACCCCTTCCTGGACTATTGAAGGAAACCAGGCCAATGCATTTTTCGGAGTGTCAGTTTCAACGGCGGGTGATGTTAATAAAGATGGATATGCTGATGTTATCATAGGGGCCAATTATTTTGACAATGGAGAAACCAATGAAGGTCGCATTTTTATTTTCCTTGGTTCAGCCAGTGGCCTTTCCAAAACAGCCTATTTTACTGCAGAGGGTGACCAGGTAAACGCCTTCTTCGGAAAATCAGTAGCCTGTGCAGGCGATGTGAATCGTGACGGGTACAGTGATGTGATTGTGGGCGCACCCGGTTATGATCATGGACAGAATAATGAAGGCCGTGCTTTCCTGTATATGGGTACCAATATGGGAATGACCCAGTCTGCCGCATGGACAGGCGAAAGCAACCAGGCAGATGCCAATTACGGGTATTCAGTAGCCTCAGCAGGTGATGTAAACGGAGATGGGTTTTCAGATGTGGTGGTAGGCGCCAACAGGTATGATGAGAAAATGAGCAATGTGGGCAAGATCTATGTATATATGGGTTCTGCCAATGGATTCAGCCTTTACCCCGACTGGACCTATACCGGGAACCAGATTGATGGGAACCTGGGAATTTCTGTAGCTGCGGCCGGAGATATCAATGGCGACGGTTATGGGGAAATCATTGTGGGCGCCTTTGGCATTAACCCCCAGATTGTAACCGGAAATGTCTTTGTATACTATGGATCTGTAAAGGGAACCACCAATCAATTCATTGAAATCGATAAAACAAAATATCCCGGGGCCAATTTCGGGCTTTCTGTTGCTTCAGCCGGTGATATCAATGGCGATGGCTATGCCGATGTGCTTGCAGGTGTTATGAAACAGGGTGCAAACCCCTGGAAACTGATGCTGGTTAAAGGATCAGCCAAGGGTTTGGTGGATAATAACGATCTGACACCCAATTAACGGGCTTATTACATTTTTTTGTTTCCGCCTGAAAACGCTAATTTTAGGCGGAAACTTAGTTTTATGAAATTCCTGCCCTCCTGGATGACCAATAAATACCTCCTGGCCACTACATTTTTCATATGCTGGCTGTTGTTTTTTGATCATAATGACGTTTTTACCACATTTAAAAGAAACCAGGAGCTGAAAGACCTCAAAGCCAAAAAAGCCTGGTACCAGGATCAAATCAAAATCACCCAAAAAGAAGTTGACGCCCTTCGCCTGAACGCCGCCTCCCTGGAAAAGGTAGCCCGGGAAAAATACCTCATGAAGAAGGAAAATGAAGACCTTTTTATCGTCGAAATAAAATAAAAAAATAATTTCAGGTTTCACACAATATTGATTTCCAGTTCCCGTTTACAGGTAGTACAGACCCAATACCTACTATTCTACCTGACCCCACCCCTTGAAATTGATCAATTAATCTATATCCTTTGAACCGGCTACCAACCCTTGGATAACTGGTAAAAAAAAGGATTTATGAATAACTTTACTACTGAAGACATGATCAGGTTTTTGTACAATGAGATGAACGCAGAGGAGACAGCCCGGTTGATGGCAGCTTTAGAGGCTGACTGGACGCTGAAGGAAAAGTTTGAGGTGCTCAAATCTTCGATGACCAATCTGGATACGCTTCACTATTCACCACGCCGCAAATCAATTGATGCAATTCTTCAATATGCTGAAGATACTGCTCCTGCAGTGACTGGACTAGAGACTAATAGTTGAGGGTTGAGAGTTGAGCGTTAGAGTTCTTTCCCAATGTCCCGCCTAAGTTTGGATTCCAGGCAATTGACCTCTGCGTGTTGCTGGGTTAATTGTTCGGGTGTAATCATCCGGAATCTTAATCGACTGTCATTTGTATTTTTACGGATGATAGCCCTCCCATGACGAAGAAACAGCGATTTGAATACATTCTTGACTATTTTTCGAAGCATATACCGGATCCGGAAACAGAACTGATTTACGACAGCCCTTATCAGTTGCTGGTGGCCGTGATACTGTCGGCCCAGTGTACCGATAAACGGGTGAACATGACAACGCCCGCATTCCTCGAAAAATATCCTGACCCCGCCTCCCTGTCAGAAGCCACTGCAGCGCAGGTGCTCCCTTTGATAAAGAGCATTTCATACCCCAACAACAAGTCAAAACACCTCGTCGGCATGGCCAAAATGCTGATGGAAAAATTTAATGGCCAGGTACCCATGACGGTGGAAGAACTTGTGCAATTACCCGGCGTGGGAAGGAAAACCGCCAACGTGATTACTTCGGTGATCGACAAACAGCCGAATATGGCGGTGGATACGCATGTTTTCCGGGTATCGGCAAGACTTGGCCTCACCACTGCTGCCAAAACCCCACTCCAGGCTGAACAGCAACTTATCCGGTTTATTCCCAAAGAACTCATCCACAAGGCTCACCACTGGCTCATCCTTCATGGCCGGTATACCTGCCTGGCACGAAATCCTAAATGCGCGCAATGCGGATTAAAAGAGGTATGCGTTTATTTTAAAAAAAACAAACTTATGGGGCATCTTTGATTATGCGGAAATATGAAAATGAAAAATCCGCAATCCGTAATCCGCAATCCGTAATCTTTCCCTAATTTCCTTGTTCAACGAAACGCTTATGCGATCATCTGTCAGGATACAGTTATCAGCCATGATGTTCCTGGAATTTTTTATCTGGGGGTCCTGGTACGTTACCATGGGCACCTACCTTGATAAGGTATTACACGCCGATGGCGTGCAGGTAGGTGCGGCCTATAGCGCCCTTGCTATTGCCACCATCATTTCACCCTTCATCGTAGGCATGGTCGCAGACAGGTTTTTTTCTGCCCAGAAATTGCTGGGGTTCCTGCACCTCACCGGCGCAGCACTGTTATTATACATCACTACAGTGGAGGATGCAGGAATATTTTACTGGATACTTCTGTTGTATTCGTTATTATACGCCCCTACCCTTGCCCTTGCCAATGCCGTGGCATTCCGCCAGATGAAGGACCCCAGCAAAGAATTTGCTTCCATCAGGGTATTAGGCACCATTGGATGGATCGCCACCGGATGGATGATCGACAAGGTGTTTAATATCGGAACAGAAGATCTTGCTTTTACCTTTAAAATAGCATCAGTTTCCTCACTGATACTGGGATTGCTGAGTTTCTTACTGCCCGATACACCTCCAAAAGCAAAAGGCACGAAAGCAACATTTTCGCAGATCCTCGGGGCAGATGCATTTGTACTTTTTAAGGACCGGTCTTTTGTCATCTTTTTTATTTCCTCTGTGCTCATATGCATACCCCTGTCTTTTTATTACAGCTTAACGAATCTCTACCTTACTGAAACGGGTATGAAAAACGTGACCAGCAATATGACATTCGGACAGTTTTCCGAAGCCTTCTTCATATTACTGATACCGTTCTTTTTCAGGAAACTGGGGGTAAAGTGGATGATTGCGGTGGGAATGATTGCCTGGACGATAAGGTTCCTGTTTTTTGGTTATGGAGATGCCGATACTCATTTATGGATGCTGTATGCCGGGATCATCCTGCATGGTATATGCTTTGATTTCTTTTTTGTTACCGGCCAGATCTATACCGACAGCAAGGCAGGGCTGTCTATACAAAGCCAGGCACAGGGGATGATCACCATGGCCACGTATGGGATAGGCATGTGGATCGGTACCATACTTTCCGGCTATGTCAAAGACTATTATACGCTAAACAATGTGGTCAACTGGAAATCAGTATGGCTGGTTCCGGCAGGTATTTCCATTGCAGTGCTGATATTATTTATCCTGTTTTTTACAGACAATAAACGATCAGCAATCCATACTGAGCCGGTAAACATGGTATAAGTGTTTATTATTCATTTTTTATAAATATTCAATTTCATTGTATGAGAGTTTCCATGCTGGGATCAGGATTTATCGGGCGCTTTTATGCTGATTCCATTCAGGGTCTTAGGAGTAAGGATAATATTGTATCCATTTATTCAAGGCGTGAAGAAAGCGCAAAGAAATTTGCAGCAGATTACGGATGCAGGCACTGGACCACAAATATGGAGGAATCGGTGTCCCATCCCGAAGTTGATGTGGTATGCATTTCACTTCCCAATAATCTCCACGAAGCTGCGGTTATGCTTGCCTGTAAGCATAAAAAAGCCGTGATCACCACAAAGCCTCTTGGGCGAAATGCCGCTGAAGCCAAAAGGATGCTGGAAGCTGTGGAATCTGCAGGTATATTTCACGGTTATCTTGAAGACCTTGTATATACGCCCAAATTTATCAAGGCGCATGAAAGTGTCCGCAAAGGATCCATCGGAAGGGTGCTCTGGGCAAAATCCAGGGAAACGCATCCCGGCCCGCACTCCGACTGGTTCTGGGATATAGAACAGGCCGGCGGCGGATGTATCCTTGACCTGGGATGCCATTGCGTGGAGATCACCAGGAGCTATATTGGTAAAGACATCAAACCCATTGAAGTCATGTGCTGGGCAGATACACAGGTAAAACCCATTGATGCTGAAGATCATGCCATCGGTCTTATTAAATACGAAAACGGCGCCATCGCCCAATTTGAAGTGAGCTGGACCTTCAGGGGCGGACTTGACCTTCGCGATGAAGTGATGGGAAGCGAAGGAACGATCTGGATTAACAGTTTCCTGCGGACAGGCTTCGAAATGTTTACCACGGGAAAGGGAGCCGACTATGTAGCGGAAAAGGCCGAAAGCAATTCAGGATGGTTATTCCCTGTAGGGGATGAATTGAATGAGCTGGGTTACAATCATATGTTCAATGATATGTTCAGCGCCATTGAAAAAGGGATCCCTCCAAAAGAAACATTTTATGATGGCTATGTGGTTAACGCGGTGCTGGATGCGGCTTATAAATCAGCCAAAACCAAACTCTGGGAGCCCGTGGTACTTGACATATGGAGAGGAAAGACAGGCGTAAGCAAAGACAGTCACCTGGTGGAATATGATGCTGAGCATTACCTGGTAAAAGAAGAGATGACGCATTACGGTGCAAAAAAACTGATCCTGAAGAATAAGGCAACGGGAAAGATTATCGAAAAAACCATCAATTAGTTGACGGTTGACGGTTGACGGTTGACGAGTTGACGGTTGACGGTTGACGAGTTGACGGTTTATACAAAACTCGTCAACCGTCAACCGTCAACTGTCAACTACAAGAGTGTTTTAATCTTCTCCACCAGTTCAGCCTTCGTAATCGGAATTCCCATCACCTTATTATGCGGAATGGCATCAATAAAATACTTGTCACGGATGATCTTCACCAGCTGGCCGTTATTGATTTCAGGCACAAGCACCTTATCAAAATTCTTTAATATCTCTCCGAGGTTACGGGGAAAAGGCCTGATATAACGGAGATGCACATGCGAAACGGAAGTATGGCCCTGCATATGCAATTCCGCGACTGCGCTTTTGATTGACCCGTAGGTACTTCCCCATCCGAGTACAAGGACCTTTCCTTTTGCCGGACCGCTGTCAAGTTTCTGTTCGGGAATATATTCAGCGATCTTATCCACCTTTCCCTGCCTCACATTAATCATGTGCTGGTGGTTATCAGGATCATAGCTTACGTTACCGGTTATATCCTGCTTTTCAAGTCCGCCAATACGGTGCTCAAGTCCTGGCGTACCGGGAATGGCCCATGGGCGTGATAATTTTTCATCGCGCTGGTAAGGCAACAGTTTCTCCTCCCCTTCGTCAAGCTGTTTCTTGAAATTCACCGTGATTGAGGGAAGATCTGCGGATACAGGAAACTTCCATGGCTCTGCACCGTTGGCGATATATCCGTCACTCAGCAAGATCACCGGAGTCATGTGCTGCACGGAAATCCGGACGGCTTCATACGCTGCCTCAAAACAATCGCTGGGGGTGGATGCAGAAATAACCGGCATGGGGCATTCCCCATTCCTTCCGTAATAAGCCTGTAACAGGTCGCTTTGCTCCGTCTTTGTGGGTAATCCTGTAGAGGGTCCCCCACGCTGTATGTCGATGATCACCAGGGGTATCTCCATCATCACAGCCAGGCCCATGGCTTCTGACTTAAGCGCCATACCGGGTCCTGATGTGGTGGTCACAGCCAGGCAACCGCCATAACTGGCACCTATAGCCGAAGATATCGCCGCAATTTCATCTTCTGCCTGGAAGGTCCTCACGCCAAAAGATTTGTACCTGCTCAGTTCATGTAGGATATCTGAAGCCGGAGTGATGGGATATGATCCCAGGAAAAGCGGAAGTTCACTTTTTTGTGACGCCGCGATAAGTCCGTATGAAAGCGCCTGGTTACCCATAATGGAACGATAGGATCCGGGTTCCATTTTTGCCTTTTCCACCTTATACCGGGTGGTAAAGGTTTCGGTGGTATCACCAAAATTATACCCTGCCTGCAGGGCTTTTATATTACTGTTCAGGATATCATCCTTTTTCCCAAACTTGTCTTTAAGGAAGGAAACCGTATTGTCCATGTCACGGTTGAACATCCAGTAAAGGAATCCAAGTACAAACATATTTTTGGCCCGGTCTTTTTCCTTCATGCCCATGGTAAAGTCTTTCAGGGCTTCCCTTGTCATTTTGGTAACATCCATCCGGATCACTTCATATCCTTCCAGGGTATTATCATCAAGGGGATTAGTGCCTTCTGCATAATTAGCCAGCCGGAGGTTCTTGGTATCAAAGCCATCTGTATTGACGATGATCTTTCCACCTCTTTTAATGGACTTGAGATTTGTTTTAAGTGCCGCTGCATTCATGGCCACCAGCACATCACAATCATCGCCCGGGGTATATACAGGAGAAGAAGAAAAACGCAACTGGTATCCGCTCACTCCCGGGATTGTACCCTGGGGAGCCCGGATTTCTGCCGGAAAATCCGGAAAAGTTGCCAGGTCGATCCCCAGCATTGCCGTATTATTCGTAAACTGGCTACCGGTAAGCTGCATTCCATCACCACTGTCTCCCGCAAACTTAATAACCACATCCTGGAGTAATTCATCTTTTCTGCTCATAGAACACGTAATCGTTTAGGCGAATTTACGTTAGATTTGACATCTTGATTATGCTGATTTGATATTATATCTTGTTTTAAATTAAATTCTTTTTATGGCAATGTTTAAATCCGGAAATCCGACACTTTCTGAAAAATTATTTGAAAAATCCCTTTCTGCCGGACAGGAAGAGACCATGACGGCGAGGGGCACCATGAACAAATTCGGTTTTCTTTTCCTGATGGTTATGGCAACAGCCATTTTCTCATGGAATTCCTTCTTCGGGGGCAAGGATGTAACGGCGTATATGTGGACGGGGATGATTGGCGGACTGATACTGGCCCTGGTGATTATCTTCAAGCAAACCTGGGCTCCTTACCTGGCCCCGGCATATGCTTGTTTGAGGGCCTGTTTGTTGGTTCCATCTCGGCCATCTACCAGAATGCTTTTGGCGCCTATGGCACCATCCATCGTAATGCAGGCCATATTGCTGACCTTTGGTACCATTGTAGCCATGTACCTGCTATTTAGTTTCAGGATCATTAAAGCAACGGAAAGATTCAGGTCTATTATGTTTATGGCCACAGCGGGAATCGCTGTTTTCTATCTTATCGCCATGGTGCTTCGTTTCTTTGGAATGGATATCCCTTTTATACATGAGGGGTCTCTTATAGGTATCGGCTTTTCCGTTTTTGTAGTGGCCATTGCATCACTGAACCTGATCCTTGATTTTGATATGATCGAAAAAGGAACAGCTATGGGCGCACCTAAATATATGGAGTGGTATTGCGCATTCGGATTGCTTGTTACGATCGTTTGGTTATATATAGAAATGCTCAGATTACTCGGAAAACTCAGCTCCCGGGATTAATCCCCCTGATTTATAAGTACTTAGCAAAAGAGCCACCTGTCTATTCGACGGGTGGCTCTTTTTCGTCGGTGAGCAATTTGCAACTGCGCTCCACCTCATATTATCTTTGATCCAGATATGACGCAGTAGGAAAATGAGAGAATCCAATATCAACTAAGAAAAAAGAAACCATGATCCGTACAATGAAAACCGCAACAAAAATCAGCCTCCTCGTTTCGCTGATGATGTTACAAAAACAAACCAAGGCCCAGTCAGGAGACACATCCCGCTTTGTAATGCAGGTGGTTTTTGTCCAGTACGACGCTTCCAGTTCAGATGAAGGTATCACCCTTAAGTGGACAACCATCCTGGAAACAAACCTCGGAGCCTATATTATTGAGCGTAGTAATGGAAATGATGTATTTACCGAGGTAGGCAAGATCAATGCAAAAGGAAGTAACTATGTTAGTGTACCATATACTTTCACCGACAAAAATCCAAAGAAAGGTATTAATGTCTACAGGTTGAAGATGGTGGATACAAGGGGTGGATATAAATACAGTGAGTATAAGCAGTTTAACTGGACAAAATCACTGACCAGTGAACATGGAATAAAATCTTACCCAAATCCTGCAATGCCGGGAAATACACTTCAGCTGGATGTGGCTTTTAAAGGATCAATCAGTATTCAACTGATGAATATCAAGGGCGCAAGGCTCGATATGAACAACCAGAATGTTGGTGCACATGGTTCACTTGCCTATCGTTTACCCTCAAATTTAGAAAAAGGAATGTACATCATTGTTGTGACCAATAGCGCGAATGAAAGTCGCCAGGCAAAGGTCATGATACTCTAAAAATATTAATCACGGATGGTTATTGGATGTGTAATGGAAGCCTTTTGGCTTCCATTCACTATTTAGGGAAAGCCAAATTGCTTTAATTAACTGATTCTTTGCAAATAATATAAATAAAAAAAATCGTTATATAATACCCTGTTTTTAAGTCGGAATAAATTTATCTTCCATCTCCATCCAGCAGGTTACCAATGCCTCCCAGAATACTGCCTTCTTCCTTACGCTTTACCGTACCATAAGACAATATCCTGCTGGCCAGCCTGCTGATGGGCAGGGTTTGCAGCCATACTTTTCCAGGTCCGCGCAGGGTTGCGAAGAATAATCCCTCTCCACCGAATATCGTGTTCTTTATACCTCCCACAAACTGGATATCAAATTCCACCTGCTGTGTATAGGCAACCACGCAACCAGTATCCACTTTCAATACTTCACCGGGCGATAAACTGCGTTCAAAAACATGTCCGCCTGCATGCATGAAAGCAAAACCATCTCCTTCAAGCTTTTGCATGATAAATCCCTTCTCCGCCAAAAAGCCCGGTCCCCAGCCGGCGCTGAAGGGCAATGCCTACGGTCACTACCTTTTGCGGCGCAAAGAAAGGCATCCTTCTGGCAGATGATCCTTCCGCCCATTTCTATAAGGTCAACGGCAATGATCTTTCCGGGATAGGGTGAAGCAAAAGATACCTTTTTCTTACCCTGGCCCACATTGGTAAATGCAGTCATAAAAAGGCTTTCACCGGTAAGGATTCTCTTGCCGGCGCTCATCAGTTTGCCGAGGATACCTCCCTGTTGAGCGGATCCGTCACCGAAAATGGTCTGCATCTGTATCCCATCATCCATGAACATGAAACTTCCTGATTCCGCCACAGCGGTTTCCTCGGGATCAAGTTCAACTTCCACATACTGCATCTCTTCACCATAGATCTTATATTCAATATCATGATTGCTTCTCATACTGCCTGTTATTAAAATGAAAAATGGTAATCGGGATAAATTTAATGCTTTATCCCAATTACCATTTACCGGTTATATATTTTCAGGGTTCTTCCTTATGATAACCCTTTATGCAATCTCCACCGATTCCGGTTTTTCACGGCTATGCTGTCTTCCGTTCCATACCGGCTTGCCCTGTATCCTTCTTCCCAGGTACATAAGGCCGGTAAGGATAAAGAAGAAAGGACCCAGGAAACCAAAAATGGAAATCCATTTGCCATGATAGAACTGTGACATCGGCCGTTTCAGCCTTTCTGCCATAATGTACATGGCAGGCACCATGATCAGGGTCATGAAGAAGGCAAACATGAGTCCCCAGATAATGGTCCATGATAATGGTTTCCAGAATACAGCGTTATCACCTCCAAAGAAGATATTGGGGTTCCAGTCTGTAAACATGGTAATGAAATTGATGTTCAACCCAACGGCCAGCGGTATCAGTGCAAGAATGGCGGCCAGGGCCGTCAGCAATACCGGAACGATCCTTGTTTTACCCGCTTCGATAACTGCCTCACGGACACGCATACCCCGGCTTCTCAGCTCATCGGCAAATTCAATCACCAGGATACCGTTCTTCACCACAATACCGGCAAGTCCAATGATACCTATACCCGTCATTACCACGGAAGCCGTGCTTCTTGTAATGGCATAACCCAGCAAAACGCCGATTACACTGAAAACAATTTCAGACAATACGATAACGGTTTTACTCAGTGAATTGAACTGCAATACGAGGATCAGCAGGATCAGTCCGATGGCAATAAACAATGCAGACTGTAAAAAACTCATTGTTTCCGCCATCTGCTCCCCTTCACCCGTTTGAGCGATGGTTACATCTATGGGCTTCTCCTTGAAATCATTGATCGCCCGAAGGATATCCGCATTTACACCTGCCGGCGTGAACCCTTGTGAAGTAAGTACGTTGCCAAAAATGGTGATCACGCGTTTCAGGTTTTTACGCTTGATGCTTCCGTATGAACTGGTCAGTTCAAAATTCACCACTGAACTGATCGGCACCTGCTTGATCTGGCCCGATGCAAAATCACGGTAGGTGATGCGCATGTTTAACAGGTCACTCAGGCTCTTTCGCTGCAATTCATTATTACGCAGCTGTATCTTGTATTCATCTTCATCCAGCTTGAGTTTGGAAACTTCCTTTCCGAAGAGCGCTGTACGGATTTCCGTACCGATCTGGGCAGTGGATATGCCCTGGGTCATCGCCCTTTCCCTGTCTACCGAAATGGTTACTTCCGGATTATTGAGATCTATATCAAGTTTCAGCTCTTCAATACCGGGGATGTTTTTCTTCTCCAGGTAATTCTTCAGGTCCACCGCTGTTTTCGTGAGTGATTCAAAATTTTCACTGCTCACTTCAATATTGATCGGCGGCTGTGTGGGAGGGCCCGCAGCTTCCTGGTTAACAGAAATTTCCGCCCCGGGAATTCCCTGTATGGAATTCCTCACATCATCCAGGTAAGGCTTTGTAGATACCCCGTGCCGTTTTTCAAAAGGAACGAAATTTACCTGTATCCTGCCAAGTTCGGCCCTTGTACTCCTGTCTCCGCTGTTCGGGTCGGAAGCACCCACGGCCACATTCGAAATCACGCTTTCCACCACGGGATTTTGCTTTCCGTTATTCATTCCAAGAACAGCATATACCTTATTCTCGAGCTGACGGGTAATGGAGTCTGTATATTTTACATCGGTTCCCGCAGGCAGTTTCAGGTATACGTATATGTTATTAGGATCGCCGGAAGGGAATAATAGTACGGGCACATTCCTCATTCCGAAAAACATGAATGAAAATACCAGGAGTCCGAAAGTGCCTGCCAGCAGCCATGCCGGGCGCCAGCCCTTTAATGTCCACCTTAATAATTTTTCATACTTCTTCATCATTGCAGGCAATACCTTTTCCTGGAAAACAAGAATGGCATCGGCAATAAAATACTTGTTGAGTACAGCCAGTACCAGGAAGAAAAACAGGAGGTTTCCGAAGAACCTGTATCCCGGCAGATCCTGTCCATACCCCACAGCATCAAGGATGGTGGCCAGTATGAGAGTAATCCAGAATGCCGGCTTCTTGAAAATGGCGGATTTAGGTTCTTTGGAATGTTCATCATGCGTCATGAAGTCCACCGCAAACACCGGGTTCATGATATATGCCACAATCAGTGAAGCCGTCAGCGTAAAGATCAGCATCGTAGGCAGGTAGATCATGAACTTGCCGATGATTCCCGGCCAGAAAAGCAGGGGTATGAAAGGTGCCAGTGTGGTCAGCGTTCCTGCCAGCACGGGTATAAATACTTCACCCGCAGCGAATTTTGCCGCATCCTCCGAAGATATCATTCCTTTTCCCTGTGAAAAAATACGGTGGGTATTTTCAATCACCACAATCGCATCATCCACAACAATACCCAATCCGAATAACAAGGCGAATAAAGCAATAAAATTCAGGGATACATTCCCGCCAACGATAAATTCAGCAGATGGTAAAAAGATAAATGCAAGGAACATGCTCAGCGGGACCGACAGTGCCACGAAGAATGCATTGGTTACACCCATGAAGAACATGAGTACCAGCATCACGAGTATGAATCCAATAACGATAGAATTCACAAGCTCAGTAAAGGATGTATCCGCTTTTATGCTCAGGTCACCGGTAATGCTGACGTCCAGGTTCTTAGGGAATTCCTTTAATTTCAACTCATCCACTATCTTATTCACCTCTTCAGATGCATTAATAAGATTTTCTCCCGAACGTTTGATTACACTGAGGCTCACTACATTTTTTCCGTTCATCCGGGCATAGCTTTCCCTTTCCTTTACAGTATCCCTGATTTCGGCAATATCCCTGAGGTATATGGGTGCACCGCTGAAATTTTTCACGATAACCTGCGACATGTCCGAAGCACTATTGAACTGACCACGTACACGCAGCGTCCTGCGCTGATCGCCTATTTCCAGTAAACCGCCTGATATATCTGCATTTTCCCTTGCTACTGCTGATTCAATATCATTAAACGTGACCTTGGCCACCTGCATTTTATAATTGTCGACATTGATCTGGATTTCGCGTTCCGGGGCACCAATAACATCCACCCGCGTAATCTGGGAGAGTTCTTCAATCTTGTCTTTCAGCCTGTCAGCAAATTCTTTCAGTTTCACGCCATCATAATCTCCGCTTACATTGACATACATGATGGGAAATTCACTAAAGCTGATTTCCTGTACCGTTGGCTCCTGCGTCAGGTCATTGGGAAGATCGCCGCCGTCGCTTTATCCACCGCATCCTTCACTTTCTGGATGGCGACATCCGTTTTAACACTGGTGCTGAACTCCACAATAATGGCGGAAAAATCCTGCAGTGATGTACTGGTCAGTTTATTGATCTTTACTCCGGAAATTCCCTTCAATTGTTTTTCAATCGGCCTTGTTACCAGGTTCTCAATGTCTTTGGGAGAATTACCCACATAAATGGTCTGTACATAAATCGTTGGAATCACTACATCAGGAAACTGTTCCTTCGGAAGTGTTACAAACAGTGAAACACCCCATGCGGTAACGAATAATATGATGAGGTAAACCGCTGTTTTACTCCTGATGGCCCAGTTCGTTGCAAAAAATGTTTTGCCCTTACTGATCAGGCCGCTAATCTCATCTGTCATTTTATTTGCCATGCTGAAATTATTTGGTCGTGATTAATTGCCCGTCATACAAGCCCTGGAATCCCAATGTGATCAACTGGTCAGATTCAGCAAGCCCTGATTTAATAGCTACCATTTCATCATATACTTCTCCAATAAAAACATTCTTTTTCCTCGCTACCTGCTTTCCGTTCTCTGTAGCCAGGACATACACAAATTTGCCCTTCTCATCCGTCTGAATGGTGGCAATGGGTACTATGAGTGAATTCTTCATTTCATGGTCAAGGATTTTGATGATAGCGATCTGGTTTGGCTTGAGGGATGCATCAGCGGGAATTTTGCATTCCGCAGTAAAGCTCCTGTTGGTGGCATTGATAACTTCACTGACCAGGGAAATATTGGAATTGATTGTTTTGCCCATGTCTGGAATTTCAACCAGTACCGGCATTCCCTTTCTTACCCTGGAAATATAATTTTCAGGAATATCCACAACGGCTTTAAGGCTCGAAGGATTCACAATGGTAATGCCGCCCTGTGGACCTCCCATGAAGTTTTCACCGACGCGGATATTTACTGTTTCCGCAATCCCGGAAACTTCAGCATATACATTGCTCATGGACAACTGCTCATTCAGCAGGTTCACCTGTTTTTCGAGCCCATCCATATTGTTTTTGGCGGTCAGCAACTGAACCTCGGTTCCGATTCCCTCCTTCCAGAGATTTTGCTGGCGCTTGTAAAGGTCTTCTGCAAAACTCAGTTGTGTTTTCGCAGAAGCAATCTGCTGTTGTATCACGGCATCGTCAAGTTTCAGCAGCAACTGTCCTTTTTTAACACGATCGCCCTGCTTAACATAAATCGCCCTTACCTGTCCGCCCATACCCCTTGGTGAAACAAATGAGATATTCTCTGTGGTAATCTTTCCCTGCAAATCAATGTAGTGAGCGAAATCCCTGGGGGCAAGCGGGGTTACCTGGACCAGCTTTGCATTTTCTGCAGCTGCTGAAGAAGGATCCATTTTCAGGATATCCGCTTCAAGCTTAGCCATCTTTTCGGTTATGGCATCCCGTTCGGTCCGTAATTTTTCCAGTTCAACTTTCATGTCAGTCAGTTGCGCATTGCCTTCCTTCTTGCCCGCTCCGCAGGAAGCAAGGAGAACCAATGCTGACAAAATGATAAATCCTTTCATACAAGTATTGTTTATTGGTGTGTTTTATTATAATCTTCCGAGTGAACGATAGTACGCGATTTTAGCAATGACAGCGTCATACATGGCCTGGAAATAGTTCGACTGCGACATCTTCATAACTTCCTTCTGTCTGCAATACATCAAAGGATGATCCCAGCCCCTGTTCATATTTTTTCTTGGTGGTATTGTATACTTTTTCCGCCAGTGCCAGGTTCCTTTCCTGTACATCCAGGTTGGCGATGGAATTTTTAAACTGGTTGTAAGCCGCTTCACGCTGAAAATCGATCACGCGCTGGAGGTTCTCCACATTATTTGTCGTCTTTTCAAGTTCATACCTGGCCTGCTTCACACGGTTGCTTCGCTGAAAACCATCGAAAATGGGAACATTGATATTCAGGCCCGCAATATTGGTTTTAAACCATGGTTCCTTGAAGTTTAAATAATTGGGCGACTGCCTCAATGCGTTACCGCTGAAATTCCAGTATGCAGAAACAGTGGGAACATAGGCCAGTTTATACCGCTTAAGGTCAAGTTCCCTCAGCTCTTTTACGGTATTCAGCAATTGAATTTCATTCCGGTCCGTGTATTTAAACCCTGTAGTATCAAGAATATCTTTCTTGACCACTTCTATGGAAAGCGTATCTGCAAGCTTCAGTGTATCGGCCTGGCTGAGCCCGACAGTATATTTCAGTGACGCATAACCGATATAGATCAGGTTGCTGAGCTGCAACTGGGATGACCTGAGGTTATTCAGGCTTACTTCCGTACGGTCAATATCGAGCCGTTCTGCAAATCCATTCTTATACAGCTGCTGCTGGTCGCTCGAAAGTTTTTCCAGCCGCTTTACCGCGTCATCTACAAACACTTTTCTTTTTTCCGCAATAAGAACCGCATAATAAGCGCGATACACGCTGCTTTTAACACTGTCTTCCATGGACTTGATGTTGATATCAGCATATTTCAGGGCCACACTCCTGGCTTGCAGGCCAACAAATACATCGGGCTGGAAAAGCAATTGCTGAAAAGTGAATCCTGCAGATGCCTGCCAGGGCACGCCAAACTGCGCGGGGAAAAACTGCGGCTCTCCTGTTGGACTGGTAATGGGATTTCCACTGCCATCCTGCACGCCGTTATCCTCCAGTACTTTATAGACAGAGGGAGAAACGAAGTCGGGTAACAGCGTCACCGGGATGGAAAAATAGTGTGTTGCGCTCAGGGCTCCATTGACCTGGGGCATTGCCTGTCCCTTGATCTCGTTATTCTTGGCTACCTGGATTTTCCTGTCCACCTGGAGATTGCGTATTTCCGTTACGTTCTGGACGGCATACTGGACGGCTTCAGTAACGGTGAATGCATATTTCTTTTGCGCCACCAGTGCCGTACCCTGTATCAGCAGGGCGAACAATAATGTTGTTCTGATAATCCTACCTGTTGTCATCTTTCTTCTTTTTAGTGCGTTCTTGTTGATATTGTAAACGAAGGTTATATCCTTTAAGTGTGGTTAGTCCGAATACAAAATGTTCGATGATCACCAGGGTCACATCGGCCAGGTTGAATCTTGATGGAGGGAACAGGTCAATATTGAATGGCACCATCATGGATTCAAGCCTGTAACGGGAGAGCACTTCCACGTCGAGATCGGGGCGGTATAATCCTTCTTCAATTCCCCGCAGCATATTCTTCCGGATAATTTCCAGCAAAAATGTGTCCTTGTTTTCCTTGAATTTTTTGTAGGAATTGAAATGAAATTTATGGAGGTCGTACAGGAGTCATTGGATTGAGGTCCCTGAAATGTCCAAGGATCCTGTCCATCGTCATGAAGATTTCATCGATTGCATCGGCTGCTTCATTAAAACAGTAATTGCAATCGGTTTGCATGTCACGGATATCCTGTTCCACCACCGCGTCTACCAACTCATCCTTATCGGCAAAATACTGGTAGATGGTTTTTTTGGACATTCCCAATCTCCCCGCAATATCATCCATGGAGACGGAACGCATACCGTATTTCATGAACAGGGTCTTTGCCTGCTCCTGTATGCGGTTATAGGTTTCTACATTTCCTTTTATTTCCATTTTTCTTATTTCGAGGGCACAAAACTAAGGAAACTTTTAGCGTAACCAAAGTTTCCATCCATTTATTTTACCGTTCCACAAATCTGCATGTATAAACATTGTTATATCAAGGAGTTAGGAAGCCAGATGGCAATGTGGTAATATGGTTAATGTGGGAAATGTGGAAGTGCAATGGGTAATGATTGCTATTGATCATTTTCTCATTTTCACTATCGCATTGCCGCACTATCGCATTACCACATTGCCGCCAGGCCTTTTGGCCGGCGGCAATGTGGTTTTCACTTCTTTTTGACGCATGCCGAATTGATTACTTTTACACTTAATCTTACACCATGTATCGCAAAGGATTCCGGCAGTTGCTGCATTTTTTCTTCCAGGGACTGATCATCCTGGCACCCATTGTCATTACCGGGTGGGCCGTAGTGTCATTATTCAATTTCATTGATACGATCTTACCCAACCTCCTGCATACCCTGTTCCCTTCTTTTGTGGGGCTGGATGCATACGGTTACCCGAAAAGGTACCCCGGGCTGGGCTTTATCGTGGTGATCCTGATCGTTATCATTGTAGGATATATTTCTTCCTCTTTTATTTTCAGCAGGCTGGTATACCTGTTCGACCAGTTGCTGGAGAAAACCCCTGGCGTTAAAATCATTTACTCCACCCTGAAAGATTTTTTCGAAGCTTTTGCAGGAAACAAAAGAAAATTCGACAAGGCCGTACTTGTAAGCGTTACTGTTTCGGATGTATGGCAGGTGGGCTTTATTACCCAGCAGGAAGTGCACCAGTTCGGACTCCAGGAATACGTAGCAGTGTATGTTCCGCATTCCTATGCTTTTTCGGGCCGCATGTACTTTGTAAAAAAAGAAAAGGTCCGTGTGCTTTCAGATATCAGTTCGGCTGAAGCCATGAAATTTGCCATTTCCGGCGGTGTGGCGGAGGCGGAGGAGACGCTGCCGCGAGAGGGTTGAGCAGTTGAGGGTTGAGGGTAAATACAAACTACTATGTTAACTAGACGCTGTAACTGTTCAACTAACTCTCAACTCGTCAACCGTCAACCCTCAACCAAAACAGTGTGTTATGAAAAAGTGTGTGTTGGCATTGATTTTTCATTTTTGTACAGCCTGCCTTTTGCTGGGGGTTCTATGCGCACAAACTCATTAACCAGTATGCCGTTTATCTCCTCCCCCCGGAGATGATGGTGCTTTACAAACCCAATATTGAATTCATTACCGAACACGCGGTTGATCCCGACAAAAGAAGGTATGCGGTGAAAGAAGAAGGGCCGCGTCATTATATAGATCTTGATCATTATCTGCCCTGGGACAGTATACCGCTTCAATACAACAAAGCCATTGAAAAATATACGGAGGATAGTCTCCAGAAACATGGAATCGCACCATGGTGGATTCAAACCATGATGAGCCGGCTTACCCGCGCCTTTTCAGAAAAAGATAAGTTCAGGATTATTAAACTTTCAGCAGAACTGGGTCATTATGTAGCAGATCTTCATGTGCCACTGCATGCTCACAGCAATCATAACGGCCAGCATACCAACCAGCATGGCATTCATGGTTTCTGGGAATCCCGCATACCGGAACTGCTCGCAGAAAAAGAATTTGACTTTATCATCGGCAAAGCCGCTTATATAACTAATATTCCTTCGGTGATCTGGAAAGCAGCAAGGCAAAGCGCAGCATCTGCAGATACTGTATTATCCGCGGAACGTTCGCTCAGCATGGGTTTCAGGCCCGACCAGAAATATAGTTTCGAACTCCGGAATGGCATTATTGTAAGGCAATATTCAACTGCATTTTGCATGTCCTATCACCAACTGCTTAATGGTATGGTGGAAAGGAGGATGAGGCAATCCATACAAACTATTGCCGGTTTATGGTATACTGCCTGGGTGAATGCCGGGCAGCCTGACCTTTCAGGCCTTTCAAACAAAACATTTACCGATTCCGAATTAAAGGAATGGGAAGAACTTAATGCCGAGCTACCAGCCAACCCAATCAACGGGAGGTCTTGTTCAAATTAAATAGGCCAGATTTTCCTGACCTATTGCGTAATACCATTCCCCAGGAGCGATTGTATATTTACAGATTAAATAATAACTAAATTTTACTATTGAATTACGTATGAATTTCTTTTTGTAAATCAATATAGTGTTGCTATATATCTCAATAATTTAGTGCGTATTTAAAGTGTAGGCAGCAATTTTTTAAAATTTATCTCAAGACATGAAAAATATACTTTTATTGATACTTCTTCTAATAGGTAACTTAACTTATGGACAGGCAGACAAGCAAATCAAAGTACCAGGTACGAAATGTAGTTTAATTCCACCAAGCGGTTTTGTATCAGCAACAACTTTTAGCGGTTTCCAAAATACTGAAGCAGGCGCTTCCATTATGATTAATGAACTTCCTGCACCCTATCAGCAACTGGTTGACGGCTTTACCACGGAAGCCCTAAAGACCCGTGGAATGACACTTATTAGCAAGGAGACTATTGATTTAAATGACTCCAAAGCAACCCTATTCAAGGTGATGCAACCCGCGAATGGTACAACTTACTTGAAACACATGCTTGTCTTTGGTGATACTGAACATACGGTTTTGGTAAACGGAATTTATCCAGAAGCATCAGAATCTTTGGAGAAAAAAATCAAGGAAGCACTACTTTCAATTGTATATGACCCCTCGCAAAATGAGAATCCACTTGAAGCAGCGACCTTCACTATTAATATAGAGAACACAGACTTTAAACTTATTAAGTATATGTCAGGCAGCTTGCTTTATTCAACAGATGGGAAAATTCCTACTGAAAAGCCGACCTTAATCGTTGGAAATTCTATTGCTAAAGTTTCAACTCAAAATCAAAAAAAGTATGCAGAAGAGAGGTTAAAGAAACTTCCAGGTGGCGACCAGAAAATAGTCAAACAAATTAATGAAATAAATATAGATCATTTAAACGGCTACGAGATAATAGCAAACGGTAAAACATCGAAAAGTATACCTGAGCTTGTTTACCAGGTTATGCTATTTAATAATGAGGGCGACTATTATATTATCATTGGACAGACCACTGAGGATTTTGATAAATATTTGGAAGCTTTCAAGAAAGTTGCAAAAACTTTTAAACGGAGGTAAGAATAAGAGCTGCCAACATAGGCTTTGCACAAGCCGGAAGACATGACATGAAATGGTTATCTTAGTGAACCAGCCAGCACAAAGCCGTAGACGTTAGTGTCAAGGCAACGTGTCACTTAACTCATCAACCAGTCGACTGGAAATTTTTGAAATCAGGCCAACTTTATCTCTCTTCACACTTTTTACAAACTTTAAATCAATAGCACTTTCTTTATCATATTTTGCGGCCCACATCATTACTTCTACCAAAAATGGCAACATATCAATTCCTTTTTGGGTAAGACGATATTTTATTTTTTGTTTATGACTTGGGTCTTTTGATTTAATTACAATTCCGTTGCTTTCTAACACCGTCAATCTATCCGCAAGTATATTAGTAGCAATTTTTTCTTCCGACAATAGAAATTCACCATAAAAATGTTTTTCCTTAAACATTAAATCTCTGATTATCAGTAAAGTCCACCTGTCACCAAAAATTTCTAACGCATAATTTATCGGACAATCCGACCTTCTCCTTATCTGTTTCATAAGGCAAAAATATATAAAAAATAACCACTTGCATTTATATAGTAGTTTTGTATGTTTGCAATTCACACATTAATAAATGCAAAAAATGACAAATTCAATTAACTGGTTCGAAATCCCGGCAACAGATTTCGCAAGAGCAAAAAAGTTTTATGAAACATTGTATGCTGCAGAAATTATGGAAATGCCGTTCCCTGATGGAAAATATGGTATGCTGCCCTGTGATATGGAAAAAGGTGTTGGTGGCGGCATTGCTCAATATGAAGGATTTGAACCATCTACAAAAGGTGCATTAATATATTTAAATGGCGGTGACGATTTGAGCATTCCACTTTCAAAGGTAGAAGCAGCAGGTGGTAAAATATTATTGCCAAAAACCGCCATCGGACAAAATGGTTTTATGGCTCATATTCTGGACACGGAGGGAAACAAAGTTGCTTTACATTCAATGAAATAATATTATTGGGAAATAAATGAATGACTTTACTATTTAACCTTCCCCCAAAATAAAGAAGCGCTGTAATCAAAAAATTCTGGCAATATTCATAACTCAAAAATGAAGTATTGCGCATAAAGAAGTCAATATTCACGACAGCCCATGCCTGGGACACGTTCTGGTCTTAGTTTACCGGTATTACCTATATTTCCTGCGGCCGTATCCATTACGGCCGTTTTTTTTGTTTCCTGATACTATACCCTTGCTGATAAGACTCTTTAGGCAGGCAGGATGTAGGATTAATCCGTTAAAAATGAAATTTGCACCTGTGAATCCGCAATCCGCAATCCGTAATCCGTAATTTTATACCCATGATTCATAATTTTAATGGAGGTCCCTCCATACTTCCCAAAGAAGTTTTCGAAGAGGCCTCAAAAGCTATCCTCAATTTTAACGATACCGGCCTGTCCATCCTGGAAATAGGACACCGCACACCCCTTTTTGAAGCCGTCCTGGAAGAAGCCCGCTCCCTGGTAAAGGAACTGATGCACCTGGATGATGATAAACATGTCCTGTTTCTGCATGGCGGTGCATCAACCCAATTCTTCCAGGTTCCCATGAACCTCCTGAATGAAAATGAAACAGGGGCCTACCTGGATTGCGGTGTCTGGGGAATAAAAGCCATTAAGGAAGCCAGGCTTTTTGGCCAGGTGGAAGTAGTGGCAAGTTCAAAAGACAAAGGTTACACCTACGTTCCAAAAGGTTATGTGATTCCCGCACATGCTAAATATTTCCACTATACCACCAATAATACTATCGAGGGAACAGAGATGTTTGACATCCCTGAAACCAATGTTCCGTTGTTCGCCGACATGAGCAGTGATATCCTATCCCATGAAATGGATTTTAACCGATTCTCCCTTATTTATGCAGGGGCCCAGAAAAATATCGGGGCAGCAGGGGTCAATCTTGTCATCCTGGATAAACATGTCCTCAAGGGTATTGAACGCAAACTCCCGTCCATGATGGATTACAGGCTGCATATAGAAAATGGATCGATGCTTAACACTCCACCGGTTTTTGCGATTTATGTATGCCTGCTCACATTACGATGGCTGAAAAAACAGGGCGGGGTTGCCGGCATTGAAAAAATAAATAAAGAAAAAGCGAACCTGTTATATAAAACGATCGATGCTTACCCGGTTTTCAAACCCACCGTTGCCAGGGAGGACAGGAGCAGGATGAACGTGGTATTTGTCATGGAGGACCCGGAAAAAGAAAAAGAATTTTTAGCCCTTTGCAAACAGGAGAATATGGTGGGTGTCAAAGGACACCGAAGTGTGGGCGGATTCCGTATTTCATTATATAATGCGCTGCCCCTGGAAAGTGTTAAGGCCATTACCAGCCTGATGGAAGCATTTGCAACCCGGTAATATGCGCCTTAAGACTGTCTTAAATTCGGTAAAACAACCACATATTACGTTCTATGGAGCGGTATTTTAGTCTGTCGTTCCGTAACTTGCGCCCAATACAATAATCATGGCCCAGATAGCACCGTTTAAAGCCATCCGCCCAACACCACAGATGGCATCTTCCGTTGCAGCAAAACCCTACGACGTATTGAACAGTGAAGAAGCAAGGAAAGAGGTTAAGGACAATCCTTATTCCTTTCTCCATGTAACCAAATCGGAAATCGACCTTCCGCCCGATGTGCATGTTTACTCAAGGCTGGTTTATGATAAAGCCAGGGAAAACCTCGATAACATGATCACAAAAGGTATCCTGCTGAAAGAAGATAAACCCTGCTATTATATCTACCAGCTCACTATGGGCAAGAGAAAACAGACAGGCCTGGTATGTGCTTCATCAGTGGATGACTACAATAAGAATATCATTAAGAAACACGAATTTACCCGGCCGGAAAAAGAAAACGACAGGATCAGCCATATCAGTATAACAGGTGCCCAGACGGGCAATGTATTCCTGGCCTATAAAGATGAAAAAGAAATAGATAAATTAATTGAAGGTTGGAAGAACACACATGATCCGATATATGATTTCAAGGCAGATGACCAGGTTGGACATAAGGTTTGGGTGGTAGACGATAACCAGGTCATCAACCAGATCACCGGGCTATTCCTTACAAAAATTGACCATACCTATATCGCCGACGGGCACCATCGCGCTGCCAGCGCTGCCAAGGTAAGGGAATCATTAGGCAAGGATGCCCCTCCCGATGCTTCCTGGTTCCTCACCACACTCTTTCCGGCTAACCAGCTCCATATCATGGATTATAACCGGCTGGTCAAAGACCTTGACGGCTATACGGTGGAAGAATTCATGAGCGCATTGATGGATGATTTCATGATCACCCTCAGCAGTGAACCCGTTGCGCCTGCCGAACTGCACGAATTTGGTTTCTATTGCAAAGGCCAGTGGTATATCCTTACAGCAAGGCCGGGCACCTGGTCAAACGACCCTATCGGTATCCTTGACGTCAGCATCTTATCAAATAATGTGCTCGATAAACTCCTTGATATTAAAGACCAGCGGACAGACAAGCGGATTGATTTTGTGGGTGGTATCAGGGGACTGAAAGAACTGGAAAAAAGGGTGAATAGCGGAGAAATGGCAGCGGCTTTCAGTTTATACCCGGTGAGTATTCAGCAATTGTTCGATATCGCAGACAGTGGCAATGTTATGCCTCCGAAAAGTACCTGGTTTGAACCTAAATTAAGGGACGGTCTGCTGACCCATCTCATCTATTGAAAGGATAAAGTATCAACATGAGAATTTTTTTGACCGTCATTGTAAGTTTTATTACCCTGAACCTGTTTGCCCAGGAGGATATCCAGAAACTCCAGGAAACCGCCCGGACTTTCACCCGCCAGGGTGATTATACCAATGCCATCCTGGTGCTCAACAGGGCAGCCACTTTAAAACCCGGAGACCTTGGCATACAAAAGGATATTACCTATAACCATTTCCTGTCGGGCGATTATGACCAGGCTTCGGTTATGGCAAAACAATTACTGGAGAGGGAAGATGCAGATGTACAGTCTTTCCAGATAGCCGGAAATATCTTTAAAGGCATGAACGATAAAAAGGAATGCCTGAAACTATATAAAAAGGGCGTTAAGAAATTTCCTAACAGCGGGGCGCTTCATTTTGAATACGGGGAGATACTGTTAACAGATGAACAACGCGAAGCTGCCATCGAACAATGGGAAACCGGTATCAATACAGACCCTTCTTATTCCGGCAATTACTATCATGCCGCAAAATTCTATGCCTTCAACAAAATGTATACGGTCAGGACCATCCTGTACGGGGAGATCTTTGTAAACCTGGAGAGCTACTCTGTAAGGACTGCTGAAATGAAAGACTACCTGCTGAAATCTTATAAACAGTTTTACGCTTCTGCCCCGGAACCTGAAAGCAAAAAGGCAAATGCTTTTGAAACTGCAGTGGCTAACGTATTAAGAAAACAATCCGACCAGTTATCCCAGGGCATCAATACGGAAACATTAACCATCATCCGTACCAGGTTTATCCTGGACTGGTTTGAACAGCATGCAGAAAAATATCCCTATCGTTTGTTTGAACAGATGCAATACCTGGTGCGGGAAGGATTATTTGAAGCGTATAACCAGTGGCTTTTCGGACCGGTAAATGATATCGTTCAATACCAGCAATGGACTGCCAATAACGCAAAGAAAATCGCTGATTTTACCTATTACCAGAAAAACAGGGTCTTCAGAATGCCACCCGGTCAAAACTACAAGTAGTTGACGGAGTTGACGGTTGACGAGTTGAGGGTTGAGCGGTTAAAATGTATTTTACCGTCAACCGCTCAACTCTCAACCGCTCAACTATTTTGTTTCGTCTATTTTTTTTATCTTCCTTTCAGGACTAAGTACAGTCCTGCTCAACGATTGTCATTATGAAACCCACTCGACTGTTCGATTGCATTGAATACCAGTTAGCCAATTTCCCGAAGGAAGATATGATGGCGGCCAAGGAAGAAGGCGGCATCTGGCGAAAATACAGTACCCAGGAAGTTAAAACCATCGTGGATAAACTTGCCGCTGGGTTACTCCACCTGAAGGTCAGCCCCTATGATATGTCGGTAGAAGGCCGCGATAAGATCGCGATCATCAGCAATAACCGGCCTGAATGGATGTTCCTTGACCTGGCCGTGCAACAGGCAGGAGCCGTGCTGGTGCCCATCTATCCAACCATCAATATCAATGAACTGGAATTTGTGCTGAACGATGCTTCGGTAAAACTGGTTTTTGTGAGTGACCAGGAACTCTATGAAAAAGTACAATCGATCAGGCATAAGACACCTACCGTATCTGCCGTTTTTACCTTCAATTATATCCAGCAGTCGCTGCACTGGAAAGAGATCCTCAATAAAGGCAACGATGAAGATTTCCAGGAACTGAACAGGATCCGCGACAGTATCGGTTATGAGGACCTGGCCACTATCATCTATACCTCCGGCACCACGGGTACGCCAAAAGGTGTCATGCTCAGTCATAAAAATATCCTGAGCAATGTGATGAATGTGGAAGAAGTATTCAAACCCATCGTCACATCAAAAGATGACAAGGCCCTGAGTTTCCTTCCGCTCAATCACATTTTTGAAAAGATGGTGACCTACATATACCTCTTTTTCGGGTGCTCTATTTACTATGCCGAAAGCCTCGACAAGATTGGCGATAATCTCAGGGAAGTTCAGCCAACAGTTTTTTCCACTGTGCCCAGGTTGCTGGAAAAAGTATATGACAGGATCATTGCCAAGGGCCAGGAACTTACCGGCATTAAAAGAAAACTTTTTTTCTGGGCCGTTGACCTGGGCGACCGCTTTGAAATCAATAAAAACATGGGTGCCTGGTATAATTTCCAGCTTGCCCTTGCGAATAAACTGGTTTTCTCCAAATGGAGGGAAGGACTGGGCGGAAATGTAAAGGCCATTGTTACCGGCGCTGCGGCCTGCCAGGTACGGCTGCTCAGGGTATTCACCGCAGCAAATATTGTTATCATGGAAGGTTATGGTTTAACAGAAACCTCACCGGTGATCAGCGTGAACAGGTTTGAAGAAAAGAACCGATGCTTCGGCACCATTGGCCCGGTCATTAAAGGAGTTGAAGTGAAACTGGCTGAAGACGGAGAGATTTGCTGCCGGGGTGAAAATGTGATGATGGGCTATTATAAACAACCTGAGTTAACCAGCCAGGTAGTTGACCAGGAAGGATGGTTTCATACAGGTGATATCGGTGTATGGGTTGATAAAAAGTTCCTGAAGATAACTGACCGCAAAAAGGAAATATTCAAGACCAGCGGTGGCAAATATGTTGCGCCGCAGCCCATTGAAAATAAAATGAAAGAATCTTCCTTTATTGAGCAAATGATGGTAGTGGGTTCAGAAAGAAAATTTGCCGGGGCGCTGATCGTTCCCAATATCAACAACCTGAAAGAATGGTGTAACCTTCACCAGGTGAAGAATGGCGTCAGTACTTCGCAACTGATCCGTGATCCCAAGGTGATAGAACTTTACAAAGGCATCGTTGAGGAATACAATAAAAATTTTAATCACGTTGAACAGATCAAGAAATTTGAACTCCTGGATTCAGAATGGACCATTGAAGGAGGTGAACTGACGCCAACCCTTAAGCTTAAACGAAAAGTGATCATGGAAAAATACCGTGATGCCATAGAAAGGATTTATGATTAATAATCACGAATTGAACAAATAAAAAACGGCTGCAGATCTACGGCCGTTTACATTTCATACTGTTCGTTTATGAGCAGCATCCGGGATCACAGCATGTGGCAGGCTTTTCTCCATACACAGTAATGCTGAATATTCCTGTACTTCCGCTCCTGAAATCAGCAAGTGATTTTTCATCCAGGTAGTTTCTTAAGATATCATCGGGGATATGAATCGCCTTTTCTTTTTGAAGGGTGATGTTTTTGAATCCCGCCAGGGTGATCATTTCCAGATACACTTCTTTCTGGATTGCACCGGAAACGCAGCCCGCATACATTTCTGCATCCTTGCGGAGGGCTTCGGGCAACTGGCCAACCAGCACAATGTCTGAAATGCTGAAATGTCCACCGGGTTTCAGTACACGGAAAATTTCCTTTATCACTGCAGCTTTATCAGGTACCAGGTTGAGCACACAGTTACTCACCACTACATCAGCAATGTTTGCACCAACGGGCATTTGTTCAATATCCCCCTGCCTGAATTCCACGTTATTGAATCCAAGTTTCTCCGCATTGGCCCTGGCTTTATCAATCATCGCCGTAGTAAAATCAATACCGATAACTTTTCCTGACTCACCTGTTTCATGGCGTGCGATAAAGCAGTCATTCCCCGCTCCTGATCCAAGGTCAATCACGGTATCGCCCTTTTTAATTTTGGCAAACTGCGTAGGCAAACCACATCCAAGCCCGAGGTCGGCATCCGGATTATATCCCTGCATGGTGGTATAATCCTCGCTCATGATATTATATACCTCTGTAGAGCATCCACCGGCGCCGCAACAGGAAGATGCATTTTCCGCTTTGTCCTGCAGCGCAATCTGCCCATATTTTTCCTTTACCAGTTCCTTTAATTGTTCATTAGTTGTCATCTTGAGATTTTTATATGGTTGATAATGATAATGTCAGCAACAGCTGTTTAATGGCTGGTAGGAACCAAATAATTCATCCAGGATCTGCCGGGCTTTTTTCCATTCCGCTTCGTCAATGCAATAACAGATCTTTACGCCATCAATCTCCCCCTTGATTAACCCGGCCTCTTTAAGCTCTTTTAAATGCTGTGACACCGTACTCTGCGATAGCGGAAGTTCCTCCACAATATCACCGCAGATGCAGGAGTTTTGCTTTACCAGGAGTTTTAATATCGCCACCCGGGCGGGATGGGAAAGCGCCTTGGCGTATTTCGACAACCTGTTGTCCTTCACTGAAAATTCTTCTGCCTTGGTAGCACCCATAATTGATTTATTAATCGCAATATTACGATTAATATCAGAATAACCAAAATTATTTTCCGGGAATTAATAAAAATCTGCCTGGTTCACGGCGTTTATTGCCTGCAAGTATAAGCTGATTATAGCCTGCCCGGAGAATATGGGCCGGGTATAAAACATCCTGCCGGTAATAGAAAATTATCCGGTTGTTTTTATACATATTTTTGATTTCTAACGTTTTGTAGTTCGAAAAGCATACCTATGGACAGAAGAAAATTCCTTCAGATTTCTGCGGTCGGCGCAGTGGCCATCACCCTTCCGCTGGTTCATTGCAAGCCAAAGCCCAATGACCTGCTTGAATTTCCGGGCACCCTCTCAAGCATATGCGATGAAAAAACCATCCGTGAACTTGGACAGGCATACCTGCAGAAATTTCCCGCGGAAAATAAATCCTCCGGTTTACAGGATCTCCTGATGGAAGGTCATTTGCAGGGAAGGACGGCAACGATGATTCGGATGCCATCGCTGCGATGCTGGATAAAAAGATTCATGATGATTTCAAAACATCCAGGACAGTCATTCTAAAAGGCTGGGTCTTATCCATCACGGAAGCCAGGCAGTGTGCCCTTTATTCTTTAACCAAGGCATAAACCATTTACATGCATATTGACGCTAGAAAACTGGAAAACGGGGCACTTGATTGAAGGTGATATTTGCATTATTGGCGCCGGGGCAGTAGGTATCAGCATGGCGCTCGACTGGATCAATACGCCATATAAAGTGATCCTGCTGGAAGGCGGCGGATTTGAATATGACGATAAGGTACAGGAACTCTATGCCGGTAAAACAACGGGGCAACCATATTATCCGTTGAAATCAGCACGGCTGCATTATTTTGGCGGTACGTCAGGACACTGGGGAGGTATGTGCACCCCACTGGACCCCATCGATTTCGAAAAACGCGACTGGGTGCCCAACAGCGGATGGCCAATCACAAAAAAAACACTTGACCCTTTTTATGCAAGGGCACAGAAAAAAGTGGAAGTAGGTCCGTATGAATACGGCCTTGAATACTGGCAGAAACATACCAAAGACCTTAACCCCCTGCCCTTTGAAAAAGATGTGGTATGGAATAAGATGTTCCAGTATAGTCCGCCTACACGCTTCGGGGAACGGTACAAACCAGATATTGTCAACGCTTCCAATATTCACCTCTATACTTTTGCCAATTGCATTGACATCCGGGCAAATGACTCACTGTCATCCGTAACCGAAGTTACGGTATCCAATTTTTCAGGTAAAAAACAGCAGGTCAGGGCAAAGCATTTTATCATGGCATGCTGTGCCATTCAAAATGCCAGGATGCTTCTTGCATCCAATACACAGTCGCCGAAAGGACTGGGAAATGAGAACGACCTGGTAGGCCGCTATTTTATGGAGCACCTGGAAATTAAATCAGCGGAGATCTATCTCAACAATTCGGACCCGTTGAACCTGTATAAACTTTATCCTCCCAAGGTAAGGGCGGAACTGGCCATCACGGAGAATAAGCAAAAAGAATTCAGGATATTGAATGGCACGGCTTCACTGATGCCGCTGGAAATCGCAAAAACCCGTGAACCCAATATAGAAACCTGGAATAAAAAAGATCCCCGTGAAGCCATGAAGGAATTGGAGGAATCGCATAAAATTTCCAAGGTGGACAAACTGATCATGAGGCTCACTAAAGATATCTATAAGGCCTTTGAACTCTCTACCCGTATTGAACAGGCGCCAAATCCCGATTGCCGGGTAACCCTTGATACAGAAAAAGATGAGCTTGGCGTTCCCAGGGCAAAACTTCACTGGCAATTAACGCCTTTGGATAAATATAGTATTCGAACCCTGTATACACTGATCGGTGAGCAGGCCGGACTTGCAGGAATTGGAAGGGTAAGGATGATGGAATACCTGCATGAAGAAACAGACTATACCTGGCCTAAATCAACCGGGGCCGGATGGCATCACATGGGAACTACGAGGATGAGCGATGATCCCAAAACGGGTGTTGTGGATGCCGACTGTAAAGTGCACGGCATCAGCAACCTCTATATGGCGGGATCTTCCTGTTTCCCCACCGGCGGATCGGCCAATCCAACGCTTACAGCCATTGCCCTCAGCCTCCGGGTTTCAGACCAGGTACGCGATAAGCTGAAGAATAATGTTTAACCGCAACAGTTGGAAAAATTTTAAAGCATTCCTTTTTGGCCTGGGCATTGCCCTGTTGTTATGCGAAATCATTTTACGCATCTATAACCCCTTCCCTTTCGCATTGCAGAAAGGGAAACTCGTGATCCCCGCCAACCAGTCCAGGGTCTATGAAAATAAATGGATCAGCAGGCTGGATAAAAAAATTTACTACTCCCGGAACTCACTTGGCTTCCGCGGACCTGAAATGCCCGCCATGGATTCAAACTGGCTTAGCCTGATCACCATCGGGGGAAGTACAACTGCCTGCACATTCCTGTCAGACAGCTGCACATGGCCATTCTTGCTGGAGAAAAAACTGAAGTCCGTTTACCCGCAAACCTGGCTTAATAATGCCGGGATTGATGGCCATTCCAGTTTCGGGCATATGCTGATGCTCAGGGACCATGTGCTTCCGCTGAAACCCGATTACGTAATATTCCTGATGGGTATCAATGATACGGAAACGAATCAATCCGTGGAATTTGATGAGATGACAGAAAAAAAGATCCATACCAGGTCGGTTAAGTCATTCTTCAAATCACTCCTGAATTATTCCGAACTGGGACGAACAGCCTTTAGTTTTTACCATGTCAGTATCGCTTATAAAAAAGGGCTTTTTCACCAGGAAATAGATGTGAAAAAACTGGTTGATCACCCGCTTCCGGATTCTATTTTTGTTAATCGGATACGCCGCCAGGAACAGTTCCTTAAAGGATATAAGGAAAGAACAGATTCCATTATCACGATGTGCCTGAACGCCGGGGTTAAGCCCGTATTCCTGACGCAACCTTCACTCTTTGGCGTCTTTTACCGATTCCCTTACAGGGATTGACATGACCAACAAGTGGGTGAATAAAACGGATGCGGACAATAGCGCCTTGCAGGAAAAAATCCTGGAACTGTACAATGATGTGTTGCGTAATGATTCTTCGCGGATAACCGTCATTGACCTGGCCAGGAAGATGCCTAAAAATTCCCGTTACTATTATGATTTCATTCACTTCACCAATGAGGGTGCGGAAAAAGTGGCGGAAATACTGGCGGAGGAACTGCAAAAATCCGGGTTGAAAAAATTGTAAATTCTGTACATTTTAACGTACATTTAGGCGTACAACAATAAATCATGAAAGCAATTACCATCACCCAGCTAAGGGGGAATATTAAAAAGTACCTGGATGACGTCAGCAAATCTGATGATGTGATCATCGTACCCCGGACAACTGAAGATGATGCTGTGGTCATCATGTCCATTAAAGAATATAATTCCCTGAATGAAACAGGCCACCTTTTATCATCTGCTAAAAACAGGGCCAGGTTGCAGGAGTCAATTGACCAGGTCAGTAAAAAAAAGACAGTAAAAGTGAACGTAAAGGATTTATAATATCTAACCGGGTATAATGAATGTTGAGTTCACGTTAAATGCATGGGAAGATTTTGAATATTGGCTGGAACATGACCCCGAGATCGTTTTAAAAATAAAAGAGCTTCTTAACGACATTAAAAGAAACCCATTTCAGGGTTTAGGTAAACCCGAACCGCTCAGGTACGATTTAAAAGGTTATTGGTCACGCAGAATAACAGGTGAACACCGGTTAGTCTATAAGGTTGACGGGACTAAAGGTAAAAACCAGAAATGTTATATCCTCCAGTGCAGGTATCATTATGATTCTTAATATCCCTTGTGAAGCATATCTGCATATTCATCCGGCAGCGGGCTATCCAGAACACCTCCGGCCGCTTTTTCAATATCATATTCAAAACGGATAAATTCCACGGTAATGCTTTCCTTCACGGAAGCTGAAGATTTTTCATCTATCGTCAGCATCACGTAACACCCGCGGGGATCGCCATCCTTGGGCTTACCCACTGAGCCGATATTAATGGCATGACGGAAATGGGATTTACCTTCTTCCCCTGTCTGCAGCGCACGGTGATAGGGTTTATGGGTATGGCCGAAACACATGATATCAGCATCTGCATCCACCATAATGCGTGCAAGGCTTTTTTCTTCCCTGTCTTCAAAAAGGTATTCATTGATCCTTCTCGGACTGCCATGCACCAGCAACAGGTTCAGTGTATCCTCATTCAGCTGGAATTCCACCCTGATATGTGCCGGCAATGTGCGGAGGTAATTTCTTTCTTCCGGTTTCACCAGGCTGTTGGTATAAGAAATGGAAATCTTTCCCATATCCTTTTCCTTGTCAGTCTTATAAGCACATCCGCATTCATCGCTCATCCTGCCGATACCAAAATCATAATTTCCCGCAATAGTGGGAATATTCCGGCTGCGAATGGCATTGATCACTTCATTGGGCCAGCTGTTATATCCCACCAGGTCGCCCAGGCAATAAAGGGCATCAGGCTTACGCTGGTCCACATCCCTGAAAAAAGATTCCAGTGCAGGAAGTTCGCATGTATATCTGAAAACAAAGCGATTCTCATAAAACTCTATTTAGGAAATTATATTTGTTGAGTTCCGCAGCAGCGAATTTTTATCGACCAGGCATTCAGGCTGGCAGGGCCGTTCCATAATATTTCTTCCGAAGCCAGAAGGCCACATTCACCAGGGCAATAAGGGCCGGCACTTCCACCAGCGGACCGATAACGCCTGCAAATGCCTCCCCGCTATTTATTCCAAATACACCAATGGCCACCGCGATGGCCAGTTCAAAATTATTTCCCGCAGCTGTAAAGGCAATGGAAGCATTCTTCGAATAATCAGCACCCATTGATTTACCCAGGAAGAAGCTCACCATAAACATTATGGCAAAATAGATCACCAATGGAAGGGCGATCCTCAATACATCCATGGGTATTTGAATAATCATTTCGCCTTTCAGGCTGAACATTACCACGATGGTAAACAACAGGGCAATGAGGGTTATAGGTGAAATGAAGGGGATAAACTTTTTTTCATACCATTCAATGCCCCTGGCCCTGATCAGGGCATACCTGCTGATTACCCCTGCGGCAAAAGGTATGCCCAGGTAAATGGCGACTGATTCTGCAATCTGCGCAATGGTCACATTCACTTCAAGGCCCTTCAATCCAAACAACGGAGGAAGCACAGTAATGAACAGCCACGCATACACGCTATATAGTAACACCTGGAAGATGCTGTTCAGCGCTACGAGTCCGGCAGCATATTCCCTGTTGCCCTCTGCCAGTTCATTCCACACGATCACCATGGCGATACACCTGGCGATACCGATGAGTATCAGTCCAACCATATACTCCGGGTAATCCCGCAAAAAAGTTATGGCGAGGAAAAACATCAGCAGGGGACCGATGATCCAGTTCAGTAACAGGGAAACCCCCAGTATTTTGGTATTGCTGAATACCTCCCCCATTTTTTCATACCTCACTTTGGCCAAAGGAGGGTACATCATTAAAATAAGCCCGATGGCAAGGGGTATATTCGTGGAACCGCTGGAAAAGGAATTAATAAAGGAGGCAGAAGAGGGTATAAAATATCCAATCCCCACACCCAGCGCCATGGCCAGGAATATCCATAGCGTGAGATAACGGTCTAAAAATCCCAGCTTTTTTCTCTCCAATGCGGGAGCACAATTATTCGCAGACATGACAGATTAATATATCGCAATATTACGATATTTAATATTCATCACATTTTTCCCTTGTTTTGTAACATTAAAATAATACAGGGTTTCGCGCCGGGTAATATTGCAGTATAATCAACTATTATGATCACGGAAGCCATTGAATCGCCTTTTGAGATGGACACAAAATCAACCATAAGCCCAATAGATCAGGACCAGGGACCGAGGTCCCTGCCCTTTGACATCAATAAAATAGAATTCTGGGGAGCCACCATTTTGTATGTATTGTCCATTTTTATACTGGTTTCCGGCGCTGCCCGGCAGGGTATGACACCCGGCTGGGGTCCTAATGCATATTTGTTTGAGCAACTTAATCTCAAGTATTCCTACTATGAGTATTACATGATCCCCATGTTTTTCAGGAATACTTTTTTCTATGGCGGTTACCTTATCCTGACCTTCTACCTTGTTCCCAGGCTCATCAGTAAAAAAAATATCCTGGTCAACAGCATCCTGTTCCTGCTGGTATTCGCCATTATCGGGATTGTCTGCGGGGTTACGGATACATGGATTAAGGCTTATTTGTTTGCCGAATACCCGGATCATCAGGAGGTTAACAATATGATCTCTTCCTCCAATGCCACTTTCGCTGCCTGGCTGATGCTGATTTTCACTTTTTACAGTGTGATCAAAACCACTGCCGCTTACCTGTTCACCCACCTGGATAAACTCCAGGAAAAATACCAGGCCATTACCAAGGAAGGCATTATCGCTTTTATCCTGTGGATGTTTACCTTCTTTCTGTTTCTTATTTCAAATGCACCCCATGAAGTGCTTTCCGTATATGGTATCGTGATTCCTATGGCCATCGGTATATACTGGTTCTCCCTGCATACCCTGATTCCCAATGTGCAGCACAGGAAAAGGAAATTCCTGGTGTATCTTTCACAGGTTTTCCTGATCATGTTGCTGTCCCTTTTACCGGTATCCCTGGTAGTTCTCGGGTTATTCAATAACCAGGGCGAGGCCGTGGCGGCCGTAAATGGCATTAATATGGCTTTCCAGGTATTTTTTACGGCGCCATTATCGTGGTTCATTTACCGCCAGCGGGCATCGATCGACCAGGAACTGACAACCCTGAAAACGGCGCTCGGATAAATCATCCGCCAAACTTGATTCCCTCAAGAGCCAGATCAACCCGCATTTTCTTTTCAATGCACTGAACACTTTATATGGAACTTCCCTCCAGGAAAAGGCGGAACGCACCAGTGAAGGCATACAGAAACTGGGCGATATGATGAGGTTCATGCTGGAAGAAAACATGCAGGACAAGATCACCCTCAACAGGGAAATTGACTATATCAATAATTACATCAGCCTGCAGAAACTCCGGACACAGACATCGCCCAATATTGTGATTGAAACAGCTATTGATGACAAGATCAATAACCTGCTGATCAGTCCGATGCTATTGATCCCCTTTATCGAAAATGCTTTCAAGCATGGTATCAGCCTCAGGGAGAAATCACATATTAAAATCAGCCTGCATATAGATGGGAACTCGCTTTATTTTGATGTCTATAACAGCGTTCATCCCAAACTGGAAACCGACCTTGAAAAATACCATAACGGGATAGGGCTTGAAAATGTAAAACAAAGGCTGCAGCTTTTGTACAGGAAAAAACATGAACTGATCATCAGGGAAAATGCCAATGAATATTTCGTTCACTTAACCATGCAACTGGCGTAACTTTCCGGATCTTTATTTATACAGATGAAAGCCATCGCCATTGATGATGAACCCCTGGCACTCGAGGTGATCCGATCACATTCGGCAAAGGTTCCTTTCCTGGAACTGGAAGGCGTATTCACAGATGCTTTTGAAGGACTTGATTACCTGCAAAAGCATCCCGTGGACCTGCTTTTCCTGGATATCAAGATGCCGGATATCAGTGGCATTGAATTTTATAATACCCTGCGCCACAAACCCATGGTCATCTTTACGACAGCCTATTCCGAACATGCAGTAACGGGCTTCGACCTGGATGCGGTTGACTACCTGCTGAAACCATTTTCCCTGCCGAGATTTCTCAAAGCCTGTACGAAAGCCAATGAAATTCACCAGCTCAGGGCTTCCGGCAAACCATCCGACCATATATTCATCAAAACAGGATATGAACAGGTTAAGGTAATGTTTGAGGATATCTATTACCTGGAGGCTGAAGGAAATTATATCAGCTTCGTAACTAAAAATGGAAAGCTACTCACCCGCATGACTTTTTCTGAAGTGGACAGCCTTTTACCCCATGGCGATTTTATTCGCATCCACAGATCCTTTATTGTCGCAAAAAACCAGGTAGACAAAATTGAACGCGGACAGGTGATCATTAAGGGTATTGCTATCCCGGTTGGCGAAAGCTATTCCCAGAACCTCAATTTTTCAGATAAAAGGAAATAGCCTTCTCCTGCAATCCCGGCTAACGGATATTCCTGCCGGCAATATCGATCATACTTTGTATATCAGTGCAGAATCAGATATGACCAAAATCATTTAAATGACTATAATATAATTATCATAATCCCCGATAATGACGAAAGTTTTACTATTCCATTATCGTTGGCCTAATATTAGGGATTCCATTAACCAATCACTAATATGATCTCCAATGAAATATCCTGGAATTATTAATTCAAAATTCTTATACATTGGAAGAAAATAAACTTCAGACGACCAATACGCCGGTGATGAATGCTAATGAATTGGCAGTGGAGCGAACCATCATGGCGGCAGAAAGAACTTTAATGTCATGGACCCGGACATCCATTTCCCTGATCAGTTTCGGATTTACCATTTATAAATTCCTCGAATACATGCAGTCTGAAGGAAAAGCAAAACTCATCACTAACCCCAGGGGCCCAATGAATTTTGGGATCGCATTGATCCTGATCGGTGTCATTGCCCTGATTGTAGCCAGTATCCAATACAGGTCCCTGCAGAAAAAGCTGATGCCCGGAAAGAAACTGGTATACAGCCTTTCCTTTATGGTGGCCTGGGCAATCCTGCTGCTGGGATTCCTGGCATTATCGAACATTTTATTTGGCATAGGTCCGTTTTGAATCTATTCAATTCCCGGCCAGATGATTTTAGGATATATCTAATAAATCTTACAAATTATCTTGTCCCCGAACTGATATCACTCATAGATTAGAAAATCTAAATATGCAGACCTTCGCCACTGGCAGAAGTATGCCCATCAACCAGTGATTATTGTAATTGCCAATGATGAGACCGGAATAATAAATGATGAATAAAAAGGCATCGCGCATAATATTGGCTCATTGCTATGATCGATCTTATTCGCATGTTCGATCGCAGGAGACCATTGCCCAGGTGTCAAGAAATGCCCAGGAAGTCTGGCCCTCCATCGATGCCTATTACCGGATCAATCCAACATTCAGGATATATGGAACAGTTGGCGGTACAAAACTGGATGAATCATCCTATACGGATGGCGCCATTGGGGTATTCGTGGACTACTTCACCTTTCCTTTTACTAAAATCTTCAGACCCGATCACGCTGAAGACCTTCCCGGAAAATTTCTCTGGTTAAGGGGAGGTTATCAATATAGCGCCACTCCGCCAAGTGCTGAGGACCCGTTCAAGGAAAGCATGATTGTAACAGAAATCAATGCACGATATTATCTTCCCTATAAAATGCTGCTCACCTGGAGAAACCGGTTCGACTGGCGCTTTAATAATGGCGATTTCAATGCGAGGTACCGTCCAAAAATAATGGTGGAAAGGGATCTAAGAACAGAATATCTGTTTTTCACTGTTAACGGGTTTGTAGAATACTTTGCCAATTTCGGAAATGGTGCTGTAAATCGTTTCAGGACACAGATAGGCAGTGAATTCAAGGTTACCAAAATGATTAATTACGAGGTTTTCTGGAACCACCAGTTTGAACACCAGCCTGAAATTCAGAATGTAGATGCCTTTGGCATGACATTAAAAATATACCTGGAATCAAAGAAGAATAAAAAATTACAGGCAGCAAAAAGCCATTAACCAATAACAAAGAATGCTTGTAAATAAAATGAGATTTCCCCGAAGCCATAAATAATGAAAATGGCAGGCCAATCCCAAATAAACACCCCATTTTCCTTACATTTTCCATATACCTATCAATAGGTATTTTTTCGTCGTATCACAAAATACTGACACGAATCATACCTGTGCCAGATATTATAATTGATATTTACATGTGGGCAAGGAGTGAAGCGAATCAGCATAATACAAGGCCGTAAAATACAACGGCAACCAAGACAACTTACAGAAATAGAAATTATATAGGAATACTTACACTAAATAGATTTTATGGAAAATACCAGATTACAGGAAGCCCGCGAAAATAAAATCCCCTGGAAAAAATGGGGACCATATTTAAGTGAACGCCAGTGGGGAACCGTCCGCGAAGACTACAGCGAAAACGGTGATGCCTGGAATTTCTTTACCCACGATCATGCGCGCTCACGCGCCTACCGTTGGGGTGAAGATGGTATTGCCGGTATTTCAGATGACAAGCAGCGTCTTTGTTTTGCACTTGGCCTTATGGAATGGTAAAGATGCCATTCTCAAAGAGCGACTATTTGGTCTGACCAACAGCCAGGGCAATCATGGTGAGGATGTAAAGGAATATTACTTCTACCTCGACAGCACTCCTACGCACTCCTATATGAAATATCTCTATAAGTATCCGCAGGCTGCGTATCCTTATGGTGATCTTATACAACAAAATGCCAGCGTACGCGTAATGACATGGAATATGAACTGCTCGATACAGGTGTATTTAATGAAGACCGTTATTTCGATGTCTTTGTGGAATATGCCAAGGCCGGTGCCAGATGATATTCTGGTGAAAATCACTGCAGTTAATCGCGGTCCCGAAGCAGCAGAACTGCATGTCTTGCCTACACTCTGGTTCCGCAATGATTGGTCTTCGTGGATTGCTGCATCAAATCGGGCTGCTGCGAAACCAAACCTCACTCAAACTCAAGCAGGTCCAGGCGTCAGTGCACTATATCAGCCAATCATCCACAATTGGGTGAATTCATATTTTCCTGCGAAGGTGATCGTGCCATTGCTATTCACCGAAAACGAAACGAATCATGAAAGACTTTTCCCGGGAACAAAGAATGAAAGCCCCTATGTAAAAGACGGCATCAACGACTATGTGGTGTATGGCAATCAGGCTGCTGTAAATCCGGAAAAAAGGGAACAAAAGCCTCGGCACATTACAAGTTAAAAATTGGTGCCGGGCCAAACATCAGTGATTCGCCTGCGGCTAACCAAGAAAGAACCTGCTGCGAAAAGGAAATCCATTCGGAAAAAATTTTGATAAAATATTTGCAGACCGGCTCAAAGAAGCCGATGAATTTTATAAATCGGTGATACCTCCATCAGTAAGTGAAGATGAGGCCAATGTGATGCGTCAGGCAATTGCCGGCATGCTGTGGAGCAAACAGTTCTTTTTCTTTGATGGCGACAACTGGCTGGATGAACATAATTCCAATCCATTGCATTCAGGATACCATAAATGCCCGTAATTCGGAGTGGTATCACATGCTGAATGAGGATATCATTTCCATGCCCGACAAATGGGAATATCCCTGGTATGCAGCCTGGGATCTTGCTTTTCATACACTTCCGCTTTCCATTGTTGATCCTGACTTCGCCAAGAATCAGATGGAACTTGATGCTTCAGGGGCAGTCTACCTTCATCCCAACGGACAGATGCCGGCCTATGAATGGAACTTCAGCGATGTGAATCCACCTGTTCATGCCTGGGCAACATTATTCCTTCACCGTACTGACAAGGCCTTGCATGGCAAAACGGATGTGAATTTTCTGCAAGTCAGCTTTCAATAAATTGCTGTTGAATTTTACCTGGTGGGTAAACCGAAAAGACCGCTTTGGTAAAAATGTGTTTGAAGGTGGATTCCTTGGTCTCGATAATATTGGCATTTTCGACCGCAGTGCCCCACTACCCACTGGTGGCAATCTGGAGCAGGCAGATGGAACCGCCTGGATGGCCCTGTTCAGTCAGAACATGCTGGAGATGGCAGTAGAACTTGCCGCTGAGGATCCTACCTATGAAGAAATGGTGATGAAGTTTGCTGAGCACTTCTACTTTATTGCTTCGGCCATGAACAAACCGGGTAATGATGGAATGTGGGACGAAGAAGATGGCTTTTACTATGACCTGCTCCGATTACCCGATGGCAGTGCCAAACGACTTAAAGTGCGTTCACTGGTAGGATTGCTGCCCTTATGTGCCACCACAATTATTGAAAAGGAACAGCGTGAACGAGTTCCGAAGGCAATGGCAGCATATAAATGAACGCCTGCGCAGAATGCCTGAACTCATTGGAAACTATACATCCAACCGGCCCCGGTCATTTTGGTGTTGAAGAACGTGGAATTCTAGCGCTTGTTAATCCGGAACGACTGCGCAGAATTCTTACCAAAGATGCTGGATGAAAATGAGTTTCTGGGTCCACATGGCATTCGTTCGATTTCGAAATTCCACGAGCAACATCCTTATGTTTTAAATGTACTGGCCAGGAATATCGGGTAGATTATCTGCCGGCCGAATCGAACACCGGCATGTTTGGTGGAAACTCCAACTGGCGTGGTCCGGTATGGATGCCGGTGAATGTGATGATCATCCGGGCACTTGCAGCAGTTCTATTTGTATTATGGTGACAATTTTAAAGTGGAATGTCCTACCGGTTCCGGAAAGATGATGAACCTCTTTGAGGTGAGCAAGGAAATCAGCTGACCGGCTTATCAGCATATTTACCCGTGATGAAAAGGCAAACGTCCTGTATATGGAGGTTCTGAAAAATTCCAGACAGATCCAAACTGGCGTGATTATATTCTCTTTTACGAATATTTCCATGGCGACAATGGTGCCGGGCTGGGTGCCAGTCACCAGACAGGTTGGACTGGAGTGGTGGCCAAGACTTATCGAGCTTTATGGAATTATGGATCCTGAAAAAGCACTTGGCAACCAGGTAAAACAGATTTATAGCATTAAACAGGAATCCGGAGAAACAGTCTATTAAAACAAATGAAACAACCCAAATATCCATCGCTTTACCAAATTAATACAAGGGTATGGCTGACCGAACTATCAGGTAGCCTTGGACGTCAGGCAACACTCGATGATATACCCGACAGTGAACTGGATGGCTTTGCAGAAATGGGCTTTGACTGGATCTGGTTCCTGAGTGTATGGACCACCGGTAAGACAGCACAAAAAGTTTCCCGTGAAAACCCGGAGTGGCGACGTGATTTCGAAGACACTTTACCGGACCTGAAAGAAGAGGATATTGCAGGTTCCGGATTTGCCATAACCGGATATACAGTACATCCCGATCTTGGCGGCGATGAAGCCCTGAAGCGGCTTCGCGAAAGACTTACAGAAGCGTGGCCTTAAACTGATGCTTGATTTTGTTCCCAATCATATGGGGCCTGATCATCCATGGGTAGAAGATCATCCTGATTATTTTGTAGCAGGAACAGAGGATGATCTTCAAAAAAATCCGCAGAATTATATCAGGGTAAAACGCAGCCAGGGCGATATGATTCTCGCCTATGGCCGTGATCCTTATTTCTCCGGATGGCCTGATACTCTTCAACTCGATTACAGCAATCCCGCCACGGTAGAAGCAATGACGAAAGAACTGCTGCGTATTTCCGGCCAGTGCGATGGCGTAAGGTGTGATATGGCCATGCTGGTATTGCCTGATGTTTTTGAAAGAACATGGGGCCGCAAAGCACAATCATTCTGGCCTGATGCCACAAAAGCCGTTCGTGAAAAAATCTCCTGATTTTTTCTTCATGGCTGAAGTGTATTGGGATATGGAATGGACACTTCAGCAGCAGGGATTTGATTATGCCTATGACAAGCGACTGTATGACCGTTTGACGGAAGGTCATGCAAGAGCCGTGCGTGAGCATTTTTATGCCGGACTCTGATTACCAGGATAAACTTGCCCGGTTCCTTGAAAATCATGATGAACCACGCGCCGCAGCAACGTTCAATGATGCAAATCATGAAGCCGCAGCCGTTATAACATTTCTTATCTCCCGGATTAAGGTTTTTTCACCAGGGACAATTTGAAGGAAGAAAAAAACGCATTTCCCCGCATCTTGTCCGCGCCCCACAGGAACCCGTAAACGAAACTTTGCAACATTTTTACAATAAGCTGCTCAAGATCATCAAAAAAAGCATTTTTCGCGATGGCCAATGGCAACTGCTTGAATGCACTCCCTGCCTGGGAGGGAAATGGCACGTGGGATTCATTTATTGCATTTTCATGGATCCGGAACTAAAGGCAATCGTGCTATAGTTGTCGTAAACTATTCGCAAAACCAGGGTCAGTGCAGGCTCCGGCTTCCATTCGGAGAACTTGGTGGCGAACAATGGAGACTGCAGGATATGATGAGCGAAAACAGCTATGACCGGGATGGAAATGAACTCCTGTCACAAGGGCTTTGGCTGGATATGCCTGCATGGGGTTATCATGTTTTCGATATAAATAAACTATGAATACTTTTTTCACCGGGCCGGGTTCTTATATCCGGCCACAAAATAAAGGTTATGTCAACAGAAACAACGAAGGCTATGCCTGAAGAAAAAAAAGAAAAATTGTATAAAACCTCGACCATTCAGACGAGGACCCTGCGACTTGCTTATCCGGCAGGAAGGGGGAAAATAATACTGCGTACAGAAGACGACTGGGAAAAGGACGTGGAGCCGGTTTCCATAAGTGAAGATGGTAACACGCTCACATTTGAACTGTCAGCAGATAAACCATTTCTCTATTTCAAACCCTGCCTTATTACAGAAGACGGAGTGTATCACTGGTCAATTGGTGCCAACAAATTGCTGCTGATGGAAGAGAAGGACCAGCGCATTTCATATCCTTTCTTTTTTGGATCTGAAAAAGGACGATATTCAAAACTGGTTGAATTCCCTTCCAAAATTCTTAACCGCACCCATTATCTCCGGGTTTACCTGCCACCAGGTTATGATGAAAATACCCTTGCTATTTATCCGGTGGCATTTATGCAGGATGGTCAGAATTTATTTTTCCCGAAGAAGCTTTTATGGGCCAGACATGGGATGTTGATGATACCAGCCAGACGCTCCGTTCCATGAGTGCTGTCGAAGACTTCGTTATTGTCGGTATCCGGCCGGGTGATCGTATGAAAGAATATACCAAGCCTGGTTATGAAGACTATGCCCGTTCCCTGGCAGAAGAAATTGTTCCGCTGGCAGAAAGCAAGTTACGCATTGGAACTGACCGCCGTTATCGTTCTGTGTGGGGATCTTCCCTTGGTGGGGTAGTATCCTTTTATACCGTGTGGCAATATCCGGAAATATTTGGCGTAGCTGTTTGTATGTCCAGCACATTTTCACATAAAGACGATCTCATCGAACGGGTCATGAAAGAAACTCCGCCGGATGTTGGATTTTATCTTGATAGCGGCTGGCCTGGTGACAACTATGAAGTTACCATGGCGATGGCAATGGCACTTGTTTCACGTGGATGGAAATATGGATTCAACCTTTTCCATTTGAGTTTCCCGCATGCACAGCATGATGAATCATCATGGGGAATGCGTTTGCACCTGCCCATGCAGTTTATCAATGGTGCAGTTGCACGTGCAGCAAGAATGAACAATCGTGTTTTAGGGGATAAACCTAAAAAACAATAAATATTCTTCAAAAGAAATGCCCTGATCAGTTAATCAGGTATCAGGGCATTTCTATATAACTCTCCAAACTTAATTCGATGAAAGCAATCACAGTAGAACCAAAAAAACCGGGAACAGCAAAATATATGGATATTCCGGAACCGGATCAGCATGAAGGATCAATCCTTGGTGGAAGCTGTAGCAGTGGGCGTTTGCGGCACTGACGTTGAAATTGTAGAAGGTAAATATGGTTGGGCGCCAAAGGGTCAGCCACACCTTGTCTTAGGACATGAGTCACTGGGACGGGTAGTCGATCCTGGCCCTACCGGTGGATTCAAAAAAGGAGACCTTGTGGTTGGTATTGTTCGAAGACCGGATCCGGTCCCCTGCCCAAATTGTGCAGTTGGCGAATGGGATATGTGCAGCAATGGACTTTACACAGAACGCGGGATCAAAGAGATCCATGGATTTATGTCGGAACACTGGCGCATCGAGCCCGAATATGCCATTAAAGTTGATTCTTCACTGGGTCTTCTTGGGGTATTACTTGAACCATCCACTGTAGTTGCAAAAGCATTGGAACAAGTCGTTTTTATCGGCCGCAGGTCTTACTGGGAGCCACGAACTATTTTAGTTACAGGTGCCGGACCAATTGGTCTGCTTGCAGCATTATTTGCAAAAATGCATGGTTTGGATGTGCATGTACTTGACAGGATAGAATCTGGTTTCAAACCTGACCTGGTAAGAGAACTTGGCGCCACTTATCATTCGGGAAGTGTATTGGATATTGGTTTCCGTCCGGATACGATTATCGAATGCACAGGTGTTGGACAGGTAATTGCTGAATCCATCCAGCAGATTGGTGCGAATGGAATTTTATCACTTGCAGGAATCGGACATGGAGGAACAACCAGATCAGGATCTGTTGCCGATATGGCAGCCGCTGCAGTATTGAGAAATATTGTGATTTTCGGAAGTGTCAATGCCAATAAAAGACACTGGTATAAAGCCGGACAATGGCTCGCGCGTGCTGATCGCAACTGGTTGCGAAAACTCATTACAAGAATTGAAAAACCGGAAAATTTCGCGAAGGCACTGGAAAGAAAACCGGATGATATCAAGGTGGTCATTCAATTTGCAGATATATAAACCGTTAGTCACAAGGAATCAAAGCATTATGAAATACATGATCATACCAAAGAGCCGTTTCCATGGCGACTTTTCTTTTCGGAGATGGCAGGAACAGCGATCCTCTTAATGATTGGATTATCCCTGGTGATCTTCATGTTCGGCACAGGTAGTCCGATGGCAGATATTATTCCCAATGTAAAACTTCGCCAGGTAATCACCGGCTTTCTTTTCGGTGGCACCGGTGCAACAATTGCCCTTTCCGCGATTGGAAGAGTCAGCGGAGCACATATCAACCCGGTAGTAACAATGTCTTTCTGGTTGTTTCAAAAAATCGATTCCCGAAAAGCTGTCATTTATGGTGTGGCCCAATTAATAGGTGCTGTAATAGGAACCCTGCCGTTATTGGTTTGGGGTCAGACTGGGTAGAAGTGTAGAGTTCGGAGCAACTATACCGGGTGCCGGTTACAGTGTACAAAATGCGTTGTTGGGGGAAGTGGCCACTACGTTTACCATGGTTTCACTGTTGATCATTTTTCTAGGATTCAGGGGAACGCGCAAATACACGCCTGCCATATTTCCTATTCTTTACGCTATCATGGTTCCTTTGGAGGCCGACATTTCAGGCACAAGCACTAATCCTGCAAGAAGTTTTGGACCGGCTGTATTATCAGGAATTTGGGATAGTTGGTGGATCTATGTGATCGGACCTTTTGCAGGCGCTTTGCTTGCGTGTATTGTTTGTGTCAGGTTGAAGAAGCGGATCACTGTAGCCAAACTATACCACTTTGATAGCGATCAGGTCTCATTAGTTCATAAGAAAGACGCAATAACCATTTAGATAATCCCAAATGTGAGTGAGCAAATTCTTCGGCCACAAATGGATTTAATATATGAATTTGCAAGATGCATTTGGTCTCGTTGCTTTTTTTAATCTATTGCCAATTTATTATCCATGGGCATGGAATTGGAAATTAAAGAAGCTGTTCGGTTATTAAAAACCCCGAAACTACCATTGCTAGCCTTGTTGTTCAGTTGGGTAGTGGGCCCCGCCCTGGCATTTGTCATCATACGGATATTACCTTTACAGGATGGTTATGTAGCGGGACTTTTCATCTTCAGCCTTGCGCCCACCGCCCCGTCGCTGCCCATGTTCATTAGAATGGCAAAAGCCGATATGTCCTTTGCTGCAGCCCTTATACCTTTATCAGTGATCAGTACAGTAATTATGATGCCTTTACTGGCCAATGTTTTTATTCATTGTATGGTATCTTTTCTCAAAGATCCTGGCAAAAAAGGCTGTAGAATTAAGTTGAAAAATCCAAATTGATAGTGATTTCTTAACGAGGGGGCAGCCCGTTTAAAGCATTCCCTGCTCTTTAAGTTCATAGATCAGGTCGGAGATATGTGCTTTACCGGTTTTCTCCAGCATATTACCACGATGCGTATCCACAGTGAAAACACTTAAATATAATTTCGATGCAATTTCCTTACTGCTTAAACCTTCTTCTATCAGTTTAAGAATTTCCAGTTCACGTGAGGATAAATGACTGCCTGTATTCAGGAGGTCGTTGTCCGCAAACCTGAATAAAGACATATCGTTTCCGCTATAATAATGAAAATGACCCTTTTTACTTTTAAACGAGTCCACATTAGTATGCACCTGAATTTCGTAAACAGCACTATGCGGGATAGGGCTATAAAATAAATAACATTGAAAAAGAAGGTTAGAATATTTGTTGTCGGGCCTGCGCATTCTGATGGTAGTTGATAATAACGAACTGCCTTTTTTTGCAATAAACAAATCCTTATCCAATTTTATTAATCTCGTTCTCCCCATGCCAAACCTGTAAACATCATCCGGATGAACTGCATCCATCATTTCATAAGGTGTGAGCTGCTCAGGAGCTACTCCAACCATGTTGATACTTCTTTTACTCGCAAAAACGATACTGACCTGCGTAAGATCCATAACAAGCAGGAACTGATCATTTTCTTCCATCAGTTCCTCAAGCCGTTGCATGATAGGATCTTCAGCATTAATTTTTCGAAATCCGGAAGGCAGGTATGATTCAATAAAATCAAAAAAAATACTATAGCTGTAGGGGTTGTTTCTCATTAACATCGATAATTCTGGAAAATCAATCGGTTTCCCGAAAATATTGAAAATATACTGAATTATCCGTATTGTCCCACCTTTGGTATCAGCCTAATTTTGACTCAGTTATAAGACATGAATTAACTGACATATATCGCAACAGATCTGATATAGCTCATTGATTTTATCGTTAATCTCTTTCAACTTTAGGATATGTCTCGCCTGACAGCAAAATTGTTTCGTGATTATTTTGGTGGAAACTGGTCGGGAAAGGTTATCAGGAATGGTGAATTTCAACGCGAAATCATTTTCAACTGGCCACAAACGCTTGGAAGATATTCAGCTCTCGGAACTGAGGCAGGCATGGTAGTACCGCCTAGTCAGGGGGTGCTGGATGATACCAGGCAAATTTCCATAGCCGGTTGGCGCAATGACCTTCATCGTTGGTGTTATTCCTGGTTCAATGAATTTGGCGGTTGTGGTGAACTTCAGTGGACTTCCCAGGAGGAAATAAACGGTGTTACGATACTTTACGGCTTTGTACATGAATGTAAACAGGAAACTGACGATCCCACGGAGCACATCATACAATGCGAGTTAATCAACCAGCATAAATTCAAATATACTATCCGAAGTTTCAGAAAAGGGATTCAGGAAATTGTTGCTACACGAATAAGCTCTGCAAAAAAACTACGTACACTGATGGAACAACAATCCCTGAAGATCACCAGTTTTGAAGAACTAAACAGGATGTAAGGTGATCAATACGGTGATATGTATGATAACTATATGATTTGACACAAAAAGATCAAATTTTCTAAACATAAAAAATCAAATAAAATGACAACTGCAATTACGAATCCGCCCGGGACCAAGATCTCATCGGGAAAAGGCATTTCCACAGGACGGGTCGTCGCTGATAAAGCGAGGATCGACAGACTGAAGGAACAGTTGAGGAGCACCCCTGCCGAAGTTGACTTTGAGCGCGTCAGGATTATGCGGGAAGTGTATGACGATACTGTTGGTTACCAGCAGATCATACGCAGGGCTAAATTCATCGCAACTTTACTCGAGCGTAAGAAACTCTATATTGACGAGAACATATTCGTTGGTAGTATGGCAAGCACCGTAAACGGTATTTATACTTATCCTGAATGGAACGTTGACTGGATGAAGGAAGAGAATACCGTGGAAAAATCAAAAACTCCTGAAGACCGCGAAGCCAATAAGTGGGCGCTGGAATATTGGGATAAACGTTCGCTGAAACCACGTACGCTTGAAATATTTGAAAAAAAGTATGGCTTTGATCCTAAGCCGTGTTATGATTCAGGTTTCGTGATCAGTTTCTTCGACTGGCCCGGTGGCGGAGGAAATCTTGATTATCCAAGAGTATATAACAATGGACTTAACAGTATTATCAAAGATATAGAAGAACGTCAGGCAGCACTTGATATGCGTTTACCTAACGCCAACAAATTCTATTTCTACGAAGCAAGCCTGATCATACTCAGGGCTTTCATCGGCCTCGCTCACCGTTATGCCAATTTAGCGAAGGAGATGGCTGCAAAGGAAACAAATGAAACCCGTAAGCAGGAGTTGCTTGCTATTGCCGAAACATGCGAACGCGTTCCAGAACATCCGGCACGCAACCTGAGAG
>CAWGLH010000003.1:0-14215 GCA_963823365.1 uncultured Sphingobacteriales bacterium
GTTTTTAAGTCAGATCACACATGAGAAATTCCAGCTTAGCGATATTATTTTCCTGCGCTCTGACTGTTTTTTCATTCAGCCTGAATGCGCAAAACTGGTCAGAAAACTTTGAAAGCTACCCAATCAGGGATTCTTCTTATAAATATGGGTATATATGGTCGGCAGCAACCATTGGAACAGGGGGAATGGCCATATCGGGAAGAAGTTTTACGACATCACCGTTAAATAATCCTTTTAGTCCTGGTACACTGACTACCGGATATTTTGCATTGACCGGTGCAACGTACAACATTACTCTCCAGACCAGGTTAACGAATATATCTTCTTCACCCGTTCTGACAGTGCACCTTGTTGACATGGCCGGAATTGAAGTTGCTACCATTTTCACTTATGCATATCCAGGTTCTGGCCTTACCAGTTTAAACTTCAATTTCACGGGATTAAACGGTTGGTACCGTTTACGATTCAAGGTCAGTGGCTCGGGCGGCGGTTCAAGGGCTATAATCGATAATATTTCATCTACACTGCCTGCAAATAACATAACAGGCAGCAGTACCCGCTTGTCTGATATCCGGACTACAGTTCAGATAACAGGAACTGACTGTAACAGCCAGACAGTAACGGTAAGGTTTACTAACCTTGGTCCTGACCCGGCATTTGCCTATGGCAATATGGGTATGGCCACTCTTCAGTCACTGACAGGAATAAATTATTCCAGTTATTCCACCAGTCCCAATCTTCGCCTTGACCCTTTAACCAATACCTTATATTTTTTTGAAACATTTTCTACGACAGGTCTTCCGGTGAATCAATTCCTGGAACTGACCATCAACCTGACTATCCCTAATAATTGCAATGTAGGCCTTGGTTCAACCTTTCAATGGTTCAGTCTTCAGACAGATCAGCTTGTCTCAAACAATACAGATTTCCAGGATATTTCCTTTTCGATATTGCCGGCCGGGTTATCATTATTAGAAACAGAAATCCTGGATGATAAAGTGAAAATAAAATGGACATCATACAATGAGAAAAACGTTTCACATTATGTTGTTGAAAAAAGCATGAATGGAACAACCTTTTCTGCTGCAGGAACAGTTGCTGCCAAGGGGAACGGGCAGCCATCAGAACAATATGAGTTTCTTGATGCATCTGGCAGGGAGAAAGCTTATTACAGGATAATACTTGTGGATCTTGATGGAAAGATGAAATCAAGCCAGGTAGCCATTGTCAATAATCCGATAAACAAAAATGCATTTTCAATTTACCCTAATCCCTCCAGGAAATCCGGATCCCTATTTATATCATCACCTGTATCAGGAACTATCACGCTGGAAATCCTTGATCCCGGAGGAAAAATATTGGCGACCTGGAAAACCAAAACTTCCATCAGGAATGTGGTTCCTCTTTCCATTACCTGCAAATATCAAAAGAGGTCAATACTATATGAGAATAACCTCAGATAATCAGTTTATCGGGGTAAGGTCATTTATGATTGTGGATTAACGCCCGTCTCCATCCAGGAGGTTACCAATTCCTCCCAGAATACTGCCTTCTTCCTTACGCTTTACCGTACCATAAGATAATATCCTGCTGGCCAGCCTGCTGATGGGCAGGGTTTGCAGCCATACTTTTCCAGGTCCGCGCAGGGTTGCGAAGAATAATCCCTCTCCACCGAATATTGTGTTCTTGATACCACCCACAAACTGGATATCAAATTCCACCTGTTGTGTATAGGCAACCACGCAACCAGTATCCACTTTCAATACTTCACCGGGCGATAAACTGCGTTCAAAGACATGTCCGCCGGCATGCATGAAAGCAAAACCATCGCCTTCAAGCTTTTGCATGATAAATCCTTCTCCGCCAAAAAGCCCGGTCCCCAGCCGGCGCTGAAGGGCAATGCCTACGGTCACTCCTTTTGCGGCGCAAAGAAAGGCATCCTTCTGGCAGATGATCCTTCCGCCCATTTCTATAAGGTCAACGGCAATGATCTTTCCGGGATAGGGTGAAGCAAAAGATACCTTTTTCTTACCCTGGCCCACATTGGTAAATGCAGTCATAAAAAGGCTTTCACCGGTAAGGATTCTCTTGCCGGCGCTCATCAGTTTACCAAGGATACCTCCCTGTTGTGCGGATCCGTCACCGAAAATGGTCTGCATTTGTATCCCATCATCCATGAACATGAAACTTCCTGATTCCGCCACAGCGGTTTCCTCGGGATCAAGTTCAACTTCCACATACTGCATCTCTTCACCATAGATCTTATATTCGATATCATGATTGCTTCTCATACTGACTGTTATTAAAATGAAAAATGGTAACCGGGATAAATTTAATGCTTTATCCCAATTACCATTTACCGGTTATATATTTTCAGGGTAACCTCCCTATGTATATCCCGTTATGCTATTTCAACGGAGTCCGGTTTTTCCCGGCTATGCTGTCTTCCGTTCCATACCGGTTTGCCCTGTATCCTTCTTCCCAGGTACATCAGGCCGGTAAGGATAAAGAAGAAAGGACCCAGGAAACCAAAAATGGAAATCCATTTGCCATGATAGAACTGGGACATCGGCCGTTTCAGCCTTTCTGCCATAATGTACATGGCAGGCACCATGATCAGGGTCATGAAGAAGGCGAACATGAGTCCCCAGATAATGGTCCATGATAATGGTTTCCAGAATACAGCGTTATCACCACCAAAGAAGATATTGGGGCTCCAGTCTGTAAACATGGTAATGAAATTGATATTCAATCCCACTGCCAGCGGTATCAGTGCAAGAATGGCGGCAAGGGCCGTCAGCAATACCGGAACGATCCTTGTTTTACCCGCTTCGATAACTGCCTCACGGACACGCATACCCCGGCTTCTCAGCTCATCGGCAAATTCAATCACCAGGATACCGTTCTTCACCACGATACCGGCAAGTCCGATGATACCTATACCCGTCATTACCACGGAAGCCGTGCTTCTTGTAATGGCATAACCCAGCAAAACGCCGATTACACTGAAAACGATTTCGGACAATACGATAACGGTTTTACTCAGTGAATTGAACTGCAATACGAGGATCAGCAGGATCAGTCCGATGGCAATAAACAATGCAGTCTGTAAAAAACTCATTGTTTCCGCCATCTGCTCCCCTTCACCCGTTTGAGCGATGGTTACATCTATGGGCTTCTCCTTGAAATCATTGATCGCCCGAAGGATATCCGCATTTACACCTGCCGGCGTGAAACCCTGTGAAGTAAGTACGTTGCCAAAAATGGTGATCACGCGTTTCAGGTTTTTACGCTTGATGCTTCCGTATGAACTGGTCAGTTCAAAATTCACCACGGAACTGATCGGCACCTGCTTGATCTGGCCCGATGCAAAATCACGGTAGGTGATGCGCATGTTTAACAGGTCACTCAGGCTCTTTCGCTGCAATTCATTATTACGCAGCTGTATCTTGTATTCATCTTCATCCAGCTTGAGTTTGGAAACTTCCTTTCCGAAGAGCGCGGTACGGATTTCCGTACCGATCTGGGCAGTGGATATGCCCTGGGTCATCGCTCTTTCCCTGTCTACCGAAATGGTTACTTCCGGATTATTGAGATCTATATCAAGTTTCAGCTCTTCAATACCGGGGATATTTTTCTTCTCCAGGTAATTCTTCAGGTCCACCGCTGTTTTCGTGAGTGATTCAAAATTTTCACTGCTCACTTCAATATTGATCGGCGGCTGTGTGGGAGGGCCGGCAGCTTCCTGGTTAACGGAAATTTCCGCCCCGGGAATTCCCTGTATGGAATTCCTCACATCATCCAGGTAAGGCTTTGTGGATACCCCGTGCCGTTTTTCAAAAGGAACGAAATTTACCTGTATCCTGCCAAGTTCGGCCCTTGTACTCCTGTCTCCGCTGTTCGGATCGGAAGCACCTACGGCCACATTCGAAATCACGCTTTCCACCACGGGATTTTGCTTACCGTTATTCATTCCAAGTACAGCATATACCTTGTTCTCCAGCTGACGGGTAATGGAGTCTGTATATTTTACATCGGTTCCCGCAGGTAGTTTCAGGTATACGTATATGTTATTAGGATCGCCGGAAGGGAATAATAGTACGGGAACATTCCTCATTCCGAAAAACATGAATGAAAATACCAGTAGGCCGAAAGTGCCTGCCAGCAGCCATGCCGGACGCCAGCCCTTTAATGTCCACCGTAATAATTTTTCATACTTCTTCATCATTGCAGGCAATACCTTTTCCTGGAAAACAAGAATGGCATCGGCAATAAAATACTTGTTGAGCACAGCCAGTACCAGGAAGAAAAACAGGAGGTTTCCGAAGAACCTGTATCCCGGCAGATCCTGTCCATACCCCACAGCATCAAGGATGGTGGCCAGGATGAGTGTAATCCAGAATGCCGGCTTCTTGAAAATGGCGGATTTAGGTTCTTTGGAATGTTCATCATGCGTCATGAAGTCCACCGCAAACACCGGGTTCATGATATATGCCACGATCAGTGAAGCCGTCAGCGTAAAGATCAGCATCGTAGGCAGGTAGATCATGAACTTACCAATGATACCCGGCCAGAAAAGCAGGGGAATGAAAGGTGCCAGCGTGGTCAGCGTTCCTGCCAGCACGGGAATAAATACTTCACCCGCAGCGAATTTTGCCGCATCCTCCGAAGATATCATTCCCTTTCCCTGTGAAAAAATACGGTGGGTATTTTCAATCACCACAATCGCATCATCCACCACAATACCCAATCCGAATAATAAGGCGAATAAAGCAATAAAATTCAGGGATACATTCCCGCCAATGATAAATTCAGCAGATGGTAAAAAGATAAATGCAAGGAACATGCTCAGCGGGACCGACAGGGCCACAAAGAATGCATTGGTTACACCCATGAAGAACATGAGTACCAGCATCACGAGTATGAAACCAATAACGATTGAATTTACAAGTTCGGTAAAGGATGTATCCGCTTTTATGCTCAGGTCACCGGTAATGCTGAGGTCCAGGTTCTTAGGGAATTCCTTTAATTTCAACTCATCCACAATCTTATTTACCTCTTCAGATGCTTTAATAAGATTTTCACCGGAACGCTTGATTACGCTAAGGCTCACTACATTTTTTCCATTCATCCGGGCATAGCTTTCCCTTTCCTTTACAGTATCCCTGATTTCGGCAATATCCCTGAGGTATATGGGTGCACCACTGAAATTTTTCACGATAACCTGCGACATATCCGAAGCGCTATTGAACTGACCTCGCACACGCAGCGTCCTGCGCTGATCGCCTATTTCCAGTAACCCGCCTGATATGTCTGCATTTTCCCTTGCTACTGCTGATTCAATATCATTAAACGTGACCTTGGCCACCTGCATTTTATAATTGTCGACATTGATCTGGATTTCGCGTTCCGGAGCACCTATAACATCCACCCTCGTGATCTGGGAGAGTTCTTCGATCTTGTCTTTCAGCCTGTCTGCAAATTCCTTCAGTTTCACCCCATCATAATCTCCGCTTACATTGACATACATGATGGGAAATTCACTGAAACTGATCTCCTGTACCGTTGGCTCCTGCGTCAGGTCATTGGGCAGGTCACCCCTCGCTTTATCCACCGCATCCTTTACTTTCTGGATGGCTACATCCGTTTTAACGCTGGTACTGAACTCCACAATAATGGCGGAAAAATCCTGCAGTGATGTACTGGTCAGTTTATTGATCTTTACTCCGGAAATTCCCTTCAGTTGTTTTTCAATCGGCCTTGTTACAAGGTTCTCAATGTCTTTGGGAGAATTACCCACATAAATGGTTTGTACATATATCGTTGGAATCACCACATCAGGAAACTGTTCCTTCGGAAGTGTTACAAACAGTGAAACACCCCAGGCGGTAACAAATAGTATAATAAGGTAAACCGCAGTTTTACTCCTGATGGCCCAGTTGGTCGCAAAAAACGTTTTGCCCTTGCTGATCAGGCCGCTAATCTCATCTGTCATTTTATTTGCCATGCTGAAATTATTTGGTCGTGATTAATTGCCCGTCATACAAGCCCTGGAATCCCAATGTGATCAACTGGTCTGATTCAGCAAGCCCTGATTTAATGGCTACCATTTCATCATATACCTCGCCAATAAGAACATTCTTTTTCCTCGCTACCTGCTTTCCATTCTCTGTCACCAGGACATACACAAATTTGCCCTTTTCATCCGTCTGAATGGTGGCAATGGGTACTATGAGTGAATTCTTCATTTCATGGTCAAGGATTTTGACGATAGCGATCTGGTTTGGCTTGAGGGATGCATCACCTGGAATTTTGCATTCCGCAGTAAAGCTCCTGTTGGTGGCATTGATGACTTCACTGACCAGGGAAATATTGGAATTGATGGTTTTTCCCATGTCTGGGATTTCAACAAGTACAGGCATTCCTTTTTTTACCCTGGAAATATAATTCTCAGGAATATCCACTACGGCTTTAAGGCTCGAAGGATTCACTATGGTAATGCCGCCCTGCGGACCTCCCATGAAGTTTTCACCGACGCGGATATTCACTGTTTCCGCGATCCCGGAAACTTCAGCATATACATTGCTCATGGACAACTGCTCATTCAGCAGGTTCACCTGTTTTTCCAGCCCGTCCATATTGTTTTTAGCGGTCAGCAGCTGAACCTCGGTACCGATTCCCTCTTTCCAGAGATTTTGCTGGCGCTTGTAAAGATCCTCCGCAAAACTCAGTTGAGTTTTCGCCGAAGCGATCTGCTGTTGTATCACGGCATCGTCAAGTTTCAGCAGCAACTGTCCTTTTTTAACACGATCGCCCTGCTTCACATAAATCGCCCTTACCTGTCCGCCCATACCCCTTGGTGAAACAAATGAGATATTTTCTGTGGTAATCTTTCCCTGCAAATCAATGTAATGGGCGAAATCCTTGGGGGCAAGCGGGGTTACCTGGACCAGCTTTGCATTTTCTGCTGCTGCTGAAGAAGGATCCATTTTCAGGATATCCGCTTCAAGTTTAGCCATCTTTTCGGTTATGGCATCCCGTTCGGTCCGTAATTTTTCCAGTTCAACTTTCATATCAGTCAGCTGCGCATTGCCTTCCTTCTTGCCCGCTCCGCAGGAAGCGAGGAGAAACAATGCTGACATAATGATTAATCCTTTCATACAAGTATTGTTTATTGGTGTGTTTTATTATAATCTGCCTAGTGAACGATAGTAAGAGATTTTAGCAATGACGGCGTCGTACATGGCCTGGAAATAGTTCGACTGCGACTCTTCATAACTTCCTTCCGTCTGCAATACATCAAAGGAAGATCCCAGCCCCTGTTCATATTTTTTCTTGGTGGTATTGTATACTTTTTCCGCCAGTGCCAGGTTTCTTTCCTGCACATCCAGGTTTGCGATGGAATTCTTAAACTGGTTGTAAGCCGCTTCACGCTGAAAATCGATCACCCGCTGCAGGTTTTCCACATTATTTGCCGTCTTTTCAAGTTCATACCTGGCCTGCTTTACACGGTTGCTCCGCTGAAACCCATCGAAAATCGGAACATTGATATTCAATCCCGCAACGTTGGTTACAAACCACGGTTCCTTGAAGTTTAAATAATTGGCCGATTTCCTCAATGCGTTACCACTGTAATTCCAGAATGCAGAAACGGTGGGAACATAGGCCAGTTTATATCGTTTCAGATCCAGTTCGCGTAGTTCCTTGACCGTATTCAGCAGTTGAATTTCATTCCGGTCCGTGTATTTAAACCCTGTTGTATCAAGAATATCCCTTTTGACCACTTCTATGGAAAGGGTATCAGCAAGCTTCAATGTATCTGCCTGGCTGAGTCCGACGGTATATTTCAGTGACGCATAACCGATATAGATCAGGTTACTGAGTTGCAACTGTGATGACCTGAGGTTATTCAGGCTTACTTCCGTACGGTCAATATCGAGCCGTTCTGCAAAACCATTCTTATATAGTTGCTGCTGGTCGCTGGAAAGTTTTTCCAGCCGCTTAACCGCATCATCTACGAACACTTTTCTTTTTTCCGCAATAAGAACAGCATAATAAGCCCGGTACACGCTGCTTTTAACACTGTCTTCCATGGACTTAATGCTGATATCAGCATATTTCAGGGCAACACTCCTGGCTTGCAGGCCAACGAATACATCAGGCTGAAAAAGCAATTGCTGGAAAGTAAATCCGGCAGATGCCTGCCATGGAACTCCAAACTGTGCAGGAAAAGACGCCGGCTCTGTAATTGGATTGGTAATGGGATTACCGTTGCCATCCTTCACGCCTTCTTCTTCGAGTACATTGTAGACGGAGGGTGAAACGAAATCGGGCAGCAGCGTCACCGGGATGGAAAAATAGTGAGTGGTACTGATGGCACCATTGACCTGCGGCATTGCCTGTCCCTTAATCTCATTATTCTTGGCCACCTGGATCTTCCTGTCCACCTGGAGATTGCGAATTTCCGTTACGTTCTGAACGGCAAACTGCACGGCTTCGGTAACGGTGAATGCATATTTCTTTTGCGCCACCAGTGCCGTACCCTGTATCAGCAGGGCGAACAAAAAGGTTGTTCTTATAATCCTACCTGTTGTCATCTTTCTTCTTTTTAGTGCGTTCTTGTTGATAATGTAAAATGAGGTTATGTCCTTTAAGTGTGGTTAGTCCGAATACGAAATGTTCGATGATCACCAGGGTCACATCCGCCAGGTTGAATCTTGATGGCGGGAACAGGTCAATATTGAATGGCACCATCATGGATTCAAGCCTGTAACGGGAGAGCACTTCCACGTCGAGATCGGGGCGGTATAATCCTTCTTCTATACCCCGCAGCATATTCTTCCGGATAATTTCCAGCAAAAATGTGTCCTTGTTTTCCTTGAATTTTTTGTAGGAATTGAAATGAAATTTATGGAGATCGTACAGGAGCATTGGATTGAGGTCCCTGAAATGTCCAAGTATCCTGTCCATTGTCATGAAGATTTCATCGATTGCATCGGCTGCTTCATTAAAACAGTAATTGCAATCGGTTTGCATATCACGGATATCCTGTTCTACCACCGCGTCTACCAGCTCATCCTTATCGGCAAAATACTGGTAGATGGTTTTTTTGGACATCCCCAACTCCCCTGCAATATCATCCATGGAGACGGAACGCATACCGTATTTCATGAACAGGGTCTTCGCCTGTTCCTGAATGCGGTTATAGGTTTCTACATTTCCCTTTATTTCCATTTTTCTTATTTCGAGGGCACAAAACTATGGAAACTTTAAACGTAACCAAAGTTTCCATCCATTTATTTTACCGTTCACACAAATCTGCATGTATAAACATTACCATATCAAGGAGTTAATAAGCCTGGTGGCAATTTGGTAATTCGATAGTGTGGAAATGTGGTAGTGAAAATGAGAAAATTAATTACTGTCATATAAATCATTTACACATTTGCACTTTCACATTTACCACATTACCACATTAGCACATTGCCGCCCGGCCTTTTGGCCGGGCGGCAATGTGGTTTTCACTTGTTTTTGACGCATCCGAATAGATTACTTTTACACTTAATCTTACACCATGTATCGCAAAGGATTCCGGCAGTTGCTGCATTTTTTCTTCCAGGGACTGATCATCCTGGCACCCATTGTCATTACCGGGTGGGCCGTAGTGTCATTATTCAATTTCATTGATACGATCTTACCCAACCTCCTGCATACCCTGTTTCCTTCTTTCGTGGGGCTGGATGCATATGGTTACCCGAAAAGGTACCCCGGGCTGGGCTTTATCGTGGTGATCCTGATCGTTATCATTGTAGGATATATTTCTTCCTCTTTTATTTTCAGCAGGCTGGTATACCTGTTCGACCAGTTGCTGGAGAAAACCCCCGGCGTTAAAATCATTTACTCCACCCTGAAAGATTTTTTCGAAGCTTTTGCAGGAAACAAAAGAAAATTCGACAAGGCCGTACTTGTGTGCGTTACTGTTTCAGATGTATGGCAGGTGGGCTTCATTACCCAGCAGGAAGTGCACCAGTTCGGACTCCAGGAATACGTAGCAGTGTATGTTCCGCATTCCTATGCTTTTTCGGGCCGCATGTACTTTGTAAAAAAAGAAAAGGTCCGTGTGCTTTCAGATATCAGTTCGGCTGAAGCCATGAAATTTGCCATTTCCGGCGGTGTGGCGGAGGCGGAGGAGACGCTGCCGCGAGTTGAGGGTTGAGGGTTGAGGGTTGAGGGTAAATACAAACTGCTATTTAACTAAACGCTGAACTTTCAACTAACTCTCAACTCTCAACCCTCAACCCTCAACTAAAAAAGTGTGTTATGAAAAAGTGTGTACTGGCTTTAGCATTTTTCTTTTTTGTACAGCCTGCCTTTTGCTGGGGGTTCTATGCGCACAAACTCATTAACCAGTATGCCGTATACCTCCTTCCCCCGGAGATGATGGTGCTTTACAAACCCAATATTGAATTCATTACCGAACACGCGGTTGATCCCGACAAAAGAAGGTATGCGGTGAAAGAAGAAGGGCCGCGTCATTATATAGACCTTGATCATTACCTGCCCTGGGACAGTATCCCGCTTCCATACAATAAAGCCATTGAAAAATATACCGATGATAGCCTACAGAAACATGGAATCGCACCATGGTGGATTCAAACCATGATGAGCCGGCTTACCCGCGCATTTTCAGAAAAAGACAAGTTCAGGATAATTAAACTTTCAGCAGAACTGGGACATTATGTTGCAGATCTTCATGTGCCCCTGCATGCACACAGCAATCATAACGGCCAGCATACCAACCAGCACGGCATTCATGGTTTCTGGGAATCCCGCATCCCGGAACTGCTGGCAGAAAAAGAATTTGATTTTATCATCGGCAAAGCCGCCTATGTAAATAATATCCCTTCGGTGATCTGGAAAGCCGCCAGGCAAAGTGCAGCATCCGCAGATACTGTATTATCTGTGGAACGTTCGCTCAGCCTGGGTTTCAGGCCCGACCAGAAATACAGTTTCGAACTCCGCAATGGCATTGTGCTCAGGCAATATTCAACGTCATTTTCCATGGCCTATCACCACCAGCTTAATGGCATGGTGGAAAGGAGAATGCGGCAATCCATACAAACCATTGCCGGTTTATGGTATACCGCCTGGGTGAATGCCGGGCAGCCTGATCTTTCCGGCATTTCAAACAAAGCATTTACCGATACCGAATTAAAGGAATGGGAAGAACTTAATGCCCCGTTACCGGCCAGCCCAATCAACGGAAGGTCTTGTTCAAATTAAATAATTCTGCATTTACCCGACCTGTGATGCTATACCGTAACCCAACAGCGAATGTATATTTACAAATTAAATAATAACAACAGTGGAATATTGAATTACGCATGGATTTCTTATTGTAAATCAGCAAAGTTTTGCATACATCCAAATAATTTGGTGCGTATATTTAAGTTTAGGCAACAACTTTATTTCTTTCGCAGATAGAAACATACGGAAAAAATGAGTTGGTCATACGACAGAAATTGATTATGATGGCTTTCGTGGCTTCTGACGAGGCCTGGTTACAAGGGCATTTGGGAATTCAAACAAAAGCCTACTCAACTTGTAACCATTGAACATGTTTTGGATAACACTACGTCTAACGGCTGAACCAGTAAGACATTCTAATAAAAGCATCGACTTTTGAAACGACATCGGATTCGGTGAAAACAGAACGGGCAAACCGTTTGACTTTTATGTTGAAACAATCGGCGGAAAAAGGAACGACTGCTTGATTTCGCCACATTATGATATAGTGTAAATTAATAAACCAAGCGACCTTGATTTCACACTAAATTTGACCTGTTTTAGGATAAAAATTTATTGGTGAATAACTTTTTTTAAAAGCGAACCCGAGTACAAGGCTTATTGAAAATGCATGAAAGCATTGCAAATGACATTAGGCTTGGAGTCTAAAACAACGGGTACTTTGAGTATATCGGGTAATTAAAAGTCGCTAACAGTTGCTTTCCACAAAAGTGGCAGACATGCAACTATGTAGCTGAAGAACAAATTGGCTACTTTAGAACTAAAATCAGCTGCAGAACTGCCAATACCGCTGCTGCGGAAAGCAGTCTGCCGTTGTGCACAAACATGGCGGTCAAATCCCATATAGAACAAATACTAGTATGAAAATAGCAAGCAAGCTTATTTTGTTTTTGATCCTCTCTACAGGTTGCAACACAAATATTGGCAAGGTTGAAGTTGACTCTAGTAATGGTAGATTCATTAATATTAATGGCAAAGTGATTTATTATGAAGAGTATGGACATGGTATTCCTTTGCTATTGCTTTCGGGTGGCGGATTGAATAGAAGTATAAAAGACTTCAAAAAGTGTATCCCCGATCTTTCAAAGTACTATAGGGTTATTGCTCCTGACACGCCCGGGCAAGGACAATCAGAGCAGACAGATAGTTTAAGTTATCCTCTGTTAACTGATTTTGTATCGCAATTAATTGATTCTTTAAAAATTGATAGTGCTTATGTCATGGGTTTAAGTGATGGTGCAATAGTTGCACTTATTTTAGCTGAAAAACGCGCTGACAGAATCAGAAAAGTAATAGCAGTAGGTGCTAATAACGGGACTCGGGGTTTCACTCTTCCAGCTGGATTTTCACTTGACTCTGTTAAAGTTCCATCGTTGGAAGAATGGGCAGGATATCACGCAAAAGATATTGAATGGTACAACAATTTGACTCCAAAGAAAGATTGGAAGAAGATGGCCACTAATTTGAACAGGATGTGGTATGAAAAAGTGTATTTTCCAAACAGTGTCTATGAGAACATAAAAATACCAACATTAATTGTGCTCGGTGATCGAGACGATATTTCAATTGAACATGGATTGGAAATGCACAGATTAATTAAAAACAGTCAGTATTGTGTCATGCCAAATACTACGCATGAGGTATTTTCGGAAAGACCCGACCTTATGAGTAAAATTGCATTAGATTTTTTCAAGTGAAAATTATATATGCCATGTCTGTGCACAACATCGGCTTGCTACAACCCGGGTCTAAGATGGATAACTTACTTTGATTTATGCTGGTGCTGCCGTAAATTGGCTTGAAAGAAGAAGATACGCCAATTCACGGCAGACCATTTTAGGTTAGCCCGTGCTGCGGCAAGCCTTCTGCGTTGCCTGCTATATTTTTGTACGACACTTAAACAACTTGGAAGTTATGAACCAGATTTTAAATTATAAAACATCATACACCAGCGACAACTATCAAATCCTGAAAGATAATTTACAGGTTGGGAAGTTATATAAAGCTGAATGGTTGGGTAATCCAATTAATACAGTACTAAACGAACATAGTTTTAGATTTATCTCAAAAGGAATATTTAAACCCTCAATATCTGTTTTGGATATTTCCTCGAATTTAATAGTTGGGACAACCAGCTTTCAAAATTTATTAAACTTTTATCAAAGTGCTGTTTTGACATTATCCAATGGGTCAAAATATAGGTGGACCAGTAATAGACTTTTTGCAAATGATTGGCAATGGTTTGACATGAATAATAATGAGATTATTTTCACATCCAGGGAACCTTTAGATATATTCAAAAATAAGGGTACAATAAAATTCAATGACAAGACTCAAAATATAGAATTATTTATTTCGCTAGGTATCCATTTGAGAAATGTTGCAAAAAGGAAGTCGCATTTGCCAAGAATAATGGGTATTATCATTTTGCTTGCCATATTATCAAGACTATTTATTTAAAAAATACAGCAGGCAGCATCAGCTTTGTACAAGCAGGGCGAAAGATTAAGTCCTCATCATTTGTAATTCTGACCCAACTTCACGACATGAATGTAATTGCCAATTATTTACTATACTCCTGACTTTACGTCCCCGTCGGAAGGCAGGGATTGCGGATTAATCCGTTAAAAATGAAATTTGCACCTGTGAATCTGCAATCCCCATTCCGTAATCCGTAATTTTATCCCCATGATTCATAATTTTAATGGAGGTCCCTCCATACTTCCCAAAGAAGTTTTCGAAGAGGCCTCAAAAGCTATCCTCAATTTTAACGATACCGGCCTGTCCATCCTGGAAATAGGACACCGCACACCCCTTTTTGAAGCCGTACTGGAAGAAGCCCGCTCCCTGGTAAAAGAGCTGATGCACCTGGATGATGATAAACAAGTCCTGTTTCTGCATGGAGGTG
>CAWGLH010000004.1:0-525604 GCA_963823365.1 uncultured Sphingobacteriales bacterium
TAATCCGGTAAGGGACAGACTACAGTTCAGTCTCACAGCGCCTAATGCAGGAATTGCCATTGTAAGCATAGTGGACTATTCCGGAAAGACTATTCTTTCCAGAAGCCTGTCTGTTCAGAAAGGAGCAAACAATATCAGCCTGCCTTTACCTGGTGGCAATGCAGGTTCATACCGCATTGTGGTAAGGGGTGTGGTAGAATCCAATGCAGCATTTATCAGGATTCAATAACAACATCAAATATGTTATACAGCGGGGCAGACAATGCCCCGCTTTTTTTTGTGCTATTTTTACCGCACAACACCACCGGAATGGAACTTGAACAACTTAGTTTGCAGGAACAGTTTGAAGAAGTGATAACCCGCGATGATAAGCTGGAAATTCATGATTTTCTGAACAGCCAGAATATCAGTGATGTTTCTGAACTGATCAGCAATAATGAAGATTACGCCGAAAAAATCATTTCTACCCTTTCCATCCACCGTGCCGCAGGCACGTTCAAAATACTTGATGTAGCTGAACAGAAACGGATCATTCAGGCATTACCGCCATTGAAAACTGCCGAGCTGATGAACTCACTGCCGGCAGATGACCGTACGGCTTTCCTGGAAGAACTTCCTGTTGAAGTGGTCAGGGAACTGATCAAACTGCTGGATCCGGAAGAACGAAAGATCACCCTGGCCCTGCTGGGATATCCTGAAGACAGTGTTGGCAGGCTGATGACACCTGATTATCTCGCGGTTAACGAGGACTGGACGGCCATGGATGTACTGGATCATATCCGCCAATACGGTAAAGACAGTGAAACCATTGACGTCATTTATGTGATCAATGAAAAAGGGGAACTGATCGATGACGTCAGGATCAGGGAATTCCTTTTTGCGCCACCGGAAAAAAAAGTGAGTGAACTGATTGACGGCAGGTATATCACCCTGCATGTTAATGACGACCAGGAAAAAGCCAACCAGGTTTTCAAGATGAATAATCGGGTAGCCCTTCCCGTTATTGACGATAATAATATACTCCTGGGTATCGTAACCATCGACGATATGCTTTGGGTGGCCAACGAAGAATTCAGTGAAGACATGCAGAAAATGGGTGGTACCGAAGCATTGAATGAACCCTACCTGGAAATACCCCTGTTCAAACTTTTCAAGAAAAGGGTCGTATGGCTGGTGGTGCTCTTTATTGGTGAAATGCTCACGGCAACGGCCATGGGATATTATGAAGATGAAATCGCCAAGGCAGTTGTACTGGCATTGTTCATTCCGCTGATCATTTCCAGCGGCGGCAACAGCGGATCACAGGCTTCTACCTTGATCATACAGGCCATGGCTGTGGGTGAGGTAACCATTGCTGACTGGTGGAGGGTCATGCGCAGGGAAATTATTTCAGGTTTGCTGCTGGGATCTGTTCTGGGAATTATCGGTTTTTCAGGATTATTTTATGGCGACAGATTTTCCCTGATATTTATGGCGATCATTACCAGGCGATTGCATGCAGTGGTAGGATTTTCACTTATTGGGCGTGGTATTGCTGGGAACACTAACCGGGTCCATGCTCCCCATTATCCTGAAAAAACTGGGCGCGGATCCTGCTGTTTCATCAGCCCCCTTTGTTGCCACCCTGGTTGACGTTACCGGACTGGTCATTTATTTCAGTTGCGCTTATTTCTTCCTTAAAGGTTTATTGCTCTGATCATTTTGTATTACCTGTCTTTCGGCATGCCCATAAAACTTTTACGATAATGTCCGGAGCGCAGGTAAAATAAACTATTGGCCACCGACTCGCCTCTTTTTTATATCTTGCAGACACCTAAAAAAAGCAAAAAATAATGTGTGGAATTGTTGCTTATATCGGACACCGGGAAGCTTATCCCGTTATATTGAAAGGCTTAAAGAGACTTGAATACCGGGGATACGACAGTGCCGGGGTGGCCTTACTCGATGATAAATTAAGCGTTTACAGCAAAAAAGGAAAGGTAGCCGAACTGGAAGAAAGCCTTATTGGGAAGGAACTCCACGCGCATATCGGCATCGGCCATACCCGGTGGGCAACACATGGTGAACCCAGCGACCGGAATGCACATCCACATCGGTCGGCTCAGGCAAACTGGCCATGATCCATAATGGCATCATTGAAAACTATGCACAGTTAAAACAGGAACTCTCCAAAAAAGGATATAAATTCAATAGTGATACGGATACGGAAGTGCTGCTGAATTTTATTGAAGATATCAGGAACAATAATGACTGCTCGCTGGAAGAAGCGGTACGGATTGCACTAAAAAGAGTTGTCGGCGCTTATGTGATTGTATTGCTGGATGAAGACACGCCGGATACCATGATTGCGGCCAGAAAAGGAAGTCCGCTGGTAATCGGCATTGGAAAAGGAGAACATTTTCTGGCTTCCGATGCCTCCCCTATGATGGAATACACCAAGGAAGTGGTCTATGTAAATGACTATGAACTGGCCATTATCAAGCCTGATGAACTGATTCTAAAAAACCTCGGCAATGAAAAGCTAACTCCCTATATCCAGAAACTTGATATGGAACTGGCTGCTATTGAAAAAGGCGGTTATGATCATTTCATGCTGAAGGAAATTTTTGAACAACCCCATACCATCTATGATTGCCTCCGGGGACGACTTGATGCCTTCAACGGGCATATCCAATGAGTGGGGTGGAGAATAACTGCAGCAATTAAAAATGCCAACCGCATTATCATGGTTGCCTGTGGAACCAGCTGGCATGCCGGCCTGGTAGCAGAATATATTTTTGAAGAACTCTGCCGTATTCCTGTGGAAGTGGAATATGCATCAGAATTCCGTTACCGAAATCCGGTCATTCATAAAGGAGATATGATCATTGCTATTTCACAAAGCGGCGAAACAGCGGATACACTGGTAGCCATTGAAAAAGCAAAGGAACAGGGCGCAATTATATTTGGCGTATTGAATGTTGTGGGATCATCTATTGCCCGTGCTTCACACGCTGGCGCTTATACACATGCAGGGCCTGAAATTGGTGTTGCCAGCACCAAGGCTTTTACCGCACAGCTTACCGTACTCACCATGATGGCATTAAAGATTGCCATAGAAAAAGGTACAATTACCCGTGACCGTTATATGCACCTGCTGAATGAACTGAATGAAGTGCCTGAAAAGGTGGAACTGCACTGGCCTTGCACGAACACATAAAGGCCATTGCTGAAAAATATAAAGATGCCAGGGATGTTCTCTACCTCGGCCGTGGTTATAATTTTCCCGTTGCACTGGAAGGTGCACTTAAACTGAAAGAAATTTCTTACATACATGCAGAAGGATATCCTGCTGCCGAAATGAAACATGGCCCGATTGCATTGGTGGATGAAACACTGCCTGTTGTATTTGTTGCAACAAAAGATACTTATCATGAAAAAATCGTCAGCAATATGCAGGAAATCAAAGCCCGGAAAGGAAAAGTGATTGCCATTATTACGGAAGGTGATGACGTGATCAGCCACCTTGCAGATGATATCATATTCCTGCCCGCAGCAGATGAAATAATCGCACCCATTCTGAATGCGATACCATTGCAATTACTTGCTTATTATATTGGCGTGCATAAAGGACTTGATGTGGACAAACCCAGGAACCTGGCAAAGAGTGTGACGGTTGAATAATCACTGAACCATCTTATGGCATGAATAATATACGCAAACGTCCAATCAATGATATCGGGTACGGATTTGTTGATCCTGCCTTCCTTCCACCGGATGCTGATGAATACCATCTCCGTAATGTCCAGAACCGAAGCGGAATCAATTACCGCAAGTTGACGGCATCGGAAATTGAAATACTGGTCAGGAACAATAATACTTCTGACGACTGGAACCAAATCCTTGTCTCAGATGCATTCAATCCTGACCTGGTAAAGAACTGTAAATTTTTCGGACTTGTCCGGATCGGGAAACTGGAACCTTATTTCCTGGAATTCCATAACCTGCGGATGCCCGTTGGATTGTATAACAGTACCATCATCAGTTGTGATTTCGGCGATAATGTTGTGATGGATAATGTGAATTACATGTCCCATTATATCATTGGAAATGAAGTGATCATCGCCAATGTGAATGAACTGGCCACCACCAGTGTGGCAAAATTCGGCAATGGAACAGTCAAGGATGGAGAACAGGAAGATATCCGTATCTGGATGGAAGTATGCAATGAAAATGCGGGAAGGAAAATCATTCCCTTTAACGGTATGCTGCCGGGAGATGCATTCATGTGGGCAAAGTACAGGGATGATGAAGTGATGCTGGATAAATTCAAAGAATTTACGGAAACGAAGTTCGACAAGAAAAGAGGATATTATGGAAAGGTGGGCGACCGGACCGTGATCAAAAATTGCCGGATCATCAAAGATGCATGGATTGGCAGCGATGCCTATATAAAGGGTGCCAACAAGATAAAGAATGTTACCATCAGCAGTTCCCCCGAAGCATATTCGCAGATCGGGGAAGGATGCGAACTGGTCAATGGCATTATTGGTTTCGGATGCAGGATTTTTTATGGTGTAAAGGCGGTAAGGTTCATCATGGCTTCACATTCACAATTGAAGTATGGTGCAAGGCTGATCAATTCTTACCTCGGCAACAATTCCACCATTTCCTGTTGTGAAGTATTGAATTCGCTGATCTTTCCATTTCATGAACAGCACCATAATAATTCCTTTCTCTGTGCCGCATTGGTGCAGGGGCAAAGCAATATGGCAGCTGGAGCAACCATTGGATCCAATCATAACAGCAGAAGTGCTGATGGTGAACTTGTTGCCGGAAGGGGTTTCTGGCCGGGGCTCTGTGTAAGCCTGAAACACAATTCAAAATTTGCCAGCTTTTTCGATCCTTGCCAAAGGAGATTATCCCTGCAGAACTCAATATCCCCATACCTTTCTCCCTGCTCAGCAATGATGTGCACAATAACCGGCTGATCGTAATGCCCGGATACTGGTTCCTGTATAACCTGTATGCACTGACCCGTAATGAATGGAAATATGGAGCACGAGACCTGAGGATTGATAAAACCCAGCGGATTGAAGTGAATTACCTGGCACCGGACAGTGTCAATGAAATGTTCACTGCCATTGAACTGCTTTGCGAATGCACAGGAGCTGCTTTTTTTACTTCAAAAGGAGACGTATCCTACACCAGGAAAGAAGCCATCCGGAAGGGACGCCAGCTGCTGGAAATGAAAGATCATATAGTAGAGGAAATGCAGATAACGGCAAAAGGTTTTGAGAACAGTGAGCGCAAGGTGGTGTTATTGAAAGTGCAAAGAGCGTATGACATTTTTAAAAAGATGATCCGCTTTTATGGAATTCAAAAACTCATCCAGCATATTTCCGGAAACACTTCCCCCGTCAAAAAAATCATTCAGTCGCTCCCCTTCACAGCTAAAAGAAATGAATGGATGAATATTGGCGGACAACTCATACCCTCCATTGAATTCGAAAAATTCAGGAAAAATTTACAATCGGGAAAAGTAAAAAGCTGGGATGATGTGCATGGATTCTATGCATTCCAGGGAGAAAAATATGAAAGCAGCGTATTCCAGCATGCATTTGCCAGTCTGCGTGAGATGGACAAATTTACTCCCGGCGATTTTACAGCCGACTTACTTTTAGGACTTTTGAACGAAGGCACTTCAAACAAAGGAATGGATCAACCGGGAAATTATTGCATCACGCCAGAAAGATTACGAAAACCCTTTTCGCAAGATGGTGTATGAAAATGATGCGGAAATGAACATGGTGATGGGCAGTATGGAAAGCAACAGTTTCATCAACCTGAAAAAACAGGAATTGAAGGAATTTAAAACGGCTGTAAGAAAAATCATCCGGCATATCCAGGCATAAAAAAATCCCATACATTACTGTAAGGGATCCTTTTATAAAGTGCTTTCCTGAATTACTTCTTAGCGGCTTCTTTTACGTCGGTAGCAACTTCAGCAGCTTTTGCTTTAGCAGAATCAATAACAGCACCGGCTGCTGAATCAACTACAGCAGCAGCTGAGTCAACTACAGAGGTTACGGCGGAAGCGGCTGAATCAACTACTGCAGAGGCTGCTTCAGTTGCAGTTTCAGTAGCAGTTTCAGAACTGTTGTTACATGCAGCAAACATTGCGGCAACGGCGAAAAGGGCAATAATTTTTTTCATTTGATTTTGTAAATTTTTAAAATGCAGGCGCAAAGGTAGCCGTTTCTGGAAATTTTCCAAAGAAAAACCCGATTTTTCTCATTTTTTACGGAAAAATATGCGCACGGGAACCCCTTTAAAATTGAAGTTTTCCCTCAACTGGTTTTCCAGGTAATTGCGGTAAGGGGTCTTTAATATCATCAGGGAAATTGCAGAAAAATGCAAAGCTGGGCACCACCGTAGGAAGTTGCGTAACAAATTTTATACGGATAGGATTTCCCCTGACTACCGGCGGGTGATATGCTTCAATAGCCTTCAGCATCACTTCATTCAGTTTAGATGTCGGCACTTTCCTGGAACGGTTCTCGTTTACTTCAAGGGCAATTTCAATGGCCTTGAAAATTCTCGTTTTGTCTTTGGCGGAAATAAAAAGTATGGGTATATCATTAAAAGGCGCCAGCCGCTGTTTCAAGTTCCTTTTCATAGTCCCGTGCAGTATTGGTTTCCTTGCTCATCAGGTCCCATTTGTTGACCAGCATAACGATACCTTTTCCCTTCTTCACTGCCAGGCTGAAAATATTCAGGTCCTGCTGTGAAATTCCTTTTTCCGCATCCAGCATGATCAGGCAGATATCTGATTCGTCAAGCGCTTTGATGGCACGGATTACGGAATAAAATTCAAGGTCTTCATTAACCTTCGACTTTCTCCTGAGACCGGCCGTATCAATCAGGATAAATTCCTTCTGGAATAAATTATAATGGGTATGAATGGTATCCCTTGTGGTTCCTGCAATATCGCTCACGATGGTTCTTTCAGAACCCACAAGCGCATTAAGCAGGGAAGATTTTCCCACATTGGGTTGCCCGATGATGGCGATTTTAGGCAAATCCTGTAAAGGATTTTCTTCTTCCACTTCGATAATCTCCGCAAGGTCATCTAACAGTTCACCGGTTCCGCTTCCGCTGATGGAAGAAAGGAAAAATACCTTTTCAAAACCCATCTGGTAAAATTCCTGCGCCTCAAGATAACGGTCATGGTTATCCACTTTATTGATCACGAGGTAAACAGGTTTGTCGGACCGCCTTAATATATCGGCCATCGTCATATCCAGGTCTGTGATCCCTGTTGCAGCATCCACCATGAAAAAAATGGCATGGGCCTCTGACACTGCGATCATTACCTGTTTCCTGATCTCACGTTCAAATACATCTTCCGTATCCGGAACAAATCCACCTGTATCTATTACATTAAAATTCTTTCCGTTCCATTCCGCAACGCCATACTGCCTGTCGCGCGTAACGCCGGGTGTATCCTGGACAATGGCTTTTCTTTCTTCGAGCAGGCGGTTGAAAAATGTGCTTTTACCAACATTCGGACGGCCTACAATGGCTACTGTAAATCCCATAATTTTTTTATTCTTTCTTAACAGTCGCCTGGTTATAATATTCCAGCAATCGGAGAACATCTTCTTCCTTTTTGAAAGAAATATTATTATCCCTGATCCAGCCATCTATAGCAGGTGGCTGAGGTAAATATTTCATCACCTCGTCCTTGTTAAGTTTTTTAAGTTTCTCAATCCTGTTTGTGTTCTGAATGAAATAATCATCCACATCAACAAAGTAATAACTCTTCATGGTCCGCAACATGGAATCACCGGTTCGGACTTCGCGTTCACTCACTTTCAGCAGTTTTACCGGACCCTGGTTCAATTCCTGTGCATAATACCTTTTATTCCTTTTGATATATTGGAGGTTTATTTCAGGCAGGTCATTCCTGAAAATAGAAATGATCTTTGTACTGTCTTTCGGATCAATAAAAACAACCTTTACCAGTTCATCAGGATATGCAGATAAGTACCTGGCCATTCTTATTGATATACTCCACTTCACGTGTCGCCAGGTTTATCTTGGTCATAAAGGTTCCATATAATTTGTTGCCGGGAGCATACAATAATGCCGGCATATAATCATTTCTCCAGTAAGGTATTCCCTTGATCTTTTCATATGGTATCCTGTTATTCAGTTGCTGGGAGTTGTATACAATGAGTGAACCCTGGCGGTCACCACCACCCGGTCCAAATTCTGCCCATATCTGGGCAAACCCGCTGAGGTTACACGCCAGGCAAAAGATGATTAGTATTTTTTTCATTACTGTCATATTTACTACTAATCTAACTATTTCACAGGGAAGCATCAATATCCATATTCCTTTAAATGCACATCGTTGTCCCTCCATTTTGGCCTCACTTTTACGAATAGTTCAAGGAATACCTTGGTGCCTAAAAATTCTTCCATCGACTGGCGGGACAGTGTCCCCAGTTTTTTAATCATGCTGCCTTTATCCCCCAGGATTATAGCCTTTTGTGATTCACGTTGCACGATGATATCAGCTGATATTTTGGTCAGTGTATTTTTTTCCTGGAATTCCCTGACCATGACAGTTGTCTGGTAAGGAATCTCCTGTTCGAACAATTCAAAAATTTTCTCCCTCACCATTTCTCCAGCAAAAAAACGCTGAGGCAGGTCGGTAAGGTCATCCGGATCATAAAAAGGCTCTCCTTCAGGAAGCCATTTTAAAATGGCCTCTTTCAAAACGTCAATATTTTTCCCCTTCAGTGCAGAAATAGGGATCACTTCCTTTCCATAGGGTCTTGATTTGAAAAAAGAGACAATGGTATTCAATCGCTCCGCCCCTATCCTGTCGGTCTTGTTCAGTACCAGCAAAACGGGCACTTTCAGGTGGAGTGCCGAAAATACTTCGTCCATTTTCGTGGGATCATCATGAACATCAGCCAGTAAAATCGCCACATCGGCATCTTCCAGGCTGCTTTTCACAGCCTTCATCATTTTTTCATGCAGCTTATATTCGGGCTTAATGATTCCCGGCGTGTCAGACAAAATGATCTGGTAACCTTCACCGTTGATGAAAGCTTTGATCCGATGCCTTGTGGTCTGCACTTTGGGGGAAATAATGGCCAGTTTTTCTCCTGACAGTATATTTAGCAGTGTGCTCTTTCCCGCATTGGGTCTACCGAAAATGTTGACGAAGCCAGACTTAAACATAATACCTTATTGAAGGACAGGCAGATAGGCATAATGTCATAGTACAATGATCTGATCAGGGCCAATCTTCCTTTCCTGCTAATGAAAAATCCCGCATAAAGCGGGATCTTGTTGCGAAGGGGAGGATCGAACTCCCGACCTTCGGGTTATGAGCCCGACGAGCTACCGCTGCTCTACTTCGCGATTTGGATTGCAAATATAGGAAAACAATTCGAAAATGTGCAAATATGCAAATATGGAAATGAGAAATAGCCGTTAAAACTCAATATTCCCTGTTAAAAAGGGATTATATGGCCGAAAGAAAATGTGCAAATGGAAAACATTTACGCATTCCATTTGCACATCTGCACATTTTCATATTTGCACATTCGAAAATCGTCTATCCGTTTTTTTTCAAACTGCTTGATCCGCTTGTCCTGACATTCCTTGTTACCCCTGATACCGCGGTAACTGATATCACTTGAGCCACTGGCTTCAGCAGAAATTTCCTTATTGACGGTAATACTGATATCACTTGCACCGGAGGCTTTAGCATTGCATACATCTGACCGCAGATCAAAAGCCTTTACATCACTTGCCCCGCTCACATCGATATCCAGGAAGGCTGCCCGACCGCTGATCTTTGAATCAGAACTGCCGCTTTGACGGAGGTGAAGGCTATTGACATCGATAGCGGCATTGAAATCACTGGCTCCGCTGATTTTAATATCCAGGTCATCCGCCCTGATGATGCCATTCACGAATACATCGGAGGAACCTGAGGCCGACAGTTTTTTAAGTCGCCTGAAGGATACATAAACTTTTAACCGCATATCGGGCCAGCGCATCCTGCCCTTATCATTAAAATATATTTCGAGCCTGTTCCCCGATACCTTTGTTACTATACGGTCGCGGTATTCCTCTGACTTTGCACTTACCACCACGGTCTCTTTATCATCAGGCGAAAGATAAAGGTCAATACCTCCTGAAACAGAAATCTCTGAAAAAGATCCCACTTCCCTGACCTGGGCAAGCGGATCGTTCACCACTACTTTTTCCTGCGCCATGGATACCAGCGGTACCAGGAAACTTACCACCAGGGCAACGTGTAATAATTTCATATGATAGTTTTTACTATTTGAAAGCTTAATATCTCTTGATCTTGCCTGATCCGGCAGTGGATGCATTTACGATATTGGCATCGCCCTTATACTTGATATTTCCGGATCCGCTGATTTCCGCGGAGAGTTCTTTGTTCACCTGTAATTCGGCATTACCTGATCCACTCATTTCCACTTCACAGAAATCAATGACCAATTCACCGGAGATGATATTGCCTGAACCTGAACACTCAAATTCAGCCCTGGTAGCTACCCCGCTCAAACGAATATTCGATGAACCACTCTGGGTAACTTCCAGGCTTTCGGTCTCGATCCTTCCGCTCACATTTCCCGATCCGGATATTTCGACTTCCAGTTCCGGGATCTTCAGTGTGCCTTCAATTTTAATATTTCCTGATCCTGATGAAGTAAGAGAACTGATCATGGGGGCAGATACATAAGCCCGGAAATTTCTTCCGGTAGTGTTCCATTGATCCGACCACCAGCTTTTCTTCGTTTTAAACCGGATATAGAGGATCCTGTTTTCCACGTAGGTTTCTATCTCGCCTACCTTTTCCACTTCGGCCGCACTGACGACCACCGTCTGTGGTCCCTGTGAAACATACAGCTCAATGGCACCGGATACCGAGATTCCGTCAAACTCACTGACCTGGCGGGTTTGGGCATTTTTGTCAACAATAACTTTTTCCTGTGCCTTGCTTGCTATCGCTATTACCATCAATCCTAATATCCAACCTGCTTTTCTCATTATAGTTTGTTTTACCTGTTATACGTTGAATGCGGCTAAAGAGTTACAATGTAGTATATACTTTTTTTGCTAATTTTGTTACTTCGTTCCCGGGGTGCTTAGGCCTATGCCGAAGCTGAGAACATACCCGTAGAACCTGATCAGGATAATGCCTGCGCAGGGAAGGTCAGAGTCTCACTTCCTCTCCTTTCCTGTTTTTGTACATGAAGTTTCCAGTGAGATGGAAACAAAAACAAAAACAGATGAAAAAAGTAATGATCGCCGTATTAACCCTGCTGTTGTATGCCGGTTCAATGGCACAATCCAGGGTTAAAGGACATGTAACCGAAAAGAATGTTGCATCTCCAGTTGTCAATGCCACTATCAGGATGCCTGATGGAAAGACCGTTTTAACGGATTCCAACGGCTATTTTACGCTTCAGCCCCGCGTTCCAGGGAGAAATTACCCTGGAAATCAGCGCCGTTGGTTTCAAAACCTTTTCCGGAAAATTCTCTACTTCCCAGGAAAACTGGGAAATTTCCCTCGAACGGAAAACACTGCTTATGGAACCGGTGGAAATCCGGGCAGTGAGGGCATCTGATCCCTCCCCATTTTCAAAGACCACACTTTCTTCTGCTGCTATCCAGCAACAGAACCTTGGACAGGACCTTCCTTTTATCCTGAACCAGACCCCTTCGGTGGTAGTCAATGCTGATGCCGGAAATGGCGTTGGTTATACGGGCATCCGCATCAGGGGATCGGATCCCACCAGGATCAATATGACCATTAACGGGATACCTTATAATGATGCCGAATCGCAGGGAATATTTTTTGTTAACCTGCCCGATCTTGCCTCTTCCACCAACAGCATACAGGTGCAACGGGGCGTTGGCACCAGCAGCAATGGTTCCGGTGCATTTGGGGCAACATTAAACCTGCTGACCAATGAGGTGAGGGAAGAAACTTATGCAGAACTGAATAATAGTTATGGTTCCTTCAATACCTGGAAAAATACATTCCTGGCCGGTACCGGCCTGATCAATGACCATTTTACCTTTGACGCCCGTCTCTCACGCATCAGCAGTGATGGTTATATTGACCGGGCCAAAACCAACCTTCAGTCTTTTTTTGTTTCCGGCGCCTGGCTTTCCAATAAATCCTCTGTAAGGCTGAATGTTTTTTCCGGGAAGGAAAAAACTTACCAGGCCTGGAATGGAGTGCCTGAAAACCTGCTGGAAACAGACCGTACATTCAATTCAGCCGGTACCGAAAAACCCGGGTCGCCCTATGATAATGAGACCGATAATTACACGCAAACCCATTACCAGTTATTTTATAACCAGGCGCTAAATCCCTCCTGGAACCTGAACCTGGCGATGTTTTATACAAAAGGAGCCGGGTATTACGAACAATATAAATCCGGTCAGTCATATGCCGATTATGGACTGGAAAACCCTGTTTATGGAGGAGATACCCTGCGGGAAACAGACCTGATCCGGCAACTCTGGCTGGATAACCAGTTTTTTGGCAATACATTTTCCCTGCAATATAAAAAGCCATCCACCGAAATCATTATTGGCGGAGGATGGAACCGATACCTGGGCAATCATTTCGGAAATGTGGTCTGGGCATCGGCAGGTTTTCCTGACAATTACCGATGGTATAACCTTGATGCCAATAAAACCGATCTGAATATCTATGGAAAATGGCAGCAAAAGATTTCTGACCATATTTCCCTGTTTACTGACCTGCAATTGAGAAAGGTCGATTATAATATTTATGGCTTCAGGAACAACCCCACGTTAACCACTAAAAATGACTGGCTGTTTTTTAATCCGAAATTTGGGATAAGTTATTCCCGAAATGAATGGAGGACTTACGCATCTGTAGCCGTAGCAAATAAAGAACCCAACCGGGACGATTTTGAAGCCGGGAAAGATGTTCAGCCCTCCGCCGAAACACTGTATGACCTGGAAGCAGGAATTGAAAAAAGGAATCCCCTTTTCAGCTGGGGTGCTACCTTTTATTATATGAAATACAGGAACCAGCTGGTGCTCACAGGCCAAATCAATGATGTGGGGGCTTATACCCGGACCAATATTCCCAATAGCTACAGGACGGGACTTGAACTGACGGGAAGATGGAAACCGCTAAACTGGATTGATGTCTCGGGCAATCTGGCCCTTAGCAGTAATAAGGTCCTGGACTACACTTCTTATTATGATGATTATGACCTGGGGGGGCAAAAATCGGAGAATTTCAACAAAACAGATATTTCCTTCTCACCCTCCACTGTGGCAGGATATACGGTCAATTTCAGACCTTTCAACAGGCTGGAACTTTCCCTGATAGGGAAATACGTTTCCCGCCAATACCTCGATAATACATCAAGAATGGAAAGAAGCCTTGATCCATTCTATACCCAGGACCTCAGGTTGAGTTACAGGATCAACCCCCGTTTCATGAAAGAGATTTTACTGGTAGGACAAGCCATAAACATTTTTAATAACCTTTATGAGCCTAATGGATATACCTATTCTTATTATTATGGCGGATCATTGCAAACCGAAAATTTTTACTACCCGATGGCCGGAATGAATTTCATGTTTGCGCTGAATTGCAAATTCTGAACAAAAAAAAATTCAATACATGCAGCATAAGCGTTGCAGGAGCAGCCTTGATCAGCGGAAAAGAAGTGTAGTTTTTATCTTTTGAAACCAATTCAGTGATGAGTGGATATTAAAGCCATTCCCAAAAGGTATAATTTGCACATCAAATCCAGGTGAATACCAAAAACACTTATTCATCTCAACCAGAAATCAAAAACACGCTTATGTCCAGATTGAAATTTTTGTTTCTTGTTGCCATCCTTTTGTCCGGAATATCGGCATTCGCCCAAAAACCGGTCGGTGGTGAACTTGCCATTGGTGCCCGTTTTGGTGGCGTAACAGCACTGGATATCAAGAAATATAATGGTTATAATACATCCGCCCTTGAATTTATGGCTGGCTGGAATTTTGATAATAATGTAGACGGATTTACGGTAACCGCTTTATGGGAAAAACTTAGCTCCCCTCAGTGGTTCAAAGCAGGTAAGTGCCTTCCTGGGAATTGGCCCTACCATGGCCTTTGGTGATGAGTTCAGGCTTGGAGTCACAGGTATTATTGGCGTTGACTGGCGTTTTAAAATGATCCCGCTGAATTTGCAGTTCGACTGGTCACCCACATGGTTTTTTGTAAACGGAAGCGATTTCAGCTGTGTAAACGGGGCGATAAGTGTCCGTTATGTTATTAATAACAGGAGAGGCAGGAAATAAACCGTTAATAATTTTTCACTACCCGGAAATCAGCTACTTTTAAATTTGAAGGAAGGATCGATTTGATCCTTTTCTGCATAATATTATCCTCATATTTCTCATTAATTAATCATGAAAAAGACTTCATTTCTTGCCTATTTATCACCTTGCCTTCTATTTCGTGTCTTGCGGTCCTTCCCAGAAAATCACCAGTTCATGGGTAAATAAAGATGTTAACCCGGAAAAAACATATAAAAATGTTTTCATTCTCGCCATGAGTCAGAACCAGTCGGCCAGGAATATCGTGGAAACTGACCTGGCTAATGCTATTGCGGCAAAAGGATATAAGACATTTAAAAGCACAGAATATTTTACGCCACAGTTCACCAAGGAAACTGCCCCTTCCAAGGAAGCGGTAATGGCAAAAGTTGCACAGCTCGGATGCGATGCAATCATAACAGTGGGCCTGGTCGATAAAACCAGTGAAACCAGGTATGTTCCGGGATCCAGTGTCAGCGTTGGCTATGCACCGTATATGGGTTATGGATATGGCTATGGTTTCGGCGGATATTACGGTTATATGGGTTCTACCATGTACAGTCCCGGGTATTATACCGAAGACAAAACATATTTCATGGAATGCAATGTATTCGATGCCGTCCGATGAGAAAATGATCTGGTCTGCGCAATCAGAAGCATATGATCCTACTTCCATTTCAAAATTCAGCAGGGATTATACTACCTTGCTGATGGACAAAATGTCTTCCGATCTCAAAAACAGGAAGAAAAAATAAACACCAATAAATAATAACCAATTATGAAAAAAGTAATTATTCTCCTGTTATCCATTTGTACAGGATTCTGCATCCATTGCCCAGTCCAATGATGAACTGGCCATGCTGCGCGAGATGTTTGGTAAAGAGAAAAAAGATATCATCAGCCAGTTCCTTAATTTTTCGCAGGCTGACAGTGCGAAATTCTGGCCACTGTATGATGAATATTCTGCAAAACGCAAAGCACTGGGTGATGACAGGATCAGCATTATCAAGGATTATGCAGACCAGTATACCAATATTACCAATGATCAGGCAAAAAAACTGGGCGACAGGCTTTTTAAAAATGAAAGCAGATATATTAAAGCTGCAGGAAAAATATTATAAAAAGATGAGCAAGGCTGTTTCCCCTTTGAAAGCGACACAGTTCATGCAGACTGAACTTTACCTGCAAACCCAACTGAGGGCAGTAATACAGGATGAAATCCCTTTCATCGGAGAGCTGGATAAAACAAAGAAAAATTAACACCCCCAAAAAAATCAGTATGAAAAAAATCTTATTCGCAGTACTTGTGTTTATATCGATGGATGCAGCTGCACAGGTCAGGTTACACGCAAACGCCAATTACGTTTTTGATGACAAGGTAGATTCTTACTATAGTACGGATGCATATTTCAATGGTAAATTAAAAGGAGGATTCCAATGGGGAGCTGCCTTGGAATATATGATCAAGCCTGAATACGGCCTGGAACTTGTCATATTACCGCCAGGATGCAACTGCCAATCTGAATACTTTCAAGTACCCGGTTCAGAAACATGATTTTGACGTTGCCATTAATTATATACTTCTTTCCGGTGCCAGGTATATGCGTAAACCCGGTGGAAAGGCAGAAGGATTTGGCGGAATGGGATTGGGCGTAGCATTTATTGATTCTAAAGATCCTCTCCACCAAGTAGACTCAAACAGTTCCACTGCTTTTGCATGGCAATTGCGTGGTGGTGTCATCATCTGGGGCTCAGAAAAAATCGGCATTAAATTACAGGCCCAATTGCAATCTGCTGTGCAATCTGTTGGCGGAGGGGTTTATTTTGGAACAGGCGGTGCCGGTGCCGGTGTAAGCACCTATTCAAGCCTGCTGCAATTCGGACTTGGTGGTGGCCTGGTCTTTAACTTTGCTAAAAAGTAATCATAAACCATCAGCCGGGATCTGTTCCGGTTCAACAACTATTTGTATAGATTTTACGGTTTACTATTCCTGCATATTTTCTAAAAAATGTAAAAGGCGTAATCATATGATTGCGCCTTTTTTTATTTGTACATTTAATTCTCATTTTCATTTTATGTACAAATTGCCGATGGCCTTTTTCCTTTTATTTGCATGGTCTATCATCAACGCACAACAAATCAAAATTCAGGTAAATGGGGCCGGCCGGCGTAAATACCCCGGTGACCGTGAACCTAAAAAAACCGGATGGGAAAAATGCCTACGGACTGTATAATGCCACTTCAAAGAAAACCTATCCGCTACAGTGGTATGATCAGCAGCATGCTATTTTTATTTTGACAGATTCAGTTCCACCAGGGAAAAATGTTTCCCTTGAAGTCAAAAAAATTATCGAGTGTACCTATACCATTCAAAACTGTAACATCAAATGCCGGACTGGAAATCCGCGTAAAGGATAAACCAGTTTTCTTCTACCATACCGCAATTGCAGAACCTCCTGCCGACAGCCCGGCCTACTATAAACGAAGCGGCTTTATACATCCGCTTTATAGCCCCGGCGGAACAATAATGACCGATGATTTTCCCTCCAACCATGCGCACCAGCATGGGGTTTTTCATGCATGGACAAACAATACATATAAAAAAGAACACGTGGATTTCTGGAACCAGCACCAGGGGACCGGAACGGTTCGCCATAAGGAAGTAGTATCACAGGCAACAGGTCCTGTATTTTCAGAACTCCGGACAAAACAGGAATATATCAGCCTGAAATATGGCGTTGTACTTGAGGAAGAATGGACCATCAGGATTTATCCGTTTGCTGATTATTTTATGTTCGACCTTCATATTGAACAAACAAACATCACCCGTGACACGCTTTTCATGAACAAGTATATATATGGGGGAATGGCCTTCAGGGGAAGCCGTGAATGGGACCCGTTCAATAAAAAATATTACCGGAATTCATGGAATGTTCTCACCAGTGAAGGTTTGAAAGACAGCTCGGCAAACCATACTTCTGCAAGATGGGTAACGGCATTCGGAAATATCAATGGTACTATGAGTTCTGCCACGGTATTCAACCATTCTTCCGATATCCGTTATCCGCAGAAAATCAGGGTACATCCCAATATGCCTTACTGGGTTTATGCGCCCGTGGTTGACGGCGAACTGTTTATTGCTCCAGCCGGAAAGTATGAGGCCGCTTACAGGTATTTCATCAGCAATTCTTTGCCGGATAATATATCACTGGAACGTATACACGAAAATTATATTCACCCGCCAGAAACTATTGTTACAAAATAAATGGCATGGTTACAGCGCAGAATGAAAAATCCTGCTAAAATCATCATGCCTTGGTGAACGAAGAGGCAACATGGAGTGACCTGAGTATTTTTGCTTTTTTGGATTCGTGTGCCGACATCCTGATATCGATATCCCGCAGCATTCCTATTGCTTCGCCGATATAGGGTCCTTTGTTAAGCATCACGGATTCGGCCCTGACTGATTTTACGGCATCGGATATCTCAGCCCTTGTGGCCCTTCCCTCTTTTGCAAATGTATCGAGCACCTGTGTTGCCCATATCACGGGCAAATGCGCCGCCTCAGCCAGCCACATGATTTCTTCCTGCACTTCTGCTATCCGCAGAAACCCGATTTCAACGGCAAGGTCACCACGGGCAATCATCAGTCCGACCCTTTGCCTTTTCATTGCAGTAAGCAATAAAAACGGCAACTGGTCAAAGGCCTGCTTATTTTCTATTTTGAGTATAATCCCGATATCCGGCTTACCCAGGAGATCAAGCTGATGGTGAAGGTTTTCAATATCTTCCGGCCTCCTCACAAAGGAATATCCCACCATGTCTGCGTGGCGCGCGATAAAAGGCAGATGCACAATATCATCCGCGGTCAGTGAAGGAAGGTGAAGTTCCGTATCAGGAAGATTAATTCCCTTTTCTGGCCTGAGTTTGGCTCCTGCCAGCGGGGCATGATCAATACTGATGGTAATGGCAGATGCAGTAACAGCACTTACAATACCTCCGAATTTTCCGTCATCAATCCATATCCGCTCCCCTTCCTTAACATCTTTGAAAATGGTTTCCAGCGTACAGTAAACCTGTCGGGGGAGTGAGGGGTCACTGTCATGCGTACCCGATATTAAGGAGATGGTATCCCCGGGGGAAACCATGGTATAAGGTCTTTTTCCAGGGTCTTCCGGTTTATACAATTGCACCGGTCCTCAATTTCGGGCCGGCCAGGTCCATGTAAATTTTTACTTCTTCTTTAAGCTCTTCGGATACTTTCCTGAGATTCATTATCATTTTCAGCCAGGTAGCCTCATCATCATGCGCAGTATTGATCCTTGCGATCTGCATTCCTGCTTTCACCATGCATTGGATTATGCTTATATCTTCTGCTGCGCTTGCCGGAAGGGTCACCATTATCCTGGTCTGGCCCGGGTATTTCTCTTTTCCGAACAACTGCAGTGTATGCTGTTGCAGCAATAATTTGCTCGACTTGTAGTCTGGTATATCCCTGATTTTCTCATCGAAAGGCAGTTGCGCAAGGGCCTTGAGAACAATTTCGATCCGGTGAAGATTATTCAGGGTATACCCTTCTGAATGTCCCTGCGAAGAAATGGCATAGGCGCTAAGTTCTGCCTGTAATGGCCGCAGGTCCCTGCTTCGCAGGGCGAGGTAATGAACCAGGTTCAGGGCAGATAAATAATAATTTTCATGAACCAGTGCAAGTTTGGATTCGTGCTGTTTCTCCATATCAAGAGCATACTTCCGGATCGCTTCAACTTCACTGAGCAGCCTGAGAATGGTGGTACGTTTAATCATAATCCTGAATTACGGTACAGATGTACTGGTAATTCGGACGTTATCCAATGATTTTGAGCAGGGTAATAAAAAAATAACAATACGCAAATAAAATCAGCAGAAAATAATTGCTATAATACCGCGACTAAGCATTACCCGAAAGCGTATCTCAGCTGAATTTTTCCTGCCAGGAAAGCATGCCGCCGGTGAGATTCTTTACATTTTTGAAACCCATTGTTTCGAGCATCATGGCTGCCTGTCCGCTGCGGTTTCCGCTACGGCAATAGACAATCACTTCCTTATCTTTCAGGGCCTCCAGTTCATCAACATCAAAATCCTTAATTTTCCCCAGCGGGCATAAAATTCCGCCGATATTAAATGCTGCATTTTCTGAAGGCTCCCGAACATCCACGAGATCAAGCTTTTCACCGGCGTCAAGCCTTGACTTTACTTCTTCAGGTGTAATGATATTCATACTGGTAGTTTTAGTATTCATTTGAAGGTGGTAATGGAACTGAGTCGGTTCGCTGTGGCCTGACCAGGCTCAGCCGGATATCCATCATCTGGCCCATCCTTATACGGTTCAGTTTTCTTTCTTCATTATATTTTGAAGGGTTCTGCCAATATACATATCCGGATAGCGTATCGCGCAGGTCATTATCAGGAAGTACAACACCAATGTTGATTCCATTGGCTTCCAGCAGGGCCATTGCTTCGGGGTAAGGCATGCCAAAGAGATCCGGAACAGGAACCTCTTCATTGCCGATGCCAGCCCCTAACACCAGGGATACTTCAGTACCCATGGCTATTTTGGTGCCGGGACGGATGGAATTTCCATCGACCAGCTGGTCTTTGACGGCATTCTTGGCAATATCCGGAACATAGGTGGTATCGCCCAGTTTAAGGCCTTTTGACCTTAGTTCAAGTTCAGCATTCCGGAAACTCAACCCCACCAGGTTAGGCATATCAATAATCGGTGCATTTGCCCGGTTTATCGTGAGGTACACGGTTCGGCTAACCTTGACTGTTGCATCCGGATCGGGGAACTGCTTGATTACTGTGAGCGGTTCAGTGGTATCCTGGAAAACTGAATCCTGGATGAATACATCGAATCCCTGTTTTTCAAGGATTTCGGTGGCTTCCTGCAATGATATTCCCTTTACTTCCGGGACGCGCAGGTATTCGCCATGGTTAGTCCAGAAATTCAATGTCTGCAGGAACAGTAACATGATCAGCATGGATAAACCCAACCCGATCAGGATATTTACTGCAAGAGATTTTCTGATTATGTTTGGGATCACGTTATGCCTGTTTTTGGGTTTTGCCGGATGCTAAAGCTTCTTCAATCAGGGCGGAATAAAAATCCTTCAGGTTCCAGCCATTGGCCCTGACCTGCTGGGGTACAATACTGGCCTCACTTTGCCCTGGTACGGTATTGATTTCAAGAAGATAAGGTTTAGCCATTGGTTCGTTATATATAAAATCCATCCGCACTATTCCCCTGCAATTAAAAATCTCATATACTCTTCTTGCCGTACTCCTGACCTGTTCGGCAGTGGATTCATCACAAACGGCCGGTGTAACTTCCGTTGATTTCCCGCCATATTTCGCTTCATAATCAAAGAATTCCTTCTCCGTCATGATTTCGGTAAACGGAAGGGTTATGATACTTCCCTGGCTTTTAAACACACCGATGGTGAATTCGCGGCCACTGATAAATTCCTCCACCAGTACCTGGTCATCCTCCTTAAAAGCTTTATCCAACGCAGGGGCAAGTTCCTCCATTGTATTCACTTTGCTCATGCCGATACTGGATCCGCCATTATTGGGTTTTACAAACACGGGAAGGGTCAGCGCCCCGAGAATGTCTTTTACGGCCATCGGAGAATGGCGGAACAAATGCAAGGACCTTGCCACATTAATGCCTCCGAAGGCAGCAACTGCCACCGTATATCTTTTATTAAATGTTAAAGCTGATGTGGCGGCATCGCAGGAGGTATAAGGGATGCCCATCAGGTCAAAATATCCCTGGAGTTTTCCATCCTCCCCGGGGGTTCCGTGGATCCCAATAAGAATCGCATCAAACCGGATCTTTTTGCCATTGATGGAAAGGGTAAAATCATTGCGGTCTACGGGGTATTTCTCCCCTCCCGGCCCGGGATGGAACCATTCTTCAGGAGTTATATCTATACGGTAGACGCTGTATTTTGACAGGTCCAGGTTATTTTCAATGGTAATGGCACTTTTATAGGATATTACTGCCTCCCCGGAATACCCTCCGGTAACAAAGGCGATACAGGGCTTTGACATTCGTATGATTTGGTTTCTGATATTGTAATTTAACTACTCAACGCCTCTCCTCCTCAACCCTAATCCGCAACTCTCAACTATTCCCCTATTCCCTGGTTTCCGCTATCGAGGACAAACTTCCATTTCCCGTCCGGTTGTTTTTTCCAGATCGTCACATAAGTACCTTTCTGAATATTGGCACTATCCTTCATTTCATAGATGCCAAAGGTATATCCAAGGTCTCCGGAAGCAGCAACATCCCCTCCCCTGGGTTCCCAGGTGAGAAGTATGGAAGAATCGTTCATGCTGGTAATATAATCAATGGCATGGGCACCAATAAGGGGTAATGTATTATCCCTCATCATTATGCCATCATCATCGATATATTCCAGGAAGGCCTTCCTCATGCCATGCTCCTTGCTGAAATTGGCAAAATCAATGTCGGCCTGCTGAATTTCCTGCAGGGCCAGTTCAGACGTTTTTACATCCTCGCGTTCAGGCATTGTACAGGCCGAAAAAACAAACAGGAGGATAATGATATATCGCATAGAATTGATTATGGCCTACTGCCTGTTACCGAAGGATCAGATATGCAGTCTCCCTTTCTTAGCCATAAGTTCTTCCACTGTTTCCTTATACATTTCGTCAGGAACACAGCAATCGACGGGGCAAACTGCAGCACACTGGGGCTCTTCGTGGAAGCCCTGGCATTCCGTGCATTTATTAGGAACAATGTAATAGGTATCTACACTGACAGGAGCATTTTTTACATCCGAATCTATGGAGGTGCCATCCAGTAATGTGAAGGATCCCTTCACTGTTGTACCATCTGAAATCGCCCATTCCACGCCGCCTTCATAGATTGCATTATTCGGACATTCGGGTTCACAGGCACCGCAGTTGATACATTCTTCTGTGATCTTGATTGCCATACTGTAATTGATTTTTTAAGGGGTCAATAAGGTTTTACTTTTGCCGCATAAAGTTAGGACAAACGCAATATATATCCGAATGAATTTAACAGATCGAATTGATACCCTGGTACGATTAAAGGCCTACCTCGAATCCGGTGATGAGCAATGGAAGCAAACCATGCAAAAGGCATATTATGAGAATTCCTGGTTCCTGCCGCTATTTATTGATAAGGCTGTGAAAAGTATTGCCAGTCAATACCTTGATCCTGATATACTGCATAAAGCCGCAATGGATTATGGCATACCTGAACATCTTTCTCCTGTTTCAGGCTACACTCAAAAAACAATCGGGATTGTTATGGCAGGAAATATTCCCCTCGTAGGTTTTCATGATTTCTGCTGCGCTTTTCTCACAGGGCATAAACAAGTCATCAAGTTGTCGTCAAGGGATAATGTACTGCTTAAGCACCTGGTGGAGCAAATGACCAACTGGAACCCTGAAGTTGCTACCCTGGTAAGTTTTGCCGAACAGCTCAGGGGCTGTGATGCATATATTGCCACCGGGTCAAACAATACTGCCCGTTATTTTCACCAGTATTTTGCAAAATGGCCGCATATCATCCGCAAAAACCGGACTTCCGTAGCCATTCTCGACAGTAGGGAAAGCCCCGGGGAACTGGATAAACTGGCAGATGACATTCAGGAATATTTTGGCCTGGGCTGCAGGAATGTTACCCAGGTCTGGGTACCCCGTGGATATGATTTCATACCGCTGATGGAAGCGCTGAAAAAATATGATTTCCTGGCAGACGCCCACAAGTATAAACACAATTATGATTATGTGCTGACTATCAATATGATGAACAATACAGCCTATATGACCAACGGATCCATCGTATTGAGCCCCAATGAATCTCCTTACTCCGGAATATCAAACCTCAATTATGCGTATTACGATAATATTGAAGAGGTCACGGGTAAACTGAACCCGGAAGAGATACAAGTCATCACCGGGCATGGGCACACACCATTTGGTCAATCCCAGTGCCCTTCGTTTACTGATTTTGCCGATGGTGTGGATACACTTTTATTCCTGACAAACCTTTTAAAAAATGCTGACAAAATTTCTGCCGTTTAATTCGTAATTTTAAGACAGAAAGTTTCATCTACGAAGGCCTTTCTAATAGTTTGTTAAATGGTGCCTGCGGTGAACTGAAATAGCGTCAGGTTCGTTTCTTTGTATGGTACAGGGGCATGAATTTTGCCTATTCAATAATTATTTAAAGGTTCAATTTTAAATCCCATGAATATTAAACAAGTCTTTACAGTGGTAGTACTCAGTGCATCAACCACTGTTGCCACTTTGTTTACCTACAATCATTTTACCGAGAAGCCCGTTGCCATCCAGGCTGAAAATGGTAAGGTACCCGCTAATTATGTTGGGCTGTTCGACAGCAATACCAATCTTCCGGGTACCCAGCCGATTGACTTCCAGCAGGCGGCACAGTCATCAGTTCCGGCGGTGGTGCATATCACCACAGTAATCGGCAAAAGTTCAGCGAGCAATAACCTCCCCCGCAGGAATCCGTTTTCTGATCTTTTCGGGGATGATTTTGATGATTTTTTTGGCGGACCACAAATTCGCAGTATGCCCCAACGTGCCAGCGGATCGGGTGTGCTTGTGAGTGAGGATGGATATATCGTGACCAATAACCACGTGATTGATGAAGCAGAAGAAATAAAAGTTACCCTCAGCAATAAAAAAAGTTATACCGCAAAACTTATCGGTACAGATCCCAGCAGCGACCTTGCCATGTTAAAAATCGAGGCAAAGGGCCTGCCCTTTATACTGTACGGAAACTCAGACCAGGTAAAACTTGGCCAGTGGGTTCTCGCAGTAGGATATCCGCTTAACCTGGAAACTACAGTGACCGCCGGCATCATTAGTGCAAAAGCAAGGTCACTCGGACTGAATTCCAGGAGGAGCACTTCACCTATCGAATCATTTATCCAGACAGATGCTGCGGTAAACCAGGGTAACAGCGGTGGTGCATTAATCAATACCAGCGGGGAACTCGTAGGTATTGTATCTGCCATTGCATCTCCCACGGGTGCCTATGCCGGTTACTCCTACGCAATACCGGTTAATATTGTAAAGAAGATTATTAATGACCTCCTCCAGTTTGGCACGGTTCAGCGCGCTTACCTGGGCATTTCATACCTCCCGGATGCAGCTCCGGATTCAGAAAAGGAAAAAATCGGGTTCAAGGAAGGCATGGGCGTTTTTGTCCGTGAAGTTTCCAAAGACGGCGCCGCAGCAGGTACCGGAATACAGGCCGGAGACTATATCACCAAGATCAATGGTGTAAAAGTTACCTCCGGCAGTGAGATGGTTGAACAGATTGCAGGATACAAGCCGGGCGACAAGATAACGCTGGCGTATAACCGCAATGGTAAGGAGATGAGCACGAATATCACGCTGAAGAACAAATCAGGGAATTATGACCAGGTGAAAGCGGCGGCTTCAGATATACTGAAAGGCGATTTTGAAACCCTGTCAGCCGCCAAGGCAAAGGAATATGGTGTTGCCGGTGGCGTTATCGTCAAAAAAATCAATGAGGGGCCAATTGACGAACAGACAAGGATGAGGGATGGCTTTATCATCCTGAAGGCCAACGGGCAGGACGTAAAGTCGGTCGATGACCTCAACACCGTACTCGCCCGCAGCACTACCAGGATTTCGCTGGAAGGTTTTTACCCCGGCTATGATGGCATGTATACATATCCGTTAGAATTGAAATAAGAGATATCATCTTAATAAAAAAGCCATCCCGCGTTTCGCGGGATGGCTTTTTTGCATTGTATTAGTGATCATTTCAGTTTTTAACACCAACAAAGAATCCCCAGGATCCCAGTTCAATAAGCCTTGATTTTCCGGCATTCCATTGATGGCCTGTAAAGAGTTCCCGGAATTCACCCGATACATCCTGGTCATAGACATTAATGACCAGTGGATAGGGAGAAAGATTTAGCAGGGTTAGCACTTCTGCTCCCCCGTTACTGCGAAGGTATGCCAGCACCTTGTCCTGGTGATCGGTACCCACGAAAATGGTCTTTACTTTTTCCGAACCCGCCATTAATGCAGGGTGATGGTGATGAAGTTCAAGTAACTTTTTATAAAAATCATGCAGTTCGCAATACTGGTTCCATTCAATGGGATCCTTTTCAAAAAATGAAAGGCGTTTGCGGTTGGGCAGCTCCTGGCCGTTATACAGCAGTGGTATGCCATTCCAGGTACATGAAAAAACAGCGAGCGGTAACGCCATTTCGCCATACTTTTCATATTCTGTTCCATTCCAGCTGTTCTCATCATGATTGCTGGTAAACCATGCCCTGATGGCATTTTTCGGCCTGAGTCCATTATAACTATACAGTGTATCAACAAGGGTATGTATGGGAAAGGAGCGCTGGTAATACTCCTGCGTTGCATGCATCCATTTCCATGTGTATGCCGCATCAAAAACCTCCAGGTAAGCGGGTTCATTCCACTGGTCACATTCTGCCAGCCAGAACAATTTTTTTACGCCATCAACCTTCGTTCGTGCTTCGTTCCAGAAATCAACCGGCGTCAGCATCGCCATATCGCACCTGAATCCGTCAATATCTGTTTCACGGACCCAGAATTTCATACACGCGATCATCTCATCGCGCAGGGGCTGGTACGCATAGTTAAGGTCATATACGTCATCCCATCCATTCCTGTCATAGCATTCACCCAGTTCATTGCGATGATAGAAGTCGGGATGCGCAGTTGTCCATACATGATCAGCCCCGGTGTGGTTAGCTACCCAGTCGATGATTACTTTCATGCCCATTTCATGGGCCAGCTGAACCAATGCTTTAAATTCATGCAGAGTACCGAATTCCGGACTAAAGGAACGGTAATCGGAACATGCATAAAAACTGCCCAGGCTACCCTTTCGTTTATACACGCTGATAGGTGTTACCGGCATGAACCAGAGTGTATGAACGCCCATCTCCTTTAGCCTTGGCATATGGCGCATAAAGGCGATAACGCTTCCCTCGGGCGTAAACTGTCGAAGGTTAACTTCATATACATTGGTTTGGTGGACCCAGGACAATTTGGGAAATGGCATGCGGTCAAGATACTTAAGGGCCTGCATAATGCCAAACCTTCCTAACTTTGCACCCTGATGAAAACATTTAATGTTCCCGTCGTTTACAGGAGCCCGCTGATCAGTGCCATTAAACTGAAAAGAAAACAGCAGGATAAATTAAAAAAGGATTTTACCCCGGCACAGCTTGATTTTGGCCCGGTGCAATTTTTCCTGGCACGACATTTTGGCTTTTGCTATGGAGTGGAAAATGCGATTGAGATTGCCTTTCGCACGATCGAGGAAAATCCCGGAAAAAGAATTTTCCTGCTGAGCGAAATGATCCATAACCCATTTGTGAATGAAGACCTGCTGGCCCGCGGCGTCAGTTTCCTGATGGATACCTATGGAAAAATGCTGATCCCCTTCGAATCACTACGGCCGGAGGATATTGTCCTCATACCTGCTTTCGGAACCACCCTTGACATCGAACATAAGATCAGGTCACTGGGAATCGCCATAGAAAAATATGACACTACCTGTCCGTTCGTGGAAAAAGTGTGGAACAGGTCAGCACAGATAGCCTCCAATGGTTACAGTATCGTGGTGCATGGTAAACCCACACATGAAGAGACCCGTGCTACATTTTCACACAGTGCGCAGAACGCACCAACAGTTGTGGTGAACGATATGAAAGAAACCATCGAGCTGGGCAAATACATAACGGGGGAAAAAGAACCATCGTTATTTTATGAAGAATTCAAGGGCCGGTATTCTGCCGGGTTTGATATCAGCAAAGACCTTCAGCGTTTTGGCGTGGTTAACCAGACCACCATGCTGGCCAGTGATACGCAGGCGATTGCGGACTACCTGAAAAACCTGGTGGCCAAACAATATGGGTTAAACGAAAATAATATCGACGGTCGTTTTGCAGACACGCGCGACACACTCTGTTATGCCACCAACGATAACCAGACCTCGGTTTCGGGAATGCTGCAACAGGAAGCAGATATAGCTGTGGTGGTTGGCGGAAGGAACAGCAGCAACACATCTCACCTGGTGGAACTCTGTGAAGAAAAACTTCCCACTTTTTTTGTGCGTTCGGAAGACGATATCCTTTCAAATAAAAGGATTATTCAATTCAACTGGAGGACAAAAGCAGAAACTACGGTAGAAAACTGGCTGCCATCACACGCACCCGCCCGCATACTGGTAACCAGCGGGGCTTCCTGCCCGGATGCCATGGTAGAGGGCGTCCTGAAAAAAATTCATTCATTTTACCCCGGCGCCAAATCTTTCGAATCTGTACAGCAGGAATGGAATTTTTGAGGGATTAACGGAAACATGTTATCTGCCACTTACATGATCCCCAATACGCTCAGCCCTTCATTTTTTCTTTCACCCATTTCAGGGCGAGCTTTAACTGTTCTTCTTCGCTGATGACGGTATTGTCAAGAACAACCGCATCCTTTGCTTTTTTCAGCGGGGAAACTTCCCGGTTGGAATCAATATAATCCCTCATTTCCAGGTTGGTTTTCACTTCTTCAATGGTAATATTCGGGTTCTTGTCAAATAGTTCCCGGAACCTTCTTTCCACGCGGATGGCATTGTCTGCCGTCATAAAAATTTTCAATTCAGCCCTGGGAAAAACCACGGTCCCGATATCCCTTCCATCCATTACAATACCCTTCCCTTTTCCCATTTTACGTTGCTGTGCCACGGCAAAATCACGGACTTCTTTTATGGCCGCTATTTCACTCACTTTTTCAGCCACTACCAGGTCACGGATTACAAATTCCACGTTTTCACCATTCAGGTACATTTCACTCCTGTTCGATTGCGCATTGGTCCTGAATTCCAGGTCGATATTTTTCAGCGCTTTTTCCACTTCCCTGTGTGATGACCAGTCGATGTGATTTCTCAGAAAATACAGTGTGATGGCGCGGTACATCGCTCCACTGTCGATGTACACATAATCGAGTTTCTTTGCAAGCTGGCGTGCCAGTGTGCTTTTTCCGCAAGACGACCAGCCGTCGATGGTGATGATGATTTTGCCGGGAGCCATTGGGCAAAGATAGGGTTGAGAGTTGAGAGTTGAGAGTTGAGGGTAAGTGCAAAAAAAAGACCGATGATTTTCACCACCGGTCTATATTCAATATATTTGTATTTTACTCTCAACCCTCAACTCTCAACTCTCAACTAACCACCGCTTCCTTAAGGGTAAACACCAGTTTCTGTGCTTCCTTATCAAGGTCTGCAATCATTACATCTCCGGGCTTGATGCTCATGCTCAGAATTTCTTCTGCCAGCGGATCTTCCAGGTATTTCTGAATGGCCCGGTGTAACGGCCTTGCACCAAACTGTGCATCGTATCCTTTATCAGCAATGAAATTCTTGGCATCTTCAGTCAGTTCCAGTGAGAACCCAAGATTTTTCAGGCGCTTCATCACTCCCTTCATCAGGATATCGATGATTTCAAAGATATGGTTCCTGTCGAGTGAATTAAAGATAACCACATCATCCACCCTGTTCAGAAATTCAGGAGAGAAGGTACGCTTCAGGGCTTTTTCAATAACCGCCTTATTGTTTTCATCAGCATCCCTGGACACGTGATTGCGTGGCAAAACCAACACCTTCACCAAAATCTTTCAACTGGCGTACACCAATATTGGAAGTCATGATGATAAGGGTATTCTTGAAATCCACTTTCCTGACCGAGACCGTCTGTCAACTGACCATCGTCAAGCACCTGCAGCAGGATATTATAAATATCCGGGTGTGCTTTTTCGATTTCATCGAGCAGGATCACAGAGTATGGCTTACGTCCTTACTTTTTCCGTTAGCTGTCCGCCTTCTTCATATCCTACATATCCCGGAGGCGCACCAATCAGACGGCTCACCGTGAATTTCTCCATGTATTCACTCATATCGATCCGGATGAGTGAATCTTCAGAATCAAACATATAACGTGAAAGCGCACGCGCTAATTCGGTTTTACCTACACCGGTCGGGCCGAGGAAGATAAATGTACCGATAGGTTTTTTCGGATCTTTCAATCCAACCCGGTTACGCTGGATGGCTTTCACCACCTTTGGATATCGCTTCATCCTGTCCAACCACCATCGCCTTCATATCCATCGCCATATTGCGCAGCTTCTCGCTTTCAGCCTGTACCATCCTTTTAACAGGGATGCCGGTCATCATGCTCACCACTTCAGCGATATCTTCTTCGGAAATCGGATAACGTTTATGCTTGCTTTCTTCTTCCCAGTTATTCTTGGCTTTTTCCAGTTCTTCCTGCAGTCTTTTTTCATTATCACGCAGGGAAGCAGCTTCTTCAAAACGCTGGCTCTTCACCACTTTATTTTTTTCCTGCTTGATGTCTTCAATTTTCTTTTCCAGTTCAAGGATCTCCTGCGGAACATTGATATTTTTCAGGTGCACCCTGGCGCCTACTTCATCCATTACGTCGATGGCTTTATCTGGCAATAACCGGTCGGTGATATAGCGGTCGCTCAGTTTCACACAGGCATCAATCGCTTCATCCGCATAAGTCACATTGTGATAATCTTCGTATTTGGATTTGATATTCTTCAGGATCTGCATGGTTTCTTCCACACTTGGCGGATCCACCATTACTTTCTGGAAACGACGGTCGAGTGCACCGTCTTTTTCAATATACATACGGTACTCATCCAGTGTGGATGCACCAATACATTGCAGTTCACCACGGGCGAGGGCCGGTTTGAAAATATTGGAAGCATCCAGCGAACCGCTGGCACCACCGGCACCAACAATGGTGTGGATCTCATCAATGAACAGGATCACATCACGGTTTTTTTCCAGTTCGTTCATGATGGCCTTCATCCTTTCTTCAAACTGTCCGCGGTATTTTGTACCTGCCACCAGTGCAGCAAGGTCAAGGGATACCACGCGTTTATCAAACAATACCCTGGACACTTTTCGCTGAACAATACGCAGTGCAAGACCTTCCACGATGGCGGTTTTACCCACACCGGGTTCACCAATCAGGATGGGGTTGTTCTTTTTACGGCGGGAAAGTATCTGGGATACCCTTTCAATTTCTTCCTCACGACCAACAATCGGATCAAGTGTTCCCATTTCTGCGAGGCGGGTGATATCGCGGCCAAAATTATCCAGCACCGGTGTTTTGCTTTTGGCAGTAGCACTGCCTGTTGCTTGGCTTTTTGCTGGTAACCGCTTTTTCTCTTCATCAAATTCATCATCGGGATCATCAGTGTACTCGCTGCGAACATCATTGCTTTTTACAACGCCGAGTTCATTACGGAAAAGATCGTAGTCCACATCAAACTGGTTTAAGATTTGTGTTGCAATATTTTCTTTATTCTTTAGAATGGAAAGCATCAGGTGTTCCGTTTCCACCGTCGGGCTTTTCAGCGCCTTGGCTTCAAGTACGGTTACCCGAATCACTTTTTCAGCCTGTCGTGTGAGTGGAAGGCTGTTGATATTAGCAATATTCTTTCCTGTTTTATCTTTTACAGCCAGTTCTACTTCCTTGCGTAGTTCGTACAAGATCTACATTAAGGTTTTTAAGGATTTTAACGGCAGTGTTCTCACCTTCCCTGATCACACCGAGCAACAGGTGCTCTGTGCCGATAAAATCATTTCCTAACCTCAGCGCTTCTTCCCTGCTAAAAGAAATGATTTCTTTAACCTGGGCCGAAAAATTGTTATCCATTCGAGGTATGATTTATATTTTTGACTCATTACAATAATAACGAATAATTTTGACTTCTGTTTACTGAAACTGAGGCCGATACCTATTTATTGTGCAGTAGTGCTCAATTAGTTAGAAAACATTAACACCAGACTGACCGCTATTCTGCAGGTAGAGGTTTTGGGTCCAATAATTCAGGATAGAGAAGCGTTACAACATGTAGCTATGAATGTCAAAATTGATACCAAGGAAAAATTCCATGTCATAACGATACTTGAACCAGATTTCTCTGCTAATATGACAGAGGAACTGAAGGAAACGTTTGCTGCCTGCATGCAAAATGAAGTTAAAAATATCATCCTGAACCTGGAAAAGGTGACAGAAATGGACCTTGATGCGGCAATGATGCTCAGTAACCTCCAGCAATCAAGTTACGACAACAATCATTCACTTGTTTTCTGTTGCCTGGATAAATCGCTGGAAAAATGGCTGGATAAAGAGGAATTGCTGGAACTGATGAATGTAACCCCAACGGAAAGTGAGGCCTGGGATATTATACAGATGGAAGAGATCGAGAGGGAGATGTTTAATGATTAGACGGATTGGCGAATTGGCGGATTGGCGGATTAAGGAAGTTTGGATTACGATTATATTTGATAACAATAAATACCTATAGCTATAACACCATGAAATATGCTGAACATCAATTCGTCAATCCGCTAATCCGCCAATCCGCTAATTCTTATGTTCGCCGTTACCATACTCGGAAATAATTCCGCATTACCCATGCACGACAGGCACCCTACTTCACAGGTGCTGACCATCGATGAATATGCATTCCTGATTGATTGCGGAGAAGGCACGCAGATCCAGATGAACCGCTATAAGATCCGGAGGAGCCGGATTGCATCATATTTTTATTTCTCACCTGCATGGAGATCATTATTTTGGTTTGCCCGGACTGTTAAACAGTTTCAGTCTGACCAACCGCACAGAAGACCTTCACCTGTATGCTCCCCCGGCCCTGGAGTCTATCCTTACCCGGATTTTTGAAGTGGCCGACACCAAATTGACTTATACCCTGTTCTTTCATCCGCTTGAAAAAGACGACCTGATCATGGACGGGAAAAAATTATCCGTCCACTGCTTTAAAGTGCAGCACAGGATCGATTGCTGGGGTTTCCTGTTCCGCGAAAAAGAAAAACTCCGCAAGGTGGATCCCGCGCAGGCAAAAGAATACCAGGTCCCCTCTTCTTTTTATGCCCGTTTGAAAGAAGGGGAAGATTATACCCGGCCCGACGGTTCCATCATTGCCAATGCACTGGTAACAAGGTCCGCACCATCCTCGAAAAGCTATGCCTACTGTGCAGATACAAAATATGATGAAAAAATAGCAGACATCGTGAAGGGTGCCAACCTCATTTACCACGAATCCACTTATTTGCAGGAGCATGAAGACCGCGCTGCACTGCGTTTTCATTCCACTGCCGGACAGGCAGCAACGATCGCTAAAAAAGCCGGTGCCCGCAACCTGATCATCGGGCATTTCAGCAGCAAGTACAACGACCTTACCCCCTTCCTGGTAGAAGCCGCTGCAATTTTCCCCAACACTGAACTTGCCCTCGAAGGAACTACGTACCTTGTGAGGTAGTGCAGGCAGGATTCCATTGTTTAAACATTATACAGGGCATGTATGCGGATAATTCTCTTTTTACTTATGTTTATGCCAGGCAGCAATCTTATGGCACAAAAAACCCTACCCCTGTATAATGGAAACATTCCGGGTGCAAAACCACACCCCGATGAGGAAAAATCAGTGTACAATGCAGACAGTATTCTCATTGTCAGCAAGATCACCCGCCCCACCATTACTGTGTACCTTCCCGAAAAATCGAAAGCAAGCGGGACAGCCATTATCGTTTTTCCCGGAGGTGGTTATGGGATAAATGCCCTAAGCCATGAAGGCTATGATGTGGGAGAAAGATTACAATCGGAAGGTATTGCCGCTTTTGTGGTGAAGTACCGGATACCTGATACCGCTACCATGGATAATATGGAAACGGCACCGCTACAGGACGCACAGCAAGCCATTTTCATGGTCAGGTCAAATGCAAAAGAATGGGGGATAAATCCGGGGAAGATTGGTGTATTGGGATTTTCCGCAGGCGGGCACCTTGCTTCAACAGCCTCTACCCACTATCGTGAAAAAATGATCAATGCCGGGCAGGTAAGCCTCAGACCTGATTTCTCCGTCCTGGTTTACCCTGTAATCAGTTTTTCCGACAGTATCGGACATATTGGCTCAAGGGAAAATCTTATCGGGAAAAATCCATCCCCGGAAAAAATCAGGGATTATTCAAATCAGTTACGGGTAGATGCTCAAACCCCACCAGCTTTTCTTGCCCATGCCAAGGATGATCCGGTAAATTATAAGAATTCCGTTGTGTATGCTGATGCCCTGAAGAAAAATAATGTGCCGGTAGAATTATTGCTTTTCGAAAAAGGCGGACATGGATTCGGAATGTATAACAAACAATCCACTACCCAATGGCCGGATGAATTATTGAGATGGATGAAGAAAATGCATTTGGACTAAGACGCCGGGGAGATTGAGACGCCGGGAATAATGGGAAGCAAAGGATAGTTGATAATCCTAAAGTGTTTTCAACTCAACAGTCCTTCAGTTATTGCCGACCGGAAATTTTCCTTCAGTGATTTTATCTTTTTATGTAAACCATCACTAACCGGGTACACCGGCATCCGAAAATAATTTCCGCATAGGCCCATTTCGCTGCATATATGCTTTCACCCCACTCGGACTGCCTTCGGCAAACATGGAAGAAATAATATCAATGAGCTGGTAGTGTAATATACGTGCACCGGGATAATCACCTTTTATAGCCTATTCTGACCATTTCTGAAAATTCCAGCGGATAAGCGTTTCCTACCACGGAAATAACACCAATGGCGCCACAGGCAATCATCGGAAGGGTCAATGCATCATCACCGCTGATCACTTCAAATCCTTCCGGCTTGTTCATGATGATCTGCATGATCTGTTCAAGATTCCCGCAGGCTTCCTTTGTGGCTACGATATTGGGGCAGGAAGATGCAATACGCAGTGTAGTTTCCGCCGTCACATTTTGTCCCGTGCGGCCAGGCACATTGTACATGATTACCGGGAGCGGACTGGCCTCGCTGATCATCCTGTAATGCTGGAATATACCCTCCTGGTTCGGTTTATTATAATATGGACTGACGGAAAGTATCCCCTGGTAACCTTCAAGTTTTGTTTTCTTTAATCCCTCCAGTACTTCAGTGGTATTATTTCCACCAATGCCGGCAACCAATGGCAGACCGGCATGGTTATGTTCTGCAACAAAAGAAAAAACAGCCTGTTTTTCTTCCTTGCTGACGGTAACATTTTCACCGGTAGTACCCATAACAACCAGGTATTCCACTTTACCGGCAGAAAGAAAATGAATCACATTCTTCAGGCTGTCCCAGTCAATGCTGCCATCCGGGTGAAATGGTGTTACCATCGCCACGCCGGTTCCCATAAATAGATTTGCTGACATCTGTCTGTTAGATTTATGCCTGGGCTTCTTCCCAGAAACCCATTTTACTGAATTTATCGATCCGCTGGCTTACCCTTTTTTCAGGACTGATCTTCTTCAGTTCCTGTAACACCGGGATGAGGTAGTTTTTTAATAAGTCTGCCGCTTCATCATAATCCCAGTGCGTGCCACCCAGGGGTTCCGGAACAATTCCGTCTACAAGCCCGAACTTCAACATATGATCAGCGGTGAGTTTGAGTTCATCCGCCGCTTTTTCCTTCATGTCCCAGCTGCGCCATAAGATGGAACTGCAGCTTTCCGGAGATATCACGGTATACCAGGTATTCTCCATCATGTATACCCTGTCACCAACACCAATACCCATCGCACCGCCACTGGCGCCTTCACCGATAATCACGCATATAACGGGAACGCGTAAACGAATCATTTCAAATATATTCCTTGCGATCGCTTCACCCTGTCCCCTTTCCTCTGCTTCCATTCCGGGAAATGCCCCGGGCGTGTCAACGAGTGTGATGACGGGTTTATTGAATTTTTCCGCGAGTTTCATCAACCGCAGCGCCTTCCGGTAACCTTCCGGGTTGGCCATGCCAAAATTACGAAGCTGGCGCATCTTGGTATTCACGCCTTTTTGCTGTCCGAGGATCATTACGGTTTCACCACCCAGCTGGGCAAATCCTCCCACTATGGCCTTATCATCCCTGAAATTCCTGTCGCCATGCAACTCCACGAAATTTTCGCACATTCGTTTTATATAGGCAAGGGTATATGGCCTGTCGGGGTGACGGCTCAGCTGCACTTTTTGCCAGTTTGTGAGAGACTGCGTGATTTCCCGTCTTTTTTCCTGGATTTTATCTTCCAGCTGTTTTACGGAATCACTCAGGTCTATTTTATTTTTTTCAGCCGTCTGTTTTAATTGAACGATCTGATCATGCAGATCCTTGATCGGTTTCTCAAAATCCAGGAACTGTCTGTTTTCAAATTCAGGCATTCAGTTGTTTTTTGAAGGAGGTAAAGATAAGGATATTAAGATAATGTGGGAATGTGGGGAATGTGAGGAATGTGGCAATGAAATGTGCAAGTATGCAAATGTGCAAATGTGAATTTCTATATAAAACTTAAGGCGATTGAGCTGATTACTCCTTAATTGCCAGGCCAACATAAGAATCTGCGGTACCATAGTACAAAAACCACTTTTGCTGAAACCATACAAGTCCTTCGGCAAAGGTTGTACCGGCCTGGTATTGACCGCTGATCTCATGCGGCAGGGAAGGCCGGAGAAATGGTTTATCCGACCGGGACAGTACTTTGCCGGGATTCTTCGGATCAAAGATGATCTGCCCCACAGAATACATTCCTTTTGGCAATGAAGGATCAGCTTTATCCGTTTCAGCATTCTTCCCATTGTACAACAAGACGATTCCCTTATCCGTCAGCACTGCGGGAGGTCCGCATTCCGTAAGGTCGCTGTCAAATTTCCCCGGTCTTGTTTCCACAATTCTTTGAAGTTCGCCTTTATCATTTTCCGAAGGATACCAATCGTACATATTCTCCGACCATGCCAGGTTGATGAAATGTTCACCCCAATACATCCAGTATTTGCCGTTGATCTTCAGGGCAACTGCTTTCCCATCCCTGAAACCGGTAATGATGGAACCCGATTTTGACCAGGTATCCTTATATTTTCCATTATATGCCTTCGCAAAAGACGGGCCTTTCTTCTCCCAATTCATCAAATCACGCGACATCGCCACACTCAGCCTGGCGACCTTTCCGTTCCAGCTGGTATATACCGCAACATAACGTCCGTCTTCCGTCTCCACAATCCGGGGATCCTCACATCCGCCGGGAAAATCATATTCGGCAAAAGCATCATTATCCGGGTATATCACCGGCTTGTCAAACTTCCTGAAATGCAGCCCGTCGTCACTAACGGCAAGGCCTATACGAGATGTACGGCCGCCAATAATGGCTTTGGGATTATCCTCAGCCCGGTACAGCAGGTACACTTTATTGTCTTTCACAATGGCAGCAGGATTAAACACATCAGCCTTCTGCCATTGCACGGTTTTTTTCAATACCGGGCAATAGAATAATCCGGATGAATCAGGACCCATAATGGGATTGAGTGAAGTCTTTACAAATTCACCATCGTTCCACTTTACCTGCGACTGGCAGTCCGCAAAAAAAACTAATAAAATGGCAGTGAATGACCACCTTTTGAGTGAAAAATCATGACGTTTTATTTTTCCTGATGGTATCATATTGCACTAATTATTTGATATAAATATTCGCTGATCCATTCTTTGTCCTGCCATTCGCACTAACACCATGTAAGGTGATTTTATAACTGCCTTCCAGGTCTCCGCTGAAGATTTCAATATGTTTTTTCCCATTATTATCGGTTAACAGGGAAGGCGCCCAGAACAACAGGTTCCTGAAATCCGGTATCCGGTTATCGGACTGCGATGAATAATCAGGAGTAATATATTCATTTTGGAGTTGCACCCCTTCAAAACTATATATTGCGGCATCCACCGGAAGCGTATATCCGCCAAGGTCGCCCTTGTAAGATTTATAATGGATGATGCCCGGATAACTATGTTTTCCCATGAAGAATTTGCGGCTGATGATATCGATGGACTGTAATTTCAGCGGATCAAGGTCCAGTAATTGAACAATATCCGTTACCGGAACGCCATCGATCAGCACCAGGGCAGGTTCTTCAAAAAACTTTTTATAGGGAGCATTCAATACCTGCAATTCAGCGGTTTCACTGTTTTTGCGGATCCTTACTTCTGTAACAAATTCGGTAATAATTTCCTCCATATCCGGAAAACGGGTATAATCATCCAGCATATACCTTTTATCCGGCCGACCATAAAAATCAGTTGTATCGGGATTGCTGATCACCAGCCTGGTTTTTTCTTCCGGCCTGAAACTTGCCTGGGACTGGGCTTCGATCACCCTGTTGCGGATGGGACCGGCAAGGTATTCCGGAAGTACAAGGGGAGGCAATTGAATACCAGGAATCTTTTCCATGGGATCAGGGTTAAATTCAACACGATAACCCGTAGTGCTATTATGAACGGGTATGAATACCAGTTGCGCATCAGCAAATATGATGGGCAATAAGAAATTCACCTCTCCATTGACATCAGAAACTGCTTCCCCGATCCGGGCCTCGGTTCCGATAACGGAAACGTATACCCGAATATTTGGCACCGGGTTGGTACCATTCGCAGGATATACCCTTGCCTTTATTAATTGACCTTCCCAGGACGACAATCCGGTAATAGCCTGCCTGTACGGCATTGATGTTCAGTCCGGACAGCAGGCTATCGGCAAAATTTTCCAGCGTATCCATCCGCCTGATGCTCATAGAAAGCAGTGAACTGCCCGATTCACCGGCATCAAGATCGATAGTGATCCTTTCACGTTTTCCATATTGATTTTTATCCGGGAGGATCTGCATATTATTATTGCTATTATTAACTGCCGCATTCATCGCCGCCACGGTATCTTTCACCGGGCCAGGCGGTTTATTGGGATTGATCACCAGGATGGGGAGACATGGCGCTAGAGACGGAAGGATCACCGGTTATTGCGGTAACCAGGTAAATACCCGAAACGAGATTGGCAGGCAGGGGGATAAAGCCGGTAGCTATCCCATTCTCAGCGGCAAACCTGACCTGTATCAATGCCGTACCTTTATCATCCAGCAATGACCCGTAGATCATATGCCCTGCAGCAGTTGGCTTCCCGCTAACGGAATCAGTGATCCTGATACTGCACCAAACCTGTTCTCCGGTGATATAGGATAATCCATCTGTATCGATAAATACCTGGCTTTTTTGTGCTGCCTGTGCCAGCACCAGATCTCCTTCCCGGAAAATGGACAGGAAAACCAGAAAACAAAAAATATATAGCTGCCTGTTTTTCATTGCCAGTATGGTGGTTTTGTTAACGTACCACCCCTTCTGCGGCAATCCATACATGGCTTTTTCGCCAGCCTCACACCGCCGCCGGTTACATAAAAAGCCGGACCATATGTTGTATCCATGGTCAGGAATTCGATAGCATTGGGACCCGGATCCAGGGGCTTACATACAGAATCCTCTGCAGGCATTTGCGGCCAGTCCAACAATTCCGCATTCCTGATATACAGTCTTTTTTCCGAGACCGCCCCGGCAGAAATAAAACCAATCACCCTTTCAGCAGGATCAGTCAGGCTTTTGATATTTCCCGGCAACTGCGAGGGCTGGGGATCAAAGAGTGTACCGGTCAGTTCCGTATTCTTTCGAAGGATGTTCCAGAAATTATAAGCATCTTCCGGAAGGCCATATTGCCGCACCAGTACGCTGTACTTAAATGATGCTTTCGGGGAAGGCCTGGGCAGGGTAAGTACGGGCTGGTAACTGACAACGTCTTCACTGAGTGCTGTGGTATTGTTGATTATGATTGAACCGGAGGATTCGCTGCTCCAGCATGCAAAAGTGAGTTCCGAAGGCGAAAGATAATATATCTGCCCGTTTGCAAATCCAAGGTTACTGTCGTAATAGGCGTGATACTCCCATGTCTCCGTATATTCCCAGCGATAGTAACGCGTATTGTTTGATGGATCACGGGAATGGACAAATATCTCCACGTCACCATCCTGCTTCCAGGTTACACTGTCAATCGGAGGCGTCGTTTTAACCTCCAGCAATGATGTTTCGTATTGCCGGCCGTTCTGCGTTAATATCTTCAGCTTGTACTGCGCATTAGCTGGCAATGAAAGGGTGGACTGATAGCTCCCTGCTTCATTTTCAACAAGGTTCCAGCGCTGCCCGCTTTGCGACTCAATGGTGATTACCGCACCTGATTCGGGATCATTGAGCGTGGTATCCTGCAAAGGCCGCAGCCTGCTGAGCAGGAAACGGTTTTCGGCATTCTGCCCCACCGCAATGGTTCCTTCCACCACAAGGATCGTGTTGACAGTTTCCCCTTCCGGAAGGCTGTATGGTTTTTTGCAGCTACCCATCAATGTTAGTAATAATAAATATAATTAGAATGCACCGCATCTTAAAATCTTAGGTTAAATGAAACAAAGGGTATGGCCGTGGCGAAAACTGATAACTGGTAACCGTTAATCTTTCCGTTTTCCAGGATAAAGTAAACGGAATAGGGATTATCCCTCCCGGTCACGTTATACACTCCTGCAGTCCAGGATGTGTGCAGTTTTTGCTTCAGGTTATGGTTTCCTTCCAGGGTCATGGAGATATCCGTACGGAAAAAATCCGGAATACGGTAAGCGTTACGTTCAGAATACAACACCCTTGGCGCCCCACCCATATTAAACGTGCCCACAGGCAGGGTAATAGGCCTTCCCGTACTGTAGGTGGAAGTGAGGGAAATGCTGAATCGCTGGGTAAACCGGTAATTACCCACCAGGCTGATGATATTCGGCTTGTCATAATTGGCAGGGTACTCATCACCGTTATTAATGGTTTCACCTGCCAGCGGGTCATCAACCTTCAGGAAGGTCCGCGAATACGTATAGCTCAGCCATCCGTTGAGCTTGCCATTGGGTTTTTTCAGGAGCATTTCCACGCCATAAGCACGGCCCTTTGTCAGCAGGATATCCTGCTCAATGGCATCATTCAATATCAGCTGCGCCCCGCTTTTGTAATCCAGGTAGTTCTCGCTGGTTTTATAATAGCCTTCCAGGGAAAGTTCCACTCCTTTTTTACCGAGTTGGGTATAATATCCCAGGGAAACCTGTCGCCCCCGCTGCGGCTTCACAAAGGGATCACTGAGTTTCCAGGTATCCGTGGGTGATATGGCGGCCGTATTGGTCAGCATGTGAATGTACTGCCGCAGTGTATTGAAACTTAATTTGAGGGACGACTTATCATTGATCAGGTACCTGGCAGAAACCCTTAGTTCCGGTCCCTGGTATGACTGTATTAATTCACCTTTGCCATATATGGTGGAATCCTGTATTGTTTTTTCATCAATGGGTTGTCCGGGTGCATAACTATACACTTTCTGTGGTCCCGTGTACCGGTAAAAAGAATACCTCAACCCGGCCTGCAGGGATAACTTATCCGTTACTTTATACTGGTCGCCCAGGTACAGCGCCGTCTCGGTTCCTTTTTCCTTTTCCAGCGTATTGGGTGTGATCAGCGAAGCTGCGTCAGCAGGCTGAAGGGAACCCGGATCAATATCATATATGATATTCTGGATCCCAAAATCAATGGCATGCTTATTATTGGGTGCAAAATTAAAATCAGCCTTCGTATTAACCTGCTTTACCCCGAATTTCAGCGTGAACGCATCCTTGGGGTTATTGCTTCCCTCCACTTCATATGTATAATCATCGATACCTCCGGTCACCACCATATAAAATTTGCGGGAAAAATTGTGCTTCCATTTTATACTGGCATTCCGGTTACGGTAGGAATATGTGGAATCTTCATTGAGCCGGAATTTATCATTGCTCATATAGGCAGAAATATACAACCTGTCTTTTTCTGAAAATTCATGCGTCAGGTGAAGCATCAGGTCATAGAAAGATGCCTGGCTGTTTTCAAAATCAGGATCATCTATTTGCTTCAGCAGCCAGTCGGAGTAGGTAATCCTTCCGCCCAACAAGAAGGTTGTTTTTTCACTGCCGAGCGGTCCTTCCAGGGTAAGTTTGCTGGTAAGCGGACCAATACCTGCAGAACCGGTGAATTTTTTGCTGTTCCCGTCACGTGTGGACACATCCATAACAGAAGAAATCCTTCCTCCGAATTTTTCAGGGATCGCACTCTTATACAGTTCGAGGCCACGCACCACTTCCGGATCTACGGCTGAAAAGAAACCAAAGAGATGGGTGGGGTTATACAACGTCATATCATTCAGCAGGATCAGGTTCTGATCAGCCGAACCGCCCCGCACGTTGTAACCCGCGGTACCCTCGCCTACCGAAGTGACCCCGGGCAATGTTAACAGGGATCGAAGGATATCCACTTCACCGAAGATGGCGGGGATCTGGCGTATGGTTTTAATATTGAGTTTTTCTACGCCCATCTGCATGCCCCTGACATTGGATTGTTTCTGCGCCACTATCACTGCCGCTTTCAGGCTGGTAACATCTTCCTTAACATCTATATCCAGTCGGCCATCACCTTCCATCTGTATCTGCCTCCGTGTTTCCTTCATACCGAGGCTGGTGATTTTGAGGACATGCCTGCCCTTCGGTATGGTGATGGAAAAGAAACCATATGGATCAGTGGCTACTCCCATATTCAGGTCTTCCACCATCACTGATGCACCTGCCAGCGGTTCACCGCTCCGGATATCCCTGATATAACCATTCAACACGGTGTTTGCGCCGGCACTTCCTTTTTGTCCAATCGTATACACTTTATTCTCCGTACTGGCAATTACTTCGGATCTCTTTTTTTGAGGAGGCGTTGTATCCACGTAAGTTTTCGCAGGTTGATTTTCTTTAGCGAAATAATTTGGAGGAAGTGAAGTCTGAATGACAACATCCTTTGTTATAAATATCCTTCCTGAAGGGTCGATGGAATAATTAAAACCCGTGCCGGAAAGGACAGCCTTCAATATTGCTTCTGCCCCCGCACCTGCCGGCACTTCGGGGATGGTCAGTGCTGCGGTTTGTTTACGGTCATAATATATCCTGTAATTACTGTTACGTTCAACCAGGTTTATGAGACTGTCAAATGCAGTTTGTTTTTCCTGCGTATATGCAGGACTGTTAATGAACAGCGAAATAGTATAAAAATATGGTTGGTATTCTACCCATTAATATCCATTCTTTTCTGCAAAAGCAACTACTGCCGAGCACCGTATTACCGGGATCTTTCTTGAAATTCAGGTGCTGGTCCTGGTAGTATTGCTGTATTTTCTTTTTATTCCTGCCAAAATAACTGAACAGTTCTGTTTTATTACTCACCTGCAACAGGTTACTGCCTTCCCGGATATATATATTCGAATACGCTATATACCTGCCTTCATCAGTACCGGTGCGGGTAAGAATTTTCAGCCATTTCACAAGCACATCCCGCTTACCCTGGTACAGTGCTTCATAAAACCCACGAAAACCTGTTGCATCATTTAAGGCGATAAAGTGATGGCCATCGATCATAAATCCGCCTACTTTTTCATTTACCAGGCTGATCCGGATCTGGTTAACAGGTTCGTGAAAAACCACCTGGTCACTTTCTATATCGTAGGAAATGGGAATGTTTTCATACCGGTTCCGGTAATAATCGACCCATCCGTTTACGGCCTGGTCACGGAAAAAGGGATTTCCGCTTACCGATGTATATACTTTCGCATATTCAGTGCCGGTGTAAATAAGGCTGTTTGATGTAATTGTGCGAACCGGGGAAATGGTATCATTGCCGGATCCTGTAACAGAACCGGCAAATCCATACATATTAGCTATAAGCGCGGAAAACAGGAAGATGAATGAGGGAATCAACCGCATCCGACTAATATATTGAAAAATGCAATAAAAATATCCGGGTTTTTGATGACTGGTGATAAGTGATTACTTTTTAGGAGTGTTATATGGCACTATGGATTAAGTGAATAGAGGGAATAATTCAGGAATGTCGCAAAGGATACCCAAAGCAGGTATGGGATCATCAGCCAGGCAGCTGACTTATTAATGCGATAGAAATAAATAATAGTCAGTAAGATCATGATCCACATGAGTATGATTTCCAGTAAAGCCAGTTGCATTTCGTGCCTGCCAAAAAATATATAACTCCAGAGCAGGTTTAAAACAAACTGCACCACAAAAAGGATGATCGCGGTTTTCTTCAGGACATGCCGGCTATGCCAGATCAATGCAAGGGATATTCCCATCAGTGTATATAACAGTGTCCATACCGGGGCGAATAACCAGTTGGGCGGATTCCAGGAAGGTTTTTGAATGGTCTGGTACCAGCCACTAATGGAATCCGCCGTGGAGAAACCACTGGCCGCACCTAAACCGACACAAAGAATTACGCAAATGATAATTTTGGGAAGAAGTTTGCTCATATGCTCAAGGTAAGCAAGAAACTGCTTGTCAATCACAATCAATCCTGTGCCCGAACCTTATCATATGCCCATCAGGGTCTTCCACCAGCATTTCCCTGATATTCCATTCCATACTCTGCGGAACCGCTGCAATCTTAGCTCCCTTAGCCTCTAATAATTTCATAATAGGCATCCACATCATCAAGCATGATGCTTAGCCATGTACCTGGATGGCCCTGCCCTTCCTTACAAAAAAAGATTTCAACATCATCCCTGCATGATTCCGCCAAATGTCGGGGGATTGTCCCACTCCCACTGCTGTTCAAAGCCAAGAATTTCCGTATAGTATTTAATACTCCTCGTAATATCGGTTGAATAAAGAATGGTAATGGCTTTTTCAAATTTCATATGCTGTAAAATTGAAATGTTATATAACACTGAAAGACTCAATATCTTTATATCACACTTAACACCCGGTCATGAAACAAATATCCAAAACATTACTGATCACAGTAGTATTTTTTTTATCGGCAATGTCATTATTTGCCCAGAATAAATCAGGCCCGAAAAGTGAACTGAAGCGTGAAATATGACCTTGTCCCAAGGCACTCAAAAGAAACGCAGTATTATGAAATGCAGTCAACACTGCAGAAGCATGCCTTGGATGGCACCATTCAGGGTACCGACATTTACTCATTATCTCTTCGTTGTGTCCCATCACCTGACCCATCCAAAAAAGACGAGTATACCTGCCTGAAATTCACTGTCCGGATTAATAATGCAGCACCTGTTTCCATTCCTTCCCTCGTTAACTGGACCTATCTTTTTTCCATTGATGCAATCAACAGGGATGACAAAGAACAGCTTTTTGGCATTGACCATAGTAAATTTGAACAACTGGTTGATGAGAACGGGAAAAATTTACCGATCGAAAACACTTATCACGTGTACAATGCCTTTATTGATTTTCACAGCATGAGTGTATTCGCAGAAAAAACTTCGGGTGACAGCGGAATCCAGGAATTACAATATATAGGTGACAGGATTGTACACGAAGCGTCCTATTCCACTCCCCCCGTGAACCTCGGTTCAGGAATTGCGGAAGGATCATATTTCAAAAATGGAGAAATCACCCTCCTGTTCAAGGGGCTCGGACTGGTGAATAAACGTAATTGCGCTATCATTGAATATGATTCAGGGAAAAGCTCCTTTTACATGCTGGTGAAACCCATGCCAAATATGGAAATGCCTACCCGGGGAAGTTCGCATTACTGGGGCGATATATTTAAAGACCTTTCTTCCGGTTGGATACAGAGGGCCATATTGCATGAAATTGTGATCAGCGAAACAATGATACCTGCTAACAACTCCAAAATCAATTCAGTGATTGAGAGAAAAATCATCATACAAAATGTAAAATAGCGGAAGGGTTGTATTATGAAAAAAATGTCCCGAAAGGAATTTTTATTGTTGTCAGCCTGCGGACTGATGGGTGCGGCCCGAAAAAATTCACCTGGAGATATCATGACCGTTAGCGGAAAAATCAGCAGTGAACAGATGGGTAAGGCACTGGTCCATGAACATTTTTTAGTGGATTTTATTGGCGCCGACCGCATAAGTTACCAGCGCTGGAACAGGGCCTCCGTGGCCAGGAAAGTACTCCCCTACCTTAAAGAAATTAAACAATATGGCATTCAAACCATCCTCGACTGTACCCCTGCCTATTTAGGCCGGGATGTTGAATTACTTAAAATGCTTGTTGATGAAAGCGGTTTACAGATTGTAACGAATACCGGATACTATGGCGCCGTCAATAACAAATACCTTCCTCCGCATGCTTTCACAGAAACTGCAGAACAATTAGCAGACCGATGGATAAAAGAATTTGAGAAGGGTATTGAAGGAACTAAGGTTAAACCCGGCTTTATCAAAATTGGCGTAAATGAAGGTCCTTTATCTGTATTGCATCAAAAATTGATCCGTGCAGCGGGAATTACCCATCTTGCTACCGGACTTACCATTTGCTCGCATACAGGTCCTGCTGAAGCAGCCCTGGAACAAATAGGAATATTGAAAGAAACTGGTGTAGACCCTTCAGCTTTTGTCTGGGTGCATGCCCAGTCAGAAAAAAATAATTATTACCACCAACAGGCAGCTTCCATGAACAGTTGGATCAGCCTTGACGGTATTGGCTGGGGAGATTTTGATAATTACGCAGACTCCATAGAATATTTAAAAAAATCTGGCCTGCTTCACCGGCTATTAATTTCCCATGATGCTGGCTGGTTTAAACCCGATGAACCCGATGCGCCGTTTATAGGGTTTACAAATATTTTTACTCAACTCTTCCCGGCTTTACAAAAAAGGGGGATAGGCGAAACAGATATACATCAATTACTGGTCACCAATCCCAGGAATGCATTTACCCTTAATAAAAGGAAATTGTAATCAAGACTTACTCCTTTGCCCCTATAAAAGCCAGGTATTCGAGTACCTCCTTTGCATTTTCCCCACCTGCTTTTGCATGCCTGAACAGTGAAATTTTATGGGGGCCTACAGCATCCTTCATTTGCGGGTATGCCTTTATGTAAGCCTTAACCACATCAATTTTTCCAAGCATGGCGGCCACACAAATTGTTGGCCTTGCGCCTTTGTCCAATAAATAATTGGCGAGTTCCGGTATCCCCACATGACCAGCTGCACCCAGGGCATCTTCCCAATCCCACCCGCCAAGGTTATTGACTGCATTCAGCAGGCCGGGATTTTCTTCCAACATTAATTTTACTTTCGGGATATCTTTATGTGCCGCGCCTACAAAATCCTTAACCAGAACAACATCCATCCCGGGATGATGAAGGGAGATGAATGCATCCTTCTGATTTTGGATATGTTCTCCTGCCTGTAACTTTATTGCACCTGAACCCAGTGCTGCAAGGAAAAAATGTCGCCTGTTATAATTCACCGGTTAATTGTTTTTTGCAGTTACTTATTTGTTAATGCCGATTGATTTCAGGTAATCAGCAACTTCACTCGCATCAGCCCCGCCTTTTTCCGCATGGTGCAGAAGGCCGAGCTTATGAGGTCCCAGTGCATCTTTCATTTGCGGAAGATCAGAGATATATGCTTTCACTATTTCCAGTTGTCCGAGCATGGCGGCCACGTGAATTGTAGGCCTGGCTCCCTGCTCCAGTAAGAATATTGCCATATCCCGATGCCCCATATGTCCGGCAGCACCAATGGCATCTTCCCAGTCCCAGTCAGACCAGTTATGGCTTGCATTTAGCAAATCCGGGGTTTCGGCCAGCATCCCTTTAACTTTTCCAAAATCCTTGTGGGCAATAGTGACAAATTCCTTAACCAGCTCTTTGTCCAACGGCGGTCCTTTTTGCTGCTGGGCCTTGGGTGCAGGAGGTGCCTGGGCATATAGAAGGGAAGGCAATAATAAAATCCCGGCTGCCCCTACTGCTCCTTTATGCAGAAACTCACTACGGCTGATTGCATTCATAACAACATATTACCTGTTATACATTTTAACTGAAAATCCTTTACTAAAAATAACATAAAACATAACTTAAGACAGGAATTTGGACAGGCGGGAAGATTCTGCTGCAAATGGAAAAGAACACCATGAAAATATTATTTACCATTCTCATTTTTTTCTCTGCCCAGGTGCAAGGCCAGGAAGTAGGCCTTATTAAGCTTGACCAGCTTTTTCAGCGCCTTCAATCAGGAAAAGACACAGCATATATTGTAAATTTCTGGGCTACATGGTGCTTACCATGTATCGAAGAGCTTCCACATTTTGAAAAGCTGACTCAACAGGTAGGTGCTGAAAAACTTAAAGTGCTTTTGGTAAGCGTGGATTACCGTTCCCAGTATGAAACCACCGTTAAGTCATTCGTCCGGAATAAGGGTTTAAAAAATGAAGTGTTTTTACTGAATGAAACCGATCCACAGGAATTTATCAACAGGATAGATCCATCCTGGTCTGGCGCCATTCCTGCAACCATTTTTTTTTACCAGGGAAGGCGTAAATTTTTTGAAGGAGAATTTACCTATGATGAATTATTAACTCAATATAAAAACATGAAACTATGAAATACATATTCATGATCGCATTTACTGCAGTATGTCATCTGGCTGTTTCACAAGGCAGCACCATTGAACCCGGAACCATCGCACCGGCATTCAACCTGCCCAATGTCAATGGCAAAAATGTTTCGTTCGCCAGCTTTCCCGAAGCAAAAGGTTATATCGTTGTCTTTACGTGTAACACCTGCCCTGTCTCTAAAAAATATGAACAACGCATCATAGACCTTAATACGAAATATGCCTCACTGGGTTACCCTGTCATTGCCATCAACCCGAATGATCCCGAAGCTTCATACGGTGATGATTTTGACAGCATGAAGGAACTTGCCAGGAAAAAGCAGTACCAGTTTCCATACCTCTATGATAAAGGGCAATTGGTTACCAATGCCTATGGCGCCAAAGCCACGCCCCATATTTTCCTGGTACAGCAAAAGAACAAGATCCATACTGTTGTATATACGGGTGCCATAGATAATGATCCTCAAAATTCCAATGAAAATAAAGTTAATTACCTTGAAAATGCCATTACTGAAATCTTAGCAGGGAAATCCCCTTCCATGGCATCTACCAAGGCTCTCGGATGTACGGTGAAACGCAAGAAAGCGTGATACCTGTCATAAACAACCGGGACTTTTTGCGCCATGGATGATTCCTGGTGGTTTTCTGCTTGTATAATATGACCTGCGTCAACTTTCTTGTGGTTCAGTACTTCTACCTTTATATCAGTCCTCAGACCTGATGTAAGGTAAACCATGGAATATGAAGGTAATTAGCACCGGTACACAATCTTATCTGAACATACTGCAAATTATTTTTTTCGCCACAGCCATTTTATATTTTGGGGAAGCCATTTTTGTACCGCTTTCATTTGCTCTGTTGATTGCATTAATCCTGTACCCTGTCTGCAAAAAACTTGAACAGAAAAAAATTCCGAGGAGTATTGCCGTGGCCATTGCCCTGACCATTGTCATTATCCTGTTCGGACTTCTGCTCTGGATATTTCTCTGGCAATTGAATTTCCTGAAAAAGGATTTACCTGTACTGGGACAGAAAATACAGGCGGCTTTACTTGAACTGGAACAATGGTTCAATGAAAATATCGGCGTAGCATTTAACCTGGAACCGGGGTGGATGGAAAATGCGGTCCGCAATTCCGGCAGCAGCCTGAGTACCTTCCTGTCGTCTGGCATTAAAACCATCGGCAGCCTCCTGTTCTCCTTATTTATCATCCCTGTTTATGCAGCGCTATTCCTTTATCACCGGGAACAATTTGTCCTCTTTTTAAATACCCTGGTTCCGGAAAAATTTCACCAGCGCCTGAAGACAGTTTTACATGAGGCATCCTTTGCGTACCATAACTATATCATCGGGCTTCTTAAAGTATACCTGATCGTGGGCGCATTAAACAGTATCGGCCTCTTATTGCTGGGCGTTGATCATGCTATTTTATTCGGGATGTTAACGGCATTTATGACAATGATTCCCTATGCCGGGATTATTATCAGTTCGCTTTTGCCTATAACTGTGGCCTGGGTGACGACTAATTCACTTTTTTACCCCATCGCCATCGTAGCCATATTTGCCTTTGTCCAGTATCTTGAAAACGCCGTTATTTTTCCCAAAGTGGTGGGAGAATCATTGAACGTAAGTACATGGGCCATCCTGGTGGCCCTGATGGCAGGCGGTTTATTATGGGGCGTATCTGGCATGGTATTGTTCATGCCATTTGTTGCCATACTGAAAATTATCAGCGATAATATTGAAGAACTGCGGCCGGTTAATATCTTATTGGGCCGCGGTAAAAAATAGTACCTGAAAGCCTGTAAAGGAACAATTACACGAACGGTTTCATGCTTAATAAAAATTAAGTTAGATTTAATATCGTCAATACCGTTGTAGTGAAAAAGTGGTTCCTGATATTGATTCCCTGCTTTCAGTTGCAGGCCCAGACCGGTTCCTGTATTTTAAAGGAACCAGCGGCCATCATTAATTTTGGGGTGGGTGTTGCGGAAGAAATGAACATCAGTGCATCTTATACTTACCAGCGGGTATTTAAGACCTGCCCTACAGATGGTCACTATGCCTATGCTCCCTATACCAGTGACTGTTTCAGGGGCGACTGGATCACATTACCGGAAGACCATACCCCTGGTGACAACCTCGGGAATATGCTCCTCGTAAATGCATCTTATCGGAGCGGTGAATTTTTCAATACCATGGTAAGCGGTTTGAAACCCGGTGCCAAATACGAATTTTCCATTTGGATGCTGAATGTTTGCAAGCCCACTGAGAAATGCCCATACCCGCTTCTACCCGATATTACCATACAAGTTAAAACGCCGTCTGGAATTGTGGTGACGGCCCTGAACACAGGTGAACTGCAGCGTTACGGACGGGCTCAATGGGCCAAATATGAGGTGATGTTTGTCATGCCCAAGGGTTTAAACAGTCTTGACCTCACCATGATCAATCATTCCCCCGGTGGTTGTGGAAACGATTTTGCAATAGATGATATCAGCTTTCGTGAATGTGTGGTTACTCCCCCACCGATAACAAAAAAGAAGTCGGCTCCAACACCAACAAGAAATACTTCGACTATTAAACCAACAGTAAAAAAAGAAGTAGCCACTACTCCTCCTCCGGTCAAAAAACAGGTACAGAAACCGGTGACCAAATCAACCACACCTGCTCCTGCAAAACAGCAAAAAGCCATTGCGTCCATTCCTAAAACGGTACAGGGAACCAAAAGCGCTACAGACAGTGTTCAAAATCCTGTGAAAAAAATGACCCGGGCCCAGGTTTATCCAACACCTGCCCCCCTCCTCGCCAGGAAAAACTCTACGGTAAAAATAATTGAAACAGGTCCTGGTGAAATTAAAATTGATTTATTCGACAATGGCCAGATCGATGGTGATACCGTTTCCATCTACCATAACAATAAATTAATTATGTCCCGTGTCCGCCTGTCAGATAGAGCTATAAGCTTTGTTATCGCTATTGATGAAAGTAATCCACATCACGAACTGGTGATGGTGGCGAATAACCTGGGCTCGATTCCTCCGAACACATCATTGATGTATGTCACCGCCGGATCGAAACGATATGAAGTATTTATTTCTTCCAATGAACAGAATAATGCAAGGGTGGTGTTTGACTTAAAAGAGTAGTAGCGGGGGAACTAAATCCCCCTGTAGTATTGCATTGTTGCGAAATACATATTATCTTGTTTCGCAATGTTATACGATACCCTGTTCAAGCCCAGGAAACTGCCGGTCTGGTGGATTCGTTTTACCGAAGCTAACCCGATAGTACCCAGTATTGTAGCAGTGGCTGTTCTCACCTGGATATGTTTCTCCCTGGCTAATATTTTCAGCGCTTCCGAAAGGCATGGGAATGGAAAATTTGTAGAATCCATCGCGGTGGTCTCCCAATCAGAACCGCTTGTTGAAAAAGCCATTAGCCTGAGAACGGCTTATCACCGCTTCTTTCCTGCCGAAGTTAGAACCGTGGTAAATAACCTGTATGCCAATATTGCTTTATACCTGGTTGTGCCACTATTGCTGTTATTGGAATTCCTGTTCCCATGCAATCCTGCCCAGCCCCTGATAGGTAAGGGTTTCCTGCAGGATGCCGTCTGGTATACGGTATATACACCGCTTACGTTGCTTATTTTGTTTCCCTTCATCGAATTCCTTCACAGCCTGTTCGTACAGCACCTGGGATTTTTAACTGTAAGTGCAGCCTCCGGCTGGCCACTATTCGTACAAATCATTGCTGCATTGCTATTGTCAGAATTTTTTGTGTGGTTTAATCATTTTGCCCGGCATAAAATCCGCACACTCTGGTACTTTCATGCAGTTCATCACTCGCAGAGGGAATTAAACATATTTACAGATGACAGGGCCCATATCGTGGACCTTATCATTGGATCAGTGTTGATGTTCATTCCCTTCTTCATTTTCGATGTGGAAAATATTTATGCCGTAACTATTATCGGCATATATAAACCCATCCACAATCGTTTTATACATGCCAATCTAAAAATCAATCTTGGATGGATTGGCTGGCTGGTCACATCACCGCAATTCCACCGGGTCCACCACTCAGTAGATCCGGTACACGCGGACAAAAATTTTGGGGTGCATTTCAGCATATTCGATCACCTGTTTGGAACAGCGTGCCTGTCGCGCAATGTGTATCCTGAAACAGGTATCGACGACCATCGATTTCCTACAGAAGATAAGGTTCGGGTATCTCAATTGCCCAGGAACTGGATGGCGCAAACGGTTTATCCATTTCTGCAGGTTTTCCAACAACTCCAGGCCTACTATCATCTTAATATTTCACGTGTTCGCGTTCGATTTAGCAGAAATCGAAATGAAACTAAAGGAATTTGATGTTTTGCCAACTATTCAATAGATAACATTAATGATTTCTTTGCCCTTTCTACAAGTTTTTCAATTATATTCTTTGGTGTTGGGTAAACTCACCCATTACTTTCTCCATAATTTTGATTTTACCCCAACGCGGAACAGTCCGCAGGGAATAAATCAAAATTTTAGAAAGAAGCCCGGGAATAACATTAGTCTTTCGCCCAAGTGCTTTAAGAATGGGAACACCAAGCATTTCCGGCATTAATGCTTTACCCATTTTCATATTTGCCCTTTGTCCAAATCCGCTGTCAACAGGACCTGGTGCCGCAGCCAATACGTCAATGCCAAAAGGCTTTAATTCAACAGACAGTGCTTCGGCAAAAGATTGAATATAAGCCTTTGTTGCTGCATAGTGTGCAGCGTAAGGCACTCCCTGAAACGCAACTAATGAACTTAAGAAAATGATACCTCCGCGTTTTTGCTGTTTGAATTTTTGACTGAAATAATGGGTTAATGAAAGCACGGCTTCACAGTTTACCCTAAGCATATTAATCTCTGAATGAATTGATGCATCGAGAAATAACCCCGAGGTACCATACCCTGCTGAAGGAATCAATAAGCCAATATCCAGGCCCTGGGTTGCGTGAATTATTTTATCTACGCCTGCTGATTCAGAAACATCTGCATCCACTATTAATATTTCGATTTGATGCCTTGACAACAAATCCTTTTCTACTGACCTGAGTTTTTCAAAATGTCTTGAATTTATAACAAGATTAAAACCTGCATCGGCCAATTGTGTTGCCAGTTCCAAACCAATCCCTGATGATGCACCCGTAACGATTGCCCATTTACCGTATTTTTTTATCAGCCTGTGCTTTTCCTTTCCTGATAGTTGCATTTGTAATTCTTTTGTACTGCAAAAATGCAACTGAACGATGCCTTAAAACGATAACAAATGTTTAGATTTTCTAATACTCAGCTTTTTTAAGTCGGCTTAGATGAACGGCAGTAATACCCAGGTATGAAGCAATCATATGCTGAGGCACACGGTTATGGATATTGGGGAAAACTTCATTTATACTGTCATAACGCTGTTTTGGCGTCCGGGCATACTGGTTTTTAATCCGGTTATCCTGGTAAATAAAGTAAAATTCAGCAATTAGCCGCCCCATTTTTTGGCCTTCCTTTAGGTTTTTATATCCCCACTCAATAACGGAACGGGGCAAAACGACAAGTTCTGTTTCTTCAATTGCCTGCAAAGTGTAAAGGGAAGTTTGTTTCTGCATGAAACAGGAATAATCTGCGATGAACTGATTCTCCAATGCAAAATGAATTGTATGCTCAGTTCCGTCGTTTCCCGTTACCATTACCCTGATAAGGCCTTTATTGATAAAAAATATTTCATTTGGAACAGTATTGGGGCGGCTTACAGTTTCCTGTCGCTTAAATGTTTTTATAAAAACCTGGCCCAGGAAGTCGTTAAGCTCCTCTTCAGATACGTCAATCATCTGTTTCATTACCTGCCTGATTTGCTCCATTCCAAGACTTTAAACAGATTTTTTCATTTCAATATTTCTTACATTATAAACTTCAATCTTAAGCTTCTATTCCAACTTGAAACACTATCCAATTATCCTATTGTCTTTCGCAACGAATTTAGCAAATCCAAGCAATGCACCCGTTACCATTATATTCCTGCATGCAAGATTTTGTCCATAGCCAGAGGTTTTAGTTTGTTGGGAATGGAATTAGCGGCCTTACTTCTACGGAACTGTCCGGATATTTTAAGATCGGGCAGGTTTTGCTCCATTCCTGAACTTCTTCAACACTGTCTGCTTTGCAGATTAAAAAACCTGACACTAAAACACTATTGGCTTCCTTGTGTGGACCAGCTTCCAGGCCAACTTTGCTTACTATTGAAGCCGCGTATTCAATGGGTGCCGTGTGAACCAGTTTACCCTGCATGGCAATATTGCCAATCCAGGATTGCCACAGGGCCATATCCTCTGACATATCTTTAGAGGTTGCCAGATAGCCGTTTTCAGCACTTGCATTTCTAAATAATAATAAATACTCTTTCATTTGTTGACATTTTAAATGGTGAATGTGGATACAAAAATGAAGAGTAAAATTTCATTGAACGATGACAAAAGTCGATGTTTTATAGTTTAGCCTTCAGCCGACTAAAAACATCCTTATTGATCCCTAAATATGAAGCAATGAGCTTGCTTGAAACCCTTGTCATTAGTTTGGGTCTGAATTCCATTAGCCACTTTATCCTGTCTAATGCTGAAAGGGCTACGAAAGTATTGATACGATAAACGGAATTGGCATAAGAAGTTTCCAATATTTGCTTATACACCTTGTCGAACTGGGGCACGGTTTCCATCATTTTTTGGAAGCCTGGCTTGTCTATTGCCAAAAGTTCGCAAGGCTCCACCGTTCTGATATTTTCTGTTGCAGGGTTACCGCTTCCAAAACTGATGAGTTCTGAACACCAGGTACCTTCTGTGACAATGTCCCTGGTTGTTTCGTTCATATCACCGTCATATACAAAAACCTGGAGGCACCCTTTGGCAATAAAATAAACATGTTTACATACTTCGCCTTCCCGTACTAAAAATTTGTTCCTGTCAACATACAAGGGTGTAAAACAACTTAAGACTATCTCTAAATTGTCAATGTTGCTGCCAAGTCGGCTGGTAATATGTTGTTGTAAAATCTCGATCATGAAAAGTCTATGATTGATGAATTATTCCAACCCAACCAGGATTCACTAATTCTCATTCCGGAGTATCTCCAGCGGAGACCTGTTTACAATCGTCCTGATATTGATCAGGCCGATCAAAACGGTCAATGCGCAGATCACCATGAAAATGATCAGCACAGGAATCAATTCCGGGCTAAAACTTGTTTCGAAAGTGAATTCAGCCAGTGCCCATGACCCGATCAGGGCCAGCAGGATTCCCGTTAAGGCTGCCATCGCGCCAATAAGGAAATATTCGATTGCATTGATAATATAGATCTGTCTTCTGCTGGCACCAAGGGTTCTCAATAATACGCTCTCCTGGATTCGTTGATATTTGCTGATCAGGACTGAAGCAATAAGCACTATCAATCCGGTGGCAATGCAAAAGCCCGCCATGAACCGGATCACAAAACCGATCTTACCCAGGATGTCATCCAGGATAGATAATACAAGGTTGAGGTCAATGACTGAAATATTAGGATAAGTTCTTACCAGGGATTGCTGGAACCTGGCTGAAGTAGTAACATCGGGTACACGGGTTAGCAATACATGGAACTGGGGCGCTTTTTCCAGTACACCAGTGGGGAACACGATGAGAAAATTGGTTTGCACCCTGTTCCAATCTACTTTCCGATAACTTCCGACGATAGTTTCCATTAAAGTACCCTGGACATTAAAAGTCATGGTATCACCGATCAGAATCTTGTTTCGGGTACCGTATCCATCCTCTATGGAAACATAGATTATATTTTGATCAGCCTTGCCTGTCCATTTGCCTTTGGTGACCTTCTCAGAACTGATCAGGGAATCACGGAATGTGACCCTGTATTCCCTGTTAAAGACCCATGGCTGAATGGGGTTGGTAGAATCGTTGCGAACGGTTTCAATGGTTGTACTGTTGATTTTCTCCAGTCGAACATTTATAATGGGAACCATGTCGTTCACCGGAAGTCCCTGTGCGAGTGTCATTTGTTTCACGCCATCTTTCTGTGCCGTTTGAATATCAAACAGGATCATATTGGGTTGCTCACCTGAAGATGAAAGCACCAGCCTTTTCATCAGTATCGATTCCACGAAAAGCAGGGTGCAGATCAGTGCAGTTCCCAATCCGATAGAAACAATAAGCAATGTTGTTTGATTGTTGGGCCGGTATAAATTCGACAAACCCTGCCGCCACAAATAACTCCAGGATGTTGGGAAGAATTTCCTGATAGACCACATCATTGTTCTTGCCATCAGCGTCAGCAACGCAAATGCAATGATCACACTCAAAGTAAACAACATCGCTTCTGACCATGACCTCAACTGGAATCTTGTGAAGAGCGTGATAAAAAGGAGGATAAGGAAATAGATGAGCCAGGTGAGGGGATCCCTTTTTGCATCTGGCTGATAACTCATCCTGATAGTCTGCAGTGGGGATATTTTACGGATAGACACGAGTGGTGATAATGCGAAAAGCACTGAAATGATCATGCCCAGTCCCAGGCCTTTACCCATCGCCTTCCATGAAAGAACCGGATTGATCTTCACCGGAAGAAGGTCCTGTATAACAACCGGGAGCAGTTGTTGTATCAGGGTTCCCAATAACACACCCAACACCGACCCGATAAATCCTATTACCATGATCTGGATCAGGTAGATCATGAAAGCCTGCCTGGAAGTGGTTCCCAGGCATCTCAGCAAGGCAATGCTGTTGATCTTTTCCCTGATATAGATATGTATGGCGCTGGCAACGCCAATACAGCCAAGTAAAAGTGCAATAAATCCTATGAGGGAAAGATATCTTGACAGGTCACGGAATGATCTTGCGGTATCTTCTTTTTTGGATTCGATGGTATCGTAGTTGATCCCGGCTTGCTTTAACCTGGGACCAATTTTTTCCATCAACGAATTGATACTTGATTTTTTTTCAGTTTTAATATAATAGCTGGTGGTGATACGGCTTCCCTTTTGATCCAGGCCTGTTTCCGGAAGGGTTTCGAGTGGAATAAAAACGATGGGTGCAACAGAGGCTGAAAGCCCCGTTTGTCCGGGCACACCGGACAGCTCGCCTTCGATAATATAACCTGCATTTCCCACCCTAACGGAATCGCCTACCCTGACATTGAACTGAAGAAGCAGGGCACGGTCAACCAACACGGTCTTTTTGGATTTGAAATTCCTTGCCGCCTCAACGGGTGTGGTTTCCAGCTGTCCATAATAGGGAAAATCTCCCTGCAGTGCCCTTACCTGGATCAGTCTTGTTCCTCCCGATTTGGGAAAATACACCATGGAGGTAAATGATCTTTGTTCAGAACGTTGACCTGGAATGGAGTCGATCATTTTTACGATCGCATCCGGAACGGCCTTATTGGTGTTGATCTCGAGATCGGCGCCAATTAATGATGCGGCCTGGTTATCAATCTCAGCACTCATGGAATCGCCGAGAGAGAATATGGAAACCAGGGCAGCGATGCCCAATATGATAGAAGATATAAACAGTAACAACCTGGAAACATTTTTCCGGCTGTCGCGCCATGCCATCTGCAATAACCATCGGAAATTCATCATCCTTCAAATTCATTTACCAATTTACCGCCCTTGATCCTGACTATCCGGTTGGTCCTTGCGGCAAGTTCATTGTTATGTGTTACGAGGATCAGGGTTGTACCCGCTTCCTTGTTAAGGGAGAAGATCAGGTTTTCGATCCGTTCTGAAGTTTCGGCATCCAGGTTTCCTGTAGGTTCATCCGCAAATAAAATGCGGGGCGTATTGGCAAATGCACGGGCCAGAGAAACCCTTTGTTGTTCGCCTCCGCTGAGTTGAACCGGATAGTGGTGAGCCCTGTCTTTCAGTCCTACTTTATCCAGAAGTTCAATAGCCCTTGCCCTGACATTGGATTGTTTCCTGAGTTCCATAGGCACCATGACGTTTTCCAACGCTGTAAGTGTAGGAAGCAATTGGAAGTTCTGGAAGATGAAACCGATGTTTTGGTTTCTGACTTCCGCCCGTTGGTCTTCCGTAAGGGCTTCCAGCCTGATACCATTCAGGATCACCGACCCCGAACTGGCACTGTCAAGACCGGCGCAAAGGCCAAGCAGTGTTGTTTTTCCTGAGCCCGACGGGCCCACGATAGCCATGGTAGATCCTTCCTCTACCTGCAGGTTAACGTTATCCAGAACGGTCAACTGAGTTCCGGCACTGGTATAAGTTTTGGAAAGATGTTCTGTACTCAATAAAGTTCCCATAAAAATATATACATTAACACCCTGATAGGGCTGAATTTAGAATGTTGAATTTAGTTTTGTTTTTAATTATGACAGAGTAAAATTTTTCTTGCGATGACCTTGTGCCTGTTCTCGGTATCCTGCCGGGAAGATAATGGTGGCCAGGCCAAACAGCAACAGGCGGAACAACAAAAAGAAGTTAAAAAGAGAATGGCCATGATTTTTTTTGGTGACAGCCTGACAGCGGGATATGGGCTGGACGAACCTTCCCTTGCATTTCCGGGTCTTATCCAGCTTAAACTAGACTCAGCAAGCCTGGATTACCAGGTAATCAATGCAGGGGTCAGTGGTGAAACATCGTCCGGGGGTGCTGAGCGTATCGACTGGATACTCAGTAAGCCTGTGGATATATTCATCCTCGAGCTCGGGGCCAATGACGGACTTCGGGGCATTCCCATTGAAGAGACTACTAAAAATCTCCAGGCCATTATTGATAAAGTAAAAGCAAAAAATGATAAGGCAAGGATCATTTTAGCAGGCATGCAGGTGCCGCCAAATATGGGCCAGCGTTATACTTCAGCTTTCAATGCCATGTTTCCTGAATTGGCTACAAAGAACAACATTGAACTTGTTCCATTCCTGCTGGAAGGTGTAGGGGGAGAAACCGAATTGAACCAGGCCGACGGCATCCATCCAACGGTGGAAGGACATAAAAAAGTTGCTGAAAATGTCTGGCCATATATTCTCAAGGTTATTAGTTAGCCATTTATTTACAATATTCCAGGTAAAAAACGCCAGGCATCAGGGCGTATTTTACTTTTCCTTTAAATCCTTATACAGTTGAAGTGCCAGGTAAGCCCGGTAGTACTTGTAGATATTGCTGACATACTGTACCGGCTCCACACCGATATACCGTGCTGCCATCACCTCAACATTATTAAACCATTCATTTTCATTCAAACCTTGTTCTTTGGCCTTTCTCCTTATTTTTCTCATATTGCCGGGTCCGCAATTATAGGCAGCCAGTGCAAAAAGATGCCTGTTCAGGGAATCGATAGATTCGTCGGTAAAATAATTATCGATTAGATACCGCATGTATTTTGAACCTGCATGAATATTATTATCGGCACTATTACTGATTTCAGGAATACTGATGGGTGGAGCTTTGGCCGTAGAAGGCAACACCTGCATCACACCCACTGCGCCCATATGACTCACGGTTTCCTGCTTTAACTGGGATTCCTGGAATGCCTGTGCCGACAATAACAACCAGTCGAGTGCATATTCCTCTCCGTATTTTTCAAACAGTTTCCTGAAGTGATTTAAGTCTGCCAATGCTTCCTTGCTCTGGACATTCCGTAGTCTTTTTTCATTTTTCAGGTATTTATCATAGATCATGTTGCCGACTGTAGATCCCTTTTTGATAGTAGGTATAAATCTATTGACAGCGGCCTTTAATTTAGGGGAATTTTTCCTGACGGCCCATCCATACGACACATTGGTTTCAACGGCGATATTCGTGTATACCTTAAGGCTGTCATATATCTTGCTCCAGATTTTGCCAAGGTCTTCGGAAATTATCGTAAAAGGGAATATTCCCGCATTTACCATTTCGAGAATGTCTTCTGCCTCCAGGTAGGGTCCTGTGAATTCAATTTGCACAGGTTTGAGACCTGTTTTCTGAAGTGAATCATTAAGCCGGTTTAAAGAACCATGGTAACTGCTATTTTCCCGAACAAAAACTTTTTGGCCGGCAAGGTCTGCAACTGACTTGATCGCTGGTGCAGATGGTCCGCCTACAACAATATCTTTTATGCCAGTTACTGTTGGTATTGAGAAATCAATTTGCTTTTCACGTTCCGAAGTAATTGTAAAACCGGATGCTATCATATCTGCATAGCCGTCTCTGAGAAGAGGCATGATGTGCTCCCTGCTGACGGGTATGAAAATGACCCGGACTTTCGCGGGATTAAATTTTAGTTGCCTGTTCAGGTCTTTTTCGAAGAGATCTAGTAATTCATAAGCGAGACCATATCTTTTCATGCCTTCCAGATAATAATATGTTTTAGAATATGGGACAAGTACCCGGATATACCGCCGCGCAATAATGCTGTCCAGGTCACCAAATGCTACATTTTGCAATCCCAGTATTTCATTATCAGCAGCCCAGTGAAAATAGGATACGCTGTCGCCACGCACATTTATGTCATAATCGCCGGTGTCGGTATCAGACAATACATTTGATTTCTTAAGACCAGTTGTATCTGCGTCTGAACTTTCAGTTGCACTTCCACAGGCAACAAGGAACATAAATACGATCAAATAAATCTTACAGTGGCTGAACCATTTCATAGTTTATCAAATTTAGACAAGAAATGATGAGATGAATACCATCCTGCCAAAAGCAGGGTCTCTTTTACAAGGTATAATATTTCACTGAATTAAGGATTGATCCATTTTACCATCACTTTGCACCGGAATAAGGTAGTCACGCTGTAAGCGATATCCAGATGGCATCCATCCCACGGAAAAAGGACATAAAAATGTTGCTGAAATATTCTGGCCGGATATACACAAGGCTACCAGACAGAACCCTGCCTGGCTTTGCATATGTTCATTTGATATATCTAATACCAGGGACAGAATCTGAAGTGATCAAACAATAGCATAGGAAATCCGGGTAAATTATTAAACATTAAGCCCGGATTATTGTTTACAGCGATATGGCAAATGCTGTAAGTATTATTTTTCCGCACCAGTTATTTCAAAACCATCCGGCATTACAAAAAAAACGGGTGGTATACCTGGTGGAAGAGTGGCTGTTTTTCAGGCAATATAATTTCCACAAGCAAAAATTAGTGTTACACAGGGCCAGTATGAAATTCTATGAAAACTGGTTACAAAATAATGACTATACAGTAAAATATATTGAAACTACAGCAAAAGAAAATGATTGCAGGCAACTGGTGGCTACTCTTGCAAAACAAAAAACAACCGAAATACATATTGCAGCGGTGACGGATAACTGGTTACTGAAAAGAATGCAGCTGGCCTGTATCAAAAACAACATAACCCTGTACATTTATGACAACCCAAATTTTTTAAACACTCCACAAAGCGTGGATGCTTTTTTCAGTAAAAAGAAAAACTATTTTCAAACCGATTTTTATATATGGCAGCGAAAGCAAAGAAATATTTTACTGGAAAAGGATGGAAAACCATTAGGCGGTAAATGGACATTTGATGCAGATAACAGGCAGAAATTCCCCAAAAAAGAAAAAGTACCGGTGCTTGAAATACCCAAAGAGAACAAATACCTGGATGAAGCCAGGCAATATGTACAGCAACATTTTTTAAAGAATTATGGTTCTACAGACAGCCCTTGCTTATTTGCGGTAACATTTGACGATGCTGAAAAATGGCTGGATGACTTTTTAAAAAACCGGTTTGAAAAATTCGGTATTTATGAGGATGCCATTGTAGCCAAAGAATCTGTGCTGCACCATTCGGTATTAACACCGATGCTCAATATCGGGCTGCTGCAACCACAGCAGATTATTGACAAAGCACTAACAGCTGCAAAAAAATACAATATCCCTTTAAATTCTCTTGAAGGGTTTATACGGCAAATAATGGGTTGGCGCGAATTCATTCGCATTGTATATGAACGAGAAGGCAGCAAACAACGCAGTACCAACTACTGGAGATTTAAAAGAAAGATACCGGCAGGTTTTTGGACGGGCGAAACAGGTATAGTTCCTATTGATATAACCATTCATAAAATTCTACAAACAGGCTATTGTCATCATATAGAAAGGCTCATGGTGCTGGGGAATTTTATGCTGTTATGCGAATTTGACCCCGATGAAGTGCACCGCTGGTTTATGGAAATGTTTATTGATGCCTATGATTGGGTAATGGTGCCGAATGTGTACGGCATGACGCAATTTGCCGATGGCGGACTGATGACTACGAAACCATATATCAGCGGCAGCAATTATTTAATGAAAATGAGTGATTATGAAAAAGGCGACTGGCAACCTGTTTGGGATGGATTATTCTGGCGGTTTATGCATGTCCACCGCAGCTTCTTTTTAAAAAACCCACGTTTGGGCATGCTGGTAAATACATTTGATAAAATGCCAACTGAAAAGCAACAACTTCATTTAACCAATGCTGAACAGTTTTTACAAAAGTTAGACAGCCAACTAAAAAAATGAAAGCCGTAAAAAAAGAAAATTTAGCCAGGCAAAATTTGTCCTGCCTGCAACAGGCCGTTTACCTGGCGAAAAAAGTGGGCCAAGGCTTGGGATGAGGTAAAATACTGCAGTGATAAATGCAGAAAAAACAAGCAACCGGTAAATTCCATTACTACACGACTAAAAAATACCAGGACATGAGTGAGCAACTTTTATCCGTAACAGATATTGACCGGATTATAGAAATGGCCTGGGAAGACCGCACCCCTTTTGAAGCCATCGAAGTGCAGTTTGGTCTAAATGAAAAACAGGTAATCGCATTAATGCGAAAGGAAATGAAGGCGGGCAGTTTTAAACTGTGGCGCAAAAGAACCAATGGCAGGACAACCAAACACGCTGCATTAAGAAGCGATGCTGTAACCCGTTTTAAATGTAAAATGCAAAAAACTATAACTCATAATAAAATAAGCAAACGATAACCATGCAAACTTTATTTGGTGATTCAAATGAACTGAGGTCCTCCCATTTCTTTTTGCGTTAATGAACATGCAAAATTGAAACAGGATAGCCACATGAGAAAGGCTTCGATTTCGGTAAGCTTGGTCAGATAGTCGGTTGGTTTAGCAACTCTTAAATCAACTACTTTCTTAGTTTGTCATCATGGGTTGATTTCTGAACCAGGCAAAATCGACATATCCTCCCGTTTGCCGTGTTGCATAGTTAAACAGGCCGAATTTATTTCCCGTGAAGACTGAAAGATTGAACCGCATCGACAATTCATCGCCAATTTTTTTGAAAGCCCCGTTGTCAGGACTGTATTCAAAAATTGCTTTACCAGTGTTGTTTGAGGCAATTGCGCGTAAATAAACAATTGGACTTTTTATCGGTATGGAATCAACGATCTTTCCATTGTTAACCATTACAACGTAGCGCAATCCATTTACCTGTTTCACCGCAATGTACGCATATGGATCCTGAAAGACAGCCAGTCCTGCAATATCGCCATCCTTCATATGTTCAACTTCCATTTTTGTAACTGCAATTGCAGGTATTGAATCCGAATAATACGTGAATGGTCTCTGGGTAAGCGTATTACGGGCTTCACGCAGGTGGGAAACAACTCTTCCCGTTGTTAATCTTAGATATCCCGGTCTCTTCGACAACGACCAATTTGCAGGATCAGGATTATGATTCCAACCCCATTGCATCCCTAATGTTTTACCATTGAATTCATCCGAGGTCGGTAAAGATTTTGACGGGATGAGTTTTACCGACATTTGGCTTTTTGTAAGTGACGACCGCCTTGCCCTTAACACCAACCATCGGCCAGCCATCTATCCATGTTACTGGCTGCAAAGAGGGAAACCGTCCGAATGGTCCGCTATCAACAAAAAGTATCGTCCACCATTCACCGGTTTGCGTTTTTATCAACGCTCCCTGGTGTATGCCAAAGTTTACTCCCGGTGTTGTATCCCTTATGACTACTTTTTGTTCATAAGGACCGTAAATATTTCTTGAACGCAGCACTACCTGTATACCGTCTCTTCCCCCATATGTTCCATATAAATAATAGTAGCCATTGATTTTGTAGACATGCATCCCTTCCAGTCCTTTGCGGATGTCACCGGTAAACACCAATGAATCTGCTGATTTGGGTGAAAAGTCTTCATTCAGTTCGGTAATCATAATTTTACTGTAACCATGTGTGACATAAATTTTCCCGTCGTCATCGAAAAACAAACCGGGATCATAAAATCCTTTCGGCAATTTTTGTATTTCCCATGGACCTTCCGCCTGTTGAAGCTGTACAAAGAAATCCTCCCTCATCAAGTGTAATAAAGAGCAGGTAAAATTTCCCCTTATGATACTTCATACTGGTGGCCCATTGACCATGTGCATACCGGTTGCAACTGTCAAGATCATAACATTTGCTGAAATCAAAACGTGGTACCGCATTACTGCAATATTCCCAGTTTACCAGGTCATGTGACTTCAATACCGTAACACCGGGAAAAATAAACATGGTAGTAGTGACCATGTAATAAGTATCACCAACCTGTATCACATCCGGATCGGGAAAATCTGCAGCTATCAATGGGTTGGTATATGTGCCGTCGCCATTATCACTATGCAATTTCTGCCCAAACAAATTTGTTGAAAATGATAAGAATACGAACAGTGCTATTCCTTTCATAACAGCTTATTGATCCTTAAAAAGTAAACCGGCAAAATTATACAGGTTATTTCTCCATACCGGCCAGGTATGCCCGCCGGGATATTCGGAATAAGTATGCGCGATCTTCAGCTCATTCAACTTTTCCAGCATTAGCTGACAATTGTTATAGGCTATATCTTCTTTGCCTCCCATGGCTATCCAGAAGGCTTTTAAATTGTGGTTGATCTTTTCTGTGTTCTTTTTCATGAATTCATACTGTGCATTTGCCATGCTGCTTTGCAAAGGCTGTATCCATCCGGAACTGAATACACCGAGGTAAGAAAACATATCTGTATTATTGATCCCGGTATACAGTGTATGTAAGCCGCCCAATGATAAACCGGCCATTGCCCGTTTTTTTGGAACGGTATCCACCCTGTAATTTTTTTCAACAAAGGGAATGATAGCTTGTTTCATTTCCCGTTCAAACATTCTTAAAGCATTGTCGATGGCGTTTGCATTAAAACCACCGCTACCCACATTGCGCATCCGGCATTACGATGATCATGGGTTTTGCCTTTCCTTCAGCAATAAGATTGTCCAGAATCAGGTCTGTTTTCCCCTGTGTTGCCCATCCTCTTTCATCTTCGCCGCCGCCATGTAGTATGTATAGCACAGGATACTTTTGATTTGCATTTGCATCATAACCCGGAGGTGTATAAACGTACATCCGCCGCCATGAATTGATAACTGTAGAATAATACTTTTTTATGCTGATATCCCCATGCGGTACATCTTTCAGGGAATAGTAACTTCCATTGTCAAAAGGAATTTCAATACCGCTTGCCATGCGTCCCATGCCATAAAAAGTTTCACTGGCAGGATCAGCAACGGCAACACCATCAATCAGTAAAGAATAATAATGAAATCCTTCCCCGATTGAATCCGTAACCACCTGCCAATACCCGCCGGTATCTCTTGCCATATCATATTTCTTTACCAGGTCAATCTGCACTTTTTGTGCATCAGGGGCCTTTATCCGGAAAATAACACGGTTATCCGGCAGTATCTGTGGGTATTTTGCAGATCGTACATTGGTTGAAGCAGGAGCTACCCAACACTGTGTATTTAGGAAATGTGGAAGGATCAACAGGTTTGAAAAGGAAATGGGAAAACATATATAAACCGTTTTTCCAGACCTTGAAATCATGTACACCCGGTTCGATATAGTAAATGTGCGGAACATTTTTTTCGTAGAGATAATCATGTGTCCGTTTACTGAAAGAGATCAGGCCGTCACTATCACCGCAGGAGATCCAAAGCAGTTTCAGATTCTTTTTGGCTGCCTCCGGATCAGGAATCAATTCTTCAGGTCTTTTGGTATTTGGCGCAGAGGAAAAGCCTCCTACCCAGGCAAATTTGTCAAGGTTACCCAAACCAAAATTCAACGACTGACCGCCACCCATTGAAAGTCCTGCAATGGCACGATGTTCCCTGTCAGTTAAAACAGGATATTTCTTTTCAATGAAAGGAATTAAATCATTCAGAAGATCTTTTTCAAAGGTGGCAAAGGCCTGCACTTTTGCCGTATCAAAAATATTTCCTCCTGCCCGGTCATCTTTCATGGCCCTGCCATTGGGCATCACCACGATCATGGGTTCGATTCTGTTTTCTGCATAGAGATTATCCAGTATCACCTGCGGTTTGCCTCCATTGAGCCATTCCTTCTCATCACCACCTATTCCATGCAACAAATACAAGACAGGATACTTCTTCTTTTTTGAATAACCCGGCGGAGTATAGATCAATGCTCTCCTTGTTGTGTCTACGGTTTTTGATTTATAAGCAATGGTATCAATCTTTCCATGCAGAATATCTGAACGTAAAGAATCAAATCCTGGCGGAGCCTGCCGGACAGTATTCTGCGCGCTGGCAAACAAAAAGCCTGCAATCGCAACAAGGAATAAGAAAGTTGATCGTTTCATTTTATTAATTTAATTTATTTTCTGTAAATGTTATTCTAGGTCTGACGGGCTACATGCGCAACCAGCGTATACACTTTTCCTTTCTGTGTTGCCATATCATATAATAAGGTTTCTTTCAACTCCGGGGGAGCTATGACTGCCTTTGAAGATATCACAGGATCAGCAGTCTTTTCAGTGTGATAAAATGAATTTCTGTTTTCACCATTTGCAACTGCCAGCTTACTGCCATTACTTAATTTCATTTTATTGGGAACCCTCAAACGAAGATTACCACCCAATGTCGACTTAATAACTACCTTTACCAGTTTTGCTTCCTTCCATTGCATATTCACTATTTCAAATCCACCTATGGCGCGTATTCCACTGACACTTCCCTGCCTGCCATACATCCGGAAGTGCAGGTAGTAAATGAACGGCGCCATCTGCACTTTGCATCAGCATTTCCGTAATACCTGAAGTGCAGCCAAAATTACCATCAATCTGAAAAGGTGGATGGGCATCAAAGAGATTATTGTAAGTTCCACCCCCGCCTTCGTTAGCACCTACAGGAGTGAGTTGATTTTGAATCAATTTATACGCATGATTACCATCCAGCATTTTTGCCCACCAGTTTACTTTCCAGCCCATACTCCATCCGGTTGATACATCGCCACGATGAATAAGTGTTGTTTTTGCTGCACTATATAATTCTGGTGTGCGATAAGGCGAAATTTGATTGGAAGGAAACAAACCATACAAATGAGAAATATGACGGTGATTATCTTTCGGATCATCAATATCATCCAGCCATTCCTGCAATTGTCCATGCTGACCAATATGCATCGGTGGCAAGCCGATTTCGCATTTGCTTTAATGTATCAACAAATGCAGCATCTTTTTTCAAAATCTCTGCGGCTCTTATATTGTGAACTGAATAACATCAAACACAATCTGGTTGGTCATCGTAGTACCGGCATCCAGCGAAGAACCCTGGTGTGCTTTTGGTGCATTTTCCGGTGACATATCCGGATTAATCACCAGCCAATGATTTGATTGGATGTTCAACAAGAAAATCAACATAAAAAGTAGCAGCACCTTTCAGCACCGGATAAACTGATGCAAGAAATTTTTTATCTCCGCTATACAAATAATGTTCCCATAGATGCTGACTTGTCCATCCGCCACCCTGGCTCCAGACTCCCCAAATTGCGCCATCAACAGCACCGGTGGCCCGCCATATATCCGTATTATGATGTGCCATCCATCCTCTTGCACCATACATATCTTTGCCGTTTGCTGTCCGGTTACTGACAGTTCCTTTACCATTTGCAAAAAAGGTTCATGCAATTCTGAAAGATTTGTTTTTTCTGCCGGCCAGTAATTCATTTCAGCATTGATGTTGATGGTGTATTTGCTATCCCATGGTGGATTAATTTTATTATTCCAGATTCCCTGCAGATTAGCTGGCTGTCCGCCCGGTTGTGAAGACGAAATCAACAGGTAGCGACCATACTGATAATACAGCGTGACAAACTGCGGATCATTGATGGAATTAAAATTTTTAATCGTTCATCGGTTGGAAAATTTGCAGCATCTGTAGCTCCCAAGATCAAGTTTTACCCGGTTAAAATATTTTTGATAGGCAGCAATATGAGCACTTAAAATAGCAGCATATGATTTTGTATATGCTTTATTCAAATAATCAGCAGCTCTTTCATTTTCATCACCGCTGATATCATTATAATTATTAAAATTGGTAGCAATAGAAATATAAATTGTTACGGCATTGGCATTTTTAATGACCAGAGATGTATCGTTTGACGTAAATGTGCCTCCCTCCAGTTTAATACGTGCAATTCCTTTGAACTTCACCATACCTTTTACACCTTCATGGTCGATAGTGGTTCCGGCAAATCGTTAGTTCTTTTGATGTCGTTGTTTTAATCACTGCCTTCGGTTGTGGTGTTGAAAAGAAAGCTGTAAAAGAAATACTTCCTGGCTTGCTGGCTGTTAATCGAATTACAATCACCCGATCGGGAAAAGATGCGAATGCTTCCCGTGTGTAGGTAATATCACCAACGGTGTAAGAGGTTTTTGTTACTGCTTTTTCAATATCCAATTCCCGGTAATAATTGGTAGTAATTATCATGACCATCAAAAGCAAGGTGCAGACTTCCCACCGGCTCAAACATTTGGCCGTGTGATTTCTTTGTAATGATCACTCTGTTAGCAATGGCTTCTGCTTCTTTTTGTTTGCCTTCAAAGATCAGTTGTCGTATAATTGGCAGCGAATCCAATGCGGCAGTATTATCATTGCGGTTCGGGCCGCCACTCCACACGGTGTGTTCATTCAACTGGATGGTTTCTTTTTCTACATTTCCATATACCATGGCACCTAATCTACCGTTCCCAATGGGCAATGCATTTTCCCAGGTATTGCCTGATGGTTGCTTGTACCATAGCTTTAATCCCGGTTTGTCCTGCGAATAACAAACCAACGCATTTATTAAGGAAATAAGAATCAATGCTATTTTCATGGTTTCGTCAATTAGTGACCCTGAAAATATATTTATTATTCGATTGAATGTTAGTGAGCTATACGGCACATTGGCATCCCAGAGAAAGAATTATGGAGGGTAATTAACAAATTTTCATTTGCAATTGACCCTCCATAACCTTTGTATCATTTCAATGAAAATCTGTCAAGGTTAGTGTGAATCCCTTGTAACAACCGAGCCTGAACTTCCTCTTAAAAAGTCGAGGTCAGCGCCTTTGTCGGCTCCCATAACGTGGTTAACATACATACTTACATATCCGCGTGTTGATGCGGGCGGAGGAGCTTCCCATAAAGCTCGTCGCCTGGCAAGTTCATCATCGGAGACATGCAAATGCAGTTTCCTTTCATCAACATCCAATTCAATCATATCACCGTTTTGCACAAGTGCGAGATTTCCTCCAATTGCCGATTCGGGTGCAACATGTAAAACAACCGTTCCATAAGCAGTACCACTCATCCTGCCATCACTAATACGAACCATATCTTTAATTCCCTTTTCCAAAATCTTTTTTGGTAAGGCCATATTGCCAACTTCAGGCATACCTGGATAGCCAACAGGTCCAACGTATTTCAACACCATTACACAGGTTTCGTCGATATCCAGATCAGGATCATCGATCCTTGCATGATAATCTTCTATACTTTCAAATACCACAGCCCGACCTTTGTGCTTCATCAATGATGGCGATGCTGCCGATGGCTTTATCACCGCTCCATCTGTGGCAAGGTTTCCCTTTACAACAACACATCCTGCTTCTTTAATGAATGGTTTATCAAAGGCTGCAATAACATCAGCATTGTAGCAGTCAGTATTGCCATTTATATTTTCGTGATGATTTTTACCCGTTACAGTAACTACATTTTTATGAAGTTTTTTACTTAATTCCTTTAATATGACAGGCAATCCCCCTGCATAGTAAAAGTCTTCCATCAAATATTTTCCAGATGGCATAAGATTTAACAGCAGAGGTATCTTGCTGCCAACGCTGTCAAACTCGTCTAATTGAAGGTCAACACCAATTCTTCCTGCGATTGCTGTGAGGTGAATAATAAAATTGGAAGAACCGCCCACAGCAGCGTTTACCATAATAGCGTTTTCAAATGCTTCCTTAGTAAGTATTTTGCCGATAGTAGGTCTTTCTTCACCATGTCCACAATTCGTCGTCCACTTAATTGCGCCAGTACTTTTTTTCTTGAATCTGCGGCGGGTATAGCTGCAGCGCCGGAAAGGGTAAGACCCAAAGACTCAACCATGCAAGCCATTGTGCTGGCAGTTCCCATCGTCATGCAATGACCAATGCTTCGACTCATACAACTCTCAGCAAACTCACATTCCTCCTGGGTCATCTTTCCCATTTTCAGATCTTCATCGAACTTCCACACGTGAGTACCTGATCCGATTGTTTGTCCCTTATATCTTCCATTAAGCATGGGTCCGCCCGGAACAACAATTGTTGGCAATCCAACACTTGCTGCACCCATGACTGTCGAAGGAGTAGTTTTATCACAACCTGTAAGCAACACTACCCCATCGATTGGATTGCCCCGAATGGATTCTTCAGCATCCATACTTGCCAGGTTCCGAAACAACATTGCCGTAGGTTTCAACAATGTTTCTCCGAGACTCATGATTGGAAACTCAACCGGAAATCCACCGGCTTCAAATACACCTCTCTTAACCGACTCAGCAATATCGCGGAAATGCGCATTGCATGGAGTGAGTTCACTAAATGTGTTGCAAATACCGATTACCGGACGACCATCAAATAAATCCGTTGGCATGCCCTGGTTCTTCATCCAGCTGCGATATATAATTCCATCTTTATCCTTGCGACCAAACCAATCCTGGCTGCGCAGTTTTTTCCGTTCTGTCATTTCACCATCTGTATTTAGTAAGCTGCCTGGTTTATTGTTTGTCCCACCATACCCGTGTACTTAGTTTATCAGGACCCATTGCATCAATCGCTTCATTTACGTTTTGGGAATTTACGGATAATTCAGTGGTTGGATAACCAATCCTCCTGATAAATGTTCCATTAGGTACATCCGGGTTACTAGGTTGTCCGTATGGGTTAGGCGTTAAAGCCGGAAAACCGGACCGTCTGAAATTCGCAAAAGCTTCTGGTCCGTTCAGGAAGGACGCGATCCAGTATTGCGTATTGATTTGTTCCAGTTCTCTTCCTGCCACAAGTGGATGAGCTGCCGTATATGCATCTCTTGCAGCAGGTGTGACCGCACAGCCGGGATCATAAGTTACCATTTGGTCCATATGTGCCGCAATACCGGTGGTAAAGAACTCTGCAGCAGTGGAAGGAGTCGTTACCCATCCCCGCTGCTTCGCTTCTGCCAATAATAGATTTGTCTGTGCCGCGGTAACAAAAAACATGGGTGAAGATGTTTTAGCTATCCTTCTTCTATCAGCCTGCGTATAATCGTAAAAACTTGCAAGGCCGTCAGCGGTGGCGCGTCCAACGATTGTTCCGTTGTCGTATCCCATTGGCATTCCTATTTGGTCGGCAGGAAGTGTGGTGCCTTTGTCTACAGTCTGTGTAGCTCCGGAAGTTGCGCCTTTGTAGCGAATTGCGATTGCGGGCAGTCTTGGGTCAGCATTATTTTTCAATGTGTCTACAAAAGACTTTACAAGATAAAAATTGGCCGCTTCTGTACTATTGAGCATGTTGCCGGCAGGATTGAGATAATTGGCGTCATGCCTCATCAATGCATTGTCAATATTCGTGAGAATAACTCCTCCCGCAAATGCTGCCTGGGCGGTTGTCTGCGCTTTGTTAGCATCTACTTTACTCAGGCGCATACCAGCTCTTAACAACAGCGAATAACCGAACTTCTTCCAGCGTGCAATATTTCCCGCATATAATAAGTCAGCTGTTTCTACTGTGCCGGTTGTGCTCAATGCAGCCGATGCTTCGGTGAGCTCCTGGATAAGTTTTGGATAGATGACTTCCTGCTGATCATACTTTGGTAAAAATATCTGATCGGTCTGACCGGCACCACCTTCACTGTATGGAATTGAACCGTAAGTATCTGTGAGTATCATGAAGGCATAGGCTTGCCAGATACGGGCCATATGATAAAGATTGGCTCTTGCAGGCAGATCCTTTGTTTTAGCTATCACATCCTGAGTGTACTTAATGACGTTCTGATAATATGCACCCCAAATCGCACCGATAGTAGCATCGCGACTATCCTGGTTAAAATTCCCCCCAGCCAACACACCGCCATTTGGAGTAACCATTTGCTGAACGATTGCCATTTCATAAATCTGTGTTCTGGCAGGATAAGACATATTTATTACAGCATTGTTTAACAACAAAGCCGGATCAAGTGAAGTTGGATTTACTTTATTTACATTGAGGTCCTCCAATCCCTTTTTACACGAAATTGAGTAACCCAACAAGACGAGCAATGGAATATATTTTAATAACTTTTTCATATGTTTCGACATTAAAATTTGATGTTTACATTTACACCTAATCCTCTTGTACTGGGAACTCCCGGTGATTCCAAACCGATCATATTGTCGACACCATAACCCACTGTTTCAGGATCAATATTATCAACCCATTTTTTCAGAATCAACACGTTGTTTGCGACGAGGTCAACCTTTATTCCCTTGATTGGCCACTTAGCCGGAATAAGTCTTGTAAGATCATAACCCAGCGTTACCTGGCGGATTTTCCAGTAGCCAGCATCATAAATTACTGATTCAATTATTTGCTGTGAACGCAAATGTTCCCAATAGGTTTGCACAGCTGCTTTTGCTGTATTAGCCGTGCCGCCCTGATTCACACCACCACCGATAACAAAACCACTATCCCGACCTTGTAAAGTCCTTTGATGCAAACCATGCCGGACTGCATTGAAGTTTGTGCCGGAAAGCAATTTAGCACCGAGCTTATAATCAATAAGTACAGAAAGATTGAAGCCTTTGAAATTAAATGTATTCAGGAATCCACCTACCCATTTCGGCAAACCGCTTCCAAATAAAACAAAATCGGGTGTACGTAAGGGTAAGCCATTGCTTTGAAAGATTAATTGGCCTTTTGCATCTCTTGCATAACCAAATCCGGCGATTTGGCCCATTTCCTCACCTGTAACAACCCTGACTTCACCATTAAATGGGTGCGTGCCGATGGTAGCTCTTTCGCCCGGTGCTCCGGAGTTAATGCGAACAACTTCAGTAATATTGTAGGAAGTATTGGCTGAGAAGTCCCATCTAAAATTTTTGCTTTCAATTACTGCCAAGGTTCAACAGTGCTTCAAATCCTTTGTTCCAGCTTTCGCCACTATTTATTCTTGTGTTTGTGAAACCGGATGCATCAGATATTTGCACTGAGAAGATTTGATCAATGGTTGTCTTTTTATAGAAAGCAAGGTCAAGACCTACCCTGCTTTTGAACATTTTCAATTCCAGCCCAACTTCCATTTCCTTAACCCGCATTGGCCTTAAAGCTGGATTAGGCAAGGTATTTCCACTTGTTCCTACTGTTACGGGCGTACCCAGTGGATTATTAATGGTATTGGAATTTACACTATAAAATAACTGGTCTGCATAAGGCCCAACGTCACCATCACTTCCTACTTCAGCATATCCCGCCCTGATTTTTCCGAACGATATAAAGGGAAGAGCCCCATTTAACGTTTCTGAGAAAATATAGGATCCGGAAACGGATGGATAACTGACATCCATACTCTCTTTCGCCAGGGTAGAGAACCAGTCTGTCCTGTATGTACCATTCAGATAAAAAGTTTTCTTCCATCCAACTTCTGCAGAAGCGTAAACAGAATTCACACCAAATTCAGATAAATTATACGTTGGATTCTTTGCCCTTCCGTTTTGTACGGTATAGAGATCTCTGACAACAAAGTCAGTAACCTGGGTATTATTTATATCAACACGGTTGCGTCTTTGATTACCTCCGGCAAGGAGTGTTACATCAAAGTCGCCAAAAGATTTTGTTGCATTTGTAAGGAAATCCAGATTTATCTCCCTGCTGCTGCGGTTTTCCTGGGTAAACACACCATTTACGAATCCCGCTGGTGCCGGCGCACGTGAAGCATGACCCGTCGGGAAGTTGTTTACGTCCTCGCCGCGGCTGAAGTAATCCATGCCTACACGACCTTGTATCCACCACCATGGAAGAATATTGTATTTAACATTTAAGTTTCCAAAAATTCTATCCCGCTTAATGATATGAGACTGTTCAGCCATTACCCAATAAGGATTTGTACGATTCATAAAGCGGGAATAGACATATTCATTGCCGGCAGCATTGTATTTGTTTTCGTTCAATACACTCAGCGGCATTGTATTAGCCATTGCCATTATGGTAGTTGGAATTGAGTTATCCTGGTTGGCTATATTTGGTGGGTTTTCAATTTTTTCATTGGAGTAGTTGATATTACCGCCAAAACTGAATTTATCGGATAAGTTATAATTGAATCCCAGGTTGGCAATATACCTGTGAAATTCATTATTCGGGGTAATGCCGAGGTTATCCGTTTTGTTGAATGAAAGATGGACCCCGCCTTTATCACTCAGACTTTCCATTGAAATGGTATTTGAAAGGTTTGAACCATTTCTATAAAACTCCTTAATGCGGCTGCCCTGGGCAACATAAGGAACAGTAAGATTATTAAACAAAATTTGCGTCATACCAGGTTCGATCTTTTCCCCGAATGACCATTGACCCGAAGTAGGATTTGGCACCTTTGGTCTCACGCCACCTTCGCCCTGGCCATACACCTTTTGATAATCTGTGAAGTCAAGGGGTGTTTCGCTCATATAGTTCGTATTCCACGTAACCCCGATACCCTTGTTCCTGCCTTTTGTCTTAGTAGTGATCATGATAACGCCATTAGACGCCCGATTTCCATAAAGGGCTGCAGCCGGAGCTCCTTTCAGGACCGTCATGCTTTCTATATCATCTGGATTGATACTTGACAAACCATCGCCGCCATCAGCATACACACCACCACCAGTGACCCCAACTGTATTATTATTGAAATTGCTGTTATCGATGGGGACACCATTGAGAACGATAAGGGGACTTCCACCACCTGTAATGGCAGATTGTCCACGAATACGAATCTTGGAAGTACCTGCCGGCCCGGTTCCCAATGTAGTTATATTTAATCCTGCTACTTTCCCCTGCAATGCATTAAGCGGATTCGCTGTTCTGTTCACCGTCAGCTCCTCTGGTTTAACATTCGTTGCAGAGTACCCGATACCCCTGGCCTTTTTGCTAATCCCCAGCGCAGTGATTACCACAGCATCCAGTTCCCCAGTCACCAGTAGCAAGTGTTATTTCAACCACAGTTCTTCCGTTAACGGCCTGCTCCATGGTAAGATAGCCGGTATAACTAAAAACCAGTGTTGAATTGCCACCGGCATTGATACTAAAACTACCTGCGTCATTCGTTGTTGTGCCAATAGTAGTTCCTTTGACACTAACTGAAACTGCAGGAAGCCTCTTTCCACTTTTATCGGATACTGTTCCTGTAACGGTTTGCGACTTAGCAGAAACAAATAGAAAGAAAAGCAGAAAAGATAGCAGTAGCTTGAACAACACTGTTTTTAAAACAGGCTTTAAGTTCTTGTTCATAAAGCAAGTCGTTTTGGTAAACAATTGAAGATTTGGGCATATATGACCAACAATCTCATATCCAAAGTATCTACATTGTCAAACAAAAACTTCCAAAATTACCCGGCGTTGAATTTTACACGAACAGATGAAAGAAATTCACTTTCTTTATAATGATGAAATTTTGAAGTAAAGTCACGAAGCTTCGTTCCGAACACCAGGCACGATGCCCGGGACAATAACCAGCGACTGCTTGCATGAATCAATTTGTACTTCAGCAAGGTAATTCGAAAGAGTTGCGGCCCTTTCCGCATATTCTTGAGCTCGGTCTCAGGAAGAACGTTTCTATTCAATTGGAGTCATTCCCTGTTTCATCTGCCAGCGGTTTAAGAATCTACCATGTTATTGAGGGCAAATTTGAATGGTGTATCAATCAGCAACGTTATACACTTTTCCCAGGTGACGCAGCGCTAATTCTCCCGGACCACCCCTTTGGAAGCTTACATGGGATAATTGATATAGGTTCCTATTCCTGGATACATCTCGGAATACAAAAACTTGAAACAGGGGAAATATTTACGGGAAAATGGAGCAATCTATCAGAAAATGAAATACTGGCGATCGGGAAAATCCTGCAATTGAATTCATGCCCGGTTCTACTTAAATGTGCTGAAGCAGGTCGTATTTTTAAGCATTTGCAATCGGAATTATTCAACCAGGAGATAGGCTATTATGCCTGCGTGAATCATTTGCTTGATGAATTATTTGTTCAAATTACCCGGCATCTCACGCGTCAAAGCAACCCCGGCCGCGATTTCCCGAAATCTTTCCTGAATCTTGAGCAAACGCTGAGAAAAAATCTTTCTCATCAGTGGACGGTAGAAGAAATGGCCGCCCTGGTTGGATTGGGAACAACTTTATTTACAGAGAAAGTGAAAAGCTATTCAGGCTTTTCCCCAATAAACTATCTGATCAATATCAGGATTTCTGAAGCTATAAAGATGTTAAAGCGGCCTGAGGTTAGTTTAACGGATATCGCACTTGATACAGGATTTTACTCTTCACAACATTTCTCAACAACATTTAAGAAACTGACCGGATATACGCCAAGTGAATTCAAAAAAAATCATTTGAATGAAATATAATTTTCAATACAAATATCAACTGACTGTTATATAAAGTAAAATATATACAATGAAAAGCATAGTCACCATCGAAATAGGAACAAATGGAGTCAGGGTGTTTGCATTTGATCTCGAAGGAAATGTTATTGGGTCAATGAAATGCTACATCCCAACATTTCATTCCGAGGCGGATCGCAGTGAGCAGGACCCTGAGCAGGTCTTCATTTCTATGCTATATGTTTTGAAAACGCTGCTGAATGAAAAAATTCATCCATACAAGCATAAAGTCGTGAGCATTTGTTTCAGTTCTTCCATGCACAGTGTTTTGGCAGTAGATAAAAATGGAAATCCGCTGGGTAACGCGATTACCTGGGCGGATAATCGTGCAAATGCAGAAGCGCAACAATTGAAAAATTCATCGCTTGGGAAAACTATTTACAGCGCTACGGGAACACCTCTGCATCCTATGTCTCCATTGACAAAAATTTCCTGGTTGAAAAACCATGAAAAAGACAGGTTTAAGCAAACAGCAAAGTTTCTATCCCTGAAAAGTTATATCATACAGCAACTCACGGGAGAATGTGTGATGGACTACAGTATTGCTTCCGCAACAGGGTTACTGAATATACACAAGATCAAATGGGAGGCAGATGCGTTAAATTTCGCAGGTATTACGGAAGAAATGTTACCGACCCTGACGCCAATTTTTGCTTCTGCCGGCAAATTGAAAAAAGCTTACCAGACATCATTGGGTCTTTCTGCCGATACTAAAATCATTGTTGGCTCGAGTGATGGATGTATGGCCATTTTGGGTGATGGAATAAAAGGAGAAGGCAAGGCAACAATAACAATTGAAGATAGTGGCGCAGTGAGGGTGATGGGAGGAACGGTTTTACAGGATGAAAAAAGAAGATTTTTCAATTACCTTCTTACCGAGAATTGTTATGTATCCGGTGGCCCTACGAATAATGGCGGAGTAGTGTTCGAATGGTTTACGCGGTTGTTTGGCGATTTCAAAAACCCATTCGACATAGATCAAAGTATGGAAGAACTGATCCACGAAGCATCAAATGTCCCCGTTGGCTCCGATGGTCTTCTATTCCTTCCTTATTTATTAGGGGAAAGAGCACCGATCTGGAACGCAAATGCAAGAGGAGTCTATTTCGGACTTAATATCAAACATGAAAGAAAACATTTCATAAGAGCCACCATTGAAGGAATTCTGTATGAGATTTACAGCATCGGAAGAACGCTGGAAGAGCATCGTAGCATAAAAAGCCTTTCCATCAATGGCAGCTTTGGAAAGATTCCATTCTGCGCACAAATGATCGCGGATATTTTTGACAAACCGGTCAGGTTGCGTCAGAATTTTCACAGTGTAAATTTTGGAACCTTCCTGGTAGCCGCAACCGAAATGGGCATTTATCGTACACTTGACGAGGCCGCACAAAAAGTGGAATTGCCCGAGCAGTATAAACCTCAAAAGCAAAATCACAGTATATATTCCGGCTATTTTGAAGTATTTGAAAAATTGAGTTCAGGGTTGTCCGGGCAATTTGAAATGATCGCAGGATTACAACAAAAACCAGGCGCAGCACAATAAAAAGGGAAAAAATACCTGCAATTAAATGAAATTAATTATTATAAAAGAAAACATATCAATTTTATGAAAAAGCATCTTTTAATAATTGTCTCACTATTTATTGTTGTTTTCTGTTATTCACAACAGGTTACCCTGACTGCTGAACAAATCAGGGGATATACACCAGAGTGGAAAGGTGAGCGATCGGCTGACGGAAGACCAATAACGCCAGCCAAACTATTGGAGCGATTGAAAAAAGTTCGTCTCGAAGAAGCATGGGGAATACTTCGTAACAAAGGTTATCAAAATCAATTCGAAGGTGATTGGATGGTATTGTTTCCCGATTCAGTCATGACGGGAAGAGTTGTAACGGCCCAATACCTTCCCATGCGTCCGGATTACGACAAAATAATGAAAGATATCGGTAAGAATGAAAAGCGCATTGGCGCTACAAACTCATGGCCGATTGATGTATTAAAAGATGGAGATATATATGTAGCTGATAGTTATGGGAAAATTGCCGACGGAACACTGATCGGAGATAATCTCGGTAACGCTATTTATGCAAAGTCACATCGGGGGGTAATATTTTATGGATCTGTTCGCGATGCTGAAGGTCTTTCGGAAATAAATGGGTTCAACGCATGGACAAAAGGTTATGATCCTTCTTATATACAACAAATGATGCTGGGAGGCATCAATGTTCCCATCCGGATTGGCAAAGCAACCGTTTTACCGGGAGATGTTGTACTCGCAAAAAAAGGTGGAGTCGTATTCATACCTGCGCATCTGTTAGAGGAAGTGGTATTGAATGCAGAGTTTATTGCATTGAGAGATGCTTTTGGTCATCAAAGATTGCGTGAAGGGAAGTATACGCCGGGACAAATAGACACGCAATGGACAGATGAGATCAAAAAGGATTTTTTGAAATGGCTGGATGAAGATCCATCGAGACTTCCGATGTCGAGAGCGGAGCTGGAAAAGTTTATGAAGGACAGGAACTGGTAACACGCAAAACCATATTTAATCAATAAATAAAATAACTATTATGACACCCTCAGAAATGATTCTAAATAAACTTGGTTTGAAAGATAAAGATGAAGCGTTGGAAAACGGTGTTAATGGTTCCCATGAACATGAAAACAGTCGTCGTTCCTTTTTAAAAAATTCAACACTGGGTGGTATTGCGCTTGGGGGCGCATTGCTGGGCGTTCCCATCGAAGAAACAATTGCACAGAGTACGCAAAAAGTAAGTCGTTATTCCGGCCCTTCGGATCTCAGGATTACGGATATGCGCTACTGTGTGACAACAGTACTCGGGCGCACAGCAATCATACGTATCGATACTAACCAGGGCATTTACGGATTGGGGGAAGTTCGCGACGGAGCAGATGAACGTTATGCGCTTTTCTTAAAAAGCAGGATACTCGGTGAGAATCCCTGTAATGTTGAAATGATCTTTAAAAAAATCAGGCAATTTGGCGGCCAGGCAAGACAGGCAGGTGGAGTTTGTGCTGTTGAAATGGCGCTTTGGGATATTGTAGGCAAAGCATACAATGTTCCGGCATGGCAACTATTGGGAGGCAGGTATCGGGACAAAATCAGAATGTATGCCGACACTCCGGAAGCTGGTTCACCTGAAGAACAGAAAAAACTGATCAATTATCGTTTGAACGACCAGGGATATACCTGGTTGAAAATGGATGTTTCCATCGGTGAACTAAAAGGCATACCAGGTACGTTGGTAAATGACAAATTCTGGCAAAATGCACAGGGCAATCTTGCTCAATGGGGAGACCAAAGCAATATGATGTCTTATGGAAATACATTGCATCCTTTCACCCAAATCCAAATAACCGACAAAGGACTGGCTGAGTTGGAAAAAATTGTAGATCATGTAAGAGGCATGGTTGGCTATGAAGTTCCACTTTCAACTGATCACTACGGTCATTTTGACGTTAATAACGGTATTCGTTTGGGAAGAGCATTGGAGAAATACCGCCTGGCCTGGTTAGAAGATGTTATTTCCTGGGAGTATACCGACCAGTGGAAAAAATTGTCCGACGCATTAGAAACACCCTGCCTTACCGGGGAAGATATTTACCTGCTTAAGCATTTCAAACCGCTTATCGATGGTCGTGCAGTTGACATAGTACATCCCGACCTGGCCTCATCCGGTGGATTACTGGAAACAAAACGCATCGGTGATTATGCGGAAGAAAATGGAATTGCTATGGCCATGCACCAGGCAGGAACGCCTGTTTCCTTTATGGCGAATGTGCATTGTGCAGCAGCAACGCAAAACTTCCTGGCTTTAGAACATCATTCCGTTGATTTACCGTGGTGGGAAAATTTGGTAAAAACGACTGACGGAAGGAAACTAATCACAAAAGGATTTGCGAATCTACCGCTTACCGCACCAGGACTGGGCATTGAATTAAATGATGAAGTAGTGAAACAACATCTTCATACATCTGACAAGAGTTACTTTGAGCCAACGCCTCAATGGAATGAAAAACGTTCGCATGACAGGATTTTTAGTTAGGAAGGAATGAATATGCAATTGGCAAATAGGATACTGGTAGTTTTTTTGGTTAGAATTTTGGACCTGGAGTTTGGGAAGATCGGGATCTGTTAATTCAAAATGTCATTTAGAAAATGCAAACCAAACGTCGATCAGTTATTCTTTATGGATTATCCGGGCTTTTTATGTTGTTGTATTTGATCATTCTTATTACAAACAACCATGTATGGGGTGGATGGGTATTGCTGTTGTTTTTTACAAGTCTCGCCATTGCTTTCAGAAACAGCCGGTTTTTAAAAGGATTGTCATTCACCCTGATGATACTTGCGGTTGTAAGCGTCGCTATGTATCATCCCGAATATTTCAGGTCGATTGGTAATTTTAAATTATCTGCACTTATTATCCCTTTGCTACAGATCATCATGTTTGGTATGGGCACTGAATTGAGTGTGAAAGATTTTACCAATGTGGTAAAGATGCCGAGAGGAATCATTGTAGGGGTGATAGGCCACTATGTAATTATGCCTGGCGTTGGATTTGCGGTAGCGCATCTTTTTAATTTTCCCAATGAAATTGCTGCGGGTATTATTCTTGTTGGATGTTGCCCTAGCGGGCTCGCGTCGAATGTGATGTCTTATCTCGCAAGGGCAAACCTGGCATTATCTGTTTCCGTTACAACAGTTTCCACATTGCTTGCTCCATTTTTAACTCCATTATTGATGGAATTGCTTGGTGGCGGTTTTGTTGAGATCAATTTCTGGGGAATGGTTTGGGATATCACCAAAATTGTAGTGCTGCCTATCGGCGGAGGTTTGCTATTCCATTACCTGCTCAGGGGAAAATTTGGCTGGTTGGACAAAGCAATGCCAATTCTTTCCATGGCAGGAATTGTATTGATCATTACTGTTATTACTGCTGCCGGCAGGGATAATCTTTTAAAAGTTGGAGGATTGCTGATCGTTGCCACATTCATTCATAACCTCTCAGGATATTTTCTCGGTTACTGGTCTGGCCGAATTTTAAAATTCCAGGAACGGGATTGCCGGACGATTGCATTGGAAGTTGGAATGCAAAATGCGGGACTGGCATCAGGACTTGCGCTTGCCATGGGGAAACTGGCAACTGCAGGATTAGCACCGGCAATCTTTGGTCCTGTAATGAATATCACTGGCTCCTCATTAGCAAGCTGGTGGCATAATCATTTACCGGACGATGCAAAGGCATCTACAATCGAACCGTCCATTGCTCAATCAAAGGAATAGTTTTCTTCATCATAAAACCTGACTAAAGTGCAAAGCTTATCAAAAATATTATTACTGCTATTGTTGATGTTTTATTTTAATGCCAATGCTCAACAAATTCAAATTTCAAGGGAACAATTAATTGCACTTACACCTGAATGGAAAGGTGAACGTTTCCCGGATGGAAGGCCCAAGGCACCCGATAGTTTGCTTGATCGCCTGAAAAATGTGACGCTTGAGGAAGCGTGGGCAGTATTGCGCAACGAGAATTACAAATTTCAATACGAAGATGGATGGCAGGTGATCAATCCCGATAGTGTGTTGGTAGGTCGTGCGGTGACTGCTACCTTTATGCCCGGACGTCCTGATATTCACCGTGCCATTGACAGTTTTGGGCATTCGAAAGGAGGAAGAATAAAATCTCAAAATTCCTGGCCGCTTGACCTCCTCGTAAAAAGAGATGTATATGTTGCCGATCAATTTGGTGCGCATAATGATGGGCCAACCATCGGTGATAATCTTGGCAATTCAATTTTTGCAAAGACAGGGAATGGAATCGTTTATGACGGAGCTGTCAGGGATATCAATGGATTAAAGGAATTGAAATCCTTTACGTCCTTTTTCCGTACCTACCACCCATCACATCATCTCAACAATCCTGCCGGCCAGCTAAACACGACACTTGTTGCCATTAATCAGCCTACAAGAATTGGCAATGCAACCGTGATGCCCGGTGATGTTGTGTTAGGGAGAGATGGTGGTGTTCTTTTTATTCCTCCGCATCTGTTGGAAAGGGTGGTAAAAACTTCTGAGATTGTGCGTCTTGCGGGATATGTTCGGGCATCAGCGGTTGCGTGAAGGAAAATATACTCCCGGACAGATAGATAACAGGTGGAGTGATGAGATTGAAAAAGATTTTTCCAAATGGTTAAATGATCATATCGACAAACTTCCGGTACCACGCTCGCAAATACAGGAATATCTGAAAGGAAGAACATGGTAGCAATTATCAATCAAAATAGTATTACAATGAATTCCAGGAGATCATTTATAACGAAGGCAGCGATTGCAACAGCGATGACGCCACTTGTATCCTTGTCAGGCTTTGGAAGTGTGTATGAAGACGCCATTGAAAAGACGCCAAAATCTTCACCTCCAAGTGATTTAAAGATCACTGATATAAAATGTGGTTATTTACGAGGCAGCGTCTTTGTAAAGATTTTCACCAACCAGGATATTTATGGCTGCGGAGAAGGTGTTGATGCGATACCCGGGACTTATCACCTGGTAAAAAACTTTGGCAACAGGATAAAGAATCAAAATCCATTGAATGTTCATCGCATCTTTGAATTCATCAGGAGATCTGGTTTTTTCCAGGGTGCTCAATCCGGAATGTATATCGCGGTATTGTCTGCTATTGAAACCGCTTTGTGGGATATCGCCGGTAAAGCATTGAATCTACCCGTCTACCAATTATTGGGCGGCAAGTTCCGTGATAAAGTAAGAGTGTATTGTGATACGGCATTGTATCAACGCAATCTCCCTCAACCAAAAGATTTTGCTGAAGCTGCGAAAAAGTCAAGGGATATGGGTTTTAATGCCATCAAGTTTGATCTTGACCAGGCTAATGATCCCAATAAATACGATGCTTTTAACTGGACTGCAAGTCCTGGAGAGTTGCAAAGAATGTTCGACCAAATTGCGGCAGCACGCGAAGCAGTGGGACCGAAGATTGATATTTGTGTGGACATGCATGGAAGATATGATGCAGTAACCGCACAGGCCATTGCCAAAAGGCTGGAGCCACTCAACCTGATGTGGCTGGAAGAACCTATACCTGCCGAGAACGTGGAGGCATATAAATTAATCACTGAATCAACCAGCACTCCGATATGCGCAGGTGAGAATCATTATCTCGCTCATGGCTTCAGAAGAATGTTGGAGATCGGTGCCGTGGATATTGTTATGCCTGATCTGCAGAAAGCCGGTGGATTGGGAGAAGGGCAGCGTATCGCAAACCTCGCAAACCTGTATTATGTGCCATTTGCGCCACATATGGTTGCATCTTTTCTTGGAGCAATGGCATCGGCCCATGTTTGTGCATCGGTTCCTAATTTCCTGATATTAGAATGGCAATCCTATTTTCATACGGATCCCATGTTTAAGGAAATAGTTAAGTATGATGGCGAATGGGTAAAAGATAGCTTTATTACTGTTTCTGAAAAACCCGGAATCGGCGTTGATATTAATGAGGAGGCGATGAAGAAGTATGCAGTGCAGGGAGTGCCTTTCTTTGAATAGTTTACCTCATTTGCACCCATAAACAAAAAGCATCGTAAATTCTATGATTACGATGCTTTGCAGTAAGAATGCGGACCGGACGGGACTCGAACCCGCGACCTCCGCCGTGACAGGGCGGCATTCTAACCAACTGAACTACCGATCCATTCAGTTTTGGGAGGGCAAAAATAAGGCTTTTTCGATCCAAACCAAGCAAAAATTAAAAAACCGGGGGATTTTCTCTTTAGTTCCCATACCACAGAAAAATTAAAGACATAATCAGTATCATTTCCCGCAACAGCAAGGCGGTTAACATAGTTTAGGGTAGCTGCTAAACCAATATCGCTGCTATTGGCAGGCGGTTAAAGTATTTACAAAAAAGCAACCCCGCCTTTTGGGCAGGGTTGTGTTTTCAGTGAGGGACAAGAACTTTACATTATTTGGTATACTTCATTAAGGTTAATACCCTGTTGATACATTTCTCTAGCGTGAAGCCGTGATCTGTCCCCTGATCTCTCCTACTGAATTAGCGGTTGTCTTAAGCACATAATACCATGTTCCTGCTACCAACTGAGCAGCCTGGGTCTCAGAAACAACAAGCGTATCAGTAAGTGTACCTGATATTGCCGCATTTGATTCAAAGGTCCATGAACTATCCACCCCGGTACCTGTTGTACCCGCAGCACCATTGTATAAACCACCTGCAATTGGCGCACCGGTCAGATTGCTCCAACTTGTAGTATAAATCACCTGGCCATTAACCGGATTATAAGTTCCAGTAAATGTGCCGGAACCTGTACCTGCTACCGCAGGAACCATCAGTGATCCGCTTGCATTACCGCTTAGCGCATAAGGATTGTTGTTATCAGCAGGCATGTCAATGCCTTCATTTTTATCACAACTCACCATCACAAAGGATAGAAATAATACTGACACGATACCACCAGTAATTTTTTTTGCTAACGATTTTCCTGTTTTCATAAAGTTTCGATTTTTGTTTTCTTAATTGGATTGGATCAGGGTATTGCCAATGGCATGCCAAAGAAGGATGACAAAAAACAATTAACAAGATGACTTCATTTGGAATAATGCAAGTCATGGTATAAGCCACATCACCCATGAACATTCTTACCGGTTCCTTGGTGTTATTGGCATCATCTTATTATAAGATGTTAAAATTGGCCAGCGCCAGAACCCATAGTGTATAGTGGAAAGGTTTCCATAAACGTAAACACGAAAACCGATGATCAAACAGTCTATTCCTTTCTACCTGAAACTGACCATTTTCCTTTTCCTCGCCGGTCTGCTTTGCGTATTGGTAATATTCGGTGGGGATATTATTCTTCCCTTAAGCTATGCGCTGCTGTTGGCTATTCTTCTGCTTCCCATCGTCCAGTTCCTTGAACGCAAAAAACTGGGACGGGTACCTGCCAGTATCATCGCACTGGTGATCTCCTTTACCATTATCGGGGTATTGCTATATTTTATCACATCCCAGGTGGCAGGTTTTGCAGAAGATCTTCCACGTATCAGGGAACAGTTGAATGATCACTATCGCACTTTGCAGCTATGGGTAAAGGATCATTTTAATATGACGCTGAAAGAGCAGCGTATTTTCATTGCAAAGGCTACAGATAAGATTGGCATGGAAAGCAGCGGATATATCGGTGAAACTTTTTTTTCTTTCACCAAGTTTATCATGGTTATCCTGCTCCTCCCCGTATATGCATTCCTGTTCCTGTATTATAAGGACATGTTGAAAAAATTCATCCTTGATGTCCTGCCGGATAAGGAAGAATACAAAATCCTGGACGTATTCAGGGAATCCAGGAAGATCCTGCAGAGTTACCTGTCGGGGCTGATAATCGAAATGGTAATAGTGGCGACCATTAATATTGCGGGTTTCCTTATCATCGGAATTAAATATGCCATATTCCTGGGTATTTTTGCCGCCATACTCAACCTGATACCTTACGTGGGAATGCTGATTGCCGCCATCATCTGCATGATGATCACCCTTACATCATCCAATGAATTATCAGACGTTATGTGGACCGCTGTAGTATTGATTACGGTTCAGTTTATTGATAACAATTTCATTATGCCGAAAATAGTGGGCGGAAAAGTTAAGGTTAATGCTTTGATATCTATTGTTGGCGTACTGATCGGTGGAGCATTGGCAGGCATTTCCGGAATGTTTCTATCCATTCCGGTCATTGCCATCATGAAATTGATCTTTGACAGGATCGAACCGATGAAACCATGGGGAATGCTTCTCGGTGATGATAATAATCAAACCCTAAAAAAACGTTGATCACTCAGTTTTATTGGTCACCGTTGCAAATACATATGGGCTATTGATTGCGCCGCCCCATTTTGTTAATGATAAAAATAATCAGCTGCTATCAACTATACCGATGACAATAAATGCGGACCAGAATCCTGCTTTAAAAATACTTCCCACCAGTTCACAACTGCTATGCGTAATGGTGAAGAGCATAAGGAAGATAGTGACCAATATTGAATTCTTCATGATGGGTGTTTACAATGTATTCAACAATAACGTAAATCAGGTGCCAGTAGACAATCCGCCTGAATAACCTGTGGAATTTATTACCCAGTGACCCGCCTGCTGCTGGCCTCATTTTTAAAGGAACTAAAGCGTCGGTGTTATATACATTAAACCTGAATAAATTGTATGGAAACAATCAATAAAATAGAAGCACTGGGCGAAGAAGCCCTGCACCTGGCAGAAACCAAAATGTATTTATGGAAACTCAAGGCCGTTGACCAAACGGCAAAATTTGCATCCACGGGGGTATTTAGCATATGCCTGGCCCTGCTGGGCGTACTTTTCATTTTAATGATCAATATTGGCCTTGCCCTTTGGGTGGGTGAAAAAATGGGAAGGCTTTATTATGGTTTTTTCATGGTGTCATTGTTTTACGTTTTGCTGGCTGTCATTTTATACATTTTCAGAAAGCAGCTGATCAGGACGCCAATTATCAATTTCGTGATTAAATCTTTCCTTCATGCGTAATATAAAATCTATAACAACAGAGGAAGAGCTGAAAAGGGAAATAAAGGAAACCGAACTGGAGATAGGCCGCCAGAAAACAGGAATTCAAAAAGAATGGTCATCATTAAAAGAATCCGTAAAGCCTTCCAACCTGCTGAAAGGAATCTTTAACAAATCATCTGATGGTAATGCAGCGAAGTCCGGATTGCCCGTCATGGCCGTTAAAATGGCGGCTGGTTTCCTGCTCAACAGGTGGATGGTTAAAAAACCATTAGGAGTCACCAAAATGGCTGCAGGTATGGCGCTGCAAAGCGGACTTGCACATGTAATAACTAAATGGGTGGCAAAAAAATTCGCCAAAAAAACCGGGACTAATGATATTAAACCTGCTGCAGTATAAATGGGTTTATAGGACTGGGTAGAAGATTCCACAAAAAAACTGGAACAGTTTTTTCATACAGAAATACAGAAGGATTATTTATCAATTTAAATATTATCACATGACAACAAACACGAAAGTCTTATTAGGGATCATTGGAGCTGCAGCAGCAGGCGCAGTAGTCGGGATGCTTTTAGCACCTGAAAAAGGAAGTGATATAAGGAAGCAGATGAAAGATACCGCTAAAGACTGGCTGGAAGCTTTTTCTGACCTGGTAGCAACAGGTAAAGGTAAAGCGGCAGAAGTGAAAGAAAATATCGAAGCTACAGCCAGCAGGTATACTGGTGCTACGAATTAAGGTAAGGGTTTAAGCGCTTCAGTTTTATATCCAGCATAAATAAGAAAACACTGACGGGTAATAAGCATACTTATCGCCTGCGGTGTTTTTCCTGTTTAACAGAGAAGTCATAAATTACTTGCAGTTCTTGAATATAAAAAGAGCCCGGTTACTTAAAACCGGGCTCTTTTTTTGATAGAAACTCGTTCTAAAATAAATGCCATTTATTCACATGCGGAAGAAGAGAAGGGCCACTGAAATAACCTTCATCGCACTTTTTTAAATCCTCCTGAAATCAGGGAAATAACGAATAGGATCAGGAAAATATAAAAAAGCACTTTTGCGATTGATGCCGCACCGGCGGCAATTCCTCCGAACCCAAAAATTGCCGCAATTATGGCAATAATCAGGAATGTTACTGTCCATCTTAGCATAATATCTGTTTTTTAAAGTGACTAATGGGGATACCTGGAATACGCCATTATCAGTGACAGTACTCCCTTTAGAATAAATATGTAAAATAACATACCCGCTACCCTGTAGAGATTTATCCACACTTTCTCTCAAATCCCGTAACTTACATATAGATTACTATATAATATAATGTGTATTATATTATATTTCATCATTTTATACAGTTTTTAAAATGTGGAATTAAACTTGCACTTTTTAGCATGTAAACCATTCCAATGCTGTTACAAAACCTTTCCCAGCGCCAGCAATTAAAAATTTTACCTCAGCAGATCCAGCTGTTAAACATATTCCATTTAACCACGCTTGAACTTGAGCAACATATCCAGATGGAACTGGAAAATAACCCCGTACTGGATGAAGTTGCCGATACTGATTCGGATAAAACAAAGGAAGAAGCAGGAAATGAATATGCCGATTGGGAGGAATATGCTTACGATGACGTACCGGATTATAAAACCGAATACGCCAATTATTTTCCTACAGAGAGTATGCCTGAAAGGCCGATTGCTGATGAAATTGATTTTCGCAAAACCATCAAGGAACAACTCAAATGGCAGGTAGAAGATCCTGAACAGTACCTTATTGCAGTGTACCTTGTAGATTCGCTCAATGACAGCGGGTACCTGGATTTACCATTGGAAAAAATCGCAGAAAATATTTCCTTCAGCAATAAAAAATGGATTGAGGCAGAAGAGCTACTCCCGATGCTGAAAATTATCCAGCAACTGGACCCACCCGGTATAGGTGCCCGCAGCTTACAGGAATCCTTCCTGCTGCAGCTCGCCAGGATGGACCAGGACGACTGGAGAGTTACAAAAGCCACCATGCTGCTGACCCATTATTACCAGCAACTGGGCAAAAAAGAACTTTCGCGCATCAGCCAGGACCTTCATCTTTCAAAAGAGAATCTTGACATTGTCCTTGAATTTATTGCAGGGCTTCAATTCAGGCCCGTTAACAAGCAGGAACACAGTGAAATCATCAAACAATATATAACACCGGACTATATCATTTCCATTGAGGATGAGGACATCAAAATAAACCTGTTCAAACAAAGGGCACATACCCTTTTCATCAATAATTCCTGGGTAGACAGTATACAAAACCAGATGCGGAGCAAAGACAAGAGCGGAAAAGTGTACCTGCAAAATAAACTTCGGTCAGCGGAATGGTTCGTTTCGGCCATTCAACAACGGGAACATACCATGATAAAAGTGATGGAAGAGATTGTTAAATGGCAACGGGAATATTTCCTTACCGGGGATATCCTACAGATTAAACCAATGATACTGAAAAATATTGCGGACCTTACAGGAGTAGACATTTCAACGGTAAGCAGGATATCAAGTAACAAATACGCCCAGACGCCTTATGGCAATATTCTGTTAAAAACCCTATTTTCCGAAGGAGTAAAAGACATCAGTGGCGAAATTGTAAGTGCCAGGTTAATACAAAAGGCGATGAAGGATGCCATCGACCGGGAAGATAAAAACAAACCCTATACCGACTATCAGCTTGTAAACCAATTGGCGCAATGCGGATTTAAACTTGCCCGGCGGACGGTAGCAAAATACCGTGAAATTTTACGCATCCCTACTGCGCAACTTCGGAAATTCTGGAAATAAACATGGAACTAATTATAAATAAAACGAATGTTATGCAAAAAGTGCTGGTAATTGACGACGACCATGATATTTGCTTCCTGCTGAATAAGTACCTCACTAAACAGGGCTTTAAAGTATTTGAAGCGCTTACAGCCCGAAAAGCGCTGGAGATCCTGGATAACAATGAAGTTGATGCCGTGCTTTGTGACTTCCGCCTGGAAGGTACTGACGGCATTACGATGATCGGAAAAATAAAGGAAAAACAAAATGTTCCTGTGATCATGATCACGGCGCATAATGACCTGAAGATTGCGGTCACTGCCATGAAAATGGGCGCATATGATTTTGTATTAAAACCGCTATTCCCGGAAGAAATACTAAATACGCTAAAGTCGGCGATGGGAAATTCAATGACAGAACATGCCGGGATGGAAACAAAAGAAGGCCCGCCAAAACCAGGCACTTCAACATCCAAGAATAAACCTGCTGTTAATAACGAAATCATTTATGGAAACAGTGCTGCTTTCCAGCAAATTCTCCACCAGGTGACAATGGTTGCAACTACTGATTATAGTGTTATCATTTATGGTGAAAGCGGAAGTGGGAAGGAAGCCATTGCACAGCTCATTCATCATAAAAGTGAAAGGGCAAAATTTCCCTTTATCGCCATTGACTGTGGTGCACTTTCAAAGGAACTGGCGGGAAGTGAACTGTTCGGACATGAAAAAGGGTCATTCACCGGAGCTGTTAACCAGAAGATCGGAAGTTTTGAAATGGCCAACGGAGGAACGATATTTCTCGATGAAATCACCAATCTCTCCTATGAAATCCAGATATCGCTTTTACGCGTAGTACAGGAGAGAAAAATGCGCAGGATAGGCGGGAACAAGGATATTTCCCTAAACGTGAGGATTATTATTGCCAGCAATGAAAAATTATCAGATGCTGTCCAACAAGGGAAATTCAGGGAAGACCTGTTTCATCGTTTTAATGAATTCACCATTAATATTCCACCACTCAGGGAGAGAAAAGACGACATCAAGATGTTTGCATCGCATTTCCTTGAACAGGCAAATAAACTTCTCAATAAGAATATAAAAGGTTTTTCCCAGGCCGTGGATATCATTTTCCGGAATTACGGATGGCCAGGCAACCTTCGGGAATTGAAAAACGTTGTCAAAAGAGCGGCATTATTATCTGATGGTGATATCATCCAGGAAAGTCATCTTCCATTTGAAATTTCCAATTTCACCAAGCTCCAGTTTGATCAATTAGATGAAAAGGAAAATCAACATGAATTGATCCCTATACATGAGCCGGTTAAGCACACGCATGAACTGAAAGGAGCAGAACATTCCCTTAAAGTTGCTTCGATCGACCATGAATATGAAGTGATCGTAAAAACTTTAAAGGAAAATAATTTCAATAAAAGTAAAGCTGCCAAATCACTGAATATAGACCGCAAGACGCTGTATAATAAAATTGCCCTGTACCAGGAACTGGTACAGAAAAAATCACATTCCGATGAATGACAGATTTAGCGAACCGAATGTATTGCCAGACATAAAGAGCTCTATCCGGCATCATTATGACACCTTCATGGAAGCAGAAAAATACATGCATCATGGGTATTGGGAGATTGATATGCAGGAAAACAAGATGTTCTGGTCTGAAGGCGTATACTGGTTATTCGGATATACAACCAGTGGAAGAAATAGAGAAACTTTTACTGACACGGGAAAGCATCAACCTTCATATCCCGGCAGAGGATATTGAAAAATATGACGAAGACTGGAATAATATCATCCGGGAGAATAGCTCGTACTTCCGGGAACTGGAAATCACCACCCTTGATGGACGGAAAAAAAGACTGGAGACATTTGGCAAAGTATTCAGGGATGAATCAGGTAAAGCCATTAAAGTAACCGGCATAACCAGGGAGATTACCAAATTGCGTGAATATGAATCCGCACTACTTGTAAAAGTAAATGAACTGTCCAGGTCAAATAAGGACCTTGAAGATTTTGCCTTTATGGCTTCCCATGATTTGCAGGAACCACTGCGTAAACTCAGCAGTTTCGGGGAAAAACTCCAGGATTCAGCAAAAGAGCTGCTGACAGAAGAGCAAATCAATTACCTGACCAGGATGCTCAGGGCTACTGAAAATATGAAACACCTGATCGACAGCCTTTTGAATTTCTCACTCATAACCCAAACGCAGAGGAATTTTGAAGCAGCAGACCTTAACCACATCATTAAACAGGTGCTATCCGAACAGGAACTTAAGATAGACGAAACGAATGCTTCAATTAATGTTACTGCTTTACCCGTTATTGAAGCAGTCGGTCAGCAGATGAAACAATTATTCAATAACCTTGTACATAATGCACTGAAATTTTCCAGCAAAGGCCAGGAACCCAAAGTCAATATAACCAGCCGTGAACTTAACGCTGAAGAGAAAGAAAAAGCCGGTTTCACTCAGAATATGGTATACTACAAAATTACTGTAAACGATAATGGTATTGGATTCGAACCAAAGGAGTCAGAACAAATATTCCAGATATTTAAAAGGCTTAATGCCAAATATGAATATTCCGGCAGCGGGATTGGCCTTGCCATCTGCAGGAAAATTGTAGATTACCACCAGGGTATTATATATGCTGAGGGCACCCCCGGAAACGGGGCATCGTTCTGTATAATTCTTCCTGAAAAACAATTAACGCATCCTCTTTAATATGGCCAATGAAAATGCTGAAATAAGGATACTGATCATTGAGGATGATGAAGATGACTTTTTTATCACTTCCCATTATATCAAGGGTATCCCTGATTCAAAAAACTGGAAGATCGAATGGTGTTACAGCTATGAGGATGCAATTACCCATATTTGTGATAAAAACTTTGACCTTTATTTTGTTGATTATTTCCTCGGCTCCAAAACCGGACTTGACCTGTTAAAGGAGAAAACACTTAAAAATTGCCATGAACCTATTATTCTCCTCACCGGAAAAGGTAATAAGGAAATAGACCTGGAAGCAATGATCAGTGGTGCCACGGATTACCTGATAAAAAGTGAACTCAACACAGAAAAACTTGAAAGGACGATCCGGTATGCCCTGGAAAAGGCTCAGACCTTAAGAGAACTTCGCATTAATGAGGAAAAATACCGGAACATTTTTGAACAGTCGAAAGATGCCATCTTTATTCTTGATGCTGAACTGAAGTTCACCAGTGTAAATAATACTACGATTCAACTGCTGGAGTATACCATGGAGGAATTAGTCCACCTATCGGTGACCGACCTTATGGCTAATGAGTTGCAGGCGCTGGAACTTATCGAAACATTCAGGACCAGGGGAGAGATTAGTGATGTTGAAATAGAACTGGTTTGTAAAAGCGGTAAAGAAAAAATATGCCTGTTCTCTGCGTCCTCCATCACGGATTCCAGTGAAAACTCATTCATCCAGGGACTCATGCATGATATTACCCAGTTAAAATCATCTGAAAAATCATCCCTGATGATCGAGAAACTTGCCGTAGCAGCAAGGCTTGTTCAAACGCTTGCTCATGAAATCCGTAATCCCCTCACCAACATTACCCTTTCTTATGAGCAGTTACAAAAATCCGATCATCTTGAAGTACAGGAACCATATTTCGATATCATATTACGAAACAGCAATCGGATTAATCATATCATCAGCCAATTGATCTATTCATCCCGTCCAGGCGAAGCGATTTTAAGTCCACTTAATATCCAGTCCATACTGGATGATGCCATTGCCGGAGCAAGCGACCGGATCCTGCTAAAAAATATCCGGCTCCAGGTGAGGTACCCAAATGAATCTATCGTGGTTATGGCAGATAAAATTCAATTATCCATGGCATTCCTGAATATGATTACCAATTCAATCGAAGCCATGGAAGACAAGGAAGGAAGACTGATCATCTCTGTTCAGGTCCACAAGAATACCTGTGAAATAAGAATCACGGATAATGGATGCGGTATCAGTGAAGAAAATCAAAAGAAACTGTTTGAACCCTACTTCACCAATAAAAGAAATGGTGTGGGATTAGGACTTTCAGCTACACTGAATATCCTGCAAAGCCATCGCAGTAAAATTGATCTTATCTCTATCCCTGGAACCGGAACCACTTTCTGTGTTTCAATTCCCGTCCATGAACTGGGCGCAAATCCTGCATTGAAGTAACCAGCCTATACTGGTAAAACAAAAACCCCTTTACAGGGGTTGGTGCTTTTCATGGTAACGCTCTGCTCTATTCCTAAAATTGTTAATTTTTTTATGTTCAGGACTATACATAACCTGATCAACTTACTGCCGATTATGTTGCCTGAAACCCACAAAATAAATGCTGTATTTTGCTGTACATATCAGGTTCCTTCCGGACTTTTCTGAAAATCCTCAACCGTCTTCATAAACTGGTCTATTTCTGCACTTGAATAAATTCCATAGGCATCAACAAGGGTTCCTTTAGTGCCATCTTTCATTTCAAGGATATAAAGTATGGCGCTGTCATCCGGATCTGATAACCCTTCAAAACGGAAAAAATTGACCACCTTTACTTCATTTGGGTAAAATGATTTACCGGATTGTAAAGATTGAATAATACCATTTTCCATTTTCATATCGTGAGTATACCCATCATTGCTCACTTTGGCCAGGCAACTCGAAAGACTTTGCAGGTATGGCAGGCTTTTATCTGTATTCGTCAACATATTGTACCCATTAAAATTTACCTGAGGTGATTACCTCAAGTCCTCACATTTCAATACCTGCTAAAATTAGCATACCAGTAATGCATGTAGAAGCACATCCACATCTCCTGGCTTTGGTTTGAACAGGAATATCCGGCCTGAAGTTTTAATCAATTCAATCTATAGCAGGTTACCATGAATATTTATTATAATGGCCGTAATTCCCGGGTGGAAATTTCAGAAATCTATCATCCTGTACATTTAATGGTTCATGCCAGGTTTGATGATGGTTATGAAAACATTTTCTTCACTGATGTGGAATCCGGAAGGTGGACAGAACAGGATCTCGGATTCACTGAACTGGCCGGGTTAATTGGGGAAAAATACAAATCAGGGTCTAAAGGGAAAAAATCAGTATTCAGAAAGCTAAAATGGCATTTCAGCATAGTAGACGGGAAGCCAGTACATTTTGCATACAACAACTATTCATTTTCCAGCCTCCGGGTTTTCGAAATATTCTCACCCAACAGAAGATATCTCTTCGCAATGGTATGTATTTCCAGGACAGAATGGAAAGTCCTCAAAATCCCCGGTGATTTTATATACGATAACGATCTGATTATAAATCTTACCCGTATCCTTGAACCCCACTTGGGTTATTGATAGATGTTGATCACTGTTTTTTACTCATAACTCTTTCCTTTCACTCACTATACCCCCACTTTCCGCCAAAACCTAAATATATTTTTTTCCATGCATAAAAAAAGTCAGATCATAAAAATGATCTGACTTCCATCCAAACTGCCCGAGTATAAAATTGCTTATGTTGAAAACAAGTATCATCATTAAGCTATGAAATCTTCACCCGGTCAATTATATTAGTAAATTTCCATGCCAGCTTTTAGAATGAATTAATGAAACGTAAACTAAGCTTTCTGTAGAAAATCTTACCCCCGCTAACCCGTGTAGAATAATTTCCACAATTTCCCGGAAATCCTTCATTTTGCATTTTTTTAAACTGTTTTGGCATGATCTCAGCATTTATTTACCACAAGCTGGCAAATAAAAAAACTACCTTTAAATCATATGGAAATGGGCAAGAATCTCACGAACTGTTTTCTTATAGATGATGATGAAGATGATTATGAAATATTCAGAATGGCATTAAATGAAATAGATCCGGGTATTATCCTGCATTATTCTTTTAACGGCGCTGATGCGATAAATATGCTGACCGGAGGCTTTCATGTAATTCCCGATTATATTTTCATAGACTGGAATATGCCGAAAATGAACGGAAGGCAATGCCTTGAAGAAATTCGCAAAACGGAAAGGCTGAAAAATGTGCCAGTTTATATATATTCCACTTCATCTGATCCAAGGGCAATAGAAGTTACCAGGCAACTGGGAGGATCAGACTTCATCATTAAACCTTCCAATATTTCTTCCCTCGTAAATATTCTGGCACAAATTTTCCATATCCGTACGTATACATATTCATAAGCAAGGCATGAATCAACATGAAACCAAGTTTCCCGGATTCCTTGCCCATGGTGGAGAAATGGGAAAACTGATCAGGGAATTTGACTGGTCAGATACTTCTTTGGGACCCGCTGATGCCTGGCCTTCAGCTATTAAAACCTCAGTACGTCTTTGCCTTGACTCATTATTTCCAATGGCATTATGGATTGGTCCTGAATTCAGGCTTATTTATAATGATGCATGGAGGCCTGCCCTGGGCAGTACTAAACATCCGCAAGCCCTTGGTCAGCCCGGAGAAAAAATATGGCCGGAAATATGGGACACAATTGGTCCCATGCTGGAACATGTCACGAAAACCGGAGAATCTACCTGGGAAAATGACCAGCTCCTGCTGCTCGACAGGCATGGATACCTGGAAGAAACCTACTGGACATATTCTTACAGCCCCATCAGGAATGATAATGGAAAAATCATTGGTGTCTTTTCCGTAGTCAAAGAAACTACCGGGGAAGTGATCAATGACCGCCATTTAAGAATGCTCCGGGAGATGGGGCAGCAGATTGTGGATGTTAAATCCACTGATGAAGTTTATGAGAAATGCCTGCAGATAATCAAAAGGAATACGTTTGATTTTCCATTTATATTGTTTTACCGGATCTGCAGGGATGGTTCAGGTGCTGAATTAATCGACAGTGCCGGGATCACCAAAGAAAATACCAGCATACCTGGCAAACTGGAATTCACAGATAATAAAATTGGTTCAAGAAATTTTCTAAAGTGTTATAATACCAACAAACCGGTAATGGTACATGACCTGCAATCACGACTTGGCAAATTGCCGGGAGGATACTGGAAAACTGCACCCGAGGAAGCGATTTTATTACCCATTAGCCTGCCCGGCGCTGAAAAACCCAAGGTCATCATTATTGCCGGCGTTAATCCACATAAAAAATTAACAGCGGAATACGCCTCATTTTACGAGCTGGTGGCAGACCAGATCAGTACTGAAATTGTTAAAATAAAATCCTTTGAAGAAGCCAGTGTACAGGCATTAAAAATTGCTGAGATCCACCAGGCCAATGAAAGAAACTTCAGGCAGATGGCCAATTCCATTCCTCAAATGGTCTGGGTATCGGATCCTGAGGGAAATGTTTATTTTCATAATGATCAATGGATCAATTATACCGGGCTAAGTGCGGAAGAATTAATAGGTTCCGGTTGGAAGACAGGCTTTATATCCTGATGATTTGTCATCAGTAACCAGCAAGTGGCAAAATGCATGCACCACAAAAACGGTATTTGAATCAGAGTACAGGCTACGAGGGAGCTGATAAAATATATCGCTGGTTTTTAGCAAGGGCAGTGCCGTCTTTTGACGAAGAGGGCAGGATAACCAAGTGGTATGGATCCTCCACCAACATCCATGAAAAAAGAAAACTGGAAGAAAAAATAAAAGACAGTGAAAATACACTCAGGAAACTGGTTGATCACTCACCTTCATCCATCGCAATACTTTCGGCCCCTGAATTAATCGTTGAGCAGGCAAACCGGAAATATTTCGAACTGGTTAATATGCAACCGGAGGAAGTCATTGGCCGTTCAGCGCTTGAGCTTTTTCCGGCAATCAGGGAAAAAGGCCTGGATAAAATTTTAATGGAAGCCATTAAAACCGGCGAACCATTTCTTAACCCGGAATATGAAGTTGATATGCGCAGGTATGGAAAGGAAGGAAATGCCTGGTTCACTTACCTGTATCAGCCTTTACAAAATGCTGCAGGTATCACCGACAAAATAATGGTGGTCAGTACAGATATTACCACTTATGTTCAGCTTCGTAAAAATGTTGAACATAGCGAACGGAAAATGAAGTTGCTTTCAGATGCTGTTCCCCAGCTTGTCTGGATTGCCAATGATCGTGGCGAGGTTAAATACTATAATAACCGCATCCAGGAATACGGCTATAGCATGACTGAAGATGAAAAAGGATATGAATGGGATCCGATGCTTCACGTGGACGATATTGAATCCACCATGGCTGAATGGAGGAATGCCGTCAAAAATTGTATCCCTTATCAGAAGGAGCACCGGTTGAAAATGTCGGACGGAACCTATCAGTGGCACCTGAGCAGGGCCTACCCGGAACGAGAAAGTGATGGCCAGTCAGGCCAGTGGTATGGAACGGCCACCAATATCCATGAATTAAAAGTTTCAGCAGAGAAATATAAAGAATCAAGCTCGAGGTTGCAATTAGCCATAGCATCCACCCGAATGGGGACATGGGATTATAACCCGCTGACGGATGAACTTGAACTGTCTGAAAGAACAAGGGAAATATTTGATTTCCCCGATGATGAAAAGAATGACATGATGAAGTTATATGATACCATCATTGAAAAAGACCGTGCACATGTCATATCATCCATACAGTATGCGTTAATGTTAGTCTCCGAAGGAAATCTCGATCTCGAATTTTCGATTAAGGAAAAAGGACTTTCAAAGGAAAAAATCCTTAAGCTGAATGGTAAAACCTTCTTTGATGAAAAGGGAAATGCCTACCGGTTTGTAGGAACCGTACTGGATATAACGGAACAGAAAAGATTTTCAGAGGAACTTGAATCCAGGATAGAGCTCAGGACACAGGAGCTAAAAGTGGCTAATGAGGAATTAATGAAGATCAACAGCAAGCTTGAAAAAAGTAATAAGGAACTTGAATCATTCACTTATATCGCGAGTCATGATCTCCAGGAGCCACTGAGAAAAATCCTGTTTTTTTCTGACATTATCCAGAAAAATAACAGTCACCCTTAATGGCATGGAGACCTATTTCAACAAAATATCTGTTAGTGCAAAACGTATGTCTGACCTGATTACCGGCTTGCTTCAATATAGCACCATTTCCCATTCAAATGACGCTTTCATAAATGTTGACCTTAACACAATTCTTCAGCATATAAGGGAAGATTATGAGATTCTTATCGAAGAAAAAGGAGCAACAATATTGACAGACACTCTCCCTGAGGTTCGCGGAAATAAGGTCCAGTTAGGCCAGCTCCTGACAAACCTTATTTCAAATGCACTGAAGTTTTCTGACAAGCCACCTGTAATCAATATAGGATACAGGCTGAAAAAAGCAACAGACCTGGAACATGTACTTCATTCTCCCAAAACTGTTTTTCACGAAATTACTATCCGGGATAATGGCATTGGGTTCGAGCCACAATACGGCGACCAGATATTTGCTATTTTTCAACGGCTGCACAATCGGACCGATTTTCCGGGAATGGGATTAGGACTGGCCCTATGCAAAAAAATTATTGAAAACCACCAGGGATCAATCTTTGTTAAAAGCATGCCCGGTGAAGGTTCATCCTTTATCATCTACCTGCCGTGTATAGTAAAAAAAGAGCCCCGAAAATGGGGCTCCTGAATTCTTATATGCTTTTTTAAACCGAGATAACAAACTGCCGCCGAACAATGTACAGGATTAAAATTACCTGTCCCACCATAGCAGGGTAGCCACATCATCACCCCCGATAGCGTCGGAGGCTGCTTCATAGTTTGCCCTGTTAACATTCTGCTCATTGACCGGGTAAGGATAACGTAAAGGGATATCCGAATAGGCATCTGCCGCAGGGTCAAGATGTGGTGCATCCAGCCTCCTCCATCCCGTCCATGCATTCCATCCGCGGTTATAAAATGCAATCCATTGCTGAACCCCAATCACTTCCTTCCAGTTTGCTGCATTATAGGGAACAGTGGCAATATATGCTGTTGCTTCAGCATCTGTACCTTCCCAGTATAATATGGAAGCCCTGATGGCATTTTCATAATGGCCGGCAGCTGTACCCGGAACAGTGAATCCCCTTTGCACGGCTTCGGCGAGGTAAAATTCAACTTCTGCATAATCCATTAACAGCCCGGGAAAATCCGGTGATGTTATCGTTGGCTTAACATGGGAATATTGTGCATAGGCAGATTGTACGCCGGGATCTGCCCCGGAATAATCGGTCCCGGACTGGTCCGGTGTGAAGAAATTATCCAGCCTTGGATCGCTTAGGGCTTTCAACTCGTCAATCAATGTGCTGGCGCCAACAAAATCATCACGCCCGCTCTGCACAAGATCCACCCATATTGGGTTTGTATTTGGGGGATTACTCAGGTACCTGAGCTCTGCATTATCATTATTTGAAGTAAAGACACCTGCTGTTACAGCAGATTCAACAACTGATTTTGCTTTAGACAGGTCATCGTCCGCAATCAGGATACCCATTTTCAGTTTTAACGAGTTGGCAAACTTGCGCCATGCTCCTGTATTCCCGGCATATACCAGGTCAGCATCCCTGAAACTTTCATCAGCCGGATTCAACTGCCCGATGGCTGCATCCAGCCTGGTGAGCAGGTCATAATACACTGTTTTTGCATCATCATATTTAGGGAATGGCTTATCTATATCCATGGCTTCACTGTAAGGGATATCACCATAGGTGGTCACCAGGTAATACCATGCATATATTTCCACTATCTCGACGATGGCCAGTTGGTTTTTCGCCCTGGGTGCATCCGGTTGACCGGACGGTGTAAGCACATCACCGGGAATCAACGCTTTCGCTTCCCTCAGGTCCCTGATCACATCACGGTAAAGGGCATTCCATATGGCACCATTGATCTCCCGCGAGGCAAGGTCATACTGGCTTTGTTCCGGGTACTGTGTTTGCTGCCAATGCTGTGCGATCAGCCGGAAAATATTAAGGTTAACATCAGAAGAAGCCAGTGTATTTGAAAATTCCCTGGTGGCATTCGTAAATAATGCATATGAAGGTGCCGTAGAGGCATTCTTAGGATCAATATTTAAATCCGATAAATTTTTGGTGCAGCCAATGGAGGCCAGGACCAAAACTGTCATGCAGATGATAATCTTTTGCATAGGTATATAATTAAAATCTGATTTTTACATTGAAAGTAATGGTACGTGTATTGGGATATGCCCCACCCTGGTATCCCTGCAGGTTTCCTGCACTGGCAACATCTTCGGGATCACTATAGGGAAGATTTTTATCAATGATCCAGAGGTTTCGCCCGGCCAGGGTAAAGTCGATCCCTTTGAAGTATTTCATTCCGGCAATCATTTTTGCCGGAAGGGAATAGCTAAGGGCAACTTCCCTGAGTTTAATATAACTGGCATCATATACAAATCCGGCAGTGGGCTGGCGATAGCCATATGTACCCTCAGAATTCGCGCGCCGTTTCGTATTGGTGGTTCCATCCGGGGCAACACCGGGAAGTATGATACCTCCTCCATCAGCAATGGAATTACGTGAAGGATTTCCAAGGTCATTTAACTGAACACTTTCAGGATAAATCCCTGTGCCCAGGCCATAATGCATATCGAGTGAAAATATATCCCCGCCCTGCCTGGTATCAATCAGGAAACTAAGCGAAAGGTTCTTGTATTTAAAGGCGTTATTGATGCCCCCGGTCCAGTCAGGGTTCGCATTTCCGATCACTTCATTGGAGGTTGACGAAATCAGGTAACGGCCATTTGCCTGGTTAACCGTTTTTTCAACAGCGCCCTTGGAAACATTTTCGGTATACACAAAATTTGATCCGCGGATTGTTCCATATGGCTGTCCCAATGTAGCATTGAGGGATACACCACCCTGGAAGTCAGCAAGCACCAGGTTTGTGGCGCCTTCAAAAAGTTCAACAACCTGGTTACGGTTGCGGGCATAATTAATATTGATATTCCAGGAGAAATTTTTTGACTGTACAGGGGTGGCATATAACGATAATTCCACACCCTTGTTCTGCACAGTTCCTGCATTCAGGAATTTGGAATTATACCCGGTAGTGGTGGATACAATGACGGGCAATATCTGGTCGATAGATTTGGCGTCATAATAACTCACATCAAAACCCAGCCTGTTTTTAAAGAATGCCATTTCCAGTCCAACCTCAAAACTCCTTGTCCTTTCCGGCTGGAGGTCAGGATTATTTTTTGTTGCACTTACTGATGACTGAGGATTTGATCCAAATGGAGGGATCACGGTATACACATCTGTAACACTGTATAAGGGTGCGTCATTTCCCACTTCAGCATAATTTGCCCTGAATTTTCCATAGGAAAGCCAGTCGACAGTCGGCAGCAATTTGGAAAACACAAAACCAGCTGCAACAGAAGGATAGTAATATACATTGTTCCCTTCAGGAAGGGTTGAAGACCTGTCCCTCCTGATGGTAGCGTCAAAAGTGAGCATATCCCTCCAGGTAAAAGTTCCACCGGCAAAAACACCCTGCACTTCCCTTATGCCATCAAATTCTTCGGGTGCATTCGGGGTGTTCAGTGAATTGGACAATGCATAAATTTTGGGAACAATTAATCCCCCGTTTGTTTTTGCCCTGATGCTGGAAGTATGCTGCCGGCGAACATTACCCCCCAGCAGTCCCTTGATACTTATGTCTTCCGAAACATCATAGTCTGCCGTGGCCAGCAGGTCGTAGTTATTTTCCTTGTAAGTCCTGTTGAACCGGGAATATGACGATACAGCCCACACTGCCCACAGCCTGCCTTTCTTCCTGGATTTCATCATAATTATCCTGTGAAACACGACCCATGATATTTAACCAGTTCGTGATTTTATAATTCAGGCTGATATTTCCGAAATACCTGTTACGGGAATCGTTTTCATAATTCTCATACCTGGTAAAATATGGATTATCCCAGAAGTTGGGCACCAGGTTATCCGGATCCTTCCAGTTCCAGGTGGTATTTTTCTTTGTCCTGAAATAAGCATCCTTTTGCTCCTTGATATCCACATTCACTTCCCACCACTGCCTGAAATTGGTCATGAGATTCTTATCGTCATATCCGGTTCCGTATCTTCCATTTCCCTTTATGTTGGAAAAATTGATATTGGCCCCAGCGATAAGTTTTGGGGTGATATTATGCGTTGCCTCCGAATGTAACAAGGTTTTTTACTATGGAACTATTCGGCAATATGCCATAATCATCCGTTCGCGTATACCCCAGCTTGAAGGAACCCCTGTCGTTGGCCCCGTCAACAAAGATGCTCTGGTTGGATGACCAGGCAGTCTCAAAAAAGCTGCTGGGATCATTTTCTGCGCCTACCCATGGCCGTGCCTTGTTATAGTTAGGTGAAGTGGGGTCAAATGCATCCCATTGATACACCTGCAAATTGGGATCAAATGCACCGCCATATGATGCGTCCTCAAGGAAAGGAGCCACAAGGTCTTCCTGCCCGTCGCCATCTATATCGCGATACAGGAAATACCCGGTGGGATCCTCATAAAATGCGCCGTAACCGGCACCATAAGATTTCTGGTATTTAGCGAAAGTTGACTTGTCAATCGTTCCCACTGAAACACTGGAGTTAATGGTTATTCCCAGGCCTGACCTGCCTTTCTTTGTAGTGATCAGGATCACCCCATTGGCGCCCTGTGATCCATATAATGCACTGGCAGCAGCACCTTTCAGAACGGTAATGGTGGCGATGTCATCCGGGTTAATATCCGCGGCCGCATTACCGTAATCATAACCGCCAAGGGCCCTGCGCTGGTTCGCAGAATTGGTATTTGCATTATTGTATGGAATGCCATCCACCACAAACAATGCCTGGTTATCTCCTGTAATGGATTTTGTTCCCCGCAGCACAATATTGGTTGAACCGCCAAGCGTATTGGTTTGTTTCACATCCAGGCCGGCAATTTTACCGGATAATCCCTGGGCAAAATTGTTCGTCCTTGTACGGTTTACATCATCACCAGACACCTGTTGTGCAGCATATGGAACCTGGTTCCTCGTTCTTCGTATACCCAGCGCCGTAACCACCACCTCCTGCAATTTTCCATCTTCCCTGTTCAACGTAACAGTGATTTCATTACCCGCTACGGAAACGGTTTTGGATACATAACCCGTTGCGGTTATCGTAATCTGGTCAGTAGGTAAGTGTGATGGTGAATTTCCCCTGGGCATCTGCAGTAACGTTATTGTTCCTGGCAACTTCTGATATGGTTGCATAAGGCACCGGTCCTACCGAATCAATGACCGATCCTGTAACTACCCTGCCTCCCTGCCCATAGCAAAAATAGACGGACAGGAACAACATTGTCATAAGCCATTTTTTCATTCGCATGTTTTGGTTTTTAAGCGTATTAAAAGTCCATATGTTGACTAAAGATAACGATATGTACAAGGCTCGGTAAAAAGGCAATATCCCTCAGTGCCAAATAAATATAAGTATTATGACGTAAATAAGAAATACCATTAAACAGGGTAGTTACTGCTCCGGAAATTATACTATACCCATAAAAAATCTGCAAACCCGGTATTTAGAAAGTATCCGCAGGCTCGCTTCATTTTTCCCCCAGCCAAAGCAAACTTTCAAGTATAAGCTTGCACATCATCGCGTTTCCAAATGTATATGAAAGTGTGGCATTTGAATGATGATGCATAATCAATATCATTATGCCCCATGTTTACGTAAATCATTTTATACTTCCTGTTGGTCCATGCCACGGGATAATAACCTTCATGCCATATTTCATGGGGCTTTGGGCCGGTACCAAGGGGAAAACTTGATGGGTCAATCGATAGTAAAATGTTTAATGGCAGGATTCTTTGTAAGATCATTCTTCCACCTGTACCACTCATTTGGCGGACTGCTGAATGTATCAGGCATATGTCTTGTTGCCGGATGCTTCCTGTCTTCAACCCTTAATATGGCGCTCGTGGGCCTCCAGGTATTGCTCACATATTCACCCGATCCAAGGAATTGCTCATGATACCAGTCCCAGTTCTGCGGATAAGCTGAAGGGTTTAATGCAAAGCCTGCAAAATGAAACCCCATCCATGCACCGCCATTATTCATATATGTTTCAAAAGCGGCCCTTTGCAGGGAATCTTCGGGCCGGGTATCCAGGAATATAATCACCTTGTATTGAGAAAGAAATTCAGCATTCAGGTTTGTCCAGTCATTCGTTGAGTCATAACTAAAATGATTTCCGGCAGCCATTTCAGAAAACCATTTATTGGCCTCATGTACAAAACTGATATGCGCCTGGTCATTCTTAGCTGTATAGAAAGCAATGACATTAAAATTCGGATTTTTGCCTTTATACTGGGCATTAACATTCACTGACAAATAAATGCTGGCCAGGAAAAGGATCAACACCTGTATAGATTCTTTCCATGAAAAATATAATGAACGCATATATTGATGATGAAAATTCAAGCCGTCTCATTTCATCCTTATCGCCACAATTACAGGCTTCAATATAATTCTTTCCAACAAACTCTTCGTGTCCCAGGTAAATGGAGCGTCCGCCGTCGAAGACGGTTCCTGTTAAAATCAGTATTACGTACGTAAAATACACTGTATCCTTTACGATACACAGCAAGGAACTTTACTACCCATAAAGTGGTATTGTTTATAATCCCATCTTACAATACCTTTCTGCTCATTTCCAAAATCTCTGGGAAAATATTCGCTTTTACTTATCGCTTCTGATTAGCCCGCCATTCTGAGCAAATTACTTCATAAACTACCCTGTTGTAAAACCAGCATTACAACCCTTGGTCTGCCAGGAAAGGTTAAATCAATTTTTAACCACGTAAAATGTATTGTATGGCATCAGATCAAAACACTGACGGAACAAAACTTCCCTGTTGCCCTGAATTAATCAACGATGACAATTGTGATGTCATCAGCTTCAGCAGGGTTTTAACTTATCCCACGAGTGCAAATGCAAATTTCAGAAGAGGGATCAATGTGGAAGTAATTCTTCACTTTAAATTCAGCCGTTGTACGCTGGGCCTTGTATTAGGGGATCCGGCTTACAGCACTACTTTACTTCCCGGTGAAAAAGTCCGCCTCTCCACAACTGACAGAAGAAGCCGCTTTACTTATGACAGTGAAACCAAACTAAGTTACCGAAGCGAGCAAATTTCAGAAAGCCAGTATTATATGACGGCTTTTCAAAAGTATATGGCAGATGCTTCTGCTTCACAATCCGGTCATTCAGAAAGTTCATCCGATGGACATTGGGATTTTCATGGTGATGCGCATGGCAGTATTAATCCATTCAGCCTCAGTGCGAGCGCAAGTACAAACGCCAGCGGTAATCACAACAGTCATTCTGTAGCAGATTATTTGAACCAGCAGAAATCTCATGTTCAAAGTGCCGCTTCGCAGGCTGTAAGTGCTACCCATAAAGCTCATTCTGTTTCTGTAGGAGAAGTCAGCAGCCGTACCCATATTCAAGGGGAATCAGAAGACCATTTTGAAGCTTCATCAAGGGAGTTTACAAACTTCAACAAATGCCATGCGGTAACTTACATGTTTTACCGGCTTAACAAAAAGCAAAAAATAAAATTTGAACTGGTAGCCATTGAAAGAAGGGTACTTGATGAAAGTGCACCTGTAGGTGGTATATTACAACCTTCTGCTCCCAGGATTCCCATTGCAATGGTTCCGCAGGATGTGCCGGCAACGGCAGCCTTAAGAAAAACCACAGACACAGCCAATACTGTTGCAGGTTTAAGAACTTCGAATTTGGAATTTGCATCATTGGCAGCTGCACCTTCTCCATTATTAACAAAACCTGTATTTACACTGGATCAGAATTTTGGCATCCCTATAAGCGGTGAAATCCGGGAACAGGCGTTGAAAGAAGTGGATCAACAGCTGATGAGATCAAAACTGCTTGATAATGATGGTAAAGTTTCAAAAGAAATCAAACAAACCATTGACCTTAGTTTTTCCATATCGCCCCAACCCCCGCATTCCACAGTTCCCTGTTATACGCGGGTAATTTACCATCCAGGATTTCACCTGCCCTGGATTTAAGCTTTGCCCATTCGGCATCAAGTTCTTTACGAAGGTCAAGGGAAGGCTGGTTGACCCTGGGGATATCACTTTCCGTCTGGTTGATCAGGAACAAATAGTTTGCTGTAAACTTATTGGGGAAATTCTCCACATCATCATAGGCTTTTGATTTACGCTGCACCATATCTTCATCCCATTGCTTCATCTGCTGCACCAGGGCGGAACCGTCTTTTTTCAGTGTCGCAAATTTTTCCCCGGCAGGCAATGCTGTTAATAAATTTTCCAGTTGCTCACGCTTGTCATTCATGGTATTGACCATCTTATGCATACTATTTACTTCATTTTCCATCTGGCTCATCATGGTATGATATTCCTGGTATGTGTTCTCATCAATTGCATATAATGGATTTTTCAAAATAGAAAAATCCGTAACTGATGATTTATCTCCGGCCCTCAAACTGATGGTATATTTTCCCGGTGACGCCTTATGACCCCTGTAACTATTCTCCATATATACATTCAATACAGCGCTGATGGTCGGATACCGCATATCCCATACGAAACGATTGAGTCCCTTTTTCGCAGGCAACTTTGGATCCCTGGGCGGCGCGCCTTCAAAGCTTTTATAAGCAGTATCTCCTTTCGAACTGAATGACCTGACAAGGTTTCCTTTGGCGTCTTTAATTTCCAGTATAACAATTTGCGAATCTTTCAGTGCAGGTAACTGGTAATATATCACTACGCCTGAAGCAGGATTTACTCCGTAATATGGATTAGTTCCGTCAAACTGGTCATTGGTTCGGTCCAGTTCACTGTATGCATTGACCAGGATCGCATCTTCCGGCCTGAACAACTAAAGGCTGCTGTCCCCGCTTTTATACTGGCGAATTAAACCAAGATCATCCAATATCCAGAATGACCTTCCTGATGTGGCCGCAATCAAATCGCCCTGGTGAACTTTCAAATCAGTGATCGGAGTAACAGGCAGATTCAGTTGGAATGGTGTCCATGACTGTCCGCCGTTCATGGAAATATATAACCCTGTTTCCGTACCTGCGAAAAGCAGGTCTTTCCTCACTTCATCTTCCCTTACTACGCGGGTAAATGCACCATTTGGAATTCCATTGTTGATCCTTGTCCAGGTTTTCCCGTAATCCGTTGTTTTATACAGCCCGGGTGTATGGTCATTGAATTTATACCGGGTAGTAGCGATATATGCCGTGGCGGGATCATGGGGAGAAACTTCAATGGCATTGATCAGGCATTCCTGGAGTCCGGCAGGTGTAACATTTTTCCAGGTAGCGCCTCCATCCATGGTCAGGTGTACATAACCATCATCACTTCCCGTCCAGATAACGCCTTTCTCATGGGGCGATTCAATAACATAACTAAGTGTTCCATAATTCTCCGCACCTACGGCTTCATTGGTATATGGACCGCCGGCCTTCCCTGTTTCGCTTTATCATTACGGGTAAGGTCAGGCGAAACTTCTTTCCAGGTTTTACCCATATCAGATGTCTTCAGCAAATATTGTGAACCATGATAAAAAGTATTGGGTTCATGCTTCGACCAGATAATCGGCGCATTCCAGTTATACCGGTATTTCATGTCCTTCGCATCTTTACCCAGGTATTGAATGGGTGCTGCCATTATATTGGTACTTGCTTTTGCTTTTGTATCCAGTACTTCAATGGTGCCCTGGTAACTTCCTCCCATTACATAACGGGGATCATCAGGGTCAAAAGCCAGGAAGGCACTTTCACCGCCTGCAGAGGAAGTCCAGCTGGCAGGCGTAATTCCCCTGCTGGCAATTTCACGATGAGCGATGGATACTGATGAATTATCCTGTTGCCCTCCATAAATCCGGTATGGGAAAACATTATCGGTATTGATGCGGTATATCTGCGCAGTTGGCATATTGCTCTGGGCACTCCAGGTTTTACCCTGGTTTACCGTAATCACGGCCCCACCATCATCAGCAAGGATCATGTTCTTTGAATTATACGGATTGATCCAGAGGTCGTGATGGTCACCGTGCATGGATTCGATGTCTTCCCATGTTTTCCCACCATCAATGGATTTTAATGCAGGAGCGCTTAAAACATACAAGGTGTTTTCATCCATCGGATCGGTAAACACTTCTATATAGTACCATGCCCGCTGTATAAGCCGGTGGTCACCAGATACCTTAGTCCAGGATTTCCCTGCATTTTCAGAAACAAACAATCCGCCCTGGTCCTTCTCTGAATCACTTTCGGCTAACAGGTAAATTTTTTCGGGATTAGAGCGGCAGACAGACACGGCCATCTTGCCAAGTTCCTTCGGCAATCCTTCCTGGATCTTTTTCCAGGTCTCACCGGAATCTTCCGATTTATATAATCCGCTGCCCTCACCGCCGCTGATCACTTTCCATGGCAGCCTTCCATATTCATTCATGGCAGCATACAAATGCGTGGATTGGTCATATCCATGGAAAGTTCCACGCAGCCTGTTTTATCGTCTACATACAAAACTTTTTTCCAGTTCACCCCGCCATCTGTTGATTTATATATTCCCCTTTCAGTTGTTTTTCCATAAATAGCTCCCTGTGCTGCGACATAAACGATATCAGGATTTTTTGGATGGATGGCGATCCTGGATATCTGCTGTGTGGAATCAAGGCCCATCTTTCTCCAGGTTTTACCGGCATCGGTGGATTTGTACACACCATCACCATGATGTGTCATTACTCCCCGGATGGCATGTTCGCCCATGCCCACATATATAACGTTTGGATCACTTTCAGATACAGCAACGGCGCCTACAGATCCGGTTTTAAAAAATCCGTCAGAAATATTCTTCCAGGTAATTCCCATATCCGTGGTCTTCCATAAACCACCGCCGGTGGTTCCCATATAATATGTTGCGGGATCGCCAACCACACCGGTGGCAGTTACTGATCTCCCGCCCCTGAAAGGGCCGATACTCCTCCATTTAACGGGTTTAAAAAAGTCATTAACTCCGGGTACTTCCGTTTTTACCGTGAAGAGCAGGAGACTGGCTTTTTTTATTTTTTTGTGCGAAGGAGTTAGCAATTATTAAAAATGATAAGGTTGAAATCAGGATTCTCTTGATCATTGAGATTTTTTTTACGGCGGAAATATAATTCAATTTTCCCTTGTTACACAAAGCTGTTAATTGCCCATAATTACAATATCTTACCCAGCCCGAAAAATTTATCGATTACGATAAGTATCGACAATACCCCCAGTAAAACCGGGCAAACATACTGAATGGTAAAGCTGATATATTTTTTCAGGAATGACTGCATGTAGTTATCATTGCCATGGCTCAATTCCTCATTCATGTTTTCTATCTTCCACCGGTAGGTGATGAATACACACATCAGGCAACCACCAATGGTTAATGATATGTCTGCCATGTCTGAAATGAAGGTCATAAAATCACGGCCCTGGTAAAAAGAGAGCGAATTGAGCATAATGAAATCCTTTGCGCCCTGGCTCAGCATGCTGGGTATGCCGATCATAAAAATTACCGCGGCCAGTGACCATACTACTTTATTACGAGGCAATTTCTTCTGGTCAACCAGGTAGGCCGTAGGAACCTCAAGCATGGATATGGTGGATGTCAGTGCCGCAAAACAAAGCATCAGGAAAAATGATCCGCCAACGATACGCCCGGCAACAGGATGCATATCATGAAATATTTTGGGAAGGATAATAAAGACCAGGGGCGGGCCTTCGGTGGGCAGCATGCCAGCGGAAAAAACCAGCGGAAAGATCATTAATCCGGCAAGAAATGCCACCATGGTATCTGCTAAGGAAATAATTGCAGCAGATGAAACTATATTCTGGTTCTTTTTTACATAGGAACCATAGGTGATCAAAGCCCCCATCCCGAGCGACAAAGAGAAAAAAGCCTGTCGCACCGCATCAAAAATTGTTTGCACTTTAATTTCACTGAGCTGCGGTACCAGGTAAAAGGTAATTCCAGCACCGGCATTTGGAAGCGTTATCCCATAAATGATCAGCCCTATTAATAAAATATAAAGCATGGGCATCATGATCTTGTTCGCCATTTCAATGCCCTTCTGGATACCCCGGTTAACGATATATGCCGTGATCACCATAAAACCCAGGGAGAAAAGTAAGTTACTGCCGATGTTCCGGATATAATTCCCAAAGAAATCTCCAAAGTCATTTTCCGATAACAGGTTACCGAAAGTTATCTCAAGGAAATAACCAAATGCCCATCCCGCCACAATATTGTAAAAAGACAGTATGGCAATGACCCCAATAATGCCAAACAAACCAAGGTATCCCCAGTTACCGCCGCCGATTTTTTTATATGAACCGTAAGCATCCAGCCCTGCTTTCCGGCCGATGGCGATCTCCCCTACCATTACCGGGAAGCAGATCAGGAAAATAAATAAAAGGTAGATCAGCAAAAATGCCGCACCACCGTTTTGTCCGGCCAGGTAGGGAAACCTCCAGATATTTCCCAATCCCACGGCAGAGCCGGCGGCTGCCATGATAAAGCCAAAACGGCCCGAAAAATTTCCCCGTTCAGACATCGTTCTGCGTTTAGTGTGGAAAATGGTTGAGTGTTTTACCAGGTAGATTGGCTAATATACTTCACCAGTACCAGATATCTTCAGGCGAAATGGTAATATTTACAGTATCCCCTTTGTGCACCGATGGTTTAGGCACGTATAAGCGAAGTTTTTCCTCCCTGATCATTACATCAACTGAATAATAACTCCCCCAGTACAGGATCTCTGCCACTATTCCCTGCACGGCATTCTCCGGACCTGGAACAATGCGGACATTTTCCGGGCGCACCATCATTTTTTTCCGGGACATAATTATGCCATTAATGGAGGATAACACTGACAAGTTTTCCACGGTATTATAGGCCCCGAAAAGGCCTGCGCAATATTCGTTTACAGGTTGCCGGTAGATATTTTCAGGGGTTCCCTGCTGGACAAGTTCTCCGTCTTTCATGACGAGGATGGTTTCTGCCCAGGAAAGGATATCCGGCGCATCGTGTAAAACCATCAGGCAGGTAATGCCAAGTTTAAGGCTGATTTCCCTAACCACCTCCTTCATGATCAGTTTATGCGACATATCGAGGTTAGAGAAGGGCTCATCCAGCAATATCAATCTTGGTGAAGCAATCAATACCCTGGCCAGGGCAATGCGTTGCTTTTCTCCACCGGAAAGCTGGCTGGTCATTCTTTTCAACAAATGCCCGATACGGCAAACGGAGAATATTTTTGAGGCTTCTTCGGTTGATAATTCATTCTTCGCCTCAAGCTCGTCTTCCACCCGGTAATTATTCCTGAGTTCGAAGTGCTGGCTGAGGTAGCCGATACCGGGATGTCCGGGCATCAGTTTTTGTTCAGGCCCCAATACGCGCTTTCCTTCAAAAAGGATTGTTCCTTTTTCGGGCTGAAGTAATCCGGCCATCATTTTTAACAGGCTTGTCTTTCCTGAACCGGTTTCCCCGGCAATGGCCATTTTCAGGAAAGGCTCAAGTGAAAAAGAAATATTATTGACAGATTGTACCCCATGTTCCCTCCTGCTTATTCCTTCCACCGTTAATAATGCCATGGCGCTAAAATAAACTATCGGCATTGAATAGGAGAAATTTCAGCGGGGTATTGCCATGAGGGAAAGACGCTGATCCTTTACACTATTAATTTACCGCAGGAAGGGCTATGGTAAAGGTGCTTCCTGCTCCAAAATCACTTTTTACTGAAATAATGCCGCCCTGGGCTTCAACAAACTCCTTGCTTATGGCCAGTCCCAACCCCGTACCTTCTTTTTTTGTACCAGGGATGCGGAAATAACGGTCAAATATTTTGTCGATATACTGCGGCGCAATACCCTGCCCGGTATCTGTTACAGTAAAAACTACCTGGCCATTTGCTTCGGCTATTTCAAGTCTGACAGTAGCATTGTCATATGAATATCGTATCGCATTTGAAATAAGATTGGTCAGCACCCATGCCGTCTTTTCGCTATCTGCCATAACTTTCGGAAGGTGATCACTAACCTTTACCTGAAGGGTGATGTTTTTCTGATCCGCATTTGTCCGGTTAGCCCTAATCGCATAATCAAGTATCTCTGCAGGTACAGCCGGAACAACAGTTAATTGCATGGTACCACTCTCTACCTGTGACATATTCAGCAATTCACCGGTTATTTTCAGCAGTCGGTTTACATCATCATTGATACTGTTCAATAAACTCCTTTGTTCAGGGTTTAATGATCCGATCTGATCCTGCTCCAACAGGTGGGTGCTCATCTTTATCGCTGATATAGGGGTTTTTAACTCATGTGAGACGGTGGCTATAAAATTTGTTTTTGCAAAATCAAGCTCCTTGTAAGGAGTAATATTCCTGAGTACCATAACATTGCCGATCAGCTTTTCTTCCTTTTCGCCGGTAGGAATGATCTTGATCGGAATGATCTCCTTTTCAAAGTAACTTTCCTTATTGTCGGCATAAATTTTTATGGGCAGCGGCTTAAATGTTGCCAATGGCTTTTCATCGTTTAAAAGGTCTTGTGCAAGGGATCGAAGCAGGTCATTCTGGAGTGCTATTTCCTGGATCGATTTGCCGATTACCTGTTCCATTGTAAGGCCAGATATTTTCAAAGCAACATTATTCATAAACAGCAGCTTCTGCTTTTCATCCAACCCAAGCACAGGGTCATTCATGTTATTGATCAGTGTCTCCACTCTTTTCTTTTCAATCATCAGCCTTTCCAGGTTGCTGGTTTTGTATTCATCCAGCTTTTGGGCCATGGTATTAAATGCGGAAGCCAGTTCGCCAAATTCATCGTGTCTTTCAAAGTGTACCCGTTGGGAATAATTCTCTGAAGCTATTTCTTTGATACTGCGGGTCAGTTCCTTTATGGGATTGGCAATATAACCGGGGAGGTTGACCAGTAATGTAAAAGCCAGCATAAAACAAATTGATCCTATAGCACTTACCCAGAAGATGGCCTTATCAGCAGTATTGCCAGCGATTGCACTTTTTCGCTGTATAGCCTGCATGTTAAGCAGGATGATGTCGGAAATATCCGACCGTGTATCTCTCAGAAGGCTGCTGTCAAATGAACTCTTCTGCAGCTTCGAAAAATCCATAGCCAGTTTATCTGTTAACTCCTGTTCTCCCGGCTCCGTAATATTCTTTTGCTGCCTGGACAGGTTCTCATGGAATATGGCCGATTGTCCGCTATCCGTGATTCCATTATTAAGGGCATTCAGCATTTTCCTGGAGTAGTCAATTGTATTGTAGTTGGCTACAAGAATTTTCTTCGTATCATCCGATAACCTGTTAATAAAAACCACACTGAGTGTGATCAGCAATACGATCATTGTAAAGAATATTCCAATACCTAAAGCGAGTTTTTCCTTGATTTTCATCAGCTTAAAATTACAATGTCAATATCACTGGCCGATAATTTTTTGAGCAATTCATTAAATACATTGGTGGCCAGGATTATCCTGTATATACTCAAATGTGGTTTACCAATACATATCGTGGTAATCCCCCTTTCCTCGCACTGTTCAATAATGGCTTTGGCGATATTGCTGCTCTCCACCTTGATAATTTCCGCACCAAGTTCAGTTGCCAGTTTAAAATTATTGATCAGATGCCGTTGTTTATCCAGAGCAATTTTATCTGCGCGTTTCTGCTGGTGTTTGCACATATAGTACATACCATTTGCTGTTATAATAATTTGCCAGCCGGGCAGTTTTACGGATTACTGTTTTTGCGTAATATCATTGGAACTGATGCAGGCCAGAAATCGTTCATGCTTTACCGCATTTGTTTTACTGACTTCTGATTCTACTTTTCGCTCAACCTGTGAAGCCACTTCTTTCAGTGCCAGTTCCCGTAATTGCAGAATATGTTCGCTTTTGAAAAAATTATTCAGTGCTGCTTCAATTTTTTCTGCCTGATATATTTTGCCTTCTTTTAGCCTGGCAATCAGTTCATCGGCCGTAAGGTCAATATTCACCACCTCATCTGCCATCGCCAAAACGCTGTCAGGAATCCTTTCTTTTACTTCAATCCCGGTAATTTCCTTTACTTCTTCATTCAGGCTTTCAATATGCTGAATGTTTACAGCACTGATTACATTGATACCTGCATCCAGGATTTCCATCACATCCTGCCAGCGTTTTTCATTTTTACTGCCTTCAATATTGGTATGTGCCAGTTCATCCACAATCACCACTTCCGGGCGCAGGTTAATGACGGCCTGCACATCCAGTTCTTCCAGTTCCTTTCCTTTATAAAATAATTTTCTTCTGGGAATTACCGGCAATCCTTCCAGCAATTCATGTGTTTCTTTCCGGTTATGTGTTTCAATATATCCGATCTTTACATCAATCCCATTCCTCAGCAATGCATGTGCTTCCTGCAGCATGCGATAGGTTTTTCCCACACCGGCACTCATGCCAATGTAAATTTTAAACTTTCCCCGTCTTGACTTTTTAATCAGGTCAAGAAAATGTTGGACATTATTTTCCTTTTCGTCTGGCATAATCTTAAAAACTTACTGCAATGGATCCGGTTACAGAAGGCATCATTCTTTACAGGCTCTGTCATCTTTCCTAATAAATATTTCATCTTTACTGCTCAAATTTCTTGCTTCCAGCCTGAGCAATACATTCTTTACCGGACTGTAATCAACATTTACTGAATACCCTGTTGTTTGAAAACCATTGGGTGTTCCGGTAGCAAATGATCACTCCATTTTCATCATTATAATATTCAACCCTTCCTGCAATAGCCCATTTATCATTGATAGCATATTTCAATATACCACCGGAGTATACCAGGTATTGGTACCATCACCAGATGGTGTTTTTTCTTCTGTACCAATATCAAATCCCAGTGTCAGTCCAAGTTTATCAGTAATATTGAAAATACCATACACATTATGAAATACCCTCATCAGCCTTGCACTATCCGGTTTATCAGTTCCAATAAAAGTGCTGTAATTCAACAGTACTTTTTCTGAAGGCTTAAATTGTATCTGTGTACCCCAGCTCATCAGTGAATTACCATCAACCCTGGTGATTCTTTGCCATCCGTTCAATGCCAACCCACTTAATAACCATTTTCCATTATCGGTGATATATGTAAGTTTGGCACCGCTTCATAATAGGGTGAATTATCGGCCAGTAATACTTCTTGTCAGTGCCCAGCAGTCTTTGCTGATGGCACTTTCAAAACCAATATGCGATGCAAAAATTCCTGCATCCAGCCAAAGGTTTTTCTTTTTGCTTAGTTTTACACCTGCATTGGCTTCATAAATATTTTTCAATACACCAGGTTCAGCAGCATAGTTTGCATTCATATAGGTTCCTGCTGCAAGGGCCAGGTTTGCCCTTACTCTTTCTGCATTATAAGTTCCTTTTAAAAATCCAAGGTTAAGGTTAAATTCATTGTGCCGGTTATGACTGTAAACAAATCCCGGTCGGTTATGGTCAGCCGGTTTATTAAAATCATATTAATAATAAGCTTCAACATACCCACTCCATGTAAAGGCAGGCGCTTTTTCATCCTGTGCAAACAATGTTGCATTCAGTAACATTATCCATCCAAAAAAAATTCTTTTCATTGTATTAAAGTTGATAATACTTATTTCAATTTATCCAATTCAATATTTAATTTAAGTACATGAACATGTGCCGGACCGAACAATGGTTTCTCCACCTGCTTATCCACCAGGGACTTTACAAGTACCTTCCTGCAGTCCTCGGACATTGGCAATTCGCTTTACCTGTACATAGGCTGCTTCCGGTGAAATATCCGGATCCAGTCCGCTTCCGCTTGCTGTTACCAGGTCGGCAGGAATTTCTTCTTTTTTGCACCCCGGATTATGCACCAGGAAGCTATCAATCCTGTCCTGTACTGATTTCAGATAATCCGGATTTGACGGCCCTTTGTTACATCCTGCAGAACCTGCAGCATTATAATCCACAGCGGAAGGCCTGCCCTGGAAATATTTATCATCAGTAAATTTTTGTCCCAGGCGCTCATATCCAACCACTTTACCATTTACATAAATCGTTTCACCTTTTCCTCCGCCAGGCGCCATTTTTGCTACTGCCGCCACAAATAATGGGTACAATACCGAACACAACAGGATAAACATGAGTGTAAGTTTGACAGAAGGCCATAAATATTTTTTCATCGTCGTTTGCTTTCAATTTTTAAATAAAAAATGCATACTACGAGGTCAATCACTTTGATCCCGATAAACGGAACAATAACCCCACCAAGTCCATAGATCAATAAATTTCTTCTCAGCAATGCACTTGCACCAATCGGTTTATAGGCAACACCTTTCAAGGCAAGAGGAATCAGCAACGGTATAATGATGGCATTGAAAATTACGGCAGATAGAATGGCACTTTCGGGACTGTGTAACTGCATGATATTCAGTGCCTGCAAGGCAGGAATTGAAGCAATAAACAATGCCGGCACAATCGCAAAATATTTTGCCACATCATTGGCAATGGAGAAGGTAGTCAGTGTTCCCCTGGTCATCAGCAATTGTTTACCGATCTCCACGATTTCAATCAGTTTGGTGGGATCATTATCCAGGTCAACCATATTACCCGCTTCTTTTGCAGCAGCTGTGCCACTGTTCATGGCTACACCAACATCTGCCTGTGCAAGTGCCGGTGCATCATTGGTACCATCACCCATCATGGCCACCAGTTTGCCATCCTGCTGTTCCTGTTTGATGTAATTCATTTTATCTTCCGGCTTTGCTTCGGCAATAAAATCATCCACACCGGCTTTTTCGGCAATATATTTTGCGGTTAGCGGATTGTCACCGGTCACCATTACTGTCTTTACACCCATTTTACGCAAACGTTCAAAACGTTCCTGAATACCGGGTTTGATAATATCCTGCAATTCAATTACACCCTTCACTTCATTATTCACAGATACCACCAAGGGGTGTTCCGCCATTAGCTGGAAATTGCCTTTACTTTTTCTTCCGTTTCTGTTAGGAACAATATTCCCGTCCTTTTGTCACTTTATCGCGAATGGCATCAAATGCACCTTTCCGTATCTTTTGACCATCCGGTGTATCAACACCACTGCTTCTTGTTTCGGCAGTAAATTTGATAAAGTGTCATACCCCTCTCCGGCTTAATTTGTGTACCTCTCAGTCCAGCCAGTTCAATAATGGATTTTCCTTCAGGGGTTTCATCAGACAATAGAACTTAAAACTACATAGCTGAATAAATTCTTTGTCATCTACTCCATTGGCAGGATAGAAATTTGTGGCTTTCCTGTTGCCAATAGTGATGGTTCCGGTTTTATCCAGTAACAATACATCAAGGTCACCTGCAGTTTCAACGGCTTTGCCACTTTTGGTAATTACATTTGCACGCAATGCCCTGTCCATACCTGCAATACCAATGGCACTAAGTAATCCACCAATGGTGGTGGGAATCAGGCATACAAACAGGGAAACAAATGCTGCAATGGTAATAGGTGTATTGGCATAATCTGCAAATGGTTTAAGTGTTACACACACGATCAGGAATATGATGGTAAAGCTGGCCAGCAAAATGGTCAGTGCAATTTCATTAGGTGTTTTTTGTCGTGGATGCACCTTCCACCAATGCAATCATTTTATCCAGAAAACTTTCACCCGGTTCGGTAGTTACTTTTACCGTGATTTTGTCAGATAATACTTTTGTACCACCGGTTACAGATGATTTATCACCACCCGCTTCTCTGATCACCGGAGCACTTTCACCGGTAATGGCACTTTCATCAATGGTGGCAATACCTTCAATAATTTCTCCATCCATCGGAATGATATCACCGGCTTCACAAACAAAAGATCGCCTTTCCTTAATTGTGATGAAGGAACAATTTTAACTTCATTTGAAAATATCTCCCCGATAATGGACGACTTTTTTTGCCGGTGTGTCTTCCCTGGTTTTACGCAAACTGTCGGCCTGTGCCTTTCCCCTTGCTTCTGCAATCGCTTCAGCAAAATTGGCAAAAAGCAGGGTAATGAAGAGAATGGCGAAAATGGTGATGTTGTAGGCTAATGATCCCTGTGAATGTTCTCCCATGTTGCGATCCAGATGCAAACACCCAGCATGATGAGTGTACCAATCTACACGGTAAACATCACCGGGTTTTTTAACATGACCACGGGGTTTAATTTTACAAACGATTGTTTCAAGGCGCCTGACACCAGGGAACCTTCAAATAATTTATTACTTCTTTTATGTTTTGACATGGTAATTCTTTTTATTAGCTCTATTTCCTTTTATTTCATCATAAAATATTCTGCAATCGGGCCAAGTACCAGTGGAGGGAAATAAGACAATGCAGTAATGATGATGATGATGGCAAAGGTCAGCATCCCAAACGTCAGTGAATCTACTTTCAAAGTACCTGAAGATTCAGGTATGTATTTTTTCTTCGCCAGTAATCCTGCTATGGCAACGGGTCCGATGATAGGAAGAAATCTTCCCAGTAACAATACAATATCCGGTAGTTACATTCCAGAAAATATTATTATCACCCAGTCCTTCAAACCCGCTTCCGTTATTGGCATTGGCTGATGTGAATTCATAAAACATTTCTGAGAATCCATGATTGCCGGGATTATTCAGCCAGGCCGTCGGTTTAACCGCCCAGTCGATATTGCCATGTTGCACAAAATAGTATGCTGCCAATGCAGTTCCACCTTTGATCAGGAAGGCAGACAGCAGTGTTACCAATGCTGCAATCTTTACTTCCCTTGCTTCCACTTTATGGCCCAGAAATTCAGGTGTTCTTCCTACCATCAGTCCGCCAATAAATACAGCAATGATGATATAGATAAAGTAATTGAGTATTCCCACACCACATCCACCATAGAATGCATTGATCAGCATGCCCAGTAATTGCATCATTCCGGATAAGGGCATAGAACTATCGTGCATGGAATTCACAGAACCGGTAGAAATAATGGTGGTAACAATACTCCAGTAACCGGAAAGCTGCTGGCACCAAACCTGACTTCTTTTCCTTCCATGGCACCAGTGGCCTGGGAAATTCCCATTTTGGCAATCTCCGGATTGCCATGAATTTCCCAGTATATTGTAGGCACAACAAGAAAGAGCATACCCACGGTCATTACTCCAAATATTACATAGGCCAGTTTTTTTTGTTTGATATAAAAACCCAGTGCAAACAACATGGCAATCGGGATCAAAACCTGTGCAATCAATTCCAGCATAGCTGGTGAAGTAATTGGGGTTTTCCAGCGGATGTGCAGAGTTGACACCAAACCATCCGCCACCATTTGTTCCCAGGTGTTTGATGGCTATCATACCTGCAGCAGGTCCTCTGGAAACCTGTACAGTATCTCCCTGCAATGAAACAATGGTATCTTTCCCATCAAAACTTGCCGGGCTTCCGTTGAATGCCAGTAATATGGCAATGACAATGCAAAGCGGTAATAATATCCTGGTAATCGTTTTTGTAAATATGCTCCAGAAATTACCCAGGTTATCCGTTGTCTTATGTCTTAATGCATTGAATAAGGCTACTGCACAGGCAATACCTGTTGCAGCACTTACAAATTGTAAAAAAGTAATAACAAACAACTGGGTGAAATAAGTAAGCCCGCTTTCACCGGAATAATGCTGCAGGTTGCAGTTCACCAAAAAACTGATCGCGGTATTAAAACTGAGATCAGGTGTCATATTTGGATTGCCATCCGGATTTAATGGAAGGCTGGCCTGGTTTAACAACAGGAAGAATGCATAAAAAAGCCAGAGCATATTGATTGACAGCATGGCCTTTAAATATTCTTTCCAGTTCATTCCCTGTTCAGGATTAATACCAGCAAACCGGTAAATCAGCCGCTCCAGGGGATTCAGGAAATCTGTAAATGTTTTTTCACCGGCAAATACCCTGGCCATATATTTTCCCAAAGGATATGCCAGCAACACCGTCAGTAAAAAAATAATGACTATACCTGTTAATTCAGTATTCATTGTAGTTGTTTTATGGATTAAAACTTTTCAGGTTTGATTAATACATAAACCAGGTATACAAATACCAGGATAGAGATGAAAAAAAGTGCTGTTATCATGATGATGTAGTGTTTATATTTTTTCAAAAAAGTCAATGGCTTTAAAAAAAATGAAAAAGCAAATAATCATTGCTGTTAATAAAAGGATGGTAATAAGCATGTTCTATTTATTGAATGGTGACTTTCGGATGAACTATATTGATTTTTGCAAGTTCGCCAACTCTATGCCTGGCAAGAATGATATATGTCATACTTCTGCGTTCACCCACCAGGCTTTGATTGGTCATTAATATTTCCTTCAAAATGGTTTTCCTTTTTCTTTCCAAATAAGCCAAGGGCGTAAGAAATGATAACCAGAAAAAATGCCACAACCAGGATTATTAGTAATATATTAAGCATATACTGATTTTTAGGGTCAAATTTTAAATTCGAGATTTTCTGTCCCCAGGAAGTATCCAACTACTGATCCAAAAAAACCATGAATGGCCGAAATCCATATCCATATTGCGTTATACGGGTAATCGAAGAATGGGAAGTATAAAAAAACCCTTTCATTTTGAAAGGGTCACGATAGCGTTTTGATATGACAGGCTTATGTAAAGGGAGGATCAGCCGATTTTATATTCATCCAGCTTACGGTAAAGGGTAGTTACAGCAATATTCAGTAAACGGGCCGCTTCCGCCTTATTGCCATTGGTATAATTCAGCACTTTTTGAATATGCAGTTTTTCTGCACTTGCCAGGTCAAAGGCAGAAAGCATTGTCCCGGATTGACCATGAATCATTTTGTTGCCGAAATTCCTGCGGTAAACTATCAATGCCCAGGATATTACCATCTGTTAAAATCACACTTCGTTCAATCACATTCTTCAGTTCCCTTATGTTGCCCTTCCATGTATGAAGTTTCAGGACTTCGATAAAATCATCATCAAAATGTAGTGCCCTCCTGTTCAATTTACCCGCATAAACCTGCAAAAAATGTGAGGCAAGGTCTTCAATATCGTTTATCCTTTCCCGAAGTGGCGGCAGGGCAATCTGGAAAACGGATATCCGGTAATACAGGTCTTCCCGAAAATGACCGGATTCCACATCCTGCAACAGGTTCCTGTTTGTTGCTGTAATCAGTCTTACATTCACTTTAACGGGCTTGCTGTCACCCACTTTAAGGAATTCCCCGTTTTCCAGCACCCGCAGCAAACGTGCCTGCAGTTCCACCGGCATTTCACCAATTTCATCCAGGAAAACGGTACCATTATTGGCTTCTTCAAATATTCCCTTGGTATCCTTTATGGCCCCTGTAAAGGCACCGGCCTTATGTCCAAATAATTCGTTTTCCAACAATTCCCTCGTGAAAGCCGAGCAATTGACCGCAACGAAAGGCTGATTGCTCCTCGTGCTAGCCTGGTGAATAGCCTGGGCAAATACTTCTTTCCCGGTACCCGTTTCACCGGTAAGCAAAACTGCCGTATCTGTAGCCGCTACTTTCCGGGCAGATTCTACAGCATTCCTGATCAGCTTTGATTTACCTATAATACTTTCAAAGGAGTATTTATTCCCAAGCTGTTTCTCTAAAGAGGCTACTCTTTTTGAAAGAACTACTTTTTCACTTGCTTTATATAGTAACGGTATAATCCGGTTATTATCATCCCCCTTGGTGATATAATCAAATGCACCATTTTTAATGGCCTGGACACCATCTGCAATATTTCCAAAAGCAGTCAGCAAAATTATTTCCGTGATAGGAAATTTTTCCTTGATGATTTTAGTCAGCTCTACCCCGCTCCCGTCTGGCAGTTTTACATCACAAATGACAACGTCGATTCCGCCTCCTTCCATTTTCTTTAATGCCGATTTAACATCAGAAGCCTGGACTGCCTCGAAGCCTTCAAGTCTTATGATCTTCGCCAACAATCCCCTGAGTTTTTCCTCATCATCTACAATAAGTATCGTTCCTTTCATGCTTTTGAGTGAAATTAAAACGTAATATAATACTCAGTGCCTTGTTTCAGGAATTTTCACTGCCAAAATCAAAATTCTTCAACACTTTTTGGCCATTTGAAGAGCAGTTTATACATGACCGTTTGAATAATTTGTGGTAACTTACAAGGGATTCCTGGAGCCGTTACCGGTAGAATTACCGGAACAGAAGATAACGATTCTTTACAACTCCTTTACGCAATCATCCCTCACTCCCTTTGGCACAACTTTTTAAGTACTGATGATGAATCAGCGCTTAAGATTAACCACTTCGCCTATGCCTAATACAATTGACAGGCTTAAAGTTGTAGCCCCGGCTGCATTAACGCAAAACAATGCAGATGAAAAATAACCCTATCCAGGATATACTCTCTTCCATTGGCATTTCATTTCCGGGTAATGACCTGATGGAAAAATATGCTGATGAAAAAGCCCCGCTCAGGACAGAGTTGTTCAGTGCCGACCAGATGGAGGTTCACGGTAAAATTCTTGCCGGAAAACATAAAATATTTACCGGCCGTTCCCCGAATGAATTGCTGAAAAGACTGGCGGAAAATGAAGAACTGCTATTGGAAGTGCATCAGCTGCTCACAGAAGCAGTGAAGGCAAATAATCGTATCATTCCAGCCGGGGAATGGCTGCTCGACAACTTTTATCTTATCCTCGACCAGATCCAGACGGGGAAAAAACACCTTCCAAAGGGTTATAGTGAAGACCTGCCACGCCTATTGAATGGAGCAAATGCAGGTTTGCCGAGGGTGTATGATATTGCCATTGAAATAATTTCCCATAGTGACGGGCGGGTGGACCCCAAAAACCTGGGCAGTTTTGTTGCAGCCTACCAATCTATCGTTCCACTTAAACTGGGAGAACTCTGGGCCATTCCCATCATGCTGAGGCTGGCACTGATTGAAAACCTGCGGCGCATTTCGGCGCAAATTGCCTTTGGAAGGATCAACCAGAACCTGTCCAATTACTGGGCAGAAAAAATGACTTCCACCGCTGAAAAGGATCCCAAAAACCTGATTCTTATTATAGCGGATATGGCGAGATCCAATCCACCGATGATCAGTTCTTTTGTCGCTGACCTCACAAGGCAACTACAGGGTAAAGGGCCCGCGCTCGCGCTTCCCCTTAACTGGATTGAACAAAGGCTGTCAGAAACCGGTCAGACCGGGGCTGAGCTAATCAATACCGAAATCCAGAAACAGGCTGCTGACCAGGTTTCGATGAGTAACTGTATCGGCAGCCTGCGTTTCCTCGGAACGATGGACTGGCGTGTTTTTGTGGAAGAACACAGTATCGTGGAAGAAGTTCTGCGGAAAGACATTGCTGGCATATATGCTGCGATGGATTTTTCAACGCGCGACAGTTATCGGCATGTAGTGGAAAAAATTGCCAGGTACAGCCACCTTTCGGAGCAGGAAGTGGCCAATGTAGCCATACGCCTGGCCAAAAACGCGGCGGCAAAAAAGGGTGATCATGACCGGACTGCCCATGTTGGATTCTACCTGGTAGGCAAAGGATTGAGACAGATCGAAAAAGGCATCCATCTTCGCTTACCCATCTCCGATACCATACAGAAAGAACTTCGGAATTATCCGCTTACCGTTTATGCCGGATCAATTTCCTTAATAATGATCCTCGTTGGGGGCGGGTTAACCTGGCGGGCATATGCAATGGGACTAAACCCATGGCTCCTGGCCGCCATCAGCATATTGTCATTGATTTGTGCCAGTCACCTGGCCATCAATATCGTGAACTGGGTCAGCTCCCTTATTATCAAGCCGAAATTGCTTCCCCGGATGGACTATTCCACCGGCATATCCCCCGAATTCCGTACCCTGGTGATAATTCCTGCAATGCTCACCAGTGAAAAGGAAATAGAACACCTGACAGAAGCGATTGAAGTGTATTTCCTCGCCAATATGGATGAACATCTGCATTTTGGCCTGCTCACAGACTTTACTGATGCTGCAACGGAAACTACGGATCGCGATAGCCACCTTCTTCAAGTGGTGAAACAAAGGATTGAAGACCTGAATGCAAAATATAAAAGGGAAAGCAGTGACATATTCTTTCTTTACCACCGGCCCAGGAAATGGAATGCCCATGAAAAAAAGTGGATGGGGTACGAACGGAAACGAGGTAAGCTAACCGAACTGAACACCCTTTTGCGCGAAGGACAGGATTCATCCTTTATGCTGATTGTAGGCAAACAGGATGTCTTTCCAATGATCAGGTATATCATTACTATTGATTCAGATACACAATTACCCAGGGATTCTGCACGCAGTATTGTCGCCACCATGGCCCACCCGCTGAATAAGGCGGAATATGACGAGAAAAAGCAACGGGTAACCGACGGATATGGCATACTCCAGCCCAGGGTTTCATTAAGCCTTTCGGGAGCTTCCAACTCCATTTTCGCCCGAATGCACGGAAATGACCTGGGCATAGACCCTTATACACGGACAACTTCCGATGTGTACCAGGACCTCTTTGATGAAGGATCATTCATCGGTAAGGGAATTTATGATATTGACATTTTCCGCAAGGGGCTCGACAACCGGTTTCCGGAAAACAGGATCCTTTCGCATGACCTGCTGGAAGGATGTATCATCCGGTCCGGGTTATTGAGCGATGTGCAGCTTTATGAAGAATATCCATCCACCTATAACGCTGACGTAAAAAGAAGGCACCGCTGGATTCGTGGTGACTGGCAAATTGCCAACTGGGCAATGCCCTTTATAACAGGCATGAATAAACGATTACAGAAAAATCCTTTATCCCGCCTGTCGCGCTATAAAATAATGGATAACCTGCGCAGGAGTGTGGTTGCCCCGGCCCTCATCCTGCTATTAATTGCAGGCTGGACTATTCTTCACGATGCATGGTTCTGGACACTCTCCATCTCGGGTATATTGCTCCTGCCTTCATTAATAATTGCAGCAAGGGATATCCTGCACAAACCAAAAGATATCCTGCTGAAACAGCATTTCCAGGATTCCATTGAAGCCATCATCAATAATTTCCTACAGACCTTATTCACCTTAACCTGCCTTCCTTATGAAGCATATTATTCCCTGGATGCCATTATCAGGACAAATTGGAGGATACTGGTGTCACATAAAAACCTTCTGCAATGGAATCCATCTGAACGTGATAAAACCCGGGCTGACCTGAATGTCCTGTCCAGTTATAAACAAATGGTCATTGCACCGCTTCTTGCATTTGTATGTTTTGCTTTTATCACCTATTATTCACCGATAGATCATATTGTTGCAGATCCCATCCTGCTTCTTTGGATCTTTTCACCTGCCATCGCCTGGCTGGTCAGTCGCCCCCTGGCCAAACCAATGGCCAGCCTGGCTCCGAAGCAATTGCAATTCCTCCGCAGGGTCGCCCGCAAAACCTTTGCTTACTTCGAAAACTTCGTTACGGCTGAAGATAACTGGCTGCCACCTGATAATTACCAGGAGCATCCTGTGGAAAGAATTGCACACCGTACTTCACCCACCAATATTGGTTTTGCATTGATGGCAAACCTGGCTGGAATTGACCTGGGATATATTCACACAGGCCAGTTTATAGAACGCACCACAAATACATTCCGCTCGATGCAGGTTATGGAAAGGTTCAGGGGGCATTTTTACAACTGGTATGATACGCAAACCTTAAAACCAATGCCACCGCATTATATTTCAACGGTTGACAGCGGGAATCTTGCGGGCCAGATCATTACTTTACGCCAGGGCATTTTGGCCATGGCCAACCAGCCTGTAATCGGACCACAGTTAATGGAAGGATTGAATGATACCCTTCAGTTGTTAAGCGTGGAAATGAAAAATCCTGATGTCCTGAAACCGTTCCGGGAACTACTTAATGATCTCAGGAACCTTGAGACATTTACATTCAGGGAAGTTAAGCTGCTGATGGATCAGCTTATCACAAGCACAGAAAAAATCATTGCAGAAAATCCCGGCAATCAACAAAGCGATCAGTATTACTGGTCCAGGGCTTTATTTATGCAATGCCACAATATCCGTGATGAACTTTATCAATGTACACCATGGCTTATGCTTTCCGAAGTTCCCGGGAAATTTTCCTCACTTCTACAAACTGAAGATATCCCAAACCTGAATCAACTGGCTTCCCTGGAAAACAATGTAAAAAAGGAACTAAGCCAGGCAGAAAATTTTGAATTCACGATAGAAGAATCTGCATGGCTCAAAGATTTTCAGTCTGCCGTGGGATCTGCCAGCCGGATGGCCCGTCAAAGAATTAAGGCACTGGATGAGCTGGCGCTTTTATGCACGGAACTCTCCGATATTGAATACGGCTTTTTATACGATAAAACACAGCACCTGCTTTCCATTGGTTATAATGTTGATGAACACAGGAAAGATCCAAGCTCCTATGACCTTCTTGCATCAGAAGCAAGGTTTTCAACATTCGTTGGCATTGCACAGGGGCAAATTCCCCAGGAAAGCTGGTTTGCCCTTGGAAGGCAACTTACCAATGCCGGCGGCGATTCCGTATTACTATCCTGGAGTGGGTCCATGTTTGAATACCTGATGCCATTACTGGTAATGCCAACATTTGAAAATACCTTACTGGACCGCACCTATAAAACAATGGTGGACAGGCAGATCAACTATGGCAACCAGCTGGATGTTCCATGGGGCATTTCGGAATCCGGTTATAACCTGGTGGATACCAATCTGAATTTACAATACCGTGCATTTGGTGTGCCTGAACTGGGATTGAAAAGAGGACTGAGCGAAGACCTTGTGATCGCACCTTACGCTTCCATGATGGCATTGATGATAGCGCCGGAAAAAGCCTGCGACAACCTGCAGAAACTTACTGAAGATGGACATGAAGGAAGGTATGGCTTTTTTGAAGCCATTGATTATACCCCCGGAAGATTACCGAGGGGACAAACCAGCGTGACCATCCGATCATTCATGGCCCACCACCAGGGCATGGGATTACTGGCGCTGGATTACCTGCTAATGGACAAACCCATGCAAAAGAGGTTTGAAAGCGAACCCCGTTTCCAGGCAACATTGCTTTTGTTGCAGGAACGTATTCCCAAGGCAACAAAATTCTTCTCACCTCCTCCTGATGTCGCTGACATTAACATAGAATCCGGCCAGCCGGAAATGAGGATCATCAAAAATCCGGATACACCATTACCGGAGGTCCAGCTGCTTTCGAATGGTAATTATCATGTAATGGTCACCAACTCAGGTGGCGGTTACAGCAGGTGGCGAAATATTTCGGTTACTCGTTGGCGTGAAGACAGCACGCGAGACAACTGGGGCAATTTTTGTTTCATCCGCGACGTGGAAAAAAACATGCTGTGGTCAACAGGCCATCAACCTACCACAAAAACAGGGAAAAGCTATGAAGCGGTCTTTTCCCAGGGAAGGGCTGAGTTCCGAAGAAGTGACAATGACATTGAAACGCATACAGAGATTGTTGTATCGCCGGAGGATGACGTAGAAATCAGGAGGGTGCATATCACCAACAGGTCAAGAAAAAAACGCTATATCGAACTGACCAGTTATGCCGAAGTAGTGCTTAATTCTGCCATTGCAGATGTATTACATCCGGCATTCAGTAACCTGTTCGTACAAACAGAGATCATCCCCAATAAGCATAGCATAATTTGTACACGCAGGCCAAGGTCAGCAGAAGAACAGGTGCCATGGATGTTCCACCTGATGAAAGCGGGCTCGGCAATAGTTGAACAGGTAAGTTATGAAACTGACCGCATGCAGTTTATCGGCAGGGGCAATACCATCAATGATCCGCAGGCATTGAAAAATGGAGGCGGACTATCAGGCACTGAGGGTCCGGTACTTGATCCGGTGGTAAGTATCCAGTACAGACTTTACATTGATCCGCAGGAATCGGTAACCGTAGATATGATTTATGGAATTGGTGAAACCCGTGAATTATGTGAAGGCCTTATTGAAAAATACCAGGATCCGTCATTCATGGAACGCGCCTTTGAACTGGCATGGACGCATAGCCAGATGGCGCTCAGGCAGATCAATGCCACGGAAGCTGATGCCCAATTATATGCCAGGCTGGCCAGTGCAGTCATATATGTGAACCCGGCCCTCCGTGCAGACCCCGCCATCCTGGTTAAAAATCAAAAAGGACAATCCGGCCTCTGGAGCTATTCCATATCCGGTGATGTTCCCATTGTTTTATTACAGGTTTCTGATATTGAAAATATTGGCCTTGTAAAGCAACTTGTACAGGCGCATGCATACTGGCGGCTTAAAGGATTGATGGTAGACCTGGTGATCTGGAATGAGGATTATGGCGGATACCGGCAGGTATTGCAAAACCAGTTACTCGGACTCATCAGTGCGGGCGTTGATAAAGATGTCACCGAAAGACCGGGTGGAATTTTTGTAAGACTGACAGATCAGATAGCCCCGGAGGACCGTATCCTTATCCAGAGCGTAGCCCGCGTTGTGATTACCGACAGCAAGGGTTCACTGCTTAACCAGGTCATGAAAAGACAGGCTATAAAACCAACGGTTCCTTTCCTTGAAGCAAGACCGGCATCACAAAACGAACCTGTAAAAAGATTAAGGGCTCCGGAACAGTTTCTGAATAATGGACTGGGTGGATTTTCGAAAGATGGCAAAGAATACATCATCAATACCAACCCGGGCAATGCTACTCCCCTGCCCTGGTCAAACGTATTATCGAACCCTCTTTTCGGAACCGTTATTTCAGAAAGCGGGCAATCATACACATGGTTTGAAAATGCCCATGAATTCAGGCTTACCCCCTGGAATAATGACCCGGTAAGTGACCAGGGAGGGGAAGCTTTTTATATCAGGGATGAAAGCAGCGGACAGTTCTGGTCGCCCTGCGCATTGCCGGTCATGGGTAAATCCAATTATATAACCCGCCATGGTTTCGGATACAGCATATTCGAACACGAAGAAGACGGGATACATACTGAACTACAGGTATTCGTTGCCGTTAACAACCCCGTAAAATTCACCAAAATAAAAATAAAGAACTGGTCGAACCGCCCGCGGCGCATTTCTGTAACAGGCTATGTGGAATGGGTGCTTGGTGACCTGAAGTCCAAAACAGGCATGCACCTGAGTACCATGATTGATCCTGCAACGGGAGCAATGCTGGCAAAAAATTTATACAACAAGGAATTCAATGACAGGATTTGTTTTTTTGATATAAGTGATTCTGCCAGGACTGTTACAGGCGACAGAACTGAATTTATCGGCAGGAACGGGTCCCTTGGTCATCCTGAAGCATTGGAAAAAACCAGGCTTTCAGGGAAGACTGGCGCTGCACTCGATCCATGTGGCGCAATGCAGACGGTGTTTGACCTTTCTGAAGGCCAGGAACATGAAGTATTGTTCATGTTAGGCGCATCAACAGGCATGGAAGAAACGATAAAACTTATCCAGCAATTTAAAATTCCTGGTGCTGCTTCTGCGGCACTGCTGGAAGTATATCATTATTGGGAGCAAACCCTGGGTGTAATAAAAATTGATACGCCTGATCCTTCCATGAATATACTGGGTAATGGATGGTTGCTGTACCAGACCCTCGCCTGCAGGTTTAATGCGAGAAGCGGATTTTATCAATCAGGTGGTGCGTTCGGATTTCGTGATCAATTGCAGGATTCCCTGGCATTAATGCATTCCAAACCACAACTTGTCCGCAATCATATCCTGCTCTGTGCATCAAGACAGTTTAAAGAGGGAGATGTGCAGCACTGGTGGCATCCACCAGCCGGAAGCGGGGTCAGGACTAAATGTTCGGATGATTACCTCTGGCTTCCTTTTGTCAGTTCGGCTTATGTGCATTTTACAGGCGATACAGGCATACTGGATGAACCCGTGCGGTTTATTGAAGCAAGGTTATTAAATGCAGATGAAGAATCAAATTATGACCTGCCCGCATTATCAAATACTTATGCCAGCCTTTATGAGCATTGCAAACTGGCGATATTAAACGGCTTGAAATTCGGAGTAAACGGATTGCCGTTAATTGGCTCGGGCGACTGGAATGACGGGATGGATAAAGTTGGCGCAGAAGGAAAGGGGGAAAGTGTATGGCTGGGATTTTTCCTTTATGAGATTCTGGTCACTTTCACTAAACTGGCATTTACCCGAAATGATACTGAACATGCAGGGCTTTTCTTGACAGAAGCAACTAAGCTTATGGCGAATATTGAAAAAAACGCATGGGATGGAGGATGGTATCGCCGGGCCTATTTTGATGATGGCACTGCCGCTGGGCTCATCCACAAATGAGGAATGCCGCATAGATTCGCTGTCACAAAGCTGGTCCGTACTTTCCGGCGGTGCAGACCATGAACGCGCTAAAATGGCCATGGACGCTGCTTACTCAAACCTGGTAAGGCAGGATTTATCATTGATCCAGGTATTGGATCCGCCTTTTGATAAATCAGGCCTGAATCCCGGATATATAAAAGGATATGTTCCGGGAGTTCGGGAAAATGGGGGACAGTACACCCATGCTGCCATTTGGCTGGTGATGGCTTTTGCCAGGTTGAAAAATACTGAACGTACCTGGGAGCTGTTTTCCATGATCAACCCGGTGAACCACGGGGATAACGCAGAAAAAATCTCGATATACAAAGCGGAACCATATGTAGTAGCCGCAGATGTTTACTCAGTGCCGCTACATAAGGGAAGAGCGGGCTGGACCTGGTATACCGGGTCTGCAGGATGGATGTACCGCCTGATTATAGAATCCATCCTTGGTCTGAAAAAGGAAGGAGATAAAATACATCTTGATCCATGTATACCAAAAGAATGGAAAGGCTTTACCATCAGGTACAGGTATATGGATACCAATTATCATATCAGTTTTATCCAGTCAGCAGAGACTGCCAGTGAAAGAAAATTATTTGTTGATGAAGTGGAACAAAAAGATTCAATGCTAACCCTTGTCAATGATCATATTGATCACAGGATTGAATTTCAAATGGGAATACTTTCATGAAAAAGTATTCCCATTAATGCCTGGAGTGAATCATTATTTTTTAACCTCGGTATCTTTCCCGTAAACTTCCTGCATCACTACAGCCTTGCCCGCAGCATCAATAGTAACTTTAAAAAACAGATTATATACATTATCAGGGATCATGGCCATTATGGTAACGCCGCCAAGGGCATTTACTGTTGGCAATACTGTATTTGAATGTCCCACCACCAGTACATTTTTCCCTGCATATTCGGTCTTTATTTTTTCAGCAAGTGCCTTCAGGTCTTTTGCATCATAATTCTGAATGGCAATCTTATTGGCACTGGCCAGTGGCCTTCCGGTCTCTTCCGTACGAATGGTATGGGTGGAAAATACTGCAGCCAGTTGAACACTCTTAAGTTTCTTTTCCAGGGCTTTTACGCGCTTCTTTCCTTCTTTGCTTAAGGGAGGGTTTTTATCAGTTGAATCCTTCATGTATTTCTCTGCATGCCTTACAATAAAAACGGTCGTTGTCTGCCCGATAGAATTCATTCCCGGCAAAATGGAAAAAAACAATGCAATGGAGAGGATATGTATCAGTCTGATCCGCATAAATGTCTATTATGGATATATTAATATTACTTAAAGATCATGGAAAATACTGAAAGAACTGATGTAAAACGACTGGCCGGGAAAATCAGCAACCAGGATTCTTTCAGAAAGGATATCCTATACCGATATTCAGGATGAGATTTGATTCCCTCCATATATTGCTGCCAAAATTAATTTCTTTTAATACCCAGCGATTTCCTTCAGGGTACCATGGCTTGCGCAAAGGCATGGCAACATCAAAACGAACCACAAGGACGGAAAAATCCAGCCTCAGACCCAAACCTGCACCCACGGCCATTTCACCAAAGAGATCTCCTTTATAAAGGCCCGATCCCGGTTTGCCTGACACATCCTTTTCGAACCAGATATTACCAGCATCAACAAATGCCCCCAGTTTTATGTACTTCCACAGATCATAACGGAGTTCCGAATTGAGTTCTACCTTGATCTCGCCCGATTCATTTGCGTTATAAACAGATTCTGCGGTACGGTAACTGCCCGGGCCCAGGGTACGGATCCGGAAGGCCCTGATACTGCTGCTGCCGCCAATAAAAAACTGTTCGCTATAAGGAGCCACACTGCTGTTTCCATAGGCAAATACAGCGCCTGCTATGATGCGGTTCGCCAGCATCCACTTTGGATGAAATTTCAGGTATCCGCGAAGATCAGCCTGGACACGTATAAACTGCGACACCGGGATATTCAGGATTTTTATAGCGCCGGGAGTATCAACAGCAGGATTCGAGAAAAGTGAAAAAAGATTGCCAGAGGTCTCCACCTGGAAATCCGCTATATAATTAAAGCGCCGTTTTACCCTGTATGTAGTGTTGTAAGTATACTGGTACTTTGAACCTATGATGACCTGGCGTTCAAATGCAGCCTTGAGCGAAGGATCATCATTTAATGTACTGTCAAATTTCGGTGTGATATCAGAAGGATCAACTGATTTCAGGTTTACCAGGTTAAGTTTATGTTCACTTGATTTACCCACTTTCCAGATGTACCCTGAAGAAAAGGTAAAAGAACGGAGGGTATATTCTTCCGGCCTCCTTACATATTCTGCACCCAGGGTGAAAAATGTACGTGGCATAAAAGAATTGTGCCGGGTATTGATATGGAAATAAGGTAAAATTTTGGGCACATAAAGCGAAATATCGCCGATTACATTATATGATCTCGCGGTTTGCTGAACCCCGCCAACCTGGAAATCATACCCCCCGCTGATCTTTGCTTCCAGGATTTCAGCACCACGGAATAAATTCAGGTTCCTGTACCGGACAGCAATGGAAGAACCGAGATAATTGTTCGACTTCGATTCACCTGATAATTCAAGCCTCACTGTTCTCTTTTTGGCAGGCGTCAGATAAATGCGCGACTTCAGATCGGTTGTCAGTCCGCTTGTATCAGGAAAGTATACCGTCCTGACAAAACGGAAATTCTGCGTATTCATCAGCCTTTCAATGGTCATTGTCTGAAGGCTTTTTTTATAGAGTTGCCCTTCCTTCACCAGGATAGTTCGCTCATACAAATCAGTCCTGTATCGCTCCCGGCCACCAATAATTGTAAATTCCTTTTCCCGTTTCCCTTTTTGCATTGTTACCATGGAATCCCTCTCCAGTGTGTAGTTGCCATAAATAGATACATCACTAACCTTCCATTGTTTTGCTGCTTCTTCTGGCATCTCAGGGATCAGGGTGAGATAAAGATCTGTTGTTCCCTGGTGAAGACTGTCGGCCTTAAATAAAATGTATTCCGGAATAAAAAAGTAAAATCCAAGTTCCTTTACATAATTATCAATCCGGATACGCTCATTTTTAAAGGAATTGAAATCAAAATAATCGCCTGGCTGTAATTCTGCCTCTGCTCCACTGGTGCGAATGGCGGTTGCCAGCGAATTGCTGTCTTGCGGATAAATAATGTTTCTGATGGTATGTCGTGTGCCCGGCACAATGTTAAAAATGACGGATGCTTTTTTATCCTTTTCCTTAACCTGATTTTTTATTTCAGGTTTCAGGTAGCCCCTGGCAAATAACACATTGGTCAATCTTTTTTTATTATCCGCCAGGCTCATCTGGCTTAATAAAACGGGAGGCTCTGAATATTTTCTTCTCATCCTTGCGAAAAAACCTTTCTTTCCGGACTCCGGCCTATAGGCCATGAGTTTCATATTCATCCCGAGCATGTTCTTTGTGTTGGGCTCGGGCTGTATAGCTTTTTCCAATTCCCCGATAATGGATTTTGGTATCTTTTCCCCGCTTACTTTAATTTTTGACCCTGTATATAAATGATCTTTATCAGGAACATATTTGGTAGTGCTGCAACTGCATGCCAGTAAAATACCAATGATTATAACAGCATAATGCGCAGCAGCCTTATGTAAAGATGTCCTGATCAAGACCGGTCCCTTTTACTTTTTTTAAAGGCATTTTTAAACCTGTTGAATTCCAGCACTACCACGAAACTTACCCCCGTCCTGACTATATTTCCCTGGAAGGTCAGGTCATTATCTGTTAACCGGTATCCTTTCAGCCTGAATCTTCCGTCACTGGTCAGGAGGTATTCCAGCGTAACATCACCTGCAAGGCCCTCCAGGGCATTCTCGTCCTGGTTGGCGCCTTCCAGCGCGAAAGAATTACCAACATATACATTCAGCCGGTTATCTGCCAGGCTCTTTGAAATGCCAACAGTAAAATCAGTTTTCTGTATTTCTTTTCCTGAAGTATAATCCTTTTGTTGTTCGAGGCCGAAGTCTATATCAAGGTCCTTTACATATTTCCCGACAAGATCCGTCAGTTCCTGCGTCAGCATTTCACCCGCCGTATTAAAAGCCTGGGTTTCAAAATCACTACCGGATGAGGATACGCTGTTGAATGGATTTTCTGCAATAAACTTGTTAAATGCGAGCAGTCCCATGACCTGCTTATTCAATTCGGCCGGAATGGAATTGATCTGCTTGATCCTGGTATATATCAGGCCGTCAAATGCATCCTGATCCTGCGGCGACATATCTAGCCTGAAATCTATATCAGGTTTCATCAATTCATTAGTCAGGATAATGTAAACATCAAAATCAAATTTTTGCTTGTTGATTCCAGGGATGTTATCAATATCATTCACCAATTCTCCTGCCGATGTTTTCGTTTCATACAAAGCAGTAATATTCATGATGCCTTTTAATGGATCACCATACCAGTTGATCGTGCTGCCCTTTTCTATCTTGAATTTTTTCCTGATCAGTCCGGCTAGTGAAAGCTCATACTCGCCTCCATCCAGCAGGTAAGCGCCGGTAAGTGACATTTCTCCACCAGGTTTCAGGATAAGGTTCAGATCAGCAGTCCCCTTCAGGTTCAGGTGATCCCCGGATATTTCATCAAGCATGATCTCCACTGATGTTTCAGGGGTAAGATGTACATATAAATTAGTTAACAACTGAAACCCCAGTGTTGATTTACCGATTTTTTTTTCTGTAGTATCAGCTGGATTCAATGGATCGAAAAATTCAACAAGCCCCTCCCCCAGCTGATCATTTGTATCCTGGCGATACACATACGTGAAGTATGATTTATCCTTTACTTTTACAGACCCTTCCACGTTCATTGTTTCCTGGTTTCCCTTCAGCGTCAGTTTTACATCAGCATTGGCAGGTCCGTATATATCCTGCTGGGGGAATTTCTTCCGCCCAACTACTTCAAAATTGTCCAGGTTAACCGCAAGGTCAAAATTGATATCGCGATAATTTTTTGTCAGGATGGTTCCTGAAATTTTTCCCTCATGCCCTGAACTGTCAGTTATATGCAAATCATCGAACTGTATGCCCTCTTCATCAAAAGTCCATATTGCATTGGGGATTTTAATATATGTACCCGTCATGGTATAGATGGCCTGCAAGGAATCCGCAGTTATCTTTCCCCTTATGACGGGCTCTTCCATGGTACCCTTTATTGAGAGATTACCTTTCAGGACACCATTTAGTTCGCCTGCATATTTTGATAAAAGCGGACCGGCATTGGACATTTCAAATTGTTTTATATCAAGGCTCAGGTCTGCTTCCCTGCTGTTTATCATATACCGGCCTTCCAGCGTAATATCATTCATGGCTCCCTTTAGTGAGCTGCTAACAGCCAATACGCCTGAGTCTTTTTGTTCCACATCTGCCCTGAAATCTCCCATCTTCGCCTTTAATACATTCAGGCTGTCGATGGTTATATGGGTAGTGAAATTTAAGGGCTCAAAAGAGTAAATGCTCATCTGACCATTGACCATTCCGCTGGCAATGGATGTATCCGTAATTAGCAATTCGGCAATATCCTTAATATTAAATTCCTTAATGCCTAATGCCAATGGAAGGCCGGATTCATTATCGTCAGCCGCCTTCACTTCAAGTAAAGTATTCTTATCCCGCAATGTGAGCCTGGAACCGGCCAGTTGTTTCGGATTCAGGTAAATGATATTATCATCGCTTACCGACCATGACTTCCTGTTGATCATCAGGGAATCACCAATGCTGATATTTGGTTTCACAGGGTCATTTACATAAACAAAGGGAAGCATGTACCTTGGTATTGCATTCTCATCATCAAGCCTGAGTACGGCATCAACCACACCCCTGCTCACCCCTCCCTGCAGGTAGGTATGTCTTAATTCAAAATCAGACCCTGTTAAAGTGCCTATTGACAGGGCAAAACGCAGGTCATCATATTTCCCGTTATCGTCCTGTGTAACAAAAGCAATATCAATGGTATCAATTTCAACTACTTCATCAATCTTTATTTTTGGGATGGCAGAAAACAGCCTCAATACATTATCCTCTGTATTAATATTTCCCATGATATAAAAAGGGGCAACAGACCTGATCCCGGTAAAAACAGAAATGATACTGTCAGGTATATGAACATTTGCCTCCAGTTCCGCCTTAACATTGGTGGTGAATACAGTATCGGTGGCGGTGGTGGAAAGATAATTATCAGTTATCGTCTTAATAGCCGGGATTAAATCCTGCAGCGTGTATTGGCCAACCAATGATATATCAGCGAGCGGGGATGTAAACCTGACCGACTGGGTATCTATATTATGCCGGGCTTCAAGTTGCATCGTATCAATGGAAACCGGCTTGCTCTTATAATTTATAAAAGCATCACTCACCAATAAATTACCCTGGACCCCGTTGGTATCCAGCATGGGAAAATCAGCGGTGATATCAGCCCTTATATCAAAACTATCTGAAGTAAGTCCCAATGCCCGCAGGTCAACATAACTAATGCTGGTATTCGTCTTAAAAGACATTTGCCCGGGATTCAGGTTAAGAAAATAATTCCCTTTGATCCCCAAATTAGGATCTGCAGAATTAAGATCCGCTTGATATGTATTGTTATCAATATTCCCCCTGACATCTATCTCCCGGTAATTATACCCATTGTACCCTGCTTCCTCCACATGCACATTATAATCTGCCTTTGCAGTCTTTACGTCGAAGCCCTTGCCTTTTACTTTTACCTTAGCCGTTATTTTGCCTATCGATGTATCCTGCAGGAGTTTACCCAGGTCAATATTATCCGTTGTCACAGCGAGGTCATACACCGCATTCTGCTGGCTGGAAAAATTTTTCATTGTGCCCTTGACAGTGGCATTGCCATCGGAAGAAACCAGTTGAAGGTCGGCATACATATTATCCAGGCTACCCCTGTAATTGCCTTTCAATGAAAAAGTTTCAGGTATGTAATGAAGCAGTGAATCAGGAACGGTGCCCTTTGGAAGGTAGGAAAGCATGCCACTGCGCGTGCTGGAAAACTCTTTCAACCGGAGATTGATGACCATGTTCTTCGTATCAGGAAGGTTCAAAACGTCAGCACTGGCAGAAATGCTGTTCCCTGCCTCCTTAATGATGATCTGCGGAATATGAAGATTATCCAGCGTACCATTGATGCTTGTGCTGACTTGTATCGATTTTTTCAGCAGTGGTGCAAAATATTTGTTCCCCGCCAGTTCAGGCTGAAAATAAAGGGCTTCTTCAAGACGCAAAGCAGGACTGCTCATTCCGGCAGTGATCCGGTAATTTTTTTCCAATCCTTTCCGACCCGGGATCACCAGCACATCTGCATCAATGTTCAACTGGTTTTTTGGCGTCCGTAATAACACCTGTTGCAACTGGATAACGGAATCAGAATAATTGAATCCCCCGCTTAATTGCTGCACACTGAAACCACTGGATTCTGAGAGGACAAGGTCGTGTATCCTGCCGGTATAAACCCTGCCATTGTATCCAAGCCCGGATATATGGAGATTAAGTTCATTTATCCCGATATGGGAATAATCAATCACCTTTCCTTTTATTTCAGGGTATGCATTATCGTTATACCCGATATGGTTTCTCTCAATGGCAATGGAATCAACATAAAAGGTAAAATGCACCCGTAGTAACCACTTCCACTTCCTTCTTCTCTTCAGCGGCACTCTTTACTGATTTGATGTTTATATCTGTTGAATGATCCATCAGGGTCAGCAGGCCTGCACTTGCCGTGAGTTTATCTGACCGGTAATCCACCATGGTGGCAAAAAGGCTTCCTGCTTTGGTTTTAATATCCGTTTGGTCGGAGCGGTTTTCAAACCTGAATACGGTATTGCTGATATGCACATGTATCCGCCAAAAAACGAAAAGGCGTTGTTGCATCAAGTGTATCGATTACCCTTTCCTCCGTTTTTCCGGTTTCCTTTAATAAGATGGAACAGTTTAGTCCATCGGATAAAACATAGTTCGCTTTAAAATGCAATTTATCCAGGTCTGAGCTGGTAAGATCAGTCCGGAACCTGGGTAAACTTATATCATACTGCTGACCGCCAAACCGGTCATTCATGGAAAACCGGATCGAATCAAGGCTGATCTTCCTGAGGTGAATGGAAAACCCGGAGGTCTCTTCCATTTTTGTGGTATCTCCAGATGCAAAAGCATCAATAATAAAATCATAATTAAATTTTTCACTGGCGCTGTCCCTGCCAAGGTTAATACTTACGCCCTTTACCTGGATATCTGAAAGGATGACATAGTTCCTGAACAATGCCTTGAAATCATACAGCACATCCAGCTGGTCGATAGAGAGCAATTCTTTTTGTTGCTGATCTTCCAGGTATAGATTGGAAAGATGAATTCCAGAAAGGAAATCAACCCTAAGTGATCCAACTGAAAGGCCCGTCTGCAATTTGTTCCGGAGATACTTTTCCGCCTGGTGTTTTACAATACCCTGGCCATAAGGAGTCTGCAGGAAAACTATAGCCAGGATAAGCAATATAACCAGGCTTCCCAGGAAAATAGCCACCCATTTTAACACCCGCCTGCCAATTGTCCTTTTTTGCACCATAGTTAAGCCCTGAAAATTACGCTTTTATCCCCAGTCCATTGGACCGGTAATGGTTCCTGACCTGAGCATACGGCGACCTGTTTAATTCCCATGCCATGCAATTAATTTGCGATGCTGCCCATGTGAATTAAAAGTTAAACCAGGGATATGGTTCATTGATATAATCCAGCGCCCTTGGCAGGCCATCACCTGCCGGCATTTTTAATGCTGTTAGTACAGAGGGGTTGGAAGGATACTTTTTACCGTTATACCTGACGATCCGGTATTTTCCACCACTAAGAATGAACAGGTTCTTATATCCATTCGTTTTTTTAGTATCAATAATTATGGGATACCTGGATACGGTAAATTTTGTAATGACATTGCCCTGGTTGTCGAGGAGAAATTGTGAACACCCGCCTGATCCGCAAAAGAAAGGCCCGGTTAGCCCGACAAAAATCTCATACTTTCCATCATCATTAAGGTCATATTCGAAGAAGATGAATTTCCTGCTGGATTCAGGGATAATATCCTTGTCCATATCCGCCTTCAGTTCGTCCTTTAATGCCAGCCTCACCAGGTCTGCCGTTTGTTTTGAAATACTGTTTATTCCGTACCTGTTGCCCGGAATTGTATCTGTCGGATCCGGATCATAGGGCGGTTCTGATGACGGTGAAGGGGGATCAGTCGCAAGTGATGTAGTGTCGCCCATTACGTTTACCTCATTTTCGCTCTTTTCCGCAGTATTGCATGCATTAAGGAAAATAAAAAGGGAAATGGCCAGGGAAATGATGCTTCTATTCATAATACTCAGATGTCTCAAAGACTGGTTTTTTAACGGATTATTCAAACGAATATATCTTCTTCCAGTCCTTCTGCATATCTATAATTTTCCAGTTGTATTTCGCCGCACTGTCAAGGCCTTTATTCAGCTGACCGATATGAGATACCCGGTCATAGGCATATTCTCTTATGGAATCGGTATGATGAACGATCATTCCAAACCTCGGGTAGCCGGAAGCGGTAGTTGTCCACTGCAACATGGCATAGTCGCCATCAGAATTCCCTCCGGCAAATACAGGGCGTTTACCGATATGTTGATGGATACCAGCCGGTTTGCCTTCCTTATCATCAATGAAATTCAGTTCAGGAATTTTCACCAGCAAGGGCTGGCCGTTCCTGATTTCATATTTTGATTTAATGGAGCTGCCCACCACCTGGTACGGAGGAATACCGTAAGCCTTTTCCGCCCAAACCCGCATAAAATCAATCCCCCCGCCTGAAACGATAAAGGTCTTGTACCCGTTTGTCCGAAGGTATTCCAGCAGTTCAACCATTGGCTTGTATGTCATTTCATTAAAATGCTTCCCCGTTTTGGGATGTTTTGCAGTGGCCACCCATTCCATCACGGCATTGTTGAATTCCTCTGTAGTCATGCCTGCATGAGAAGCCATCATCACGGCAGCAAGACCTTTTTCCCCCGATGCCATAAATGCCTTCATGTCACCCTTAATCAATGATGCGAATGGTTCCTTTTTTTTCCATTCAGGGTGTCCTGGAGATACTTTCTGAACCCTGTCAATGGCATATAATAATTGAAAATACACGGGCTGTTCACTCCATAATGTGCCATCATTATCAAAGCATGCAATGCGGTCTTCTTCCGGAATAAAACCCGGACTATCCTTCGTGGTGGTATTGATTACAAAATCAATGATCGATTTTTTTGCTTCACCATCGTTCCAGGAAGGCAGAATCACTTCTACTGTTTCCATTGAATCCGCAACCGCAATAACTTCATCTGTCGACTGGTTACAGGAAGAAACATATCCCCATGAATATGACCAGGACTAATGAATTATTAATTATTACCGCATTAATCATTTGCATTTTCACATTTTCGTATTTTCGCATTTGCACATTATTGTTCTGTTCTTGTCGCTTTCGGGTATTTCACTCCTGCTTCCCTCAATGCCTTATGCATCCTGACCAGCAATTCATTGCGTACTGTAGCCGAAATGGCAATATCACTAACCCAGCATGATACCTGGAATTCCAGCCCGCTGGTTTTAATGTCTTTCAGAATTACTTTTGGCAAAGGTAGCTTCTGCACATTGGGAATATTGTCAAGCACGGAAATCATCGTATCAGTCACCACTTGAATGTCATTTTCAAGGTCAACCAGAATAATGAACTCAACCCTGAAGTTTTTACTGGTAAGCGTCCAGTTTTTCATCACCTTGCTGATCAGGTCCCCATTGGGAATAATAAATTCTGCACCATCCGTGCTATCGACCCTTGTTGCCCTTAAACCAATATCTGTCACTTTGCCTTTCACACCATCTAGTTCAACAATATCGCCTACATAAATGGGTTTTTCAAATGCTATGATAACACCTGATACCAGGTTGCTGATAATATGCTGTAACCCGAACCCGATGCCAACACCAAAAGCGCCAATAATCAGGCTGGCATTGCTGAGCGGGATGCCCGAAGCCAGCATCGCGATCACAAATCCGGCGGATATAATGAACAGCCTGAGCAAAAGAATATAACTGCCCAGCCTGTTCCGGTTGGTGCTTTCATTGCTTCGTTCATCATCAAAGAACAGGCCGGTCAATATACCTGAAAGATAAAATGCGAAATAAAGGACTAGTATAAAAATCAGCAGACTCCCAAAGTTGAATGAATATCCTCCAACAAGGGAAGGAGTATTGACGAATTCGGTAATCCTGGCTACAAAAAATTTATAGGCATTAATATTCCTGAGAAAGGTAGCAAACCAGAAAAGAATGGCCAGGAGGGTAACGAGGGGCAGGAGTTTTTGAGAAATAACCTCGGACCTTATTTGCGAACCTGATCTGTTGCGGTTGTAAAGGTCTCCCAGGATTACCACAAAATCAACGAAAGAATATATCGCAACAAATAAAATAATAAAGAGGAAAAAACCATCCAGGCTTGCCACAACCATAATTCTGCCTAACGGATAATAACCTCCGATACTTAATGCCCATCCGGCAACCAGCAGCATGATGGTTAACCCGAGAATGATATTCAGTAAAAGTTTCCGTTTAAAATCCGACTTCCGGATATCCCTCAGCAAGCCAATGAATGGTATCACCAGGAATATGCTGAACGTCCATAATATCCTTCCGAATAATGTGACCGAAGTCATCAGGTTAAAAATATGGAGGATAATATAGGCTGCCAGTATAGTAAATACAAACCTCCTGTTTATGGCAGGATTTTCCTTAACAAAAATTATGGATGTTGTTATGGCCAGTGTTGCCAGTATGGTTTCTATAAAAATATGCGGGGCATTGATGAAAATAAACGGCGCCATGACCATTCCGAAACTTGCTGATGCCGCGCCGGTATATTTATGCACAAGGGTGTACTTAAGACCTGTACCGGCAAAGACTTCTTCCTTTTTCAGCCTGCGGAAATAATATATCGGAAGCATGGTGATCAGCAGTATAAACAGCCTGAACAGGATAGCACGGATATAGGCATTCTTTCCATAAAACTTGAGTGAATCAAGATTCTGGTTAAGCGTGGAAAGCATCACTGAACCGATATTCTCCCTATAATGAGTATTGGTAAGCTCCCAGATGGCAGGATGGGATTTATTGAATAAATCATTACCCCTTATTTTCAACTGATGTTCTGCAGTGCGAAGCAGCTCAATGATCTGGTAAGAAAGTGTACTGACACGGTGTTCAATCGAGACAAATTTGCGAAGGGCGGAATAATACTGGGTATCAATTTTTTCCACCCAGCCGGAGATATTCCTCACTTCACTTCCATAAATGTTCCATAATGCAGTATCCGCCTTCATTAACTGCTGAATGGAATCATTTTTGATCTTTTCCAGTTGGAAAAACTGGTTGGTTACTTCTCCGTTTATTGTAAAAATCCTGTTTCGCCATAACACTACTTTATCCCGTTGCTGGTTGAGTTTCGCGATCAGGTCTTCAAGGCTCCTGATCCGCATAAACTGTCCGTGCAGTTCGTAGTCGTTCCTTGCCAGTAAAAAGTCTTTTTCAAGCCGTTCAAATTCTTCCTTCATGAAGGCCGTATCCTGCCCTCCGATCAGCTTGCTTTCAATATTCATCAACGTATTCTCTGTCTCCTGCAACCAGTCAGACGGAGACAGGGACACCCTCTCCCTGGGATTCAGATTTACTGAAGAGTCAATTTTTTCCTGGGCTGAACCGGAATGGAAGAAAGAAAATACTGAACAGATAATGCACAGGGTATAACTGGAAAACTTATGAAAGGGGGCATGTAACAGTCGCATGAAAGAATTTATCCAAACAAATCGCTGGAAAGATAACGATCCCCGCGGTCACAGGCAATGAAAACGATAATTCCTTGTTTCAATTCTTCAGCAAGTTTAAACGCTGCAGTTGCTGCCCCGCCGCTGCTCATGCCGGCAAAGATGCCTTCTTTCTTAGCCAGCAGCCTGGTCATTGCCACGGCTTCAGCTTCAGATACATCCATGACCCTGTCGACCCGCTCTGGTTCAAATATTTTGGGAAGGTACTCCCTGCTCCATCGCCTGATGCCCGGGATGCATGATTCTTCCGTTGGCTGGCAGCCGACGATCTGGATCGATGGATTCTTTTCTTTCAAAAACCTTGAACAACCCATGATGGTTCCCGTTGTTCCCATGCTCGACACAAAATGCGTTATTCCCTGGTTGGTATCCCTCCACAACTCGGGACCGGTGGTTTTATAATGGGCCAGGTAATTATCGGGATTGGCAAACTGGTTCAATAAATAATATCCGCCGGAAGCTGCTTTTTCCTCTGCATAATCACGGCACTTTTCAATGCCGTCCAGCAGGGTCACTTTAGCGCCAAAAGCCTCCATTGTCAGTACCCGCTCTTTGGTGGAATTAGACGGCAGCACCAGTTCCATCCTGAGGTCAAAAAGACAGGCCACCAGGGCCATGCCAATACCAGTATTGCCACTGGTGGCTTCAATCAAAACCGTGTCCTTATTGATATCTCCACGATCCAGCGCCGATTTGATCATGTTGTAGGCAGGACGGTCCTTTACACTTCCACCGGGATTATTCCCTTCCAGTTTCGCATATACTTTAACGTTAGGATTGGGATTGAGCCTTTGTATTTCCACCATCGGGGTATTGCCGATCAGGTCTGCGATGCCAGCCATAATTATTAATTTAAAGTTTTGCCTTCAAGTACGGTGATCTCGGCATTATGATAAAGCAGGGAACCGGGCGGTACTGAATTGGTAAGCCAAACGTTACCGCCGATCACACTGTGATGTCCTACTACCGTATCTCCCCCCAGTATGGTGGCATTGGAATAAATGATCACATGGTCTTCAATGGTAGGATGACGCTTTACGGAAGCCATCGATTTATCAACGCTCATGGCACCCAGCGTAACTCCCTGGTAAATTTTTACATGGTTGCCAATCTGGCTCGTTTCACCAATCACAACGCCGGTTCCATGATCGATCATGCAGTATTCCCCGATTTTCGCACCGGGATGAATATCTATCCCCGTACGGGAATGCGCATATTCAGTAAGTATCCTTGGGATCAATGGCACTTTGAGCATCAGCAGCAGGTGTGCGATCCGGTAGTAACACAAGGCCATGAAGCCCGGGTATGCACGGATCACTTCAAATTCACTTTTTGCTGCCGGATCCCCGTTTAAAATGGCGTCCACATCTGTATTCAGCAATCTGTACAATTCAGGGATGCCTTCAAAGAATGCTGCCGCAATTTGTTCATTATTGCAATCACAGCAGGCCTTTGTGGCATTCAGCATACTGACCAGTTCCTTTTGCAATTTCCCATACGCGACTTCAATATGGTCAATATCATCAAACCTGCACTGCGACAGTTCCGGATACAGCAGGCATACCAGTTTTGATGCCCATCCGGAGATGATGTCATTTTGCGGTACGTCTTCCAGGGCTTTTTCCTTACTGATGATCTCCTGCAGAAATGCTTTTGACATGAACCTGATTTTCTTCTATAAATTAATACCCGGATATGAAATTAGTTTAAAAGAAGTTATGTGATTGTTGTAAATTATCCTCCTTTTATGACACCCTTAAAAAGACCGTAAACTAAACTGCTTTGCATGAAAAAAAATTCCGCTTCTTCCCGCAGGAAATTTCTCCAACAATTTTCATTATCGGCTGCTGCCCTTGTCACGGGCTCTTCTGTACTGGCTACAGAGAATGATAATCACGCATTTTCCATAATAAAGCGCCCCGGGGGCTTTGGCCCCAATGACCAGGTCAATATCGGCCTCATCGGCGCGGGTGGTATGGGTACAGAAGATGCCAAAACCGCATTACAGGTGCCAGGCGTCAAAATGATGGGTGCTTGTGACCTGTATAACGGACGTTTAAAGGATGCCAGGGACCGCTGGGGCGCCCAGATTTTCACCACCCGCAGTTACAAGGAATTACTGACCCGTAAGGATATTGACGCAGTCATCGTTGCCACCCCCGATCACTGGCACCAGCAGATTTCCATTGATGCCATGCGCGCAGGTAAACATGTCTATTGCGAAAAGCCCATGGTGCATGCTGTCACCGAAGGACCTGCTGTCATCAAGGCACAGAAGGAAACCGGCAAGGTATTCCAGGTGGGCAGCCAGGGGGTTTCCTCCCTGGGTAATGAAAAAGCAAAAGAACTGCTTAAAGATGGCGCTATCGGGCAATTGAATTATGCCGAAGGTTTCTGGGCAAGGCGGGGACCCGTTGAAGTCTGGCAATACCCCATCCCGGCTGATGCTTCACCCGCAACGGTGGACTGGGATACATATGTCTCCAATACCAACAAAAGGCCATTTGACGCCATGCGGTTCTTCCGCTGGAGAAATTATACCGACTATGGAACAGGTATGGCGGGTGATCTTTTTGTACACCTTTTTTCCAGCCTTCATTTCATTACCGATTCCATTGGTCCCAATAAAGTGTATGCTTCCGGCGGGCTACGTTACTGGCATGATGGCCGTGAAGTTCCGGATGTATTGCTCGGTACTTTCGATTATGCAAAAGCAGCGGCACATCCTGCCTTCAATTTATCTTTACGGTGTAATTTTGTGGATGGCACCAGCGGCACTACCTACCTGAAACTGGTAGGAAGCGAAGGGGCGATGGACATCACCTGGGACAGCGTAACACTGAAACGAAACAGGAGCATGGAATCAGATGATCCTTTCTATATTGAAAAAATGAAACAGGCCGGGGGGGATATCAGCGGAAGGAAAAAAATGGTGGGCCCCGAAGCTATTACCTTTGAAGCCGAGAAAGGATATCTGGGCGGACCATGGGACCACATGAATAATTTTATCACGGCGATCCGCAAAAATGGTAAAGTAACAGAGGATGCAGTATTTGGATATCGTGCTGCTGCACCGGCATTATTATGCAACGACAGCTATTACCAGAATGCCCCGATGTTCTGGGATCCGGAAAAAATGCAACTTATTAAAAAATAAATCCGGTTGACGGAAAAATAATACAAAAAAAATCGATTGCTATGATCAAGAAAATTCAACAGGCGGGTATTGCAATGACCATGCTCGCGATGGTTTCCTGCGGAGGTGAAAACAAGGAAGAATCCGCTGAGGCAGATACAACAAGCGTAACACAGGCGGTACCGGAACCTGTGGCACAGGCTATGTTCGACGGACAATCCCTGGCCGGATGGCATGCCTTCAACAAACCCGGTGAAGTGAAAAACTGGAAGGTGGAAGACGGTGCGATGGTTTGCCAGGGTGCAGCAAAAGATGCGCATGGCGGTGACCTCGTTTCTGACAAGGAATATGGAGACTTTGAACTAAGCTGGGAATGGAAAGTGGATAAGGGAAGCAACAGCGGCGTCATGTACCATGTTGTTGAAGACACCATGTATAAAGCGCCTTATGAAACAGGACCGGAATACCAGGTGATTGATGATGTAGGTTTTCCTGATAAACTTGAAGACTGGCAGATGGCCGGTGCAGACTATGCCATGTATCCCGCAAACGACAAAAAGAAACTGAAACCCGTTGGTGAATGGAACAGTTCGAGAATCATCTACCATAAAGGCCATGTTGAACACTGGCTGAACGGAGAAAAAATTGTGGAGTTTGATGCCAATTCAGAAGACTGGAAAACCAAACGTACTACAGGCAAGTGGAAAGATTTTCCCGGTTATGCATCAGTTACCAGGGGAAAAATTGCCCTGCAGGATCATGGTCAAAAAGCTTATTACAGGAATATCACCATTAAGGAACTAAATTAATCCATCTAACGTTCAAATTAAGGACCCCGATCTTGCTAGAATGCATATCGGGGTTTATTTTTTCCCGAATTGCGTTGTTTCAGGATGAAACTGTTTCCATGAATGCCAGTATTCCTGGTACGACTGAACCCTGGACAATTGCTTACCTTGTAAAGGCCCCTGAACAGCCCTTCCATTTGGTAACCACAGGGAATGGGTTTCCTTGTCTTTCAGTTTTCTGCTTATGCTGTCCGTTTCAAAATGTAAAATATTTCCCTCCAGTTCGCGGCGTAAAACATAATGCGTTTTTTTATTGAGCTCAATCGTCAGTAAAATCGGCGTTGAAAACAATTCATCCTCTATCCATAGCTTTTCCACCAGTTCATTCCAGTCATAAGCCCTTGCATACTTATTCAACTCCACCCCAACAATCCATGATTTCCTGCTCCATGAAGCCGAATCCTTTATTTCCAGCCTGTTCCGCAGCAAACCTTCATCATATCCTTTCAGGCTGTCATATTTTTCCTGGAAATTTGAATCAGGAAGCATCACGCGGCTTTCAGGATGTATAAATAACCAATCTCCCAAACTCATTTGTTCTGATGGCATTTCTTCGAGCTGGTATCCTTTCATCGGACCCGTTACCGCTTTTCCTGTTGCCTGCTGCCACCAGCTTTTCGTGCTTTCATCTTCGAACATGGCATTGAAGTGATCCATACCCACCAGCCTGAATTTTTCCACCTTGCCATTGACGACCGGACTAAACACACGACCCGTGCGGCATACTGTGCAATATGTAACCATCATATCCTTACCGTTAAGGGTATCCCTCACCTGGTGATGATATCCAATGATTTCCACCGGGTAGGCTTTAGCCATATTGTTTACGGCAACCCCAATGATCAGTTTTTGCCTGTTTGTATCCGCTACAGCCGGTATGAATTTTTTAACTTCAGGCTGCAAAAACATTTTATCTGCGAGAAATTTAAAATGAAAAGCATAATAAATCAGTCCGTAAAATAACAGGACGATGATTAACGCAATACGCTGCCATTTTTTCCCCGACCCGAAATGATGTACAAGCGGGGCAATAATAAGGATGATAAGTAAAAGCCTTATCCACCACAGATTGTTATTCAGAAAATAGGCGATACCGATGGTATTACTTTTCTGGCTTCCCGGGAAAGGCATGATGAAATAAACCTTGACGATCTCGAGTATAATCGAGTGCAAAAAGTCCGGCAAATAGCCATTTTATATTCTTCATATTATTAATACCAATCGTTTTCATCAAATACCGTACCTCATTACATTCATGAAAATAGCAAACTCTGTTCATATTGCCGGCTTGTTATAAGTGCATATCCCCTAACAGAAACCCGTATTACTTTAATTGTGAATTATCTTTATGGAATATATTCAACCATGCCATATATATCCCTTGAGTCCTGTTTACGTGATTTGGAGAAAAACGGCCAGCTGGTCCGTATAAAGGAAGAAGTGGATCCTTACCTCGAAATGGCGGCTATACACCTCAGGGTTTATGAAGCGGGAGGCCCTGCATTATTATTTGAACATGTGAAAGGCAGCAGGTTCAGGGCTGCTTCAAATATATTCGGGACACTGGAACGAAGCAAGTTCATTTTCCGTGATACGCTTGCCGCAGTGCAGCAACTCATCGAAATAAAAAATAATCCCGCCACTGCATTAAAAAACCCGTTTAAGTATGCAGGAACGGCTATATCTGCGCTGACTGCCTTGCCATTAAAAAACCCATTCTCCAAACCCGTCATGCATCAGCAGGTAAAGATCAGTGACCTTCCCCTGATCCACCACTGGCCCATGGACGGAGGCGCATTCGTAACCCTTCCACAGGTATATACGGAAGATATCGAAGAACCAGGCATCATGCATGCCAACCTGGGCATGTACCGTATACAGTTATCGGGAAATGATTATGTGCAGGACAGGGAAATCGGGCTCCATTACCAGCTTCACCGGGGTATTGGTGTACACCAGGCTAAAGCAAATAAAAAAGGCCTGCCACTCAAGGTGAGCGTATTTGCTGGCGGACCACCTTCACATACCGTATCGGCAGTGATGCCCTTACCCGAAGGGATAAGCGAAATGACCTTTGCCGGGGCTTTGGGCGGAAGAAGGTTCCGTTACTGTTATGATGATGGATTCTGTATCAGCACTGATGCCGATTTCGTGATCACCGGTGAGGTGCACCCGGGAGAAAATAAAACGGAAGGTCCATTTGGCGACCATCTCGGATACTACAGCCTGCAACATCCCTTCCCGCTGATGAAAGTCCACAAGGTCTATGCCCGCGAAAATGCGATCTGGCCTTTTACCGTGGTGGGCCGCCCGCCGCAGGAAGACACCAGTTTTGGCCAGTTGATCCATGAGATTACAGGCGCAGCCATACCAAAGGAAATACCCGGACTGAAAGAAGTGCATGCCGTGGATGCTGCAGGCGTGCACCCCCTGTTGCTGGCTATTGGAAGTGAAAGGTATACCCCTTATATGCCGGCCACACAACCGGCGGAAATACTCACCATTGCCAATCATATACTGGGTACCGGGCAGCTGAGCCTGGCCAAATTCCTCTTTATCACGGCTGATGAAACAAACAGCCTGAGCACTTATAACGTTAACGAATACCTGCAATATATCCTCCGCAGGATAAACCTGGAAAGGGATATCCATTTCTATACAAAAACCACGATCGACACGCTCGATTATTCAGGAGAAAACCTGAACTCCGGAAGCAAGGTGGTATTTGCCGCATATGGTGAGCCCGCCAGGGAGCTATGCACCGAAATACCCGGAGCCCTTAAAAAAATCCAGGGGCTGGAAAAAGCAGCCATGATCATGCCCGGTGTGGCAGCCATCCAGACCACATCATTTACCAATGCCGGCCAGGCAGAAAGGGAAGCTGAAGCGATTAATGCAGTTCTTTCTGAACAAATCCCTGAACTTGCCTCATTGCCCATGATCATCTGGTGTGATGATGCCGCTTTCACGGCTGCGAATATGCGAAATTTCCTGTGGGTGGCCTTTACACGCAGCAATCCTTCACATGACATATATGGCACAGGCGCTTATGTGAAGCATAAACACTGGTCGTCCAGGGGTCCGCTTATCCTTGATGCCAGGATCAAACCGCATCATGCCCCAGCGGTTCAGACCGATCCGGCAACAGAAAAAAAGATCAATCGCATTTTTGACAAAGGAGGCAGTTTATATGAGATACTCTAGAAATCCAAAGGGTATCTTATCTTAGTATCCGCTTCATGGCTTCCATCAAAAAAATAAATCCTTTCTCCAAATCTAATCCTGATACCGGTTTTGGTGTTCAGCCAAACCAGTTGGGGGAAAGATTTGTAAATAAGGACGGATCATTCAACATTCGTAAAAGGGGTTTGCCTTTTCTGAAGCGGGTAAGTCTTTATTCATACCTGCTGTCTTTGCGCTGGCCCCAGTTCCTGCTTTTTATTTTTTTGTTTTATTTATGCGTCAATCTCATTTTCACCTTTTTTTATTTTTTAGCCGGCGCTGATCAGTTTACCGGAATGATTTCCACTTCAACTTTTGGAAATATCAAGGAATTATTTTTTTTCAGTACACAGTCCTTCACCACCGTTGGGTATGGCAGGATCAATCCCATAAAAGACGGAGCAGATATCATCGCTTCTGTGGAAACCATGATGGGCTGGTTGTTTTTTGCCCTGGTCACCGGCTTACTATATGGAAGATTTACGCAACCCAGGGCCTACCTGATGTTCAGCGAAAATGCTCTTTACGCGCCATATAAGGGAGGCTGGGCCCTGATGTTCAGGGTAGTCCCTTATAAAGCCAATCATTATATCACCAATGCTGATATTATTGTGAATATTGCTTTCCAGGTTACGGAACAGGGAAAAGCGGAATACAAATTTTATACCTTAAAGCTCGAACGTTCGCATATTGATGCACTTAGCATGAACTGGACGGTTGTTCATCCGATTGATGAAGAAAGTCCGCTATTAAACTTCACCCTGGAAGACATGATAACAGCTGACCTTGAATTATACATTCAGGTCAGCGGATTTGATCATATCTTTTCCAGCACGGTAATGCAAAGGACTTCATATACCTATAAGGAAATCATCTGGAATGCCAGGTTCAACCCGATGTACCATGAATCAGCCGATGGCGTAACAACTATAATTGATCTCGACAAACTTAACGATTACCAACTGCTTGAAAATCCAACATGACAAAAGTTTCAGCATATATCATTACTTATAACGAACAGCATAAAATCGCTGCTGCGGTGAACAGCGTTATCGGGTGGGCCGATGAGGTGATCGTCGCCGACTCAAACAGCACTGATGATACTGCAAAGATCGCAGCGTCACTGGGAGCCCGTGTTATCCAGGTGCCTTTCCATGGCTTTGGAAAACTGAGGAATGATGCCATTGCACATTGTCAGTATCCATGGATATTCAGCCTTGATTCGGATGAACGCTGCACTCCGGAAGCAAGGGATGAAATCATGCAAATCGTAAAGACCAATGCTGTTTCAGGCCCTACCGCATATTTTATTCCCCGGAGAAATTTTTTCCTTGGGCAGTGGATTAAATATTCGGGATGGTACCCCGACTACCGCCAGCCGCAATTATTCAAAAAAGGTTCCCTTATTTATGCTGATGATCCTGTCCATGAAGAATATACGGTAGAAGGGGAAACAGGCAAACTGCAACATCCAATCTGGCAATTCCCTTTTGAAAACCTGGCCCAGATGATGCATAAGGCTAACCGTTATTCCACCCTGGGAGCCGAAAAACTGGTGAATAAAAAGAAAGGCGGGCTGATGACAGCCCTTGGGCATGGCAGCATTCGCCTTTTTCAAAACGTATTTTCTAAAAAAAGGATTTCTTGACGGCAGGGCAGGTTTCGTAATCGCCACATACAATTACGTATATACTTTTTATAAGTATCTCAAGCTTGCCGAACTTCAGCATAACTGGAAAGAGCCATCCTCCATGAAGTGATTTTTCACGGATGAATTAACTACATTTATCCTTCAACTTTTTCAATTTACCATCATGATCAAAAAAGCAATACTGCTTTTCATACTTCCCTTTATTATAGTCCAGGGTTCAGCTCAAAATATTGATCCATCACTGTTCAATGCCATGAAATGGCGGATGATCGGTCCGCATCGCGGTAGCAGAACCGTTGGTGCAGTAGGCGTACCGCAACAGCCCAATGTTTTTTATATCGGTGTTAATAACGGTGGAGTCTGGAAAACGACTGATTATGGCCGCACCTGGTTCCCCATTTTTGATGACCAGCCAACAGGATCTATCGGCGATGTTATAGTAGCCCCATCCAATCCAGATGTTATCTATGTGGGTTGTGGTGAAGGGCTGCAACGTCCTGATCTGGCAGTAGGTGATGGCATGTATAAATCCACTGATGGAGGAAAAACCTGGACGCATATCGGACTTGAAAGAAGGCCAGCAGATCGGTGGGCTCGCCATCGATCCAAAAAATGAAAACAGGGTCTTTGTCGCAGTACTTGGCCATCCATACGGCCCCAATCCTGAGCGTGGCGTTTACCGGACAACAGACGGTGGAAAAACCTGGGAAAAAGTTTTATATAAGGATGAAAATACCGGTGCCGTGCAGGTAACCATCGACCCTGTTAACCCGAATATCATTTATGCGGATATGTGGGCCGGAAGGCAGGGGCCATGGGAAAACGGCGCCTGGAACGGACCGGAGAGCGGGCTTTTCAAATCCGTTGACGGTGGCAATACATGGAAAAAACTGACATCCGGTTTGCCAACTCCGGCAGAAGGCCTTAGCAGGATAGGATTCTGCATTGCACCTTCAGATCCAAACCGTTTATACGCCACCGTTGACGCAGGAGATGCAGGCGGTATTTACCGCAGTGATGACGCAGGCGAAACATGGAAGCGTTTACAGACAGACGAAAGATATTGGGGCCGGGGCACTGATTTTGCTGAGATCAAAGCAGACCCTAAAAATAAAGACATTGTATATAGCGGCAATGTGGTCACCTGGAAATCCACCGATGGCGGATTAAGCTGGAAAGCTTTTCGCGGCGCACCTGGCGGAGATGATTATCACCGCATCTGGATTAATCCTGACAATACCGATATTATCCTAATCGCCAGTGACCAGGGAGCGATCATTACGGTGAACGGAGGAGAAACATTTTCTTCCTGGTATAACCAGCCAACAGCGCAGTTCTATCATGTGAGTACGGATAATTCATTCCCGTATAATGTGTATGGAGGCCAGCAGGAAAGCGGTTCGGTGGGAATTGCATCAAGAGGAAATGACGGCCAGATTACTTTTCGTGAATGGCATCCTGTTGGCGTGGAGGAATATGGTTATGTAGCCGTTGATCCGCTCGACCAGAATATCGTATATGGCGGAAAGATCACAAAGTTTGATAAACGAAACGGGCAGGTGCAGAATATTTCACCCGAAGCTGTCAGAAGCGGTAAATACCGGTTTCTCCGGACAGCGCCTGTATTATTTTCTCCGATCGATCCAAAGACATTGTATTTCGCAGGCAATGTACTGTTCAAAACAAGGGATGGCGGAAACAGCTGGGAAGTGATCAGCCCTGACCTGAGCAGGGAAAGTTGGGATATCCCGGCCAGTGTGGGCATTTATGCCAATGAATCAATGAAAAAAATGCCGAGGCGCGGGGTGATCTATACCGTTGCCCCTTCCTTTAAGGATATCAATACGATCTGGTGCGGCACGGATGACGGGTTGATCCATGTTACCCGTGATGGTGGAAAAACCTGGAAGAATGTAACACCGCCTTCCATCAGTTCATGGAGTAAGGTTTCATTGATGGAAGCCAGCCACTTTGATGTGAATACAGCATATGCCGCAGTAAACAGGATCAGGCTGGATGACATGAAGCCGCACATTTATAAAACAACAGATGGCGGCGCAACATGGAAAGAAATTGTAAACGGATTGCCCGCTGATCCCATCAATGCGATCAGGGAAGATCCTTACAGGAAGGGACTGTTGTTTGCAGGTTCAGAAAGACAGGTTTGTGTTTCTTTTGACGACGGAAATAACTGGCAGCCATTAAGGTTAAATATGCCTGCAACATCCATCCGGGACCTGGTCATTAAAGATGATGATATTGTAGTGGGAACACATGGAAGAAGTTTCTGGATCCTGGATAATATCACTTCGCTCAGGCAGGCCGCTGCTGATATGCTGGCTAAACCGGCCATACTGTTCAGGCCACAAACGACCTACAGGGTCAGGTGGAGCATGTATACCGATACACCTCTTCCGCAGGAAGAACCCGCGGGGCAAAACCCGCCTGACGGGGCCATGATAGATTTTTTCCTGAAGGAAAAAGCTTCTGGTGAAGTGAGATTGGAGATCCTTGACGGCAAAGGCAAACTCGTAAGGGCATACAGTTCTAACGATAAGCCCTACACGAAACCTGAAGATAATGCCCCGGATTACTGGGTAAGGCCACAGCAGATTCTTCAGGGTACAGCCGGAGCTCAGCGTTTTTTGTGGGACCTGCATTACACTCCGCTGGATGTAACGCCAACCTTTCCCATTTCTGCTATTTACAGGAACACGGTGCCCAATCCCAGTTCACCCTGGGTAAACCCCGGTGTATATACGGTAAAGCTCACGGTTAATGGTACAACTCATACAGCCAGCCGCTGACGGTGAAAATGGATCCACGGGTAAAAACATCTGCCAAAGACCTGCAGTTGCAACATGACCTTTCACTGGATCTGTATGACCTGAGAAAAAAGCTGAGGGCATCCATTGCCCAGACTGATGAACTGAAGGCTGAAAAAGCCAGAACAGAGCGTGCCCTTTCTGCTGTTTTTGAAGTGCTGCAGGATACGGATCTTCCGCCTACCACACAGGCGGTAAAAGCTGCCAATGATATCCGGATAACAGCTATAAAACTGATTTCCACTTTGAATGCAAAGTAAGGTTTCAGGGTAAAATAGCCGCAATACCGTATTTTTGTTTCATGCTCAAAATAGGTGTTTTCGGCGTAGGCCATCTGGGTAAATTTCACCTGAATAACTGGAAAAACATCCCCGGTGTTGAACTGGCAGGGTTTTATGATCCAAATGACGAAATTGCCGACGGAAGTAACGGCAAAATACGGGTTGAAAAGGTTTGAAGATCCTGATACCCTGATGAATATTATTGATGCGGCGGATATAGTGGCACCCACCACTTATCACTTCGATCTCTGCCAGTTGGCATTGAGAAAAGGGAAACACGTATTCGTGGAAAAACCTATGGCCGATACCATGGACCAGGCCCGGGAAATTGTTCAGCTGGTCAAGGAATCTAAAGTGAAATTCCAGGTGGGGCATGTGGAAAGATTCAATCCCGCCTTCCTTGCCCTTGAAGGTACCAGGTTGAACCCGATGTTCATCGAAGTGCATCGACTCGCACAATTCAATCCGCGCGGAACTGAGGTTAGTGTGATACTAGACCTGATGATACACGATATCGACATCATCCTTCACCTGGTGAAAAGTGATGTGCGTAATGTTTTTGCCAGCGGGGTTGCAGTAATGACTGAAACACCGGATATAGCCAACGTAAGGATTGAATTCAATAACGGATGCGTGGCCAATCTTACGTCCTCGCGCATTTCGATGAAGAAAATGAGAAAGATGAGGTTATTCCAGAAAGACGCCTATATCGGCATTGATTTCCTCGAAAAGAAAACGGAAATCATCAAACTCAAGGGAGAGGGCGATGATGACCTGTTTAGCTTTGATATAGAAACACAGCAGGGCACTAAAACACTGGCCATTGATAATCCCGAGATAAAAGATGTCAATGCCATCCAGGCTGAACTGACTGCGTTCAGGGATGCCATCCTGCTAAACCAACGGCCACCAGTAAACGAAATAGACGGATTTATGGCCATGGAACTCGCACATGAAATTTTAAAAAAAATCGTATCTAATTTTCCTTCCCGCCAACCCGTTCTATGAGGCACCAGCACAAGATCCAGATTGCCTGGTATGTACTAAGTGATTTTATTACGGCCTCCCTGTCCTGGGCGTTGTTTTTCATCTTCAGGAAATACCTGCTCGATGAACCCTTCCATATCATGCAGGAAGTTTTCACCGATTCAAAATTCTGGATGGGCATTGTACTTATACCTGCAGGGTGGATTTTACTGCACGCTTTATTCGGCACATATGTTTCCCTGTATACAAAATCAAGACTGAATGAACTGATCCTGAGTTTTTTTACCACGCTGATCGGATCAATGATACTTTTCTTCCTTTTTGTACTGGATGATGGCAACAAGGATTACAGGTATTATTATGAAGCTTTTTTCCTTATCTGGGGACTCTCTTTCATTTTCCAGTTTTCGGGGCGGTTAACACTGCTGACCATTGCAAAAAAACAGGTCATCAGTGGCAAAGTGTGGTTTGATACCCTGATCATTGGAAATGATGTCACCGCCAGGAAGATTTATGTGGACCTGAGGAAAAATCATCAATGGCTGGGTTACAGGTTTGCCGGATACCTTTCTGTGCCTGGTGAAAAAGACCAGTTTAACCAGGAACTTTCCAGCCTGGGCAGTTTAGATGGACTTGAGCATTGCATGGATAAAACAGCATATTGACCAGGTGATCATTGCCCTGGAAAAGCCACATAGTAACCAGGTGGAATCTATTGTAAACCGCCTTGCCAGGTATGATGTGGAAATAAAGCTGGCCCCTGACACTATTGATATACTGGCAGGTTCTGTTAAAACCTCCAATGTCCTCGGCGTTGCATTGATCGATATCAACACCGGACTGATGCCACGGTGGCAACAGAATCTTAAAAGGGCATTTGATATTATTGTTGCCATTACCGGACTTATAGTTTTATCACCCCTGCTCCTGTATACCGCAATCAGGGTAAAATTCTCATCAACAGGACCTGTTTTTTATTGCCAGGAAAGAATAGGACAGAAGGGAAAATCGTTTACTATCTATAAATTCCGGTCCATGTATCACCCGGGTGAACCAAATGGCCCGATGCTGTCCTCAGCCGATGACCCGAGGATCACACAATGGGGAAAGTTTATGAGGAAATGGAGGATTGATGAGCTTCCACAGTTCTGGAACATCCTGAAAGGTGAAATGAGCCTTGTTGGGCCAAGACCCGAACGGAAATACTTTATTGACCAGATCATTCCGGCACATCCTCATTATATCCACCTGCTGAAGGTAAAACCCGGACTGACAAGCTGGGGAATGGTTAAATTCGGATATGCGGAAAATCTTGAACAAATGACGGAACGCATGAAATATGACCTGGTATATATTGAAAACATTTCTCTGGCACTGGATTTTAAGATCATGATCCATACGCTGAGAACATTATTTACCGGAAAGGGCAAATAACTGCACTTTGGCGGCATTTGCATTGCTGATACTTAAACCACAAGATTTGAAATTTCTTTTTATACTGGCCGGATTTTTTATATTTTCTTCATTGCATGCCCAGGAAACTTACTGGCAGCAACAGGTGGATTACCGTATACAGGTAAGCCTGAACCCGGCTGACAACAGCCTGGATGCCTTTGCCCGGATTCAATACACCAATAACTCCCCGGATACCCTTCATTTCATATGGTTTCACGTATGGCCCAATGCCTATAAAAATGACAAAACAGCATTCAGTGACCAGTTGCTCAGGAACGGAAGAACGGATTTTTATTTTTCAGGTAAGGAAGACAGGGGGTTTATCAACAGGCTCGATTTCCGCATTAATGAAAAGGTGGTCAGGACAGAAGATCACCCCGAACATATTGATATCATTAAACTCGTTCTTCCGCAACCACTGATGCCCGGACAATCCACTGTCCATCACCACCCCCTTCCATGTACAGTTGCCATTTAATTTTTCAAGGGGCGGGCATTATAAGCACAGCTACCAGGTTACCCAGTGGTATCCCAAACCGGCTGTGTATGATAAAAACGGGTGGCATCCCATGCCCTATCTCGACCAGGGAGAATTCTACAGTGAGTTTGGAAACTATGAAGTGTCCATTGATGTACCTGACAGGTATGTTGTTGCCGCAACCGGGGATCCGCAATTTGAAGTAAAAAACAGTTACCGTATACCTGCCATACCCAAAAAGAAAAAACCTTCTTCCACCGCAAAAAAAATTAAACCTGTTTCTGTTAACTGGGATTCGATGCCCAGGAAATCATACACATTCAAACAGGATCGGGTACACGATTTTGCGTGGTTTGCGGATACCTCTTTTTCTGTTATAAAGGATACACTCAGGCTGCCTTCAGGGAAACTCATCACCCTGCAGAGCTATTATCAACTTCAGCACCAGGCAGTTTGGGGAAACAGCCTGTATTACCTGAAAAGCGCCATCCGGTATTATTCCCAGTGGCTGGGAGAGTATCCTTATAATACGATCACAGCGGTCGACGGCTACCAGGGTTTCACCGGGGGAATGGAATATCCCACCATCACCATCATTACCGGCGCCAGTTCCTCCAAAAACCTCGACCTGACCATCTTTCATGAAGTAGGACATAACTGGTTCCAGGGTATCCTCGCCACAAATGAAAGAAAATATCCATGGATGGATGAAGGCATAAACACCTATTACGAAGAACGATATTCAGCGCTCAAATATCCTTATTTTAGAAAAGCAAAAGGGAATTTTTGCCTTCCTCGGACGATCCGCAGGCTGCCTGCGTTAATGTATAAAAACCAGGCTAAGATAAAAATGGATCAGCCCATTAATACACCGTCAGATTCATTCAGCGCTACCAATTATAACCTGATCGCATATACAAAAACCGCGGAGTGGATGAAGAGGCTGGATCATGAACTGGGTCATAACCAGTTTGATAAAGCTATGAAGGATTATTATTCCAACTGGGCTTTCAAACATCCTTATCCGGAAGATTTCCGGCAATCCATCACGGCTTCAACAGGTGCAAATACCGACAGCAGTTTCAGGCTGCTGGAAGAAAAGGGGATCCTTCCGCCGCGAATCAAAAAACCAGTGAAGATCGTTCCTCTCTATAATTTCAGGGAAACATATGACTATCAGCCGATTTTTATTACGCCTGTTCTGGCTTATAATACCTTTAACGGGTTTATGCCCGGAATCGCATTTCACAACTACTCCTTACCGTTACCAAGGCTTAATTTTGCCATTGCACCATTCTATGGCCTCAGGAGCAAATCACTAAACGGCTGGGGAAGGGTGGCCTACCAGTGGTACCCCGACAGGTTTTTCCAGAATATCGAACTGTCATCGGTGCTGAGCAAGTTTAACCAGAACAATTTCAGTGATTCAGCTGGCAACGAGTTTACGCTTGCCTTCCATAAAATTGCGCCATCCCTAAGGTTGCAGTTTAAGGAATCCGATCCTGCCAGCAGTACCATAAAATTCCTTCAATTCAGGTATTTCAGCATCGGAGAGGATCAGCTCAGTTTCTTGACAGGGATACAGTAAATAATAGTGAAATATATACCAAGGTTAACGAACAGGTACAATATCACGCAGGCAAGGTTTGTGATTGATAATTCAAGGGTATTATATCCTTACCGTGGTGAAATGATTGCTGAAATAAACAAGGATTTTGTCAGGCTGGCATTTACGGGCAATTACTTTTTCAATTTCAGTGGCAAGGGAGGAGTGAACCTAAGGTTCTTCCTGGGTAAATTTATCTATACACAGGATAAGACAACTCTTCTGCAGTTTGAGACCGACAGGTTTCACCTGAATATGTCGGGCCCTAATGGTCATGAAGATTATACGTACAGTAATTTCTTTATTGGCCGCACGGAATACGAAGGACTGCCATCGCAACAGATTATGGTACGTGACGGTGCTTTCAAAGTCAGGACCGATCTCCTCAGTGCCAAAATTGGGAAAACGGATAACTGGTTAAGTGCTGTAAACCTTACCATGGATATTCCGGACCGCTTCAATCCCCTGCAGGTGCTGCCACTGAAAATTCCCCTTAAAATTTTTGCTGATTTTGGCACTAATGCGGATGCCTGGGAAAAAGATGGGGAAGGTGACCGCTTTTTATATGATGCCGGCCTCCAGGTTTCTTTTCTCAAGGAACTGGTTAATATCTATGTGCCCCTATTATACAGCAAGGTATATAAAGACTATTTCCAGTCGACCCCCAATAACGATTTCCTGCAGACGAATATCTTTCAGCATCAATATCCAGGATATGAGTGTACGCAAACTGACCAAACAGTTTAACCAATGACCGCTGTACATTACCTCACCAGGAAGCAGGTAGATGAAGGCCTATGGAATGGCTGTATTGATAAATCCCCTAACGGGCTGATCTATGCAAGAACGGAATACCTCGACCGGCTGGCAGGCAAATGGGATGCCCTGGTACTTGGTGATTATGATAGCATAATGCCCTTAACCGGCAATAAAAAATATGGAGCCAGTTATCTTTACCAGCCGGCTTTTTGCCAGCAGCTGGGCATCATTGGAGAATGCGGCATTTTAACAGTACAGGATTTTCTTGGTAAAGCCATGGAGATTTTTCCCTTTGCAGAAATCAACCTTAACTATTCCAATGAGGTAATGGGCGCAAGCGTACATAACAACTTCATCCTTGATCTTGGTTCTTCTTATGAAGACATTTCCGACAGGTACAGCAATGACCTGAAAAAAAACCTTCAGCGATGTAAGCAATCAAACCTGGAATACCGGTCTTCTGAAAATATGAGTGACGCAGTTTCGATATATCAAAAAACATATGGAAAACGTTTCCCACATGTAAGGGATGAACACTACAGGTCACTTGAAAATTTCTGCCGGTCATATCCGAAAAATTATTTAGTGCGTGAAGTATGGTTTGAAGAAAATCTCATGTCCACCGTGTTATGTTTATCCGACAGCAAAAGAATTTACTTCCTGATGTCAACTACTTTACCCGATGGAAGAAACAGGGAAGCCAATCATTTTCTTATAGATCATTTGATCAGGGAATATTCCGGCAAACCCCTTCTGCTGGATTTTGAAGGGTCTGACATTCCGGGCATTGCAGGCTTTTACAAAAACTTCGGTGCTGTTAACCAGCCTTACCCAGGGATTGCCTGGAACAGGCTGAAGTGGCCCTGGAGCATGTTCAAGAAATAATACGTTCTGCAAATACCAGCATATCATTTCCGGGAAATGTTTTCCACCTGAATCCCTTTTCTTCCAGTATTTCAGTGATCCTTTTCCGAAGCTGCTTCAGAATGGCATTCAATAAAAATATGCTTAACCTCTTCAAGCCAGCGGGTTTCACTGAAAGCATGTGACTCTGCTCCTTCTATATCCATTTTTACCAGGTCTACCTGGTGCAGGCGAAAATGGGAAAAAACGGATGACATTGCATGAACATCAATAGCCCCGTTTTCCCGCTCTGTGATTACCCTGCTGTTATATGCATACCGCGAGGTGATTAGATCGCCTTTACTGTCTGCCTCTCCAATTGCCGCCTGGAGAAAATGAATTTTTCCGGGAGGGACAAGCGTTGCCAGGTTCCTTTTCATCAGTTCCATATTTCCCGGATCAGGTTCAACACAGTAAAATGTGGCGCCTGGAAAACAGGAATAAAAATATGCCGTGGCCATTCCGATATTGGCGCCAAGATCAAGCACGGTATATACTGGTTTGCCTTTAAGGTGGGCAGATGAGTAACTCTCTTTCCAGAATACTTCATAAAACATGTCGAGGTCCCCGGCAAATCTCCGCAGGGTAAATTCAATATTTTTCCCTGATATCTTCATTTGATAGCTGTCGGTTTCACCTGCAGGTGTTATGCGAGTGCGGCTACCCGAAAATATTTTGGAAGCAAATATGAGTTTCAGGAAAGAACTAGCGTTGGCAGTAATCCTGCGGCAGAATAACAGTTTATCCCAGGCAAGGGCGATGCTGTTGACCATACTCAGGCGTTAATCTGTTTACCGATCACCTGGCGGGCATAGTCTAGGTCAGCCGGTACTGTAATCTTGATATTCGTTTCTTCCCCGGCGACCAGGTGTACCTTGTCACCATTATACTCCACCACAGTTGCCTCATCAGTAAAAGAATCCTGGTAACCAGCCAGGAAAGCGGGTAGCAGTATTTCACTCAGAAAGGTTTGCGGGGTCTGAACGGCGCGCAACTGTTCCCGGTTTACCACCTCGGAATCATTACCATGAATCCGGCGGATACTGTCTTTCACCGGAACTACAGGAATGGCGGAACCATGTATCAACGCCGCATCATAACAATCACGAATAAGCGAAGGAGTGACCAGGCAGCGTACGGCATCATGTACAAACACTACCGAAGGTTCCTTAACCAGGTATAGGCCGTTTTTCACGGAGTCAAACCTCGTTTTACCGCCCGGAGTGATACTAACGGGTTTGCCGGGGAAGTATTTACTGGTTATGTGATGTCCTTCTTCCAGGTAGTTATCAGGCAGCACAAGAATAATCTGTATATCCGGGAAAGCTGCAAAAAATGCGTCAATGGTATGGGCGATTACGGGCCTGCCATGAAGCTCGAGGAACTGTTTGGGGGTTTCCGTTCCCATCCTTGTCCCCGTTCCTCCGGCCACAATAACTGCTGCTTTCTCCATGCTTAATTTTAGCTAAATTAAATAATTGCAGCTAGAAATTCCCCGCCTTTGTATATTGCCGAATGATGAGGGCACTAACCTTACTCCTGCTAGTAAGTTTATTTTTTTCCTGCCAACGGGAAAACAAGGTTAATGAAGTTTTTGCATTGCGTGAAATGAGCGAACTGGCCACGGTGGAATACCTGGTCACCAGGATCATCAGGGCAAGCGATGACCAGACCTGGTATAAGATCGGGGACCGGAAAATTCTGATGAGCTGCGAAGCCTCCGTAAAAGCAGGCATAGATATGGAGGCCATAAAGGAGGAGAATGTCAGTATTGAAGGTAAATCCATCAGCCTGGTACTTCCTAAAGCGCACCTGATCAGCATCAATATCAGGCCGGAGAATATTAAGGTTGAATACCAGGAAACCGGAATTTTCAGGGATGAATTTTCTTCCGCAGAAAGGGATCAGCTTATGGCACAGGGAGAGGCCCAGATCAGGAAAAGCGTGGACTCACTAGGCGTAATACAGACTGCTGAAACCAATGCCTCAATATTTGTCAGCAACTACCTAAAACAACTGGGTTACGACAGGATCCATATCCGGTTCAGCAACACATCAACCTTACCCAAACTCCAATGAAGCTATTCTGCAATTACACATTACCCCTACCCAAACTCCAATGAAGCTATTCCGCAATTACATACTGATCATCATTGCTGTTATACTGTCTGTTATGCTGCTGCAGAAAGTAAATATCCTGCCCGGCTTTAATGATATTTTCAAACCAAAGGATGTATTGATTGAAAACACGCCACTGCTGATCAGGGAAATAAAAGAATTGGCGCAGTTGATTACGGTCACCGCCTATGATGAAGTAGTGGTTGATTCTGCCAAAGCCAGCACGATGGATGTTGTGAGGGCCATTACAGGCATTTCCATAAAACCGCTTTCACCTCCGTTCGACAGGCTGGTTATTGTTGCCAGGGGGAAAGGTTATGGCAGGGACCGACCTGTTCATGCTGGGAGAAAATGACATCATCGTAACCGGTGATTCCGTTTCGGTAAGGTTGCCACGGGCACGCATACTCGACATTATCATCAACCCGTCTGACTTTTCCACCTTCACCGAAACTGGCGAATGGAGCAATGATGCCGTTACCAGGGTAAAAATAAAAGCACGCAGGAAGATGGAACTTCGGGCACTGCAGAAGAATATTTTACCTATGGCGGAAAACAGGAGTAAATTGCTGATGGAAAATTTCCTGAAAAGCAGCGGGATTCAGGAAGGCCAATGTATATTATTAGAGATAATCCCGCTAAATAGCCCTTTCCACAAAATACATATCAATTTCTCCTTTATTCTTTGCCATTAACCTTTCCCCGGTGAACACATGTGAATTTGTCTTTCACTAATTCATAAGTACTGCCGCTAATGTTTATTTTACCCGCTTCTGAATTTTGTTCCATTCGGGCAGCATGATTCACGGTATCACCCCAGATATCATAAGCATATTTTTTTACGCCAACTATTCCGGCTACTACAGGTCCGGTGTGAATTCCAATACGGAGTTCAAATGGAATTTCTCCTTTTGATTCCTTTTCCTTTTTACGTTCCTGCATAAAATTGCATATTTCAATGGCTGCACTCACCATATCGGATGCATGTGTGAAACTGGAAACGGGCAGCCCGCTTGCACAGAGGTAAGCATCGCCTACGGTTTTAATTTTCTCAATCTTGTATTTCTGTATTATCCTGTCATAAGCACTAAAACAATAATCCAATTCCGCTACCAATAATTCCGCGCTTATACTTTGACTTACAAGGGTAAAGTCTTTAAAATCGGTGAACATAACCGTTACCATGCTGAAGGTTTTTGGCCTGGAATACCCGTTCATTTTTATTTCATTCGCCACTTCAGCCGGAAGGATATTAAGCAGCAATTCATCACTTCGCTTTTTTTCCTTATTTATTTTGTTGCGCTGGCCCAGGAACAATAATGCGAAGACCAGCACAATGGCAAAACCGCCTACAAAGCCGTTCCGCACCAGCTTTTGTCTCTGTAGCTCTTTCATGGTCACGGCCTGTTCTGCTTTTGACTGGGATTCTTTTTTATCAAATTCGTACTGCATTTTCTGCTGTACTATGTTCTCGGTGTTTTCCTTGTTGGCTATGCTGTCACGATAAATGATGTACATTTTATGATTCTCGAAAGCACTTTTATAATTTCCTAATGCGCTGTCCATAAGGGAAAGACTCAGGTAGGAATCCTGTATGGTAGTCTTGATTCCAATTTCCTTTGCCAGTTGCAGGCTTTTCATCAGCCATTTCCCGGCCTGGAGTGCTTTGCCGTCTTCAACGTGTGCCGTGCCAATGTTGTAGTTGGAAACGGCAATACCTTCTTTATCTCCTATTTCCTCCTGAATTTTTAATGCAGCAAAATAATTCGTCAGCGCATCGGCATATTTCTGTTGATTACTGTACACTAATCCAATATGGTTGTATGTTAAAGCGACTTCGTTTTTATCTCCCAAATCCTCAAACATTCTTTTTGCCTCAAATAACTTTTCATCGCCTCTGCGTAATTACCCTGTTGGAAATAGATAATGCCAATGTTAAGATATGAACCCGCAATACCTCTTTTATCACCGTTCGCCTCACGAATCTTCCTCGCAGCTATATGATTTTTCAATGCTTCGTCATAATTGCCCGTTTCGGTATAAATAAGGGCAATGTTGTTATAAACGCTGCCAATTGCTTTTTTATCACCGGCTTCTTCAAATGCTTTTAACCCGGTAAAATAATTTTTCAGCGCTTCCGGGTAGTTGCTCATTTCATAGTGATTAATCCCTATGTTGATATATATTTTTGCAGTTGTTAACTTGTCAGTGCTGAAAGCAAGCGCCTTTGATAAGAATACCTGTGACTGATCATAGCTTCCCAGGTTATTATATGCCTGGCCTAACCTCAGGTATGCCGATGCAGTTCCCCGGGAATAATTAAGCTTTTCGGAAAGATTTTTTGCCTCGGTGGCATAATAGATGGTTGTATCGGTGTTGCTGTACAATAATTCATAAGATAGGGCATTCAGGATATTTACCCTGTTAGTATCCTGTCCGGCAGTTTTTAAAATTGCCTGAAGCGAATCAATAGTATTGTTCTGCGCTGCAGAGATAAGTTGCAATGCAAACAAAAGGCCAAGAAGAAGAATACTTCTTTTCATATTCAGAATTATCCGGTGTTCAGATCGCCAGAGCATGACTCATATCATTGGGGTCGTGCCGCAGTACGGGCTATTTTATATGGACTGTCATAAATTGGCTATCCTTTCCTCTAATAGCCAAATTACGGCAGACCGGGCATATCGACAAGTCAACAATTCCTAATAGCCTGCATTGTGGCAAGCCTATGCTGTACGCAACTTTCTTTTCTCTTGATACTGCCTTAACATTAGATAAAGAAAAAACGTTACTTGATTCAATATAAATAAGATGTTTAACACTTGAATTCTCCTATACTCATTAATCATGCTGTTAGGAAACCTAATGTTATTGATAAAACTTGACGTGCCAAGTACAAAGACGTCATATAACATTGGTGCAACAGATAAAACTACATGTAGCCAGAAATACCATGCCGCTACAATTGTACTATTTATATACCCATAAATGATAGTAATAGCTATAAATAAAACGATACATACTAATGGACTAAACTCCAAATTATCGGAAAGAGAAACGTGCCATCCAGGTGCGATGCTTCTGGACAAATTAAACGACGTAAAATAAAATACAGCCGTTAGGATTGCTAGTAGAATAAATACCTTTTGTCGAATATTCATCCCTATTATTATTTAGAAGGTCTCTGTAAAAGGTTGCGTATAACGTACCAGGCTTGCCGCTGTATGGGCCCAGCGCGAAAATGGGCTGCCGGAAATTGGCGTACCTTTTATTTTCAAGCCAATTTACGGCAGCCCAGGCAGATCAACAAGTGAACAATTCAAAAGGCTTTTCATAGGAGCCAATGTTAGCTGCTGTGCCTTCTTGACTATTTAAATTAAAGTCAAAACAGGTTGGCTTCGGGCGGAATTATTCCTTGAAGCCTCATGTATATTGTTGTTTGACCTCTATGATGAGACTGGTGCTCGAACGCATTCTCTAACAGTTCAAATCTCGTTTTTTGCTTTCCTGATAATTCCTTTTTTTCTCCCCAGTGTTTTGGATTAAGAGAAGTGATTGTGTTAATACAGTAGTCGTAACTCGCCGTTACATAGTATGATACCGAATCTTTTGTTTGTGATGAAGCGGTATTTCCGAAATCAGCCCATTTAGCAATGGGCGGCTCTCTATCCGAAGCCATAAAAACTAGAAACATATCGACTACTGCCAAATGAATCATTTGTTCCGCGAAATTTTGAACACTATTAATTGGCTTGAAATTGAATTTTTCTTCAGGCATCGCGTTTATGTATGATAGAGTATAGGCTTTTGCTCGTTTCCAATCGTTTATCATCTGATTTTTTACATCATCTATTTTAAAATCTTGTGCCTTGCTACTAAGAGAGCATGTTGCTTCAAAGAAGAATAGTAAGGATATCAATAGAAATTTGGCCATAAAAAGGCGATTAATAGTTGAATCAATATTGTAAGGATTTCGAAATCAATAATTTTGGGTATGCATTGCAGCTAACGCTCGTATTTACGCACTACTATTCACGTTGTTCGCGCTACCCTTCGGGCGTTGTTTAATTTACATTTGATTTTAAAATAATCCATTCTTCTCATCTCCTCTTTTTCCACCTTTTCAAATTATCTAAAAATACTGATCTCTACCCTGCCCTCACTATCCCGCATGGCCCTGTACATGCCTTCAGAATTAAAGCACATGGAAATTCTTCCCTGAAGAGTCCACACCAATCATCCCGCCCTCACCGCCAATATTTTTCAGCTTTACCATGACCACTTCATTCATCGCTTCTTCAAGAGACATCCTGCCGTATTCCATCATGGCACTTACATCGTGTGCAGCCACGGCCCTGATAAACAGTTCTCCATGGCCGGTACAGGAGATTGCACAGGTGGAATTGTTTGCATAAGTGCCAATACCAATAATTGGAGTGTCACCTATCCTGCCATAATTTTTATTTGTCATGCCCCCGGTGCTTGTTGCCGCGGCCAGGTTACCTTCGGCATCACATGCCACGGCACCAACGGTCCCGAACTTTTTATCCCGCATCATTTCTTCCAACTTTGAAGTTGAATGATCGAGTTGATACTGATCGTTATCGCGCGCATTCTTCCACTGGTCATACCTGAATTGCGAGAAAAAATAACTATCCGGTGCCATGGCGATTCCTTTTTCCATGGCAAAATCCCTTGCACCTTCCCCACTCAGGAAAACATGCTGGCTGTTCTTCATTACTTCAGCGGCCAGTTCAACGGGATTCCTGATTTGCTGAACACCTGATACAGCGCCTGCACGAAGTTCCCTTCCTTCCATTACTGGATGCATCCATTTCATGTGTCCCTTTGCGGGTAAATACAGATCCCCGCCCCGCATTAAAGAGGATATTGTCTTCCAGTAATTTTGTAGCCAGGATCACCGCATCAAGGGATGATCCATTTTTTTCAAGAACGGCATACCCCGCATTGAGTGCTTCACGAAGCGCTGCTTCATATGCTTCTTTCAGCTCCGGGGTCATATTCGATTCCAGGATGGTACCCGCTCCTCCGTGTATGGCCAGTGCATATGTTGACATATGTTGAATTTATGGTATTAACAGGCTCCTGCATTCGTCAATCAGCCTATCCTTATTGATGGCTACTGTTCCCACCTCTTCACAGACAAGTCCCCCGGCTATATTGGCGATCTCAGCCATCAGGTCAACATTTCCGGTGACGGCAAAAATCAGCGCGGCAACGGCTATGACCGTATCGCCGGCTCCGCTGACATCGGCGATACTTCTAATATGGGAAGGAATGATGCGGCTATGCTTTCCGTTACTGTAATAAGCGCCCTTTTCGGAAAGGGTGATGAATGAAATATCATGGTCCAGTTTTTCATGCAGGCTGGCGTGAATACTATCCAGCATTTTTTCATTAACACCAGCTTCAATGATATTCAGGCCTTCCTTAACTTCCTTGAGATTCGGCTTAAAAATACTGGCGTGCCGGTAAGCAAAAAAATTCTTTCGCTTGGGGTCTACTGCAGTGATGACACCCTCTTTTTTACACAGGTCGAGCAGGGATGTAATCAGTGATTCCTTCAGCACCCCTTTGTTATAGTCTTCAAAAATGATCACCGCCGGTTTTTCATTTTTGATATAATTCACTGCGGCATTATACAATTGCTTTTCATCACTGTCATTAAGATCATCCATCATCTCACTGTCGAGCCGCATCATCTGCTGGTTCCGGCTGATCACCCGCATCTTGTTGGTGGTGATGCGCTGGTTGCTGACCAGCAGGTTTTGGGTATCGATATGGCTATCCTCAAACATTTTCCGCAGGGCTTTGCCATCATCGTCATTACCTACTATGGAAAGAACGGATGTTTTGGCACCGAGGGATGCCAGGTTAAGGGCAACATTTCCTGCGCCGCCGATACGGTATTCTTTTTTATGAAGGGTTACAATGGGCACAGGCGCTTCCGGTGAAATCCTGTCTACATGACCCCACATATAGGTATCCAGCATTACGTCCCCGATCACTCCTACCTTGATCTTTCTGAATGAATTGAACAACTCGTCAATATTCATCTCAGGTCGCATTTAAAGTGTATTCTATTTGCATATCTGCACATTTTCATATTTGCACATTACTCAGGTTTCTTTTGTACTTACAGCGACGTAATACAGCGGTATTCCCAACAGCGTAATGATCATTCCCGGCCATGTATATTGTGGCTTGAATATGATCAGCAGCGTACAGAAGGTAATTCCCATGATAATATAAATAAGTGGCAGGACCGGGTAACCAAATGCCTTATAAGGGCGTTCTGCTTCAGGCCTTTTCCTGCGAAGGATAAATATCCCTGCGATGGTCAGCACATAAAAAATCACCACAACAAAAGAAACCATGTCAAGCAGGTCTCCATATTTTCCACTCAGGCATAACAGGCAGGCAACTACACCCTGGGCCCATAATGCCCACTGCGGTACTGAATTGCGGTTAAGGGTACCTGCGTTTTTAAAAAAGAGCCCGTCCTGCGCCATCGTATAGTAAACCCTTGCACCTGCAAGCACAAGACCGTTGATACAGCCAAAGGTGGACACCATGATCAGTACGGCGATGATGGCCTTACCGGCGTTTCCAAAGATCACATTGGCGGCTGCCACTGCCAGCCGGTCTTCCTGGGGAAAAGCGATCTGGTCAAGCGGTAATACATTAAGGTACATCAGGTTGGCACTCAGGTAGATCAGGGAAACAATCAGTGTTCCCAGGAAAAGGCTGAGGCCGATATTCTTTTTGGGATTCTTGATTTCGCCTGCAATGAAAGTTACATTATTCCAGGCATCACTGCTGAAGATCGAGCCCACCATCGACGCTGCAACGGCACCCAGGAGGGTAATGCCCCCGATCTCCCGCCACGATATGCCGGCAAGGCCGGCAGACTTGTCCACCACTTCCCTTGCATTCAGGTCCGTAGCCCAGTTCACTGCCCAGAAACTTTCCTTTACCATTAAAAAACCAAACAGTGTCAGGCCGAATAATGCCAGCAGTTTGGAAATGGTAAACGTGGTCTGTATGATCTTGCCTTCCTTAATTCCGCGGGTATTGATATACGTTAGTAAAACGATTACCCCGATGGCAACAAACTGGGCAGTATAAATTTTAAAGGGTCCCACCGTAAAAAGAAGGTTTTCGTCGGTCAGGGCGAATGCCGGAAAAAAATATGCCGCGAACTTTGAAAAGGCAACGGCTACTGCAGCGATTGTCCCGGTTTGAATAACGGCAAAGAAACTCCATCCGTATAAAAATCCTACCAGCGGATTATACGCCTCCTTAAGGTATACGTATTGTCCGCCTGCCTTAGGAAACATTCCGCTGAGCTCGCCATAACTCATGGCGGCAATAATGGTCATAAACCCGGTGATCAGCCATACCATGACAAGCCATCCGGCACTTCCCACATTCCTCACAATGTCGGCACTGACAATAAAAATACCGGATCCGATCATGGAACCGGCCACTACCATGGTTGCGTCCAGCAATCCTAAACTGGGCTTGAATGAAGTCTGTTCCGACATGATATTGATTAAGCAGTTAGATGTAAAAAAAATTCCCGATTTGCATCGGGAAGATAAAGAAATTTATGAGATCAGTTCAGGCGGTATAATAATCATCACCGCACTATTTTTTGTCTTTTGATTTCTTATACGATTCATTCAACCCGGCCACCACTTCATTGGTGATATTATTGGCCGTATCCTTATAGAACAGCACATTCAGTCCACTGCTGTATGAAAAGATATAAGAGTAGTTTTTCTCCTTATTGTATCCTTCAAGGAACTCATTGATCCTTTTGCGAAGTTCATCCATCGTACGGATGCCGTCTTCCTGGATCTGTGATTCCATTGTTCTTTTCTGGTTTTCCAGGTTCTGCATTTTCCTGGTATAGTCGCGCTGGAATGCTTCCGCCTCCACCTGGGTGATATTATTTCCACGCTGAACAAAAGCTACGCGCTCATTTTCTATTTTCTGGAATGAACTGTTCAGGTCACGGTCTGCATTCTCTTTCTTGCGCTCAAAATCGGTCATCTTCTCACGGTAATACTCATATTTTTCCTGGATGGAATCGAGGTCAACATAAGCGATCCTCAACGGACGTTTCGCCATGGTATCCTGCCTGATCACTTTATCAGAAATGGTATCAAGCTGCTTATGGTATTTGAAATGCAGAAAAAACAGGGCGGCAACGGCAATTACAAGGACTGCGACTACTCCGACTAAAAAATTCTTCATGTCTATGTATTAACGAATAAAAAAACAAAAGTCAAAAGTCAGATTTTAAAAGTCAATCTCATTATAAATCATGACTTTTTCATCCGACTTTTGACTTTTTAACTTTTTAATTACTCTTCTTCATCAAATGTCATGGCTTCACGAGTAGTCTGGAGAAGTTCATATTCTTCCTTACTACCAACGATCATATTCTCAAATTCTCTGAGTCCGGTACCTGCTGGAATATGGTGACCAGTGATAACATTCTCCTTCAATCCAAGCATATCATCCGTTTTACCCTGGATGGCAGCGGACGACAATACCTTGGTGGTTTCCTGGAACGATGCAGCCGAAATCCAGCTCTGCGTACCCAGTGAAGCCTTGGTAATACCAAGCAGCACGGGCCTTGACGTTGCGGGATGGGCATCACGGTATTCCACCAGTTTCCTGTCATTCCTGCGAAGTACAGAATTTTCTTCCCTTACATCACGCAGGCTTACGATCTGGCCTGCTTTTAGTTTTGCAGACTCACCTGATTCGGTAACCACTTTTTTATCGAATATCCAGTCATTCTCTTCGTTGAATGTGTACCTGTCTTCCAGATCTTCTTCAAGGAATCTTGTATCTCCCGGATCAACGATCTCCACCTTCTTCATCATCTGGCGAACGATTACTTCAATATGCTTGTCGTTAATCTTCACACCCTGTAAACGATACACTTCCTGGATCTCATTCACCACGTATTCCTGAACAGCAAAAGGACCTTTGATGGAAAGGATATCGCTAGGGGCTGTTTGTCCGTCAGACAATGGCGTACCCGCTTTCACGAAGTCGCCATCCTGCGCAAGGATCTGGCGCGTCAGTGGAACAAGGTATTTCTTCACCACACTGTCTTTTGCTTCCACGATGATCTCGCGGTTACCACGCTTGATGGCGCCAAAGGCTACCACACCATCGATCTCAGAAACGATGGCCGGGTTACCCGGGTTCCTTGCTTCAAACAATTCAGTTACCCTTGGCAGACCACCCGTGATATCCCTCAGTTTACCAAGTATCCTCGGGATCTTCACCAGTACCTGTCCCGCTTTCACATCTTCACCATCTTCAATGATCAGGTGGGAGCCCACAGGCGTATTATAGTTCTTTGTTTCTTTCTTTCCTTCAATATTGATCGATGGGATCTTCGTTTTATCCTTTGTTTCGATCACCACTTTTTCACGGTGTCCTGTCTGCTCGTCTGATTCTTCACGGAACGTAACACCTTCGATCACATTATCAAGTTTCACCGTACCCGCGATTTCTGCGAGGATTACGTTGTTGAACGGATCCCAAACACAGATTGGATCTCCTTTTTTTACTGGTTGACCATCACTAACTTTAAGTGTGGCACCATATGGTACGTTATTGGTAATGAGAAGCCTGTCATTCTTCACGTCCATGATCCTTACTTCACCGGTACGGCCGATAACGATGTCTTCTTCTTTATTAGATCCGGAATCACTTCCTGCAGTAACTTTTGATTTAACCGTACGCAATCCGTCGAACTGGATGGTACCATCGAATTTGGCAATGAGCATTGATTCAACGGATGCAGATCCTGCCACACCACCCACGTGGAATGTACGCAGGGTAAGCTGCGTTCCAGGTTCACCAATGGATTGTGCTGCGATGATACCAACAGCATCACCCCTTTGAGTAAGGTCACCTGTTGCCAGGTTGATACCGTAACATTTCACACAAACACCTCGTTTGCTTTCGCAGGTCAGTACAGAACGGATTTCAACGGTTTCAATACCACTGGCTTCGATACGTCTTGCAACATCTTCATCGATTTCAGATCCCGCTTCGGCAATCACGTCATCCGTCAATGGATCATACACATTATGCAATGATGTACGACCCGAGTATCCTGTCGTATAATGGTTCTACTACGTCTTCGTTATCTTTTAATGCACTGATGGCAATACCACGGAGCGTTCCGCAATCTTCTTCAGTGATCACCACATCCTGAGCAACGTCTACCAGACGACGGGTAAGGTAACCGGCATCTGCTGTTTTCAACGCCGTATCAGCCAGACCTTTACGCGCACCGTGCGTGGAGATGAAGTATTCCAATACACTCAATCCATCTTTAAAGTTGGAAAGGATCGGGTTTTCGATAATCTCTGAACCTGATGATCCGCTCTTCCTTGGTTTCGCCATCAGACCACGAAGTCCGGCAAGCTGCTTAACCTGCTGCTTGCTACCACGCGCACCCGAATCAAGCATCATGAACACAGAGTTGAAACCCTGTTTGTCAGTTGCCATTTCGCGTATGAGCGTCTCCGTTACCTTGGTATCCACCCTTGACCAGATGTCAATGATCTGGTTATATCTTTCGTTGTTGGTGATCAGACCCATGTTGTAGTTATCCCACACTTCCTGTACTTCACCTGGCAGCCTGGTCTACCATGTCCTGCTTAAGCTGCGGAACAACAAGATCTTCAATATTGAACGACAATCCGCCACGGAACGCCATACGGAAACCGATCTCCTTGATGGCATCCAGGAATTTCGCTGTGGTAGGAACGTCAGTGATCTTAATGATGTCACCAATGATTTCACGAAGGTTCTTTTTGGTAAGCAGTGTATTAACATAGCCTACCCTCTTCGGAACCACCTGGTTAAATATTACCCGTCCGACAGTTGTTTCAATGATCTTCAGGTCGAGGCTATCATCATCACTCCTTACAAATGTTTTCACCTTGATGAAAGCATGAAGGTCAACACGGTTTTCATTATACGCGATGATCACCTCTTCAGGGCTGTAGAAGGTCATTCCCTCTCCCCTGACTTTTTCATCACCGATTGTACGTTTACCCTTGGTGATATAGTACAGTCCGAGTACCATGTCCTGTGAAGGAAGGGTGATCGGAGTACCATTCTGCGGGTTAAGGATATTATGTGATGCCAGCATCAGCAACTGTGCTTCCAGGATGGCCGCATTGCTCAACGGCACGTGCACCGCCATCTGGTCACCGTCAAAGTCAGCGTTGAACGCAGCGCAGACCAATGGGTGAAGCTGGATCGCTTTACCTTCCACCAGTTTTGGCTGGAATGCCTGGATAGACAAACGGTGAAGCGTAGGGGCACGGTTAAGCATAACCGGGTGGCCCTTTAATATATTTTCGAGGATATCCCAAACGATGGCTTCTTTGCGGTCAACCAGTTTCCTGGCTGATTTCACCGTTTTGACGATACCCCTTTCAATGAGTTTACGAATGATAAATGGCTTGAAGAGTTCAGCTGCCATATCTTTCGGCAGACCGCACTCATGAAGCTTCAGTTCCGGACCTACCACGATAACAGAACGACCTGAATAGTCAACACGCTTACCCAGAAGGTTCTGGCGGAAACGTCCCTGCTTACCTTTCAGTACATCAGAGAGAGATTTCAGTGCACGTCCGCCTTCGGCTTTAACGGCATTGCTCTTACGGCTGTTATCGAATAATGAGTCGATGGCTTCCTGCAGCATCCTCTTTTCATTACGAAGGATAACCTCAGGGGCCTTGATTTCCAAAAGGCGCTTCAGACGATTGTTACGAATGATTACCCTGCGGTAAAGATCGTTCAGGTCAGATGAAGCGAAACGGCCGCCATCCAGGGGAACAAGCGGGCGCAGTTCCGGAGGAATAACGGGAATATATTGCATCACCATCCATTCCGGACGGTTCTGTATTCTTAAATTGGCATCACGGAAAGCTTCCACCACACTGAGACGCTTTAACGCATCAGCCTTACGCTGCTGTGATGTTTCATTGGCCGCTGCATTACGCAGGGAGAAACTCAGTCCGTCAAGATCAATGCGGCCCAGCAGGTCATGCACGGCTTCAGCACCCATCTTGGCGATGAATTTATTCGGATCCTCATCAGGGAGATATTGGTTGTCCTTAGGAAGCGTTTCCAGGATATCCAGGTATTCTTCTTCTGTCAGCAGGTCTCCGGTGTTCTGCCCTTTGTCAACGCGAAGACCCGGCTGGATCACCACGTAACGTTCGTAATAAATAATGCTCTCCAGTTTCTTGGAGCTCATTCCAAGCAGGTAACCGATTTTATTCGGCAGGCTCTTGAAATACCAGATATGAATAACAGGAACAACCAGTTTGATATGTCCCATCCTTTCGCGACGAACTTTTTTCTCTGTCACTTCAACACCGCACCTGTCGCAGACAATACCCTTATAACGGATACGCTTGTATTTACCGCAGGCACATTCATAATCCTTTACCGGACCGAATATCCTTTCGCAGAATAAACCGTCACGCTCAGGTTTGTAAGTACGGTAATTGATGGTTTCGGGCTTTAATACCTCACCGAATGAACGCTCCAGAATTGAATCCGGGGAAGCCAGGCTGATGGTGATCTTTGAGAAGTTTGACCTGGGCCGATTTTCTTTCTTGATAGCCATAATTGTTGTCGAAGTTTAACCGGTTAATCTAACCTTAATGCAGAACATTCCCTACCCGACCCCGATCCCGGGGTCCAGTAATTGAAAATCAATGAGTTACGTTATGATTTAACAGGGAAAATGCCAGCATTCCTAATTTAAGGAGGGCAAAGGTAGGGAAATAATGTGATAATGCGAAAATGGGCAGTGTGCAAATGATAAAAAATAGGGCAAATGGGAGCGTTAAATGTAAGGACCCGGCAGGGTCTGCTATTTCCTGACTTTTTCCCTTTGCTGGTATTTTTCCCGGATGATATCCTGCACAGGCACATTGCGAATCTTGCTGTCGAGCCATGATATGATATCCAGGTACATAAACGACCGGCTTTCCAGCGGGTTTTCCTCATATTTCTGAAGTTTGTCGCGCAGCTTTTCAAAGGCGACCCTGACATGCGACCGGTCAAGGTGGAAAGTATGCTGGAGGAATTTGAATATTTCCTTTTCCACCACGCTCAGGTTTTGCATTTTGGACATAAACCGGTAGACCGATTTAACCAGGTATTCCAGGATATCATAATTCCCGAGTTCATAATGTGCAATCAGGTGCAGCAGCCTGGCATAACACTGAAGATCTGTCCTGAGGTCAAACTTCCAGTTGATGATCCGGTTAAGGTATTCGATGGTTTTGTCGTAATTGCCGGCACCAAAATACAGGCAGGCCAGTTTATAATAAAATACCAGGATCCGGTGCCGGTCGAGCAGCAACTCGTGCTCCTCCAGCTTTTCTTCCACATGTGGCACCAGTTTCAGGCCCTGGCTGAAACTGCCTTCCAGGAAATGCTTATTGATCTTGGCAATATAGAGGTACACAAACGACTGCACCTGGTTATTGTTATTGCTGTTGGCTTCTTTGGAATGATAAAACAACTCAAACTGATGCAGGGCTTCATTGAACTTCACATGGTTCTGAAGCATAAAGTGCGCATTCAACAGGTTATGCATACCCTTTATATAGTGCTGGGATTCCACTTTTTTCATGAAGGGTTCCTTTTCAAACAGGTCAACCCATCGCTGGCAATTACGATAATACAGGAGGAAATCCTGCAGGATAAATCCATACCATGCATAACTCTGGAAGAGATAGAGCTTCTCGTAAAAACCTGTAAATTTCGAAGCATCGGGAGGCAGGTGCAGGTGAAAAAATTCCTTTACGGCTTCTTCGTCCTTTTCATCCCGGGCATGTCCCATCCTGATGTACCATCCATATAACTGCAGGGCGAGGTTTGATAGTTTACCCACCATGACCAGTCTTTCGTCGAGCTCATCCACTTCGCGGGCCAGTTGCTCGGCCCTGTCTTCAAAGCTCCGGGTGATATGCAGTGATTCAATTTTCTTTTCAAAAATCAACGCCTGCAGCCAGAAGGTAATCTGGTTATATGCCCTTGCCGTCTCTTTTATTTTTGACAGCATTTTAAGGCTCTGTGCGTACAGGCCCTTGTTATACAGTATCCTGGCGTGATCCATCTGCTCATGCAACTGCATATCGATATTGGCATCATCCCGCATAATGCGTAAACTCGACAATATCTGCTTGTATAAATGGGCCTTCAGGTTCGACAATTGCTGCTTTTTAATGATGGGGTTCTTACGCAGCAGGTTTTCCTCATCGTAATGATCCGACTTATCCAGGGCATCAAATAAATGGATGATCTTAAGGTCATCCGTAGCGGAATTCCTTTTTACAAATAGCTTGAAATTCCTTTTTTCGGCCTTTTCAAGGGTCTTTATCAGCTGGAACAATTCATCTTTAGAACGGTTGGGCATCGTACATACAGTTCTTTAAAACCCTTACCAGGCAAAGGTTACAGGCAAAATTACTCAATTTCGGAGACGTAAAATACAAATGAAAATGTATTTATTGCCCATATATATAAGGTTACATTCGTACCAGCAGGCTGTTCTTGATTATTTTCCTTGACAAGCAATAAAAACCAACGGCCTGCTTTTTCATTTGATTACGTCTCAATAAAGTTATGGCATCTGAAAGGATATACATATTCGATACCACGTTAAGGGATGGCGAGCAGGTTCCCGGGTGCAAGCTCAATACTGCTGAAAAAATTGAGATCGCCCTGCAGCTTGAAGCCCTGGGTGTGGATATTATCGAAGCCGGATTTCCGATTTCCAGTCCGGGTGATTTTGAAGCCGTCTCGGAAATATCTAAAGTGATCAAAGATTCCGTGGTATGCGCACTCAGCCGTGCGGTGCAGAAGGATATTGAAACGGCTGCCGCCGCACTACGTTTTGCCAGGAGGCCAAGAATTCATACGGGAATAGGCACATCCGATTTACATATCAAATCAAAATTCAACAGCAACCGGGAAGATATCCTGGAACGCGCCATACAATGCGTGAAATGGGCCAGGAATCATACGGATAATGTGGAGTTCTATGCGGAAGACGCGGGCCGGACGGATAACGAATACCTTGCACGTGTAGTGGAAGCCGTTATTAAAGCGGGGGCTACAACGGTAAATATTCCGGATACCACAGGGTACTGCCTCCCCCACCAGTACGGTGAAAAAATGGCTTACCTGGTTAACCATGTACCCAATATTGATAAGGCTGTTCTTTCCTGCCATTGCCATAATGACCTCGGACTGGCCACCGCCAATTCCATTGCCGGTGCCATGAACGGTGCAAGGCAGATTGAATGTACCATTAACGGACTGGGTGAGAGGGCAGGGAATACATCCCTGGAAGAAGTGGTCATGGTCATCAGGCAGCATCAGCAACTAGGTTTGTACACCAATATAAATGCCGCCATGCTGAACCCCGTGAGCAGGCTTGTGGCAGACACCATGCGCATGCCGGTGCAGCCTAATAAGGCGATTGTGGGAAGCAATGCATTCTCTCATTCATCAGGTATTCACCAGGATGGATTTCTAAAGGATGCGCAAACTTATGAGATCATCAACCCTGAAGAAGTTGGCGCGGATCATTCCAAAATCGTGCTTACCGCAAGAAGCGGCAGATCAGCACTGGCCTTCCGCTTCCGCAACCTCGGTTTTGATTTCACCAGGAATGATGTGGATATATTGTACGAATGGTTTTTGAAAGTGGCAGATGAGATCAAGGAAGTGAATGACGAGGACCTTCTCATACTGGCAAAAAAATATCAGCCGGCAACGGCTTCAGCCTGATAAAGAGTTTTCTCATGTCCAGCTTTGGTGGCGTGGCCAAAAGCCACGCCTTTTTTAACAAGTGTAATGAAAGAGTAATAAATAATGGGTAAGACGCTTTTCGACAAGATCTGGGACAAACATGTGGTATCCACCATTGAGGGCGGGCCATCGGTATTTTATATCGACAAACACTTTATTCATGAAGTGACATCGCCACAGGCTTTCAAGGGCCTTTCAAAAAGGGGTCTCAAGGTTTTCAGGCCGGAGAATGTGGTGGCCACCGCCGATCACAATGTACCCACGCTGAACCAACACCTACCCATAACCGAAGAGCTTTCCAGGAAGCAGGTGGAAGCACTGAAGGAAAACTGCGCAAACTTTGGCATTGAACTATACGGGCTCGGGCATCCTTACCAGGGCATTGTGCATGTGATAGGCCCTGAACTGGGAATCACACAGCCGGGCATGACCATCGTGTGCGGCGACAGTCATACATCCACGCATGGCGCTTTCGGCACCATTGCATTTGGCATTGGCACCAGTGAGGTGGAAATGGTACTTGCCACCCAGTGCCTGCTGCAAACCAGGCCCAAACTGATGCGTATTAATGTGGAAGGTGAACTGCAACCCGGTGTATTGTCCAAAGACATCATTCTCTATATCATTTCCTTGATTTCCGCCTCAGGTGCAACGGGATATTTCGTGGAGTATGCAGGCTCAGCCATTCGCAGGCTTTCCATGGAAGCAAGGATGACCATCTGCAATATGAGTATTGAAATGGGGGCAAGGGGCGGATTGATCGCACCTGATGAAACCACATTCAGTTACCTGGAAGGACGGCAGTTTGCACCAAAGGGAGAGGCATGGGCGAAAGCATTGCAGTACTGGAAAACATTATCCACAGATGCTGATGCAAAATTTGATAAAGAAATAAATATCAACGCGGCAGATATCGAACCCATGATAACGTATGGAACCAATCCGGGAATGGGCGTTGGTATTACCCATAATATCCCATCTGTAGATTCGATGAGTACTTCAGATCAGCCTTCCTTTATCAAGGCGCTCCATTATATGGGCCTCGAAGGGGGCAAACCCATTAAGGGCCAGAAAGTGGATTATGTATTCATCGGAAGCTGCACCAATTCAAGGATCGAGGACCTGAGGCTGGTGGCCGGTTTTGTAAAAGGAAAGAAAAAAGCTGACAATGTGGAAGTGTGGGTCGTTCCCGGAAGCAAGCAGGTGGAACAACAGGCCGTGAAAGAGGGGATTGATAAAGTATTTGAAGCCGCAGGTTTTCAACTCCGGCAGCCGGGATGTTCTGCATGCCTGGGCATGAATGAAGACAAGATACCAGCAGGAAAATATTGCATCAGTACCAGCAACAGGAATTTTGAAGGGCGCCAGGGTCAGAATGCCCGCACACTGCTGGCCTCTCCTTTAACCGCTGCTGCCGCTGCCATTACCGGCAAGGTGGCTGATATCAGGGAACTCATATGATACATTAATATTTGACCGCTTACGAATAAATATGCCAAACAATAGTATACATACCATTCTTTCCACTGCAGTTCCGCTGCCTATGGAAAATGTGGATACCGACCAGATTATACCGGCAAGATTCCTGAAAGCGACCACACGTGATGGCTTCGGAAAAAATCTTTTCCGCGACTGGCGTTATGAGAATGATAATGAAGCCACACCAAAGGCTTCCTTTGTTTTAAATAACCACACCTATAAAGGAAAGATTCTGATTGCCGGGAAAAATTTCGGCTGCGGTTCCAGCCGTGAACATGCCGCATGGGCATTAAAAGACTTTGGCTTTGATGTGGTCGTCAGCAGTTTTTTCGCCGACATATTCAGCAACAATGCCCTGAATAATTTCCTTTTGCCGGTAAAGGTATCGGATGATTTCCTGCAACAACTTTTTGCCGCCATAGAAAAGGATACCGATACATTGATCAAAGTGGACCTGCCCAACCAGCTGATCAGCATTGAAAAGACAGGGGCATCAGAAAAATTCAACATCAATCCGTATAAAAAAGAATGCCTGTTGTTCGGGTATGATGATATTGATTACCTGCTGAATTTGAAAAGCGATATAGAAGCATTTGAACAAAAAACCATTAATATATAAACATGCATAAGAATATTGCCGTAATCCCGGGTGATGGAATTGGACCAGAAGTGACCAGGCAGGCTTTACGCGTACTCGATGCCATTGGCGAACAGTATGGACACCAGTTCTATTATAACTGGTGCCTGATGGGTGCTGATGCCATAGACAAAACCGGCAACCCCCTACCTGATGAAACGGTCACCACCTGCCTTCAGAGTGATGCCATACTTTTTGGCGCTATCGGACATCCGAAATATGATAATGATCCGACAGCGAAAGTCAGGCCCGAGCAGGGATTGCTTAAACTGAGAAAATCACTTGGACTTTTTGCCAATATCAGGCCCGTGAAAACCTATGCTTCACTTGCGCATTTATCGCCCCTGAAAGCTAATGCACTGGAAAATGTTGACTTTGTCATTTTCCGCGAACTCACGGGAGGGATATATTTCGGGAAAAAAGAACTAAGTGAAGATAAACTAACGGCCTCGGATGAGTGCATTTACCATCGCTATGAAGTGGAACGGATTGCACACCTTGCCTTCCAGTTTGCCGGACGACGCAGGAAAAAAATCACCCTCGTCGACAAGGCCAATGTACTTGAAACATCCAGGCTATGGAGGAGCACCGTGCAGGAAATCGCAACATCTTATCCTGATATCCAGGTTGAATATATGTTTGTGGATAATGCTGCCATGCAGATCATCCTGAATCCAAAACAATTCGATGTTATCCTTACGGAGAATATGTTTGGCGATATCATCAGTGATGAAGCCAGTGTATTAAGCGGATCACTGGGATTACTCCCCTCGGCTTCCATCGGCGAAGGCAAATCCCTGTTTGAACCGATTCACGGTTCTTACCCGCAGGCCACCGGAAAAGATATTGCCAACCCCATCGGATCAATTCTTTCTGTTTCACTGATGCTGGAATATTTCGGATTGCAGAAAGAAGCTGATAATGTAAAGGATGCCGTGAACTGGACACTGGAGAATGGTTTTGTCACAAAAGATATTGACCCGGTGAACTTCTATTTTACGTCCACCATTGGTGAACTGATCTGTGATTTTATATTCCATAAAATCCCGGGCGGAGTCAACAAGGCCAATATTGAATTGCGTAAATCAACCATCATATAAACGGCAACGGAGATTTAAAAAAAATTGTTTGGAATGAAGTACTATAACGAAAATACCGTGGTCTGGCATAATGGCGAATTTGTAAAAGCGGCCGAAGCAAAAACAGATCTGTACGGACAATCCCTGCATTACGGTTATGCTGTATTCGAAGGAATAAGGGCATATCGTACAGAAAGCGGGGAAACAAAAATCTTCAAGGCCAAGGAACATTTTGAGCGCCTGCAAAAATCTGCGGAAGCGCTGAATATGCCCTATTCATGGAATGCAGATGAATTAATTGAAGCGACATATGGTGTCCTTGAAAAAAATAGCCAGCAGGATGCGTATATCAGGCCACTGGTATATGCACCCGCCAATATGAGTTTTTCACCGAATGAAGAATCATATATCGTGATTGAAACCTGGGAGATGGCTCCATTCCTGGGCGACAAATTACTCCGTGTCATGAGTTCTTCCTTTCAGCGTCCCAATCCCAAGGGATTCCATATACATGCCAAAGCAGCCGGCCATTATGTGAACTCCATTCTTGCCAGCCAGGAAGCAAAATCGAAAGGATTTGATGAAGCGTTATTAAGTGACATGAATGATTTTATCGCTGAAGGTCCGGGTGCCAATGTGTTTTTTGAAAAAGACGGAACACTGTATACCCCTGCCGGCGGAAATATTCTAACGGGTATCACCAGGGCTACTGTACTGGAATTATGTGCGGCGCTGGATATTCCCGTAGTGGAAAAACAATGTACAATGGAAGAATTGAAAAATGCCGATGCCGCATTTTTCTGTGGCACTGCCGCAGAAGTGATCGGATGGTCATCCATTGATGATACTGTTTTTCCCATTCACTGGAATGACAGCCTGGGCCGTACCATCCAGCTGGCCTATGCAGCACTGGTGAGGGAAACCGGAAAGTCATCACTCAAAGAATTTAGAAAAACAGGGTTCACAACAATATCATAAGGCATGACAGAATTGAATAAATACAGCAAGACTATCACCCAGGATGAAACACAACCTGCAGCGCAGGCGATGCTATATGGCATCGGCCTGACAGAAGCCGATATGAAAAAAGCACAGGTGGGCATTGTAAGCATGGGCTATGATGGCAACACCTGCAACATGCACCTGAATGACCTTGCTGCTACCATAAAAAAATCAGTGTGGTCGAATGATCTTGTAGGGCTCATATTTCATACCATCGGCGTCAGCGACGGTATTTCCAATGGTACGGACGGCATGAGATATTCCCTTGTCAGCCGCGATATCATAGCAGATTCCATTGAAGCTGTTTGCGGCGCGCAATATTATGACGGACTGATCGCCGTCCCCGGATGCGACAAGAACATGCCGGGATCCGTGATTGCCATGGGAAGACTGAACAGGCCGGCCATAATGGTTTACGGAGGAACGATTGCTCCGGGACATTATAAAGGCCGGAACCTCGATATCATTTCTTCCTTTGAAGCACTCGGGCAAAAGATCGCCGGACAACTGGATGATGCTGATTTCAAGGGCATAGTGATGCATTCCTGTCCCGGCCCCGGCGCCTGCGGCGGAATGTATACGGCCAATACCATGGCATCGGCCATCGAAGCGCTGGGCATGAGCCTTCCCTACTCTTCCTCCAATCCGGCACTCAGCCAGGAAAAACAAAAAGAATGTGAAACTGCAGGTATGGCTATCCGTTACCTGCTGGAAAAAGACATAAAACCGCGCGATATCATGACCCGCGAGGCATTCGAAAATGCCATCACCGTGATCATGGTCCTGGGCGGAAGCACCAATGCCGTTCTTCACCTGATTGCCATGGCAAGAAGTGTGGATATCAACCTTACACAGGATCATTTCCAACTGATCAGCAACAGGATTCCATTACTTGCCGACCTTAAGCCAAGTGGCAAATACCTTATGGAAGACCTGCATAATATCGGCGGGGTTCCTGCCGTAATGAAATACCTGCTTAAAAACGGGTTGCTTCATGCAGATTGCTTAACGGTAACCGGGAAGACGATCGCGGAAAACCTGGAAAAGGTTCCTGACCTGGATTTCGATCAGCAGAAAATCATTGCCCCCCTGCAACAACCGCTAAAAGCAACGGGACACCTGCAGATCCTGTATGGCAATATCGCTACCGGCGGAAGCGTAGCCAAGATCACCGGTAAGGAAGGCGAATTATTTGAAGGACCTGCACGGGTATTTGACGGTGAAAAAGACCTTATTGCCGGAATAAAGTCGGGCAGGGTTGAACCCGGCGATGTGGTAGTGATCAGGCATGTAGGCCCGCGCGGCGCACCTGGAATGCCGGAGATGCTGAAACCCACCTCGGCCATTATTGGCGCCGGACTCGGAAAATCGGTAGCCCTGATCACCGACGGAAGGTTCAGCGGCGGCACACACGGATTTGTGGTTGGTCATATCACACCGGAAGCATTTGACGGGGGAAATATTGCGCTTATACATGATGGTGATATCATCAGGATAGATGCGGTGAACCGCGACATCAATGTGCTGCTGGATGATGAGGAACTGTCGCGCAGAAGGGCGGCATGGATAAAACCTGAATTAAAGCAAAAAAGGGCGTGCTGTATAAATATGCCATGCAGGTGAGCAGTGCCGCAGACGGATGCGTGACTGACGAACCTGTGAAACCACATGGTCCGAACGATATAACAGTAACCTATACACGAAAAAACATAAACCAACAGGTATGAGCAGTGTTGAGGCAGTTGAAAAAAAACCACTAAGCGGCGCAGCCATGGCTGAGCCGGCAACAACAATGATCAGCGGATCGGAAGCCGTTTTAAAAGCATGCATTGCAGAAGGCGTGGAGACCATTTTCGGTTACCCGGGCGGTGCCATCATGCCTATTTACGATGCATTATATGATTACCGCGACAGGCTGGAACACATCCTGGTAAGGCATGAACAGGGCGCAACGCATGCTGCACAGGGGTATGCCAGGGTGAGCGGAAGGACCGGCGTGGTATTCGCCACCAGCGGACCCGGTGCCACCAACCTCGTCACCGGACTTGCAGATGCCATGATCGATTCCACGCCGATGGTATGCATCACCGGCCAGGTATTCGCGCATCTCCTGGGTACGGATGCTTTCCAGGAGATTGATGTCATCAATATCACTTCTCCCGTTACGAAATGGAATTACCAGGTGACTGATGCCAACGAAATACCATCCGTGCTGGCCAAGGCATTTTATATCGCCGGAAGCGGCAGGCCCGGACCGGTGCTCATCGACATTACAAAAAATGCCCAACTGCAGCAGTTTGCATTTGAAGGTTATAAGAAATGTAACCATATACGCAGTTATCGTCCTTCCCCCATCATCCGAAAGGAATATGTTGAACAGGCAGCCAAACTGATCAATGAAGCGGAAAGGCCCTTCGTGATTTTCGGGCAGGGTGTTATACTTGGCAAAGCAGAAAAGGAATTTATCCAGTTTATTGAAAAGGGCGGATTACCGGCTGCATGGACCATACTCGGACTTAGCGCATTACCCACCAGCCATCCATTGAATGTGGGTATGCTGGGCATGCATGGAAACTACGGGCCAAATGTGCTCACCAACCAGTGTGATGTGCTGATTGCCGTAGGGATGCGGTTCGATGACAGGGTAACAGGCCGGCTGGATAAATATGCCAAGCAGGCAAAAGTGATTCACCTGGATATTGATCCTGCAGAAATTGACAAGAATGTAAAAGCCACTGTTCCTGTCTGGGGCAATTGCAAGGAAACACTTCCCATGCTTACGGAACTGCTGGAACAAAAAGTGTATCCTCACTGGATACAGCAATTCAAGGAACATGAGGAGAAGGAAAAAGAAATCGTCATCAATGAGGAACTCAATCCCACCACACCCGTATTGTCCATGGGTGAAGTGATCCGGAACCTCAATGAAATCACCGGAGGTGATGCGGTAGTGGTTACCGATGTAGGTCAGCACCAGATGGTGGCCTGCCGGTATGCAAAATTCAACCAGAGTAAAAGCAATATCACTTCCGGCGGACTGGGTACCATGGGCTTTGCATTACCTGCTGCTATTGGTGCCAAATGCGGAGCACCGGACAGAACTGTTGTTGCAGTGATCGGGGACGGGGGATTTCAAATGACCATACAGGAACTGGGTACTATTATGCAGAGCAAACTGGATGTCAAGATCATGATTTTAAATAATCGCTTCCTTGGCATGGTGAGGCAATGGCAACAGTTGTTCCATGAAAAGAGGTATTCTTTTGTAGATATTGAGAGCCCTGATTTTGTGATGGTAGCGAAAGGCTATGGCATCGCAGGAAGAATGGTTAGCAACAGGGAAGATCTTGACGGGGCCATAAAAGAGATGATCAATCATAAAGGCGCCTTCCTGCTGGAAATTATGGTGGGCAAGGAAAATAATGTATTCCCCATGGTACCGCAGGGGTGCGGGGTTGCGGAGATAAGATTAAAATAACCAGATTACGGATTACGGATTACGGATTACGAATTAAAGAATCCGCAATCCGCAATCCGTAATCCGTAATATGAATATATGAAACAGGAATATACCATAACAGTCTACACAGAAAACCAGATCGGCCTTTTAAACAGGATCGCGATCATGTTTTCAAGGCGTAAAATAAATATTGAAAGCCTGAATACCTCGCCTTCAGAAATAGAAGGCATCCATCGTTTTACCATCGTGATCCAGGAAATGGAAGACGTGGTGAAGAAACTTGTGACGGCAGGTAGAGAAACAGGTTGACGTATTAAAAGCGTATTACAATACAAATGATGAAATCATCTGGCAGGAACTGGCTTTGTATAAAGTGCCTACGGATGAAATCGCGGAAAAAGTAAAGGTCGAAAGGCTGCTCCGGGAACATGGTGCAAGGGCAGTAGTGATCCGTAAGGATTATACCATTTTTGAAACCTCCGGCCATCGTGAGGAAACTGATAAACTGATTTCAGTACTCGAACCATTCGGGCTGATTGAATTTGTGCGCAGTGCAAGGGTGGCCATCATAAAAGACAGTTCAGGCTTCCACGATAAACTCCGGGAATTTGAACAGGCAGAACCGGGCGAAGAAATTGTAGAGAACGAATTCCTGGATAAAAAAGATGAAGTATTCAGTATGTAATAATCTTTTATACGGCTCGTCATTGAAAAATTCCATTCAACATTAATCATATAACAAAAATCATTTACAACAAAAGCAAAAACTATAATTATGGCAAAACTCAATTTTGGCGGAACAGTAGAAAACGTGGTGACACGTGAAGAGTTTCCGCTGTCTAAAGCGCAGGAAGTGTTGAAAAATGAAGTGGTGGCCGTTATCGGATATGGCGTACAGGGACCTGGACAGGCCCTGAACCAACGTGACAATGGCATCCATGTCATTGTTGGTCAGCGTAAAAATTCAAAAAGCTGGGATAAAGCCGTACGTGATGGCTTTGTTCCGGGTGAAACATTATTTGATATAGAAGAAGCCCTTGAAAAAGGAACCATTATATGTTACCTGCTGAGTGATGCTGCGCAAATACAACTATGGCCCACCGTTAAGAAACATCTTACGCCAGGCAAGGCATTGTATTTCTCCCATGGTTTTGGCATCACCTATAACCATCAGACCGGAATTGTACCGCCTCCTGAAGTGGACGTATTCCTGGTAGCACCAAAAGGTTCAGGAACTTCGCTTCGCCGTATGTTTTTACAGGGACGCGGACTGAACAGCAGTTATGCCATTTTCCAGGATGCAACAGGACGCGCCTTTGAAAGGGTTGCTGCATTAGGCATCGCCATCGGAAGCGGTTACCTGTTTGAAACTGATTTCAAAAAAGAAGTATACAGTGACCTCACCGGTGAAAGGGGAACATTGATGGGTGCGATACAGGGCATTTTTGCCGCACAGTACCAGGTACTGCGTGATAAAGGCCACTCCCCTTCTGAAGCCTTTAATGAAACGGTGGAAGAACTTACCCAGTCACTCATGCCACTTGTTGCGGAAAACGGGATGGACTGGATGTACGCCAACTGTTCAACTACCGCACAACGTGGTGCGCTTGACTGGTGGAAAAAATTCAGGGATGCCACATTGCCGGTATTTAAGGAATTATATGAAAGCGTTGCTGCGGGCAATGAAAGCCAGCGAAGTATCGATAGCAACAGCAAGACCGATTATCGCGAGAAGCTGGAAGAAGAACTGAAAGAATTAAGGGAGAGTGAACTTTGGCAGGCAGGCAAAACGGTAAGAAGCCTTCGTCCTGAAAATCAGCCTGCTGCGGATACAAAAGCCGGGATAAAAGTAACCGGCCTGGAAAAAGCAGGAGCATGATAAAGGAAAGAATACATAACGCCACGCAGCTCGCCAGCGGAATGGGATTCAATTTCAATAATGCGATGGAACGCGTTTCGAAAGTGGCGCATAAAACACCACTTATGCTGAACCTGAATCTTTCCCGCAAATACCAGTGCAGTGTTTTCCTGAAAAGGGAAGACCTGCAGGTGGTGCGCTCCTACAAGCTGCGTGGCGCTTATAATATGATGAGCAGCCTTCCCAAAGAACAGCTTGAAAAAGGACTGGTTTGTGCAAGTGCAGGGAATCATGCACAGGGTTTTGCATACAGTTGTAAAAAGCTTCATGCAAAAGGCGTCATCTTTATGCCGGTGATCACGCCAAAACAGAAAATCAAACAAACCAGGATGTTTGGTGAGGATGCCGTGGAGATCAGGCTGGTGGGAGATACTTTTGATGATTGCCAGGTGGCGGCAAAGGAATTTACAGAACGTAATGGCCTGACATTTATTCCGCCTTTTGAAGATCCAAAAATCATTGAAGGCCAGTCTACCGTAGGCCTCGAGATCCTTCAGGACCTGGAACAGGTAGATTATCTTTTCTTGCCGGTTGGCGGTGGCGGACTGGCTGCCGGAGTTGGCATAGCATTTAAAACTTTTTCACCGACTACCCGGATCATCGGGGTTGAACCCGAAGGAGCACCTTCCATGAAGGAAGCATTCCGGCAAGGGCATCCGGTTACCCTTGACCATATTGATCGATTTGTTGATGGTGCAGCTGTAAAACGTGTGGGTGAACTTACTTATTCAATATGCAGGGAAGTACTGGATGAAATGGAACTGGTTAATGAAGGGAAAAGTCTGTTCCACCATACTGAAACTGTATAATGAAGATGCTATTGTAGTTGAACCTGCAGGTGCACTCTCTATTGCGGCACTGGATGATTATGCGGATGAGATCAAAGGTAAAACTGTGGTATGTGTTGTCAGCGGAAGCAACAATGATATCGACAGGATGCCTGAGATCAAGGAACGATCACTGCAATATGAAGGGTTGAAACATTATTTCCTGATACGCTTCGCACAGAGACCGGGCGCATTGAAAGAATTTGTCAATGATGTGCTTGGTCCCACTGATGATATTACGCGTTTTGAATACATGCAGAAAACCAATAAAGAGGCTGGACCGGCGCTGGTTGGTATCGAACTACAATGCAGGCATGATTATGAGGCATTGATTGAACAACATGAAGAAAAGGGGTATTGACTATCACGGAAATAAACAAGGACGACACACTTTTCGGATACCTGATTTAGTGAAACAGGTGGGTGAACATCATTAGCAGGAGACCGAGGTGGATAAGTCCGAGGAATAGTTTACAAAGGGTGCAGCAGAATCTGCATCCTTTTTTCATTTTCCGGATCCTGTCGAAATGAAATGCCAGGTGCCTTCCGTCTTCTTCCATTTTCAATTTCTTCATATCCATCGTGTGGAACAGGTCCAAACCAAATAAAAGGTTCATATCGGCATGGGTTTCTCCATTTGGGGAAATTCCCCTTTCAAGCTGAATATTGATGTCCAGTGCATTCTGGCTGGCTATGGAAACGGCTGTTGTGGTAATGAACAGTGCGAGGAGGAAGAAGAATTGGCGTCTCATGGTAAATTATTTTATGAGACAAATATTCACCCGGAAATACCCCTCAGACAAGGTGGGAAATGCGGTAAAAAAAGATCACGTAGTACAACTGTAAAGGAGATGTTAAGGTGGGTATAAATACGGTTTGGGCCATGCTGCGTAGTATTACGTATCAGTCATACATGATGAATTACCACCATATGATGGGGCGTTAAATTAAATTTCCCATTGTCCAAAGGATTTATTAAATTAGGAATACTAACACCCACCCCTGAACGCACTCTCCTCCCTGTGTTGCATCTTTAACACATTAAAACCTTCAGCCATGCCAAAAGCCAAGTATCAACTAGTCACATCACTGACATTAAAAAGTGAAGTAAATGTAATTATCGCTGAAGTCAGCACAACAGAACGTCCAATAGATAAAGACGATATTGATTTTTTCTTGAGAATTGAATCCGAAACAATCGGAACTGATACTTTCTTTTTTTTGAAAGGTTTTTTTGAGATTAGGAGAACGGGTAATTTAAGAAATAATCTTATTAAAGAATCTAATGCTGTTTCACCAACCACAAGCGTTTTTGACTTTGAATTTCCAATTTCAAGGGGAATTTTTTTTATAAAACATGATGTATTTGTTGAATTATTTACAGGCACTGACAACCTACTTTTGGAACCTAAAATCTTAAGACCTTTACAAATTCCGCTTCAGGGATATTTAAAAATATTATACTATAGACATTCCTTTCAAAATCCTGCCGAAGATCTTAGTGGGCTGACTGAAAATAGCAGCATACTGGCAAGTGGAAAGGATCTCTTCCCTTCTCCTCCTGCAACAGGCACCAACCAATAACAGTTTATGAGCTAATACTTAAATGAACCGCATAATCACCGAAATCTTCGAATGGTCTGAGGTATGGGCAACGCTCATACCTCTTGGCGTTTGGGCTTACCGCAAAACAGATTGGGATAGCATGCGGCCTGTCATTTACTACTTATGGTTGAGATTTTTTTGGTATTTACTGGCTGATTTGTCCTGGAAAACAAAGGAACATATCAAACTGCCGGAAGTATTGAACGACAACAACTTCATGTACAATATCCTGTCCATACTTCGTGTACTGTTGTTCAGCTGGTATTTTACCAGCCTGAAACAATCCATCCTCAAAAATACCAAGCGCATTCTTCCGATATTGTTTATCATTTTCGCGGTGATTCAATTTCATATGGCTGGAGAGCTTTAAAAAATTCAGCAACAATATCCATGTTGCAGAAGTGATCATACTGATGATCTTTACCATCAGCTATTTTATCTACATACTCCGCAGTGATGAGGTACATTTCAGCCGGCATCCCTCTTTCTGGATTGTTACCGGGTTATTCATATATGAAGCGGTAAATCTGTTTGTTTTTGTCATCTACAGCAAAATCTCTACGACAGATTCAAAATTTGCATTCAGTCTCTGGTATGTTCACAATTTCGCCCAATTAATTTTTTGTATCTTAATAGCAAAGGGGTTGATATGAATATGGGAAACAGCGAGCTTAAGTTTTTTATCATAATAGGCATCCTGGTGATGCTGATCCTGACGGTCAGCTTTCTTCTTGTTTTTATCATCAACCAGCGGAAAAAACTTCAATACCAGCAACAGGTGCAGGACCTCCGGGAAACCCAGCAGAATCAACTGATCGAAGCGGCAATTAAAAGCGAAGAAATTGAAAGGCACAGGATCGCAGAGGTACTTCATGATGAAGTTGGAGCAATCTTATCCTCTGCCAAACTTCACCTTATGGGAATTAAGGATGAAAACCTTGATCATCGGGATAAACAACTGCATAACAAGGGAAGGGAACTGCTGGATGAAGTGATCCATAAAGTAAGGGGCATTTCGCACAACCTTCATTCCAATATCCTGAAAGAGTTTGGGCTAAACGAAGCAATCAAGCATTTTACTACCAAACTGACCCATGGCAGCCTGGTAACAACCAGTTTTCAACTAGATGAATCCTATTCCGGCCAGAATGAAGAAAAAGATATTACCATCTATAGAATTTACCAGGAACTGGTCAATAATATCCTCAAGCATGCTGCTCCCACAACGATTTCGGTTACAACAAATTATAATGGAAAGGAACTGGAACTCATCATTTTAAATGACGGAAAAGGAATAACACAGGATGATTTTGAAACGCTCAGGTATAAGCAGGAAGGCCTTGGGCTTAAAAAATATCCAGAACCGTATACTCCTGCTTACGGGGCAAGATTCAATTTCAATATGAAAATGGAGCGCAAAAAATTATTATACATATCCCTGTAAATCAAAGTGTATGAGTGATAATTAAAATAGCCATTGCGGACGACTATAAAATATTCAGGGAAGGCATCAAAGTCGGGCTTGCTTCTGATGAGAATATTAAAGTGATCCTGGAAGCCGATAACGGTGAAGACCTGATCACCGGAATGGAAGAAAATCGCCCTGAAGTAATACTCATGGACCTGAAAATGCCGATCATGGATGGAATGGAAGCAACACGTGTGATCCGAAAGAAATATAATACCGTAAAAATACTTGTCGTCACGATGTATGATGACGACAAATTCATTATCCACCTGATGGAAAATGGCGCCAATGGCTATCTCCTCAAAAATGCTGAGCCGGATGAGATCATCAAGGCAATTTATTCCGTCCATGAAAACGGATATTATTTTAATGATCTAGTTAACAAGGCCTTACTGAAAAAACTCGTGTTAAAATCAAATATAAAACCATCATTTAACAAGAACATTGAATTTACTGAAAGGGAGCTGGAAGTTTTAAAACTTATATGTGAAGAAAAGACTGCATCGGAAATTGGAAAGGAAATTTTTCTTAGCCCGAGATCCATAGAAGGAATCAGGCAAAGACTTATTGAAAAAGTTGGCGTACGGAATACTGCAGGACTTGTTTTATACGCGATAAAAAATGGAATTGTGGAATAATTTCACTCCAATTTGAAAATTCGCTTTTGCATTATGTTGATTATCAAACACGAAAAAAATATTTATCAAATAATGATAAAATTTCTATCAGGACACCTAATTTTAGATACAAATCACCCTTCCTTAACCCCAGCTCTTGTACTTAATCCAATGCTGAGAAAGCCGCTGGATCTCCAATGAGATCACAGAGCTAAATACAAACTCAACAAGGTTAAGCTATGCACAATCAGACCCTCCGCAACGAAAACAATCCCACGTTTTATTATTGCTTTGATGATGCAGTAGAAGTGATTTTTAAAAACATTTCCAACCGGATTCGATTCAAATACACATGGGAAGACATCAGCCTGATACTGGAGATCAAGGATGATTACTATGATCTTTGTTGTCAGCCATTGAACAAATCCATCATTTGTGATTTTCCGGTTGAAATCAATGAAGAGGAACTTCGCAGTTTTATCATGCTGCATGCTGCCCACAATGATCTTGTCATAGAGGAAGCTGACCTCATTGAAATCCTTGATGCAGAACTTGTTTATTTTGAACAGAATGGCGCTGTTGGTGATGCAGGGGAATACCTGAATTGAAATGTGCAAATGTGCAGATGTGCAGATGTGAAAATGAATGAGTTATGTCTGGAAACAGCAAAACTCTTCCCTGATGTTTAACATAGTAATCCCATTCCATTCATTTTGTTTCTCACAATAAACCAGCCATTTCATTTTCCTGAAAAAGGATTTCCACATTTCCCGATTAACATTTGCACATTTGCACATTTGCACATTTTCGCATTGTAAACCGCTGTTTTCTCGCCAAAATTGCGTAAATTCGGTTATTGCTTGTCTCAGTTATTGATATCCGTCTATCAGAACTACTCTTTTATTGAAATTTATCTAAAATTGATGCATACGATGGCAAGCAATCAGGGATTATACCGTCCGGAATTTGAGCATGATGCGTGCGGAATTGGATTTGTTGCGAATATCAAGAGCAATAAAAGCCACAAAATTGTTTCTGATGCACTAACCATTCTTGAAAATATGGAGCACCGCGGTGCCTGCGGATGTGAAAACAATACAGGTGACGGCGCCGGATTATTGATTCAGACCCCACATGAATTTTTCTTTGAAGAATGCCTTAAACTGGGCGTTCATCTCCCCCCTTTCGGCAAATATGGTGTAGGCGTAATTTTCTTTCCCAAAGAACTTAAACTGAGGGAAGAATGCCGTGATATTTTTAACCGCACAGCGGAAAAACTCGGGCTTGAAATTCTGACCTGGAGAAAAGTTCCGGTCAATCCTGCCGGTATCGGACCAACGGCACTTTCCGTAGAACCCATAATGGAACAGGTTTTCATCACCTGCCCGGATCATATCACTAATCCGCTGGTGTTCGAAAGAAAACTTTTTGTCCTTAGGAACTATTCCAGCCATATCATCAACAATACCGTACGTAAAGACAATATCGGTTTTTATATTGCCTCTCTTTCTTATAAGACCGTAGTGTATAAAGGACAGTTAACCAGCCACCAGGTGCGGGAATATTTTCCTGACCTGAGTAACAAGCGGGTGGTGAGTGCATTTGGTTTAATCCATTCAAGGTTTGCCACTAATACTTTTCCATCCTGGAAGTTGGCACAACCCTTCCGGTATATTGCACACAATGGTGAAATCAATACACTCCAGGGCAATCTGAACTGGCTTCGTACCAGTGAAAAAGGATTTACCTCACCATTCTTCTCGCAGGAAGAAATGGAAATGCTACTCCCTATTATTACTGAAGGGCAGTCTGATTCAGCCAGCCTTGATAACATGATCGAATTGCTGACCCTTACCGGCCGGTCACTCCCGCATGTGATGATGATGCTGATCCCGGAAGCATGGGACGGGCATGAAGAAATGGACCCGGTGAAAAAGGCTTTCTATGAATTCCATGCCTCTTTCATGGAACCATGGGACGGACCCGCATCAATTTCCTTTACCGATGGAAAAATCATTGGTGCAACACTGGATCGCAACGGACTTCGTCCGTCAAGATATTGTGTTACTACCGACGACCGTGTAATCATGGCCTCTGAAACAGGCGTCCTGCCTGTTGACCCTTCCATGATCAAGGAAAAGGGAAGGCTGCAACCGGGTAAAATGTTTGTGGTAGACCTCGAACAGGGAAGGATCATCAGCGATGATGAACTGAAAAGAGATATCTGTGGCAGAAAACCATATGACGAATGGCTGAATAAATATAAAATCAGGCTCAATGAATTACCCGAACCAAGGGTAATGTTTACCAATCTTGAAGAAGACCAGGTGTTTAAATACCAGAAGGCTTTCGGCTATACCACGGAAGACCTTGAAACACTTGTCGCACCAATGGCCAATGATGGCAAGGAGCCTATCGGATCAATGGGATCTGACATTCCGCTTGCCGTATTAAGTGATCAGCCCCAGCACCTGAGCAGTTATTTCAAACAGCTTTTTGCACAGGTCACCAACCCTCCCATTGATCCCATCAGGGAAAAACTGGTGATGTCACTCGCCACATTTGTCGGCACTAATGGCAACCTGCTCAACGAAGAGCCACTTGCCTGCCATACTGTTGCATTAAAGAATCCGGTGCTCAGCAATTTTGACCTGGAAAAAATCAGGAGTATAGATACCGGCATATTCCAGGCAAAAACACTGCAGTGTTATTTCCGGGCTGATGGAAAACCCGGTTCATTAAAAGCAGGACTGGAAAGGCTTTGCCGCTATGCGGTAGATGCCGTTGAAGACGGGTTTGAAGTATTGATACTGCAGGACCGCGCCATCGATTCAGACCATGCCCCCATCCCTTCTTTACTGGCAACCTGCCGCGGTTCATCACCACCTGATCAGGAAAGGATATCGTGGAAAAGTCGGGATTGTTGTGGAAGCCGGAGACGTATGGGAAGTGCATCATTTTGCATGCCTTATCGGGTTCGGTGCCACAGCCATCAATCCATACCTGGCACTTTCTTCTATCAGGGACATGAAGCAGAAAGGGAAATTAGCGGCTGACCAGGATGTTGAACAACTGAAAAAAAATTATATCAAGGCGGTCTGTGATGGATTACTGAAAGTGTTTTCCAAAATGGGAATATCCACTTTACAATCATACCAGGGTGCGCAGATTTTTGAGATCATCGGACTGAACCAGGATGTAGTGGATAAATATTTCACGGGTGCCGTATCAAGAATAGCGGGAATGGGCCTTGATGAAATTGCACGCGAAGCCCTGGTAAAACACCAGGTGGCTTTCAGCAGGAAAGAAATTCCGATCGACAGGCTTCCTGTGGGTGGCATTTACCAGTGGAAAAGAAAAGGGGAATTTCATCTTTTCAATCCACAGACCATACACCTCCTGCAGTATTCCACAAGAACAGGAGATTATAACCTCTTTAAAAAATATTCAAAACTTGTCAATGATCAGGGCGAGAAGGCCTGCACACTGCGAAGCCTGTTGAATATGAAAAGAACCAGGGCCTCCATATCCATCGATGAAGTGGAACCTGCGGAAAATATTTACAAACGCTTTGCTACCGGGGCCATGTCATTCGGATCCATCTCCTGGGAAGCGCACACCACACTGGCCATTGCGATGAACAGGCTGGGCGCAAAAAGCAATACAGGGGAAGGAGGAGAAGATGAACAACGTTATGATCGCTTGCCGAACGGAGATTCCATGCGTTCGGCCATCAAACAGGTAGCCTCTGCAAGATTTGGCGTTACCAGCCTCTACCTCACAGAAGCAGATGAACTGCAGATAAAAATGGCACAGGGAGCCAAGCCAGGTGAAGGCGGACAATTACCCGGACATAAAGTAGATGAATGGATTGGAAGGGTCAGGCATTCTACGCCAGGTGTAGGTTTGATTTCTCCTCCCCCGCATCACGATATTTATTCCATAGAAGACCTTGCCCAGCTCATCTTTGATCTGAAAAATGCCAACCGTGCGGCAAGGATCAGTGTAAAACTGGTTTCAAAAGCCGGCGTAGGAACCATCGCGGCTGGTGTTGCAAAAGCAAAGGCCGATGTTATTTTAATTTCCGGATTTGATGGAGGTACAGGTGCATCACCGGTTAGCTCAATAAAACATGCCGGTTTACCCTGGGAACTCGGACTTGCAGAAACACACCAGACCCTGGTAAAGAATAAATTGAGGAGCCGCGTAGTGGTTCAAACCGATGGCCAGTTAAAAACAGGAAGGGATATTGCCATAGCCACTTTACTGGGTGCCGAAGAATGGGGTGTGGCAACCGCCGCGCTGGTAGTGGAAGGATGTATCCTCATGCGCAAATGCCACCTGAACACATGCCCTGTTGGCGTAGCCACACAGGATCCCGAGTTGAGAAAAAGATTTAACGGCGCAGCAGAATATGTGGTGAATTTCATCCAGTTCCTCACCCAGGAATTGCGCGAAATCATGGCAGAACTTGGGTTCAGGACTATTCAGGAAATGGTTGGACAGGTTGATAACCTGGAAGTAAAAGATGATATCAAACACTGGAAATACAGTAAACTCGACCTGTCACCAATACTTTATAAAGAGCCGGCATCACGATATACCGGCCTGTATAAACAGGAGGAACAGGATCATGGTATTGCTGACGTGCTCGACTGGAAATTGCTGGAAAAATCCAGGCCTGCCCTTGAACATGCAGAACATGTATATGCAGAATTTGACATTAAAAATACGGACCGCACTACGGGCACCATACTCTCCAACGAGATCACTAAAAAATATCGGGCAGCAGGCTTGCCTGAGAATACCATTCATTTCAAATTCAAGGGCACTGCAGGACAAAGTTTTGCGGCATTTAATACCCATGGAATAACGCATGAACTGGAAGGTGATGCCAATGATTATTTCGGCAAAGGATTGAGTGGTGCAAAGCTGATCATTTATCCTGATAAAAAATCAGGATTCATTCCGGAAAAAAATATCATCATTGGCAATGTTGCATTTTACGGCGCCACATCAGGCATGGCTTATATACGTGGAAAGGCAGGAGAAAGGTTTTGTGTCAGGAATTCCGGCGTTGATGCGGTGGTGGAAGGTGTTGGTGATCACGGTTGTGAATACATGACGGGAGGAAGGGTAGTGATCCTTGGTGAAACCGGAAGAAACTTTGCGGCCGGAATGAGCGGCGGTATTGCGTATGTATATGACATCAATGGAAAGTTCGCGGTAAACTGCAATACGGAAATGGTTGATCTTGATCCGGTGAATGATGAAAGCGCAGCTGAACTTCGCCAGATGATCAGTGAACACATGCAATATACACACAGCGCGGTGGCCAGGTTTATACTGGATGATTTTGAAAACCAGCTGAAACATTTTGTGAAAGTATTTCCGAAAGATTTTAAAAGGGTACTCGCTGCCAGGACAGGACGAACAAGTGTCAGCGTTTCCTGAACATTTACATTATAACGTTAAGGGATAAAATATGGGCAAACCAACAGGATTCCAGGAATTTACCAGGGAACTGCCGGGAAAGTTACCGGTAGAAGACAGACTGCAAAACTATAAGGAATTTGTGGAAAGGTATACAGACCAGAAACTCAACCAACAGGCTTCACGCTGTATGGATTGTGGTGTTCCGTTTTGCCATTTTGGATGTCCGCTGGGCAATATCATTCCTGAATTCAATGACGCCGTTTACCGCCAGAGCTGGAAGGAAGCCTATGAGATACTTTCCTCTACCAACAATTTTCCTGAGTTCACAGGAAGGATTTGTCCGGCCCCCTGCGAAAGCGCCTGCGTGCTGGGAATCAACCAGCCTGCTATTACCATTGAAGAAATTGAAAAACATATCATTGAAATTGCTTTTGAAAAAGGGCTGGTATTGGCAAGAAAACCCAATGTGCGCACGGGAAAGAAAGTGGCTGTGGTAGGTTCAGGCCCGGCAGGCCTGGCTGCTGCTGCACAATTGAATCATGCCGGACACCTGGTCACGGTCTTTGAAAGAGATGATGCTCCCGGAGGATTGTTACGTTATGGCATTCCTGATTTTAAACTGGAGAAATGGGTGATCGACAGAAGGATTGCCGTTATGGAAGAAGAAGGCGTAATGTTCAGGTGCAATGCCAATGTTGGCGTGAATGTGAGCATCAATGACCTGTTGCGTGAATTTCATTCCATCGTACTGGCCGGCGGTTCAACTATTCCGCGTAACCTCGATATTCCCGGCCGTGAATTAAATGGGGTTCATTTCGCCATGGAATTCCTCAAGCAGCAAAATAAACGTGTTGCCGGGAAAGATCCCTTTGAAAAAGCAGGTATAGAAAGCAATATCGCCCCGGAAGACATCAGTGCCTGCGGGTAAAAATGTACTGGTCATTGGCGGCGGTGATACAGGCAGTGATTGTGTGGGTACTTCGAACAGGCATGGTGCAAAATCCGTAACGCAGTTTGAATTGCTTCCTAAACCTCCTAAAGAAAGGATTGATTCTATGCCCTGGCCAACTTACCCCATGACCTTGAAAACATCATCTTCTCATGAGGAAGGATGTGAACGCATGTGGTCTGTTACCACAAAAGCCTTCCTGGGTGATGATCATGGCAATCTCAGGGCGCTTAAAGTGGCCGACCTGGAATGGAAGTTTACGGAAGATGGAAAGCCCGCACATTTCGCTGAGGTTTCCGGTTCAGAAAGAGAGATACCCTGTGAACTGGCTTTGCTGGCGATGGGATTCCTCCATCCGCAGAAAAACGGAATCCTGGAAGAGCTGGATGTGGAGCTGGATGAAAGAGGTAATGTGAAAGCAACGGAAAAAGATTATTGCACCAATATATCAAAGATTTTTAGTTGCGGGGATATGCGGAGGGGACAGTCCCTCGTGGTTTGGGCCATCAGTGAAGGACGCGAATGTGCCCGCAATGTAGATGAATACCTCTCCGGTTTTTCAAGGCTCGAATCAAAAGATAAAAGCGTCCTGGAACTCGTGAAATAATCATCAGACTGCTCTTTTATACGATAAAGGGGACCCCCAAAAGGGTCCCTTTTATATTATATTTTTTTATATATGTTTTATTTTGTGATACTTGCCAACATCGTTTTTGGTTGGTATCATTTGATAAATACAAACAATATATTAATAATCAAATACTTAAGCAATTTTTTTGCAGTTTTAAGATCATATTATAATTATTTATATGTTTATAATTTCTATCAAAACGGGTTACTTTCTAGTGTTTTAATCATTAATATTGCAAAGAGAAACTAATTCAGTCAACTAAAACTGCTCAATTATGAAGAAAATTGGATTAAAGGAAGCCCTTCCCTTCGTGCTACTAGCTTCCATCGCCATTGCGGCTATTTTTGTTCCCGCTTTACCCAATTTCGTTGATGATGGTAAATACAGTGCAGCAGATATCTCATGGATAATCGTAGCTACCGCATTTGTATTTTTAATGACCCCGGGTCTCGCATTTTTTTATGGTGGCATGGTACACCGTAAAAATGTGATTTCAACCATGATTAAAAGCGTGGTTGCTGCAGGGGTTGTTAGTATTATATGGGTTACTGTTGGATACAGCCTTTGTTTTGGTGACAGTATTGGAGGATTCATTGGTGATCCTTCCACGCATTTGTTTTTTAAAGGAGTGAACTCCGGCGAACCCTGGAGCCTCGCCCCTACCATTCCAAAATCGCTGTTCGCCCTGTTTCAGCTGATGTTCGCCATCATTACACCGGGCCTGGTAGTAGGTGCCGTAGCGGAAAGGATCCGTTTTACTTCTTACATTTTATTCATCGCCCTGTTCAGCATATTCGTTTATGCACCGCTGGCACACTGGAGCTGGCATCCAGATGGATTCCTGTTCAAATGGGGTGCACTTGACTTTGCAGGCGGTACTGTAGTACATATTTCTGCAGGTTGTGCTGCCCTTGCCGGAGCACTTGTGCTGAAGCGTCGTAAGGCACATATCGACCAGACTGAAATTCCACCAGCCAATATTCCTTATGTATTGATTGGTACCGGTCTTCTGTGGTTTGGATGGTTTGGCTTCAATGCCGGTTCTGCACTTGGCGCCAATGCACTTGCTGTTTCCGCCTTTGCCACCACCAATACCGCAGCCGCTGCTGCAGGTTGTTCCTGGATGTTCTTTGATGTGCTGCGCGGAAAAAAACCTTCCGTACTGGGATTTTGTATCGGTGCGGTAGTTGGCCTTGTCGCCATTACCCCTGCTGCAGGTTTCGTGGCCATTCCACAAAGTATTTTTATCGGTGTGGTGGCAGCAATTATTTCAAACGTCGCCGTTTACTATAAGCAAAAATCAAAACTGGATGATACGCTCGATGTATTTCCATGTCACGGTTTAGGCGGTATGGTGGGAATGCTGATGACCGGCATATTCGCTACCAAAGCAATGAACAGCGCCGGCAATGATGGTTTATTCTATGGTAATGCTGCTTTCTTTTTTACACAGCTTAAGGCCATGACCATCACGGTAGTCTATAGTTTCACCGTATCCTTCGCCATCTTTAAATTCATCAATTTCGTAGCACCAATGCGGGTTAGTTCTGAAGAAGAAGAACTGGGACTCGATGCCACTCAGCATAATGAAAATTATGTTCAGGGTACCCTTTTACTCCGCCAGAAAGGCGCTGCCAAAGAGACTGAAATTAAAATAGAAAAAGGTACAGTAGAAGAATTCATTCTCGATTAATAAATTTTCTCCGTACCCTTTTCTTTGAACTAAAAAAAAGCAATACAATGTTAAGAAAATTTATCTTAACTGCCGCGACAGTGGCAGCTATCAGCCCCCTCTTTGCCCAGGACACAACGGTTGCCAAGGTAGCCGAAGAACCAAAGCCCCTGGCCATTTCAGGATTCGTAGATGTCTATTACCGTTATGACTTTAGTCAGAACACTGCTAATAACAGGACCAGCTTTACCAACAGCCATAATTCATTTGAACTGGGAATGGCTTCCATTAAACTTGAACACTCCATTGGGAAAGTTGGGTTCGTTGCAGATCTCGGTTTTGGTAAAAGAGCACAGGAGTTCTCTTATAATGAAACCGGAATCGTACAGACCATCAAACAATTGTATGTAACCTACCAGGCTAAAGACTGGCTTAAACTTACCATGGGTAGCTGGGCTACACATGTTGGTTATGAACTGGTGGATGCACCGGGCAACAGGAACTACAGCATGTCGTACATGTTCTCCTGGGGGCCGTTCGCTCATACCGGTCTGAAGGCTGAAGCCACAGCAGGTAAAAGCGGCTTCATGCTGGGTATCGCAAACCAGACCGATTATAAAGCTGCACCACTGAACAGCAAGAAATACCTTCTCGCCCAATATTCATATGCTTTCTCTGATAACGTTAAGCTATACCTGAATTATGTTGGCGGAAAGCGTTTTACCGATTCTGCAAGGACCAATCAGTATGATATCGTACTTACCGGAAAAGTCAATGACAAGTTCAGCATTGGTTACAACGGCACATTGAATTCAACCAAATTCCAGGTGAACGACAAGTATGATACGGATGCACAGACATGGTGGGGATCTGCAGTTTACTTCAATATTGATCCTTCTGACAAATTCGGCATAACCCTTCGTACAGAATATTTCAGTGATAAAAATCAGCTCGTGGCCATGAGCCTTGCCCCGGAAGGAGCGAATATCTTCGCCAATACCCTTTCGTTTAATTTCAAGGCCGGTCCATTGACCATTGTCCCTGAACTGCGCTTCGAAACCGCAAACAATAAAGTCTACTACGATAAAGACGGTGGTAGCGTTTCATCAAATACAAGCGCTTTATTAGCCGCTTATTATAAGTTTTGACAAGCAGTCAAAGTTGGGTCATAATCAAACCAGGGCTCCTTTCCAGGAAGCCCTGCTTTTTTTTAATTTGAAAATGTGCAAATACGAAAATGTGCAAATGATAATGTAAAATGGAAATGCATTGTTCATTTAATAATGAAACCCGGATCAATTCTTATGATACTCATTCTGCAACCAGAAAATTCTCCTGCTTTTTATTCACACTCAGTCTGCCAAACCAGCTGAACTATTGCATCAGGCCGAATTTCTTCCGGCATTAATAATTCCGAACGAACACCTCATCGCCAGCTTTTCATACACCTGCTTTACAGGCGACTGCACCAGTTGTTCATCCATTTCCCTCACCCTGCTGATGGCATATTGCTGGATAGTGGTGAGCGGCAATACGATCCGCTCCCGCATCTGAACAGATAATTGCTCCACAGGATAATCTGCCATCAATTCAGCCTTTCCGGACAACTTGAAGATATATTTCATGGTGAGTTCATATTCTTCATGAATCATGTTCCATATCTCACCATATACTTTATGCCCGGAAATATAAGCTGTCAGCGGGAAAAAACACTTCCGCATAGCCATCTCACAGTTATCCATTAACGTCTTGAAGAAAGGAGATTCTTCATAGAGTTCTTTTACTTCTTTCCACCTTCCCGCCTCGTCCATCTTTCTGAATGCACTTCCCACACCATAATATCCCGTAACGTTTTGTTTTAACTGGCTCCATGCCCCCACAAAGGGTATGGCCCGGAGTTCCTTTAATGTAAGCCTTCCCCCACCGCCTCTTTTCGCCGGCCGGCTGCCAATATTTGTTTCCGCATAGAACCTGAGCGGACTAACATTTGACAGGTATTCCAGGAAATAAGGATGATTTTTTAGTTCATTATACCACACAAAACTATTCTCTGCCAGTTCATTGATCAGGTCTTCCTGTTCTTTACTCAGGGTGATATTCTTGTCGGAGAACAGGTCATTGGAAATGCCTGCATGTATCAGTTGTTCGATATTAAACTGCGCTGCGTCGATGGTTCCAAAATTGGAACTGACCGTTTGCCCCTGTATGGTAAGCTGGATCTCGCGATTCGCAATTTTTTGCCCGAGGGAGGAATAAAATTTATGCGTTTTACCCCCGCCCCTTGCGGGTGGTCCTCCGCGGCCGTCAAAGAATACCACATCAATGCCATATTCCTTGGATATCCTGGTAAGTTCAACCTTTGCCGTATAAATACTCCAGTTGGCCATCATGTAACCGCCATCCTTGGTCCCGTCTGAAAAACCCAGCATGATGGTTTGAACCCGGTTCCTCTGTTGCAGGTGCTTACTGTATACAGGATCACTGTACAGCTGCTTCATCACATCCGATGCATTCATCAGGTCGTCAATGGTTTCAAACAAGGGCACTACATCAATATTGATGTCTTCCCGCTTCCACCCACCCAATACAAAAAGCGCCAGGACTTCCATCACATTCACTGCGCTATTACACTGGCTGATGATATAACGGTTGCATCCTGCCTCTCCGTTGAACTGCTGTATATAACGAACAGCGTCGATGCTTTGCATGGTCTCTTTCAAAAAATCGTCTTCGGGAAGAAATGCCGCTGCCTCGTTCAGGGAACCCAGGTACTTCAGCCGGGCATCATGGTCCATCGATAAATATTCCCTGCTGAATATACCTCCCCCTGCAAAGGCATCCATCACCTTTCCATGCATCGAACTATCCTGCCGGATGTCAAGTGTTGCGAAATACAATCCGAAAACTTCCACGCGGTTAATCAACTGGCTCACCAGGTGCACAAAGAGCCCGTTGTGCTGGTATATAAGCGTTTCCTGGATTTGTCGCAATGTAGAAAGTATTTCCACAGATGTTATATCGGCTTCATGACCGGGAATGAAAATATTATCATACAATTTCTTCTCCAGTTCCTGCAGCACGTTTTCCACGCCATCAAATGTCAGTCTCCTCCTCATTTTCCTGACATCCATGTAGTAACACTTGATGATGGAACCGCGCAGTGCATCGGCAACTTTTCGTGTGATCGACGCCGTTACAAAAGGATTTCCGTCCCTGTCGCCGCCGGGCCAGAAACCCATCCTGATCACCGGCTCATTCCCGTTGGTGGCTTCCGGAAACTGGCTCTTCAGGAAGGAAACGATTTTCCCCGAAGCGGCATAAAATACATTTTCAAGATACCAGATCAGGCTGATAGCCTCATCATAAGGTGTGGGCTTCTGCTTCTTGAAGAAAGCCGTTTTCCCAAGCTGCTGCAGGTACATATTGATCTGGCTGACATTGTTCTCCTTTACTGAACGGGATAAATCGTTGATGATACCCAGTACAGAGCCCGGATAAAATTGGGTAGGGTGCGCCGTTAGTACAAGGCGGATACCGAAATCCTTAAGCTTCTCTGCCAGCGCTTCGTCATATCTTTGCTGGGCAACTTCAGTCTCCAGGTGTTTCAGCGTTCCTCCGCCGGCCATATCATTGACATCAGTAAAAGCTGCATCTTCCAGTGCATCAAATAACACCACCTGCCTTTCTACGTACTGTACAAACCGAAACAACACATCAAGCTGTTCCTGTTCACGGGTATAGGCAGTCTGGCGCGCAAAAAAATCCTCCATGATTTCCACCGGGCTGAGCTTCTTCTTATACCCTTCCTCACAATTCGCCAGTAACAGGGATAACATGATCCCCGTCTTCTCAATACGGTGAAAAGGAAGTGATGTAAACAGGCTGTTGTATAACTGGAATTTAATGCCTACAAGATTTTTGAACTGCTGAAGCGCCTGGTTTGAAGAATGACTCATATGGTTAAAATGGGAAATAGATAGTTTCGAAAGAAATAAGGTTTAAATTTACAAAAATTTAAAGTTATTTGTTGTTTTTTAAAGGATTTGCCTATAACTTCGCCTCTCGTAAAAAAATAATGACAACAATTTTTACCTTCCCACGTCCACTTAGCAGCAGCCTGCCTGCCGTCATTATCAATATTATTACAACAACCCGTAAAGGGTTGTGATTTCATATATTATCCCCCGGGCATTTTGCTGTAAGATCAAAAACTTTCGCGTACATATTATTCTAAAAAAAGATTATGCTGGTCATGAAATTCGGAGGGACTTCTGTAGGAAGCGCCTCCTCCATACAACAGGTTAGAAAGATCGTAAAGGATTCCCTTAAGAATGAAAAAATTATACTGGTGGTCTCTGCCATGAGCGGAACCACGGATCAGTTGATTGAATGCGGGCGCCGTGCTGCGGGGGGAGACGAATCCTATCGCATTATCCTGCAGGATATTGAAACAAGGCATCTGGATACAGTAAAGGAAATTATTCCCGTACAACACCAGAGTTATGTTTTGAGCTTTACAAAAACCTATTGCAATGAAATGGAAGATATCTTCAATGGCATTTTCCTGCTGGGTGAATTGTCGGCCCGCACGCTCGACCGGATAATGAGCTATGGCGAAATGATGTCTTCCAGGATCATTGCTGCATCCTTTGAACTCGATGGCTGCAACAGCCAGTGGAAAGATGCACGCAAACTGATCCTGACCGACAGCCAGTATGGAAATGCCACGGTGCATTTCTCCCCCACGTTCAGCCATATCGAAAAAATGTTGAATGAAGGTCATGACCTGTATATCCTGCCTGGATTTATCGCTGCAGATGCGGAAGGAATAACCACCACGCTGGGCAGGGGAGGATCAGATTATACTGCGGCCATCATGGCTGCCGGAGCAAATGCCGGCCAGCTTGATATATGGACGGATGTTTCCGGCATGATGACAGCAGACCCCAGATGGGTGCCCAATGCCCGCCCCATTCCACAGATCTCCTATAAAGAAGCCATGGAGCTTTCCCATTTTGGCGCCAAAGTGATTTATCCCCCCACCATCCAACCGGTAATGAGCAGGAATATTCCGGTCTGGGTGAAAAATACTTTTTCACCTCAGGATATCGGTACCCTTATACAGAATGAATCTTCCGCTACCGGCCAAACCATCAGCGGGATTTCAAGCATTAATAAAATCGCCTTATTAAGTCTCGAAGGAAGCGGAATGATCGGGATACCAGGATTTTCAAAAAGACTTTTTGAAGCGCTGGCCTCAGAACAGATCAATGTAATCCTCATCACGCAAAGTTCATCTGAACATTCCATATGTGTGGCTATTGAAGCCTCCGCCGTGGATAAAGCCCGCAAGTCGGTCAATACGGCATTTGAACGGGAGATCGCCATAGGGAAAGTTGATCCGCTGGCCACTGAAACGGATCTCTCCATTATCGCGCTGGTGGGTGAAAACATGAAAAGCCACCCTGGTATCAGCGGAAAAATGTTTGGTACACTGGGACGAAATGGCGTTAATGTAAGAGCCATTGCCCAGGGTTCTTCAGAAAGGAATATTTCTGCCGTGATCAGCACATCGGATGTAAAGAAAACCCTGAATATCCTGCATGAGGAATTCTTTGAAACAAGCTATAAGCAGATCAACTTATTCATTGCCGGAACAGGTAATGTGGGCAAAAGGCTGCTTGCACAGCTACAGCAGCAGCAACAGTTCCTGATGAAACACCTCCGCCTTCAGGTGAGGGTGGTTGGGCTGATCAACAGCCGCAATATGGTGATGGGTGAAGAGGAACTGAATGGCAGCAGGGAAAATGTATTCGACGGCGGGGAGAAAGCCAGCCTGCAAGCCTTCACTGATCACATCATTTCAAAGAACCTGAGAAATAGTGTATTCGTTGACGTTACCGCCAGCGAAAAAGTGTCGTCCATTTATCCCGCACTGCTGCAGAAAAGCATTGCCGTTGTGGCCTGCAATAAAATCGCCGCTTCTTCCCCATACCGTAACTATATTGCGTTAAAGGAACTGGCCGCGGAATTCAACACGCGCTTTCTTTTTGAAACCAATGTAGGCGCCGGCCTGCCGGTTATCGGCACCCTTAATGACCTGCTGAGAAGCGGCGACAGTATCAATAAAATTGAAGCCGTGCTGAGCGGAACGCTTAACTATGTTTTCAATCATTATGACGGCACGCAGAAATTTTCCACCGTGGTAAAACGTGCGCAGGATGAAGGATATACGGAACCTGATCCAAGGCTTGATCTCAGCGGTACGGATGTGATGCGGAAAATCATGATCCTGGCCCGTGAATCAGGGTATGAAGTGGAAATGGATGCCATCAGCAATAAAAGCTTTCTTCCCGTTTCCTGCATGCAGGGGACCGTGGAAGATTTTTACAAAGAACTCGAAGTGCATGAGGATCATTTTCTTTCGCTCTATAAAGAAGCCGCTAAAAAAGGATGCAAGCTGAAATTTGTGGCCAGTTTTGAAAATGGTAAAGCTGCTGTGGGCTTACAGCATATTGATCCGCAACATGATTTCTTTCATTTGTATGGAAAGGATAATATCGTCCGCTTCTACACGCCCAGGTATTCGGAACAGCCACTTGTGGTGAAAGGTGCAGGTGCGGGCGCGGAAGTAACCGCATCCGGGGTTTTCGCTGATATCATCCGGGCTGCAGGTTAATATTTTCAATCATTTGCATCAGCACAATATGAAAAAAATCACCATTCATTCACCCGCTACCGTGGCCAACCTTGTTTGCGGTTTCGATATTCTCGGGCTTGCATTGAACGATCCCTCCGATATCATGCAACTTTCCATTATCGATGAACCAAAACTTGTTATCCATAATGCTGATGATTACGGCCTTCCCGAGGATCCCCATAAAAATGTTGCCGGCGTTGCCCTTCTATCGCTGATGGATACACTGAAAGAACCCCTGGGCTTTGAAATGACGATCCGTAAAAGGATCAAACCCGGAAGCGGAATCGGTTCGAGTGCTGCGAGTGCTGCCGGTGCCGTTGCTGCAGCCAATATATTACTGGATAATTTATTCACCCCGGATGAACTGGTGCAATTTGCCATGAACGGGGAAAAACTGGCTTCGGGTGTAAAACACGCCGACAATATAGCGCCCTGCCTGCGGGGTGGCATTACCCTTGTCAGGAGCATTCACCCGCTCGATATTATTTCCATCCCTCCACCCCCGATGTACGTCACCATTGTTCATCCGCAGATTGAAGTCCGAACTGCAGATGCGAGGCAGATACTGAAAAAACAGATCTTCCTGAAAGATGCCATCCGGCAGTGGGGAAATATTGCAGGACTGGTGACGGGATTATTGCAGCGCGACTATGAACTCATCGGCCGGTCTCTGGAAGATGTCATCATAGAGCCGGTAAGAAGTATACTGATCCCGGCATTTGCTGAAGTCAAAAAACAATCCCTCGGGGCCGGGGCATTGGGCGGAGGCATCTCCGGATCAGGACCATCCATCTTTATGTTGTCAAAGGAAAAAAATACCGCAATGGAAGTGGAAAAAGAAATGTCATCTATCTATAACCGGCTAGGCATAGAAAACAGCACCTATGTTACCACCATAAATGAAACCGGAATAAAAATCGTACCCGATGAAATATTATAGCCTGAATAAGATTTCACCCGCCACCGATTTCAGGGAAGCTACCATACTCGGACAGGCTCCTGATAAGGGATTATATTTCCCGGAAACAATTCCAGTCCTTTCAAAACAATTTATCGGCGCACTGCCGGCGATGAGTAATGCTGAAATCGGGTTCAATATAATGAGACCCTATGTGGAGGGATCCATTCCGGATGAAATCCTGTACAGCATCATTGAAGAGACATTAAACTTCAGCATTCCGCTCGTTAAAGTGACTGAAAACATTTACTCCCTGGAGCTTTTTCACGGCCCCACCCTGGCGTTTAAGGATGTTGGCGCGAGGTTCATGAGCAGGTGCCTTGGTTATTTTTCCAGGGAAAATAAAAAAAATAAGATCACCGTCCTCGTAGCCACATCCGGCGACACAGGTGGTGCCGTGGCCGATGGCTTTTATGGTGTGGAAGGTGTAGATGTGGTTATTCTTTATCCTTCTGGAAAGGTAAGCCCGGTCCAGGAAAAGCAGCTGACCACTTACGGCAATAATATACATGCACTGGAAGTCAATGGCGATTTTGATGCCTGTCAGCGTATGGTTAAACAAGCGTTTACGGATGAGGATTTGAAATCAAAATTATTCCTGACCTCTGCCAATTCCATTAATGTAGCCCGCTGGCTGCCACAGCAGATATATTATTTCCTTGCGCTGAAACAATGGCCCCATGCGGAACCTCCTGTGTTCTCGGTGCCCAGCGGGAATTTCGGAAATATTTGTGCAGGCATACTCGCCTGGAAATCCGGATTGCCCGTTTCCCATTTTATCGCGGCCTGTAATGTCAATGACGTAGTCCCTGTTTTTTTGCAATCAGGACATTACCAGCCGGTAACGGCAAAAGCCACCATCTCCAATGCCATGGATGTGGGCGATCCCAGCAACTTTGGCAGGATCATGCACATGTTCGGACAGTCATTACCGTTAGTTACCGGTATACTCAGCAGCTACAGTATTTCTGACCAGGAAACCATTGAAACCATTGCAAGGGTGTACCACGAATACAATTACCTTACGGACCCCCATGGCGCAGTGGGTTTTAATGCCCTCGAGAAACATCTCCGCCTCCATCCCTCCTCGAAAGGCATTTTCCTGGAAACGGCACACCCGGTAAAATTCCCTGAAAGTGTTGAAAGGGCCACCGGTATATCCATAATTTACCCTTTACAGGTAGAAAAAATAATGGGCCGGGAGAAAAAGAGCAGGGTAATTCCTTCTGAGTATCATTCTCTCAAGGATTTTCTGGCGAGTTTAAGATAGCAGTAAGTATTGATTCCGTTGATTTTATGAAAATGCAATTCCAATAACTTGGCTTTCCGAGATTATGAAAATAAGCCATGAATATTATATAAGGCCTGCTATTTCACATAGTTATATATACTATCCGGATTTCATAGATAATTAATTCCCGCATAACCAACTTCCTGCAGATCAAATAATTAACTCTATTCTAAGTGTCTATAATTTTCTGATATTATTTACAAACGGTAATGAATACCCAAATAAACTAATAGTTTCATTTATTAACTTTAATTACTATTTTACAAAGTGGAAATTTAACTAAGTTAATTGCATTTTACTTTTTCCAAGATGAAAAGAAGGACTTTTGTCTGGGCCTCAGTTTTTTCATGCGCTGCCATAGTTACCCCGCAAATCATTAAACACCGGCTAAAGCATTTAAAAAATAGCAGCCTAATTCACCCAAACATTTTATCCCATATCTGCGATGAACAATCCTTACGACAAATAGGAATGGCTTATAGATCACATTTCCCAGATGAAAATTCAGAGAAGAAAATAAGAGCATTACTCCAATCCGGAAAAGAAAACCAAATTGATACCCCGGATTTAATTTCGGCGGATACCATGCAACTGAAAGAGATTATTCGGCGTGAATTTAAATCTAATGAAATCCTTATCCTGAATGGCTGGATAATATCGATAACTGAAGCACGTCAATGTGCACTATTATCTTTTACTAGTTAATACTTCAAAGTATGCATATTGATGCAAGATATATTGATGATAACTCATTGATTGAAGGAGATATTTGTATTATAGGGGCAGGTGCCGCAGGAATTAGCATTGCACTGGAATTTATGAATTCAAAATATAAAGTTATCCTGCTGGAAGGAGGTGGTTTTGAATATGATGAACGTATACAAGAGCTATACAGTGGCAAAACTACCGGCCAGCCATATTATCCATTAAAATCATCCGAGTTACACTGTTTTGGCGGCACTACCGCACTTTGGGGAGGCATGTGTTCTCTTTTCGATCCAATTGTATTTCAAAAAAGGGACTGGGTGGAACTGAGCGGTTGGCCAATTACACAGGATGATCTTTTATCCTATTATAAAAGGGCGCACATAAACCTTGATATTGATGAATATGATTTCAGTCTGAAAAGTTACCAAAAAAAAGACCCCTCATTAAAACCTTTACCGCTTGACAATGAAGTAGTCTGGAATAAGATCTGGAGGTTCAGCAAACCAACACGTTTTGGTGAAAAATACAGGGATACAATAATAAATGCCGGAAATATTCATCTGTATACATATGCTAACGTCGTGGATATTGTCACAAACGAAAACATATCAACGGCAAATGAAGTAATAATAAAAAATTATGCAAAAAAGACACATAAAATAAAAGCGAAATATTTTATACTTTCCTGCGCAGGAATACAAAATGCGCGGGTTTTACTGGCTGCAAACAAACAGGCCCCCAAAGGATTGGGGAATGATCATAACCTTGTTGGCCGGTATTTTATGGAACACCTGGAAATAAAATCTGCTGAGTTGTGGTTTAAACAGGAAACTGACCTTAAACTATACATTAATTACCCGGTTTTCCGGGGAGAACTGGCAATTATGCCTAAAAAACAGGCTGAATATAAAATCCTGAATGGCATTGTATCATTCACACCTTTAAATTTCGCAAAGAAGATCCCACCATTTATAGATTTATGGTCAAAAGATGATCCCATGGAAAATCAAAAAACTGTAAATGAGGTTTATTACCATGACCAAAGAAACATGATTACACGTTTTCTTAATCGGTTCGAAAAAAATAACAATAAACACCAGGCCTTTGAGCTTACTATCAGACTGGAGCAGGCACCAAATCCTTTATCATGTGTTACATTGAGTTCAGATACAGATGAATTGGGCGTACAAAAGGCGGCATTAAATTGGGAGTTCACTACCCTGGAGAAAAAAAGTATTCTAAAAATATATGAAATTATCGGTCAGCAGGTTGGTGCTTCCGGAATTGGCCGTGTAAAACTGAGAAATGATATATTGGACGGAGATGAAAAATCAGTACCTACTTCAACCAGCGGAGGCTGGCACCATATGGGCACAACAAGGATGAACAATGATCCAAAATTTGGGGTTGTGGATGAAAATTGTAAAATCCACGGTATTGATAATATTTATATTGCAGGTTCATCTTGCTTTCCTACAGGGGCAGGGGTTAATCCAACGCTCACAATTGTGGCAATGTCAATCAGGCTGGCTGATCATTTGAAAAATAAAATCAATATTTAATTTCCTTAATTCGATAAGTAATAAAAAAGGCGTCTGCAATCTGTTGAATTTCATTTCGCTTACTTATCAATTTGTAATTCATTACGAAGGATCATCCTTACAGAAGATAGTAGAAGACTCATAATAAAATAAGGAAAATTTCCCTTATACAGCAAGGTATTTTTACATTGTTCAAACTAATGGATATTTTATACATTTACACTTTAAGGACCATTTCCAATTATTCCTGAACCACCTGGCATATATTAATGCCACAGTTTCCTACCCCTTAGATTTTTAATATCCTTTTGAAACTATCAGGGATGTATTCATCCATCCATTTATTAACCTATTTCAATCGGCTTATGCTAAGGTTTGTCCGCAGCCTTTTGATTACTATTTTACTTTCAGGTATGCATTTGATCGTACTTCCTCAAAATGCGATCGTTACAGAAAATGCACTGCCTGGTAATCCTGCTTCTGAATGGGATATTTCAAGAGCGGGGGACTTGTCTATTCAGGGATTTGCTACGGCGATGAGTGTAAATAAAGGCAACCCAATAAGTTTCAAAATCACTACTGTTGCCGGAATCCGTTTTGGCATTAAAATTTACCGGCTGGGATATTACCAGGGAAATGGAGCACGATTGGTTGCTGACCTGGGCAATACATTTACAGGCGTTAGCCAGGCTCCATGTATAACCAACACTACCACAGGTGAAATTGATTGCGGCAACTGGGTTTCACAGTCAACCTGGAATGTACCGGCTACGGCAGTTTCAGGAATTTATATTGCGAGAATCAGGAGAAATGATAACGGTGGTGCGAGCCATATCATATTCGTGGTGCGGGATGATGCAGGAAATTTTCCTATTCTGTTTAAAACAGCAGATGCAACCTGGCAGGCATATAATGATTATGGGGGTAATAATTTTTACGGCGGAACCGTTCCAGGATTTACACTGGGCCATGCAGTAAAACTGAGTTATAACAGGCCTTTCTATAACCGGAAGGGAGTAATCCCGAATACAGCGATTGCCGGACTCACCGGCCTGTTTAATGCAGAATATGCCATGGTCAGATGGATGGAGAGAAACGGGTATAATATGAGTTACACCACATGCGTGGACATGGCGCGGGATCCATCGCTTATCACACCATCAATGCACAAGATACTTTTATCTGTCGGGCACGATGAATACTGGTCGGCCGAAGAAAGAAATAAATTTGAATCAGCAGCAAATGCAGGAGTATCCCTGGCTTTCTTCAGCGGCAATGAAGTGTATTGGAAAACCCGTTGGGAGAATAGTATTGATGGTTCAGGTACGCCTTACAGGACGCTGGTTTGCTACAAAGATGGAGATGGGGAAAGAGGATGCGGTGGCAAGTGTGACCCTTTGCCCAATATGTGGACCGGACTTTGGAGATTTGGTTGTGATTTTCCCGGAACAGATGGATGTAACCCTGAAAACAAACTTACCGGCCAGATCAGTTGGGCAGGCACTACCAATAGTATTATCGTTCCTTCTGAATACAGGAATTTCAGGTTTTGGAAAAATACGAAAATCGCTAACCTGTCGGCCGGCCAATCAGTGACTATGCCGTATGGAACACTTGGACATGAATGGGATCCGGAAACACCTGCATATGAATTATTTTATCCGCCGCAAAGAATAACGCTTTCCAATACTTTGGATGGAGGCCAGTTACACAAACTTTCACTGTATAAACATAATAGCGGTGCATTGGTATTTAGCGCAGGAACTGTGCAATGGTCATGGGGACTGGATGCGGGTCATGACCGCGGAAACTTACCCCCCAGTCCGGATATGCAGCAGGCAACGGTGAATCTTCTAGGCGATATGGGCGTTCTGCCGGCCACATTGCAGGCTGCGCTTGTTGCTCCATCCCCATCTGTTGATAAAACTCCTCCGGTAACTATAATAAATCTTCCTGTTACAGGTGCTGGTATTTTGTTGAATTCTGTTACTACTATTTCAGGTACTGCATCAGATCCTGGTGGAGCAGTAGGTGGTGTTGAAATTTCTTTTGATAATGGAATTACCTGGAAGGCGGCTGTGGGAGCCGATACCTGGTCATATTCCTGGACTCCTGCTGTGACGGGTTCAATAACCTTTAAAGTAAGGGCATTTGATGATTCATGGAATGTCCCCGCGAAGGGCAATGAAACCTCATTGACGGTGGATGTTATAGCCCCACCAACTACAGGAATCTGTGCTACAAGTGATAGTGTTGCTGATTTCAGTATGGGTACCATAGGTACAGATATCAGTATCGTCCGGGATGGTAACGGTTCGCTCATATTAAAACCAACAGAGAACCAGGATTTCGAAGCCAGTTCCGCACCACCCGGATGGTCAGTCGGAAGTTGGTCTGGTACCAATACTCCCCAGTTTTCCGGAGGGGTGACAAAGATCAACGGAAGCCGTTTATATTCCAATACAAGTTTTCTTCCGGGAAACTCCATTGAATTCCTGGCCAGGTTCTCAGATGATACATTTGAAAATATCGGGTTCTCAGGAGATGGAAATTTCAATAATCCCTGGGTCATGATTGGCAGGGATGGTATAGCCGCAAAAGGAACGCTTTACGCCAGGACTTCCCTTGGTTCACGGGTAATATTAGGCACCAACCTCACCGGACAATTTCACCGGTATAAAATAAAATGGAACACCAATAATTTTGAATTTTATGTAGATGGAAAATGGATCAGCCAACATAAACGAAACAATGGCCACAGGGGTTATCCTGATGAGTGATTTTAATGCTAACGGACTTGATTTATCAGTGGACTGGATCAGGATTTTACCTTACACCACTTCTGGTACTTACATTTCAAAAGTCTTTGATGCAGGTGCCGGTTCTACCTGGAAGCCAGATATTCTGGAATGCAATACAGCCGGAAGGTACAGGCATTTCTGTTGCTGTACGTACAGGCAATACATCCATTCCGGATAATACCTGGTCGAACTATTCTTCCGTCATTAACGGATCAGATATTAATAAGGTCAGCAGGTATATACAATTCACTGCCGACTTTTCTTCATCAGATAATGCAGTTACTGCAGAATTACAGAACATCTTAATCTCATGTAATTCTTCAATGCCGGTTACAGGATATAACCTTGAGCAGAATTATCCCAATCCTTTTACAGGCCGGACCACGATCGCTTATTCTGTGCCAGGGACAACAAATGTGAGGCTGATCTTTTATGACCTGCAGGGCAGAAAAATAAAAGTGATCGATGAAGGAATGAGGAACCCCGGCCGTTACCTTACGGAAGTCATGACTGATCAACTGGCCCGCGGAATATATTATTACATGATGGAAGCGGATGGATTCAGGTCTGCCAGGAAAATGATCATACAGTAAGCTGAGCAAACCGTAATCATACATCTGGGTATTCATATTCTTAATTCCCATTTTTCGATACTGCAAAAATATATTTTTGGATAACCTGTTGATTATGTCAATTCTTGTGAAGAGTCTATAATAGATCATGCAAAATCCTTGGAAAAAAACAGCATCCCATTATAGAAGCTGGAGGATTTTTAATACATTTACGCTTCGATAATTACTCCCAGTATTCCTGAACCACTTGGCGTTTTCCATGCCAATGTTTCCCCGATTATGATCTTCTATATCCTTTTGTGAGCCGGTTGGATATTTATATCCGCTTATTTCTTAACCTATTATGTGAACTGGCTTATGTTTATGCGTACCCGAAACCTGATTGATTATTGCATTATTATGCAGTTTTTACACCACTTCGTATTCCCAGAATGATATCGTTACTGAAAATGCCCTGCCCGGAAACCCCGCGTCTCAATGGGATATTACCGGTGCAGGAGACCTTGATCTTCAGGGTTTTGCCACTGATATCAGCGTAAATAAGGGAGGCACTATCGGTTTTAAAATTAAAGGCAACGGCGTTAGCTCCTGTAATATCAAAATTTATCGCCTGGGGTATTACCAGGGAAACGGGGCAAGGGAAATTGCTGACCTGGGAACCATCACATTGAATGCCCAGCCTGATTGTATCACCAATACTGCAACCGGACTGATTGATTGTGGTAACTGGAGCCAGTCGGCCACCTGGACTGTACCCGGCACGGCTGTTTCGGGGATTTACATTGCAAAAATTTCACGTATCGCAGATCCACAGAACAGGGCAAGCCATATAGCCTTCATTGTAAGGGATGATGCTGCTTCTGTCGATTTATTATTTAAAACATCTGATGCCACATGGCAGGCCTATAATAAATATGGCGGGAATAGTTTTTACACCGGTACTGTTGCAGGCTATACTGCAGGAAGGGCCGTTAAAATAAGTTATAACAGACCATTTACAACAAGGGAAGACCGCGAAGACTGGTTGTTCTGGTCTGAATACCCGATGATCAGGTGGCTGGAACGAAATGGTTATTCCATGAAATATACCACCGATGTGGACATGGAAAGAACAGCCCTGGACCTCAGTAAATTTAATGTCTTCCTTTCCGTTGGTCATGATGAGTATTGGTCTGCCAATGAAAGAAACAATGTAGAAAACGCCAGGAACAACGGAAAACATCTCGCTTTTTTCAGTGGCAATGAAGTGTATTGGAAAACACGGTGGGAAACCAGTATTGACGGAAGCAATACACCCACAAGGACCCTGGTTTGTTATAAAGAAGGAACGCTCGGAGAAAATGCATGTGTTGGAAAATGTGATCCAACAAGTACCTGGACAGGCTTATGGAGAACCGGCAATCCTTCACAATACCCGGGCAGTGATGGTTTTAAACCTGAAAATGCACTAACCGGCACTATCAGCTGGAATGACAGCACTGGTTCTATCAGGGTTCCCAGTACATTTAAAACAAACAGGTTCTGGAGAAATTCACCTGTTGCTGATATACCTGATGGCTCAACAGCCACACTTCCTTTAGGAACCCTGGGGTATGAGTGGAGTTGGGAAAACCCGGCTTACCAGCAATCATATCCGAATAAAAGAATTCTATTATCCTCCACCAGTTTTAATGGAAGATTTCATAAACTGTCATTGTATAAACACAGCAGTGGTGCATGGATATTTGGCGCAGGAACGATTCAATGGTCCTGGGGATTAAGTAGTACACACGATGGTGGCAGTGTTGCAACCAGTTTGAGTATGCAGCAGGCCACGGTTAACCTGCTGGCAGATATGAACGTACAACCGGGATCCCTGCAGGTTGATCTTAGTCCTGCATCAGCTTCAGGTGATGTAACAGCACCATCAATTACAGTAACGTCCCCGGCGGATAATGCCGGCGTATCAAATAAGTTATCCGTTACCGTTAGCGGTACGGCATCAGACATTGGAGGCATAGTGGCGGGTGTTGAATATTCACTTGATGGCGGAACCACCTGGCTGGTTGCTGAAGGAACCAATAACTGGTCATTTACTTTTATACCCGCCACTGCAGGCCCGCTCAGCCTGAAAATAAGGGGCTTCGATGATTCAGGAAATGCTCCGGCTTCAGGTTCCGAAACAACCCTGACGCTTAACGTGGCCGACAACCCTATTACAGGTCCTTATTCATTATTTCCCCCTACTAATCCAGGAGCTTCAACAAGCAGGGACCAGATAAACGGAGCCGTCCTCGGCATGAGATTCAGTACTTCTGTAAATGGTTTTATAACAGGCGTAAGGTTTTATAAAGCAGCCAGTGATATTGGCACTCACCAGGGACTATTATTCAATTCCAGCGGCACCCTGCTTGCACAGGCTGATTTCACCGGTGAAACAGCATCAGGCTGGCAGGAAGTTAGTTTTAGCACTCCGGTAGCCGTTGATGCCAATACCACTTATGTTATTGCATACCTCAGCAGCAAAGGTTACTATACTTATGTAGAAGGTTATTTTCTGACCAACTCATTATAACGGACCTATTACTGCCCTGGCCGACGGTATAGGCGGAAAGAATGGTTTAATCTTTTATTCAAATACACCCGTATTACCTACAAACAATTACAATTCATCCTCTTATATGGTGGATTTGGTGTTCAATACTTCAGTACCTGCTGATGTAACACCTCCATCCATTATTTCCAATACACCCCTGGCCAATGCTACGGAAGTGCCCCTCGCTTCCAATATTGTAATCACTTTCAACGAAGAATTATTACAGGGTTCCATTAATAATCTTTCCGTTGAATTTAAAAACGGGGCAGTTGACGTACCAGCTGTTCTTAGTTACCAGGCTGGTTTGCGGAAGCTGGTGATAACACCATCCTCTCCCCTTTCCAATAGCACTAATTATACAGTAACCATACATGGTGGTGGTGGCGCCAATGTGATCACAGACGCAGCAGGAAATGCATTGTCTGCCGATTTCAGCTTCAGCTTTACCAGCAAATCGCCTGCACCAGTGATTCCTTTGGACGGAACAGGAGGACCAATCCTGGTCATTACTGATGCTTCAAATCCATTCAGTACTTATCCCGTAGAAATTCTCAGGGCTGAAGGCTGGAACAGTTTTAAAGCCCTTCCCCTGGGAGGTGTGGATGCAACTGTTTTATCTGGATATGAAGTGGTGATACTTGGCAATATTCCTGTATCGTCTGCAGACGCTGCCATGTTTTCCAGTTTTGTAAACAATGGAGGAACATTGATTTCCTTCAGGCCTGACGCTGATTTGTATTCATTACTTGGCATAACACCGGCAGGAGGAACATTATCTGATAAATACCTCCTGTTCAATACATCATCAACAGCGGGTGCAGGCCTGGTGAATGAAACCATTCAGTTCCACGGAACCGCTGATCAGTTCACGGTAAATCCCGGCACAACGATACTCGCCACTTTGTATAGCAGCGCTACGCAAGCCACCACTTATCCTGCTGTTACGCTCCGGGATATCGGAATTAATGGCGGACAAGCCATTGCATTCACCTATGATCTTGCGAAGTCCATAGTGCTTACACGCCAGGGCAATCCAGCATGGGCCGGGCAGGAAAGAGACGGGATACGTGTCATCCGTTCAAATGACCTGTTCTTTGGTAATAGTTCAACTGATCCCCAAACCGATTGGATTGACCTGAACAAAGTGGCTATCCCGCAGGCCGATGAACAAATGAGACTTCTATCAAAAATCATTTTACAGGGTAATATGGATAAAAAGCCATTGCCCAGGTTCTGGTTCCTCCCCAGCGGGAAGAAAGCGGCCATTGTTATGACCGGCGATGACCACGGGTTTAACAGGACTTCTGATATATTCAACAAATTCAAAACCGACGGGCCAAATTCCCCGCAAGATGTGGCAGACTGGAAAGCGGTAAGGGGCACGTCTTATATTTATCCGGCAACACCTATCACGAATGCGGAAATTGCACAGTTTCAAAGTGAAGGTTTTGAAATTGCACTTCACCTGAATACCGGTTGTGAAAACTGGACACCTGCCAGTTGGAAACAAAACTGGAAAGACCAGTGGAACCTGATGAAAGACTTTTATCCCAGCATAAATAATGCATTGACCCACAGGACACATTGCATTGCCTGGAGCGACTGGGTTAACCAGGCTAAACAGCAGGCTGAACTTGGCGTAAGGCTGGATGTAAACTATTATTACTTTCCCGGAACATGGGTGCAAAACCGTTCAGGAATGTTCACCGGTTCAGGAATGCCAATGCGTTTTGCAGATATTGACGGTACCATGGTTGACTGTTACCAGGTTACCACACAGTTAACAGATGAATCAGGCCAGGCGTATCCCCAAACTATCAATGAACTGCTGGATAAGGCAACAGGAGCAGAAGGATATTATGGTGTTTTCTGCGCAAATATGCACACCGATATATTCCCTGCTGTTGCTTCCAATCTTATTGTAAGTTCAGCGTTGGCAAGGAATATTCCTGTAGTATCGGCAAAACAAATGCTTGACTGGGTAGATGGAAGAAACAATTCTTATTTCAGCTCATATACCTGGGCGAATAGTACCCTGAACTTCACCGTTACTGCTGATGCACGTGCGCTAAATATAAAAGCCATGCTGCCCGTTGCAGTTAATAACCTCCGGCTGATCAGTATTTCAAGAAACAGCGCATTACTGACCACTACGGCTGAAGTGATCAAAGGTGTGGAATATGCTTTCTTCGATGCGCCCAGTGGTTCATATGAAGCCGTATATGCGCTTGATGTAACGCCACCGGTAATCAGCAACATCAATGTAACTACCAATGCTTCCGGAACTGCAGTGATAACCTGGGATACGGATGAAAATGCTGACAGCAGGGTTGATTTCGGAGTAACATCAGTCAACACTTGACCAAAACAGTTCAGATATTAATATCTCTACAGTCCACAGTATTACGCTGAACAATTTAATCCCCGGTTTTACTTATTATTTCAGGGTAAGTTCAACTGATCCTGCAACAAATCTGACCACATCTCCTAATCCGCCGGCCGCACCTTTGTCGTTTACCATGCCATTGTCAGTCTGTGCAACAAGCGATAATGAAAATGAATTCCTGGAGGGAACTCCGGATGCAAATACGAGTGTTGTTGTTGATGGAAATGGAGCTGTCATTCTCAATCCTGCTGTGAGCCAGGAATTTACAGGACCCTCGACCCCTTCAGGATGGGTGCAGGAAAGCTGGTTTGGTGCATTAACACCGCAATACCTTGGAGGTATTGCAGTCTTCAATGGTTGCCATATCTATAGCACATCCACATATGCACCAGGAAATTCAATAGAATTTGAAGCCAAATTTACGGATGGACTGTTCCAGAATATCGGGTATTCTGCTAGACGGAGCTTTCAATGCACCGTGGGTGGTTATTGGCAGGGGCGCAGGTGCAGCTGCCGGTGAAGTATATGCGAGAATCGATATCGGAACAACTATATCACTTGGTACCGGTCTTACAGGACAATACCACAGGTATAAAATAAAATGGAACCCCACCAATTTTGAATTCTATGTTGATGGCACCCTTATCACCACTGTTACAAAAACAATGGCAAGCGCTGTCCTGCAACTAAGCGATTATAATGTTGACGGACTGGACCTTTCTGTTGACTGGATCAGGGTTTCACCTTATGCGGCTTCAGGTACCTATACATCAAAAGTTTTTGATGCCGGCGGCTTTACCAACTGGAGCCAGGTTAACTGGACTGCCATTCAACCGGCAGGCACATCACTTGATATACAGGTACGTACGGGTAATACTTCAATTCCTGATGGTACATGGTCAGCCTTCAGCAGTGTTTCCAATGGAGGAGCAGTCGGAAATTTCACTCGTTACCTTCAATACAGGGCCAACATCAATACTTCAGATAATTCAAATACAGTGGTGTTGCAGGATTTCAATATCAATTGCAATTTCGCTTTCCCTGTTGAACTGATCAATTTCAAGGGACGCGTTTTCAATAAGGATGTAAACCTTGAATGGTCAACGGCAAGTGAATCGAACAATAAAGGGTTTGATATCCAGAGAAGTACAAATGGAACTGACTGGAATACCATCGGATTTGTACCGGGCATCGGCACGTCTTCAACACTTCAGAAATACCATTATGAGGATAAGGGACTGTCTGCCGGAAAGTATTATTACAGGCTTAAACAGATAGATTTCGATGGCAAATTCAGTTATTCGGATGTGATATCCTTCAACCTGGAAGACAAAGCCGGGTACAGACTGGAACAGAACTATCCTAATCCTTTCACCGGACGTACAATGATCACGTATTCTGTTCCCAAAGCGACAAAAGTAAGGCTGACGATTTATGATCTCCAGGGAAGAACAGTCAGGGTGATTGATGAAGGTATAAGACAGCCCGGTAAACATTACACAGAAGTACAGACAGGAAATATGGGTCGAGGAATTTATTACTACAAAATGGATGCTGATGAATTCAGCACCACGAGGAAAATGATTGTACAATAAGTGAACAAACCAAACATAAGAGGCTGTCTTAAAGTAAATGAAGAGACAGCCTCTTTTGTTATTCTACTGTATCATTCCGATGATAGTTATCCCCGGCATATACTTATCGTTAACCATGTATTCCAACTTATACTGTCCAGAATTAATATGTTTGGTCTTTTTGATAAGAATATTTTTGCTATGCCACCCTAAAGAAGATCTCACATTGTTTCCACTTCTGGATGATTCTAATATCGAATAATCATTACCCAGCTTTCCAATTAAATAAGCGTCACTAAAAAGTTCATCACTGCTCGCAATGCAAAATATTCCCTTTATGATACTACTTTTTTTATCTATGGCAATAAAAAGGTTCATCTCCGAATCTGATTTTTTATAATAATCGTATTCATCGTCAAACCAAAGCGAATAAGTCCCACTTCTTTTTAAATCTTTTTTAAAATTCGCCAATGCATTAACATCTAAATGTTGGTTTAAATCAATGCCCATCAAGCCTGTACTGGTTACTTCAATTGGTACTGACATAGTGGAAATAAAGTAAATTATAAATATAAATAAATACTGCATAGCATTTATTTAAGGCAAACCACTAAGGTCTAACTTAACTGTATAAAAGACTTAGATCAATACTGATTGAGGAGGCCATTGTATCTTTTTTTTGAGACATCCTTATTTCATTCCTTACACTTCCGCATTAACAAATTCAAGGGCTCAAAAAGTCATCATTCTGTTCAAGCGCCATTAAACACATCGGAATCTGACCTATCCAGAATGGCACAATCGGAAAGCTGTCACTCTAACTACACGGCATAAAAAAAAGCCATCCCGCGTTTCGCGGGATGGCTTTGTATAGTTTTCGAAACCTTTTTAGTTATCAAACTTAAGGTCGAGTCCAAGTCCCCTTAATTCATGCACAAGTACATTGAATGATTCGGGTATACCTGCACGTGGGATGTTATCACCTTTAACGATCGCCTCGTATGTTTTGGCGCGACCAATGATATCATCTGACTTAAGTGTGAGCAGTTCCTGGAGGATGTTGGATGCACCGTAAGCTTCAAGCGCCCAAACTTCCATCTCACCAAAACGCTGGCCACCGAACTGGGCCTTACCACCAAGCGGCTGCTGGGTAATGAGGCTGTATGGGCCGATAGAACGTGCGTGCATCTTGTCATCCACCATATGGTGCAGTTTCATCATGTAGATGATGCCCACCGTGGCTTTCTGGTGGAAGCGCTCGCCGGTTTCACCGTCGCACAGGTAAGTGTGACCGAAATTTGGAAGACCGGCTTTAGTGATCAGGTCCTGGATCTCCTGGTGTGTTGCACCATCGAAGATTGGCGTACTGAACCTTATTCCGAGTTTCTCACCAGCCCATCCGAGGATGGTTTCATATATCTGTCCCAGGTTCATACGGCTTGGTACGCCAAGTGGGTTCAGCACGATGTCAACGGGTGTTCCGTCTTCAAGGAATGGCATATCTTCTGCACGAACGATCTTGGCAACAATACCTTTGTTTCCGTGACGACCTGCCATTTTATCTCCCACTTTCAGTTTCCTTTTCACTGCGAGATAAACCTTTGCGAGTTTCAATACACCTGCAGGCAATTCATCACCTATGGATATATTGAATTTTTCACGCTTATAACGTCCCAGTTCTTCGTTATACTTGATATTGTAGTTGTGCAGGAGTGTATTGATCTGGTCATCGATCTTCGCATCTCCCGTCCAGCCCAGCGGGTTGACGTTCTGGTAATCAATACCGGAAAGATTTTTCGCACTGAATTTGGCGCCTTTGGCAATCAGCATCTCACCAAAATTGTTGGTGATTCCTGAAGACGGCCTTTCCTTCACCAGGGTCAGCAATTTCGTGATCAGTACTTCCAGCAGTTCCTTTTCATTCTGTTCGTGGATCTTCTCCAGTTTTTCAACGGCAGCTTTCTCACGGACTTTTGCATTCTTGTCTTTTTTAGCACGCTGGAAAAGTTTCTTTCCGATAACGACACCTTCAGTTCCGCTTGGTGCTTTCAGTGAAGCATCTTTCGCATCACCGGCTTTATCACCGAAGATGGCACGGAGAAGTTTTTCTTCCGGTGTAGGATCACTTTCACCTTTAGGGGTAATCTTACCGATCAGGATATCACCTTCCTTAACCTGTGCACCGATACGGATGATACCATACTGGTCGAGGTCTTTGGTGGCTTCTTCTGATACGTTTGGAATATCCGGAGTAAGTTCCTCTTCACCGAGTTTGGTGTCGCGGACCTCAAGTTCAAATTCAGAAATGTGGATTGAAGTGAAAAGGTCATCACGTACCACTTTTTCACTGATCACTATGGCATCCTCAAAGTTGTAACCTTTCCATGGCATGAAGGCCACTTTCAGATTACGTCCGAGTGCGAGTTCACCATTCTTCACCGCATAACCTTCCGTAAGGAAGTCACCGTTCTTCACCCTCTGGCCTTTCTTTACGGCAGGCTGGAGTGTGATACAGGTTTCCTGGTTGGTCTTGATATACTTGGTGAGTTTGTAAATGATCAGGTCATCTTCAAAGCTCACGAGTTTTTGTTGTTCATCACGCTCGTAGCGAACATGAATTTCATTGGCATCCACGAATTCAACAACACCTTCACCGTCTGCATGGATCTGAATACGCGCATCACGGGCAGCCTTGCCTTCCAGTCCGGTTCCCACGATCGGGGAATCAGGAAGGATCAGCGGAACTGCCTGGCGTTGCATGTTTGATCCCATCAGCGCACGGTTGGCATCATCATGTTCCAGGAACGGAATCAGGGACGCACTCAGACCAACGATCTGGTTTGGTGCAACGTCCATGAATTCTACTTCACCCGGATCGAGGATCGGGAAGTCGCCCGTTTGCCTTGCCTTGATTTTATCTTCAGCAAATTCATCCTTATCTGTGAGTGGAATATTTGCCTGGGCAATCTTGGCGGTATCTTCTTCCTCCGCGCTGAGGTAAGAAAGTTTTTTCATGTCAACCCTTCCATTATCCACTTTACGGTATGGTGTTTCAATGAAACCCATCTCGTTGATCTTTGCGTGAACGCAAAGCGTGGAGATCAGACCAATGTTTGGTCCTTCAGGTGTTTCAATGGTACACAAACGACCATAGTGGGAATAGTGAACGTCACGAACCTCGAAGCCCGCACGCTCACGACTCAGACCACCGGGTCCGAGTGCGGAAATACGACGCTTGTGCGTGATCTCACTTAAAGGATTGGTCTGGTCAAGGAACTGGCTCAGCTGTGATGTTCCAAAGAATGAATTGATCACAGAAGAAAGCGTCCTTGCATTGATCAGGTCAACCGGTGTGAATACCTCGTTATCCCTGACGTTCATACGCTCACGGATAGTCCTGGCCATACGTGCCAGACCTACACCGAACTGCGCATAAAGTTGTTCGCCTACGGTCCTTACACGACGGTTGCTGAGGTGATCGATATCATCGATCTCCGCTTTACCGTTAGTTAGACGAACGAGATATTTAATGATCTCAATAATGTCTTCCTTGTTCAGTGTTTTCTGCTCAAGCGGGAAATTCAGGTTCAGTTTGCGGTTGATTTTGTAACGGCCAACTTCACCCAGGTCATAACGCTTGTCGCTGAAGAATAACTTGTCGATAATACCACGTGCGGTTTCATCATCCGGGGCATCAGCACCACGCAACTGGCGATAGATGTGCTGAACAGCTTCCAGTTCCGAATTGGCCGTATCCTTATTCAGTGTATTATAGATGATCGCGTAGTCTCCGCTTACTTCTTCTTTCTGGATAAATACGCTCTTCACATCCATATCCACGATCATGTCGATCTCTTCCTCAGTAAGCACAGTATCACGTTCGAGTACAACTTCGTTACGCTCGATGGATACCACCTCTCCTGAATCCTCATCCACGAAATCTTCCACCCATGTACGGAGTACACGTGCAGCAAGCCGTTTGCCTAAATATTTCTGGAGGGATTTTTTATCTGTTTTCACTTCATCCGCCATTCCGAAAAGTTCAAGGATATCCTTGTCCGTTTCAAAACCGATAGAGCGAAGCAATGTGGTAACGGGGAATTTTTTCTTGCGGTCGATATATGCATACATGACATTGTTGATGTCCGTAGCAAATTCCATCCATGCTCCCTTAAAAGGAATAACCCTGGCAGAATAAATCTTCGTTCCGTTGGGGTGAATTGACTGACCGAAGAACACCCCCGGTGAACGGTGCAACTGGGATACAACAACCCTTTCGGCGCCATTGATCACAAATGTACCACGGGGCGTCATATAAGGAATATTACCCAGGAAAACATCCTGGACAATCGTCTGGAAGTCAACGTGTTCCTCATCATTACAGCTCAGCCTGAGTTTGGCCTTGAGCGGTACGGCATAAGTAAGGCCGCGTTCCATACATTCCTCGATGGTATAGCGGGGCGGATCGATAAAGTAGTCAAGAAATTCAAGGACAAAGATGTTCCGGGTATCCGTAATGGGAAAGTTTTCTTTGAATACCTTAAACAAACCTTCGACATTTCTTCTGTCGGGTGTTGTTTCAAGCTGAAAATATTCCTTAAAAGACTGGATCTGGATTTCCAGGAGATCCGGTGCATCAGCCAGGTGTTTAACCTTGCTGAACTGCATTCTGCCGTTTTGAGCCACTTTCGTTGAAGACATATTTTAAAAAGCGCTTTAATTGAATATGTATAGACGACAATACAATCCTGTTCCTGAATCCCCTAATTCAGAAAAGAATGATAATCAATCATTTATGATTGTTTTGCGTCAGATGTCTAGGCCTAAAAATCAAAGGAATGCAAAGGTAGGGGAATTTTTGCCCTTAGGCAAAAATTAATGTGGGAATTTGGTAGTGTGGAAATGTGAAAGTTCAAAGTAGAAAATGAGCTTTTCAGGCCATCTGGGTTCGGTATTCTCAGCATTCTACGCATTTGCACTATCACATTACCGTACTCCCGCATTTTCACATTATCAGTTTTACCAACTGACGTAGGTAAAACTGATCCCGACAATTACCCAGAAATTCCGGAGATCAAAACCTGGTTGTTTCCTGTAGGTTATTTAAGTATTAACTGTTGAAAAAAATGCCGGGGTAATTCCCCGGCATTTTGAGTGTCTTTGCGTCACTGTATAAGTTTGCGTCTCTGCGTTTACTTGATTTCAACATCGGCACCAGCTTCTTTCAGCTTGGCAACGAGGTCATCAGCTTCTGCTTTAGCAACACCTTCTTTGATAGGCTTTGGAGCACCATCAACCAGGTCTTTTGCTTCTTTCAGGCCTAAACCGGTAAGATCTTTAACGATCTTTACAACAGCCAGCTTGTTTGGTCCACCGCTCTTCAGGATAACGTCAAAAGCGGTTTTCTCTTCAGCAGCAGGAGCACCAGCAGCAGGGCCGGCGGCAACAGCTACAGCAGCAGCTGCAGGTTCGATACCATATTCATCTTTCAGAATCTTGGCCAGTTCGCTAACTTCTTTCACGCTTAAGCTTACCAGTTGCTCAGCGAATACTTTTAAATCTGCCATGTTATTACATTTTTACCGTCTTCATTTCATTTAGATCCGACGGCGGGTTTAAAAAAATTGCCTGTTTGATTTGATTCCCCAGGCCGGGAAACTATCGTTTCGGTTGAGAGTTGAGAGTTAAGGGTTGAGAGTAGAATACAACTCTCAACCCTCAACACTCAACTCTCAACTAATTTGCTCTTTCTTCCAGTGCCTTGATCAATCCGGCAAGTTTTGCACCTGCATTCAGTGCACCAACAACGTTCTTCGCCGGAGCCTGCAGTGCGGAAATGATTTCGCCCACAAGATCCTGTTTGCTCTTCAGATCCCTCAATGCGGCCAGTTGGTTATCTCCCACAAATACATCACCGTCTATGAAGGCAGCTTTGAGAACAGGCTTTTCAACATTGGCTTCCTTGCGGAAACTGCTGATGATCAATGCCGGCTCTTTAGCATTTTCAGAGAACAACAGTGCAGTTACGCCGTGAAGGGAATCAAATGTTCCTTCAAAACGGGTGCTGTCGAGTTGCTCGAGTGCCTTGCGGATGAGGGTGTTCTTAGCCACCTTCATTTCAACATTCTTGTTAAAGCAGATTCGGCGCAGTTTGGTTACCTGTGCAACGGAAAGTGCTTCTGTATTGGTAAGGTAGAAGTTGTTATACTGGGAGAATTTTTCCTTCAGTATTTCAATTACTTCATTTTTTTCCTGCTTGTTCATTGTTACGCTTTTAATAGTTTTTTACCAACGTGGATCAATGGATCAGTACTTTGGTGTCAATAGCAATGCTCGGACTCATCGTGCTGGCCATGAATACACTCTTCAGGTATGTTCCTTTGGCGGAAGATGGCTTGGCTTTGATGATGGCATTAAGAAGTTCCTGGCTGTTCTCGGCTAATTTATCAGGGGCAAAACTCACCCTTCCAATGGAAGCATGAACGATACCGGCCTTATCAACTTTGAACGCTACCTTACCTGCTTTTACATCCTTTACGGCGGCTATTACATCATTGGTAACAGTTCCTGTTTTGGGATTTGGCATCAGGTTACGAGGTCCCAGGATCTTACCCAGTTTACCGATCTTAGGCATTACTGAAGGGGTAGCGATAATCACATCGATATCGGTCCAGCCCGCTTCTATTTTCTGTATAAATTCATCCAGTCCAACGAAATCAGCACCGGCTGATTTGGCATCTGCTTCCTTTTCAGGTGTACAGAGTACCAGCACTTTCTTGGTTTTACCAGTTCCATGGGGAAGGGTAACAGTACCACGTACTGACTGGTCTGCTTTCTTTGGATCCACCCCGAGGCGGATATGAAGGTCAACAGAACTATCAAATTTTGTTGTGTTCACTTCTTTTACTAATGCTGATGCATCATGAAGTGAATAGTTTTTATTGCTATCCACTTTGGTATCAGCTGCTTTCCTTTTTTTAGCGATTCCCATTTTACTCTTTTTTTAATCCTTGAATGGATAGTGAAGCATTAATTTTCCCAGGGTGCCTGTCCGTCTACGGTGATACCCATACTGCGGGCCGTACCGGCAACCATTCTCATGGCGCTTTCCAGGGTGAAACAGTTCAGGTCGGGCATTTTGTCTTTTGCAATTGCCTCTACCTGATTCCAGTTTACCTTACCCACCTTTGCGCGGTTAGGCTCCTTAGAACCACTTTGAAGTTTAGCAGCTTCCAGTAATTGAATTGAAGCAGGAGGGGTCTTAATGACAAATTCAAATGATTTGTCTGAATAAACGGTAATCAGGACGGGCAGCACTTTTCCCATTTTATCCTGGGTCCTTGCATTAAATTGCTTGCAGAACTCCATGATATTGACACCTTTAGAACCCAGTGCCGGGCCCACGGGTGGTGCGGGATTAGCCTGGCCGCCTTTTACCTGCAGCTTTACAAAGCCGGTAATTTCTTTTGCCATGATGTGATTTTTTTGGTGATAACGTCCCGCTTTTTACGAGACTCCCAAAGCCATTCAAAAAAGAACTCTTTATTGGGGTTGCAAAGGTAAGGAATGCACATAATATTACAAAAGCATTTTTTTTCCCGGCATCCGGCTATTGCCGGGGGCAAAAAACTGCATGTCAGATATAAAACACAGGAATGAAAAACGGGCTGACGAATGGTGGCTAAAGCAGGGATCCCTACCAGTTTTTTCAAACCATTTATGCCGGTATCTGACATCCGGTCAATATTTCTTGATTAGAATTTTGAATTTTTTTATTTATTGAAGTAATCTTCATAATTTTCATTAATTAACCCACTTTATTAAATTCACTCCTCAAAAAATTTTACATTATGGCCAAAGCAAAGAAAGCAGCAGCAAAAAAAGCAGTTAAAAAGGCTGTTGCCAAAAAAGCAGTAAAAAAAGCAATCGCAAAAAAGGCAGTTAAGAAAGCCGTTGCTAAAAAAGTAGTTAAAAAAGCTGTTGCTAAAAAGGCTGTCAAAAGAGCCGTTGCTAAAAAAGTAGTTAAGAGAGCAGTGGTAAAAAAGGCAGTTAAAAGAGCTGTTGTAAAAAAGGCAGTTAAAAGAGCAGTAGTAAAAAAGGCTGTTAAAAGAGCAGTTGTAAAGAAGGCTGTTAAAAAGGCAATTGTAAAAAAAGCCATTAAAAGAGCCATTGTTAAAAAAGCCATTATCGCGGCACTTACAGAGTCCCCGGTAATGTCAACACCTGCTCCGGAGTCAGCTTCTTCCGACGGTGGTGGTCAGAATTCTTAACCTGGCACTTAAAGTATTGTCAAAAAGGCCGCACGTTGTGTGGTCTTTTTTGTTTCAGGAAGTTTTCCTTTTTTTCAGGGATTCCCTTTGGAGGAGTTTGGGCTCCAGCATAATCTTCCGGGGCACCATATCTTTATCTTTAAGTTGAGCGAGGAGGCATTCAACAGCCTGCTGGCCGATTTCCTCAATAGGCTGGGAAATCACGGAAATAGCGGGTGTGCCTAACCGAAAAAGGTCGTTATCATCAAAACAAATGACCCCGATTTCTTCCGGAATTTTTTTACCGCTTACCCTCAGGCTTTCCAGGCCATAAACACCCAGGTAATTGGTAGTGAAAAAAACAGCATCAATTTTTTGGGAAGTAATGAAGTCGGTAATCTGCTGAACGGCTTTATCATGGGTATGATCAAATCCGAGTTTAAACACAAGCTTTTCGTTTATGGGTAAATGATGCTCAGTCAGTGCACCCATATATCCCTCATACCTGTTCTTCATCTGCACCTGCCTGGAATCCGTTGTGACCAGGCCTATTCGGGTATATCCGCAACTGATCAGCCGGCTGGTGGCGTCAAAGGCTCCCATATAATTGTCCACGGTTACATAACTGGTATCCAGGTCTGTAAAATACCGGTCAATGAGAACTACGGGCCGGCCCTCCTCTTCAAGCAGTTTCACCTCGTTTTCCATCCCTGGCGTGGGTGTAATGATGAAACCATCCATCTGCCTGTGTTTCAGCATATGCAGCAATCCGCTGGCTTTTTGTTCATTGTTCTCCGTGCAGCAAAACATCACCGTATAACCGAACTTATCAGCCTCTTCTTCCACGGCCTTGGCCAGGTTGGCAAAAAAAGGGTTGGAAATGTCTTCAATGATTAATCCCAGTGTATGGGTCTGTCCCGTGCGCAATCCCCTCGCAACCTGGTTGGGACGGTAGTTTAGCCTTGCTGCCACCTCAAGTATTTTATTCTTGAGATCTTCGCTGATCCTTTTCTCCTTTGCCTTACCATTCAGCACAAACGACACCGTAGTGGTAGATACGCCCACCTGGCCCGCAATGTCTTTAATGGAAACGGCTTTCATATTTTAAATATAGTATTAAATGATAAAAGCCCGTGGAGATAAGGGAGTTGATGGAAATAATATAATATATAAGAAAAAACCCCTCGCTGTGCTGAGGGGTTTTCGATTCAGGATAATTTTTCCACCTGCATATAATTCAGTTCCACCGGTGTGGCCCGGCCGAATATTTTTACCGTGACTTTCAATTTCTTTTTTTCGTCATTAACCTCTTCAATGACACCATTGAAATCATTGAATGGTCCGTCAATGATCTTAATGGTTTCGCCTACTATGAATGGTTCGCTCATGCTCATGCCGCCGGCATCGCTCATCTCATCCACCTTACCCAGCATCTTGTTCACTTCAGCTTTGCGAAGGGCTATGGGATTGTCTTTGCCAAGGAAGTGAATGACATTGGTCATATTCTTGATACTGGAAATGATATCATCATTCAGTTTGCCGCTTTCCACTTCAATCATTACATATCCGGGATAGAAATTCCTTTCCCTCATCACTTTTTTGCCATTCTGCACTTTATATACCTTTTCCACCGGCAGGAAAACCTGTTTAATGATCTTACCCCAGTCGTTACGCGCAATATCCTTATCAAGATATTCCTTGATCTTCCTTTCCTTTCCGCTTACCACGCGCAGTACGTACCACTTGGTGGTTTCCTGTTGTATCTGTGTTTCTTCCATTATGCAAACAATGAGTATACAAATTTTAAAACGCTATTGCTGGCAAAATCCATTAACCATACCACGCCGGTGATCAATAACGTCGCCACCAGTACGATCATGGTCGATTGTTGCAATTGTTCCCATGTTGGCCAGGTTACTTTTTCCACCAGTTCCTTATAGGAGTCCTTAAAATATGCTTCGATCTTTCTCATATTCTAATTTTATTTTCAACGCAATCAATCCGTCAATTCGTAATCCGTAATCCGCAATAATTTTCCGGCTTCGCCGGAAAATTCAGCACGGGCACTAGGATTCGAACCTAGATCGAAGGTTTTGGAGACCTCTATTCTGCCGTTGAACTATGCCCGTAAAAAAAAACTTTCCGAAAGTCAGGAACTTTCAGAAAGCCCTGCTAAGATAACAAAGTACCCAGACAATCGCCTGAGTACTTTGCAAATTTAAATTATATCCTGATAATTAACCCTTTAGGGATCAATATCCGGGATTATTTTAAGATATCAGTAACCTGACCTGCACCCACGGTACGGCCACCTTCGCGGATCGCGAATTTCAGACCTTTTTCCATGGCGATCGGCTGGATCAACCTAACCGTAAGGTTAATGTTATCACCAGGCATTACCATTTCAACACCTGCAGGAAGTTCAACCTCTCCGGTTACGTCTGTTGTACGGAAATAGAACTGGGGACGATATTTCTGGAAGAATGGTGTATGACGTCCACCTTCTTCTTTGCTCAATACATATACTTCACCCTTGAATTCAGTGTGCGGAGTGATAGAACCGGGTTTGCAGATAACCATACCGCGACGGATATCTTTCTTTTCAATACCACGGAGCAGAAGACCTGCGTTATCACCAGCTTCACCTTCATCCAGTAACTTGCGGAACATTTCCACACCAGTTACAGTGGAAGTCAGCGGAGCCTCCATCAGACCTACGATTTCAACACCTTCACCCACTTTAATACGTCCACGCTCGATACGTCCGGTAGCAACGGTACCACGACCTGTGATCGTGAACACGTCTTCAACAGACATCAGGAACGGCTGGTCAACCGGGCGGGGAGGAAGAGGGATGTAGCTGTCAACAGCAGCCATCAGTTCTTCGATCTTGGCAACCCATTTCTCATCACCGGCAAGAGCTCCAGTTGCAGAACCCTGGATAATTGGTGTGTTATCACCATCAAATCCATAAGCGCTCAGCAATTCGCGGATTTCCATTTCAACGAGTTCCAGCAGTTCCGGATCGTCGACCAGGTCAACTTTATTCATAAATACCACAATACGGGGAACACCAACCTGGCGGGCCAGGAGGATGTGCTCTCTGGTTTGCGGCATAGGACCGTCAGTAGCAGCCACAACCAGGATAGCACCGTCCATCTGTGCAGCACCTGTGATCATGTTCTTCACATAGTCAGCGTGACCGGGACAGTCAACGTGCGCATAGTGACGATTCGCGGTCTGATACTCCACGTGAGCAGTATTGATGGTAATACCACGCTCTTTTTCTTCAGGAGCAGCATCGATTTCATCATACTTCTTTTCTGTTGCCCATCCTTTTTTAGCAAGGATGTTAGTGATAGCAGCAGTTAAAGTGGTCTTACCATGGTCAACGTGACCAATGGTACCAACGTTAACGTGGGGTTTGTCCCGCTTAAATTGCTCTTTAGACATTGTTATCCGTTTTAGGTTGTGTATACAATTGTTATATCTGCTTGCGGTATCTTATATACCGCTTCTTAATTCTATTTTACTGAGCCGTTAGTGAGAATCGAACTCACGACCTCTTCCCTACCAAGGAAGTGCTCTACCCCTGAGCTACAACGGCTTGCTTCCCAGAAGGGCTATCCCCGGCGGTTTACTTTTGAGGGCAAACCGCCCGGATGACCAAGAGCGGGAGACGAGATTCGAACCCGCGACCTATAGCTTGGAAGGCTATCGCTCTACCAACTGAGCTACTCCCGCGAATTTGGTTGAGAGTTGACGGTTGAGAGTTGACGGTTAATATACCAACTCTCAACTCGACAACTCACAACCGTCAACTAATTCCGGTGGGCAGGAGAGGATTCGAACCTCTGAAGTCGAAAGACAGCGGATTTACAGTCCGCCCCATTTGGCCGCTCTGGAACCTGCCCAACCCATTAAAGAGCCACTTGTCGGAATCGAACCAACGACCTACTGATTACAAATCAGTTGCTCTACCAGCTGAGCTAAAGTGGCTTATTTCAGGCTTAATAAAAAGAACTTCACCCCATTTTTTGGGAAGGCAAAGGTAATGTAAATTGTGAAATGCAAAAATTTTGAAAAAGAAATAATTAAAGAGGGTGTAAATGAAAAAAGGGCCGTTACCGGCCCTTGCTTATGCTGCTTGCTTTTCTTTTAACTTTTTTATCTGAATTATGATGGATTCCAGGGCTGTATCAAAAGAGGCTTCGAAGGATTTAGAGGTTTGTTTTACAAATATTTCGTGTCTGGGAACTTTTACCCTGATCTCTGCGATTTTGTCTTTTATCTGGTGAACAACATTGTCGAGTTTCAGGTAAACATCAATCTTGGTGATCCGGTCATGATAGTTTTCTAACTTCTGAATTTTTTTGTTAACGTGGTCAATCAGTTTTGAATCAGGATCAAAACGCACTGTCTGAATGTTAACGTTCATGGCGATCAATTTTTTTCTGGTGAAACAATAAATAAAGAACTTTCAGCGAAGGGAAATCCCATTCCTGCATCACGCTGAAATTAAGTGTATACGGATCATATTAGCAAATAAAATATGCACTAAATACTTAACGTTTTGTGTAATTTTTATTGCCTTTTCCAGGCATAAAATAATCAGGCTTTGGGATGGGCTTTCTGGTGGATGTCTTTAAGTTTTTCAATCGTGTTATGCGTATATACCTGCGTGGCGGCAAGGCTTGAATGGCCCAGCAGTTCCTTGATGGCATTAAGGTCTGCCCCGTTATTGGCAAGCTGTGTGGCAAAGGTATGACGCAGCAGGTGCGGATGTTTTTTTGAAGCTGTAGGGAGTTCTCCCAGCAAATGCCTCACAGCCCGGTATGCATACTGTGTATTAAGTTTCTTTCCATTGCTGTTGACCAGCAGGTATTCTGTGTCATAATCCTCAAATACCATTTTTTTACTGTTGCGGTAATCAATGATGATTTTCAGCAATTCCTGTTTCAAAGGCACAATCCTCTCCTTGTTTCCTTTGCCAAGCACTTTGAGGGCAGACTGGTGAGTGTCAATGTGCTTTTCCTTCAGGTTAACGAGTTCACTCACACGAATTCCTGCATTGTACAGTATTTCCATCAATAGTTTTTCAGTCCGCCCCTTCCATGTAGGGCTCTCTTCAGCAGCCATCAATTCCCTGGTCTGGTCCTCTTTCAAAAATGAAGGCAGTCGTTTTCCCGTTTTCATCACTTTCAGCGTAATGGCAGGATTGCTGTCCAACGTCCCTTTACGCTGGTGGAAACGAAAAAAAGATTTAACGGAAGAAATCTTGCGGTTAATGCTTCTCGCCTCCAGGCCGGACTCCTTGAGGCTGGCCATCCAGCTCCTTAAGATAACCGGGGAAAGGGCGACGGCCTCCATGCCGCCAAGCTGCTGCTGCAGGTAATCATCAAGCTGGTGCAGGTCAGACTGGTAAGACCTGATGGTATGGGCGGAATACCTTTTTTCAAATTTCAGGTAATCCAAAAACGGCGAAAGGATATCACGGATGGTTCCAGGCATAAAAAAGCAGCCATAAAGTTAAGTAACCTTATGGCTGCTGCAAATTATATGTAAACGATTAAGATTCGATCTTACCGCTGGCGATCTGTTGCTTGTAGATGGCTTTAAGCACCTGCGTCCTGCGCCTTACAGAAGGCTTGGTGAACGACTGGCGCTCCCTGAGTTGCAAAAGAATCTTCGCTTTTTCGAATTTTTTCTTGTACTTCTTCAGTGCCTTGTCTATGTTTTCGCAATCTTTGGAATCGATGATCAGCATAATATATACCTCCTTGAGCTTTTTAAGGGATGGCAAAGATAAGTACTGTAAATCAATTTTCAAACACTGTGCGGTTTTTTAGTTTTCTCTGCCGAAATTGAACCAAATTTAGCCCATGTTTACAGGTATTATTGAAGGTCTGGGCAAGATTGCCGCCGTCAGTTCAACGGGTGGAAACCGGAGTTTTACCCTCAGCTCTCCCTTTACCCATGAACTGAAAATTGACCAAAGCCTCTCCCATAATGGTATTTGCCTTACCGTTGAAAACATTAACGGTGATTCCTACCAGGTTACTGCTGTGGCGGAAACCCTGGCCAAAACCAATGCGGGGGACTGGAAAATAGGGGATGCGATAAACCTGGAAAGGGCAATGGTTATGCATGGCAGACTAGATGGACACCTGGTGCAGGGGCATGTTGATGCAACTGCCACAGTCAGGAATATCACCGATATGGGCGGAAGCTGGCAATTTGACTTCCTGTTTCCTTCCTCCTTTGCAGCCCTGATGATTGAAAAAGGCTCCGTTTGCCTGGATGGCGTAAGCCTTACTGCATTCAACGTAAGCCGTGAAACGTTTAGCGTGGCCATTATTCCTTATACATACGATCATACCAACTTTGCCTTCCTGGTCCCGGGGAACAGCGTTAATATCGAATTTGACATGATCGGGAAATATGTCAACAGGATATTAAAAGTCAATGCACCATAAATTCAAATAACTTCATTGATGTAGTTGCCTGTTTTTCAAATCCCATTAACCATCATGAACTGTTTGTTTTGCGGTAGCCAATCTCTTAATCTATTGTATTCAGGTCATTTTCACCCTGTTGCCAAATGGCACGGACCTTTTGATTTTTATCGTTGCAATACCTGTGGTTCAGGGCTGACATGGCCTCTGCCTGAACCTGAACAACTGACCAAACTTTATGAAAGTTTCGAAGGTGGCATGATACCGGGGATCAGAGCATTAAGGGATCAATATCCCCTGACATTATGGTTTCAACAATGTATCAACAATGCAATGAAATATTCCGGTAATGACATTTCCACAGCATCGACTTTTCAATGGGTTGACCTGGGTGCCGGTAAAGGAGAGATGGCTATTTCTCTTGCAAAACGCTTCCCATTATCAAATGGAATTGCAGTCGATTTTCATGATCGTCCGGGAGAATTAGACCTTTATCCCAGCGTAAAATGGATAAAAACAGATATGAACCAAGATGATTTTCCGGATCATTTCGCTGACAAGAAGGCTAGATTTGTGTTTTCAATAACTGTGCTGGAACACCTTTTACGCCCTGATCAATTTGTTGAAAAGGCATTAGATATACCCGGAAAGCATGGCTGCCTCTACCTTACTACTCCCATGCTGAACAGTAACGCATTCCATTTACTAAAGAAAAGATGGCCCTATTATTTACCCGGCGAACACCTGAATATTCCATCCCTGAAAGGAATGCGTATTTTGCTGGAAAGAATTTGCGGGGAAAAATTTGATAAGGGAACCTGGTCGGTTCATGTAAAACCTGTCATTTTACCATACCCACTTGGTTATTATGCGAAATATCTGAAACTGGGAAAAATGGCGGATAAAATTCCCTATCAATGGGTCTTGCGATTACCTACCGGTATCCTTGAAGCAGCGGTTATTCTTTCCGATGACAGTCACAGAATAAACTAAAACCCAGCAAATTGCAACAGACGGTGGAGAGTACAATTATTTATCTCCTCAGATTTTATCAAGATTGATTTTATCATCAATGATGAACAATGGTCTTTTTTTAACTTCGCTGTATAGACTTGCTATGTACTCTCCGATCAGGCCGATCATAATCAGCTGTACGCCGCTTAACAACATGATTGCGATGATTGTTGATGTCCATCCCGGTATGGTTTGGCCCTTGAAATAAGCTATAATGGCAAAAAGAGCAAAGAAAAATGCAATTACTGAAACAACAGTCCCTATTAAAAGAGAAAGGCGGATAGGTTTGAAACTGAAAGATAAGGTGCCTTTCAGGCCAAGCCTGATCATCTGTATAAATGAATATTTTGAAGCTCCGTAAGGCCTCGCCGGAGCATTGTAATCAATGGTTGTACATTTAAATCCTATCCAGCTGAATATACCTCTCAAAAACAATTCCCTTTCTTCAAACATAAGTATAGCTTCCGCAACCTTCCTGTTGAATGCCCTGAAATCTGCAACATTTTCTTCAATAGGCGTATCTGATAAAAAATTAATCAGCATATAATAAATATGGGTAGTGATTTTTTTCCACCACCTGATTTCCCCGGTTATCTTTCTTTTTGCAGAAACAAGATCATACCCTTCACTGAGTTTTTGAACCAGAAAAGGAATCAAATTGGGCGGGTGCTGGAGGTCTCCATCAATCATGACAATATATTCACCTTTTGCAAAATGGAGCCCCGCCATAAGCGCAGCCTGGTGCCCGAAATTTCTTGAAAAGGAAATACATTTTAACCTATTATCTTTTCCAGTCAATTTCAAGATTTCAGCGATGGTTTTATCAGTACTGCCGTCATTTACCCATATCAATTCAAATTCCACCTCCGCAAATTTCAGGATTTCCATATAGAATGGAAGTATTGATTCTTCTTCATTGTAAACCGGAACTATAACCGATAATTTAGCCATCACTTAAAATTATATTAAAAATTGTTTTTCCCTGTCTGAAATGGCATTCAATTGACTTCAATTGTATGTAAATTATTCCTTGCGGATGACATCGAAAAAAATCATTTGTATATTAGCCTACATGTACCTGAAAAATTTGATAAAAGGCGAAGATAAGGTCAAGGATTACTTCCTGCTATTATTAATACTAATTATCGCCTATCTCCCAGCATCCAGCTTTATTTTTGCAATAAAAAATGACTTCTTCACTGCCTATTATCCGGTCAGACATTTCATCACCGAATCCTTAAGTGCCGGCATTTTCCCGATTTGGAATCCTTATCTAAACTATGGCTTCCCGATTTACGGAGACATGAGTGAATCATACTGGAATCCGGGTACCTGGTTAATAGCAGGAACCGTAGGATACAATGCATATTCCTTCACCCTTGAGCAGTTTATGTACATCTACCTTGGTTCAATAGGCATGTACCAACTTAGCAGTCTCTGGATGAACGAAAGATACATCAGGTTAATCTGTGCAGTCAGTTATCTTTGTTGTGGATTTTTTATCGGGGATTTCCAGCACTTTAACTGGATAACGGGTGCAGGGATGCTTCCATTTTGCTCTTATGCCTATTTCCGCTTTCTTAAGGAAGGGAAAAGGTTTTACCTGGTATTGTCAATATTCCTGCTCTCCTGGTTAATCACTTCTGTTCATCCAGGATTGATCATTGGGTCCCTGTATTTCTTTCTTGGATCAACACTTTTTTTCTTTTTTCAACTGGAAAATGACCGTAAAAGAATTGTTTACCGGGTATTATCAGTATCAGCCGGCATCCTCGTTACCTGCCTTGGATTGATTCTAGGTTACCTCCAAATTATTCCTATGTGCGACCGGATATCACCGGTGGACATTTTTTCTCAAAAGATTGGTGCTATTTATCCATCATCCTGGATTTCATTTTTGATCCCATTTGCCACCAATAACCCCCAATCATTTTACCTGAATGACATCGCGCTGCGAAATTGTTATATAGGTCTCTTCCTATTTTGCTCTTCATTATCTGCCTGGTTTTATCGCCCTTCAGGAATTAAAAAATTCTTGCTATGGAACGGTATCCTATTCATGTTACTTTCAAGTTCATGGGCATTTCCCGTTTATAAATATTTACCCCTGATTAAATATGTTCGGCTCAACTCGGAATTCAGATTATTTAGCCTTTTTTCGCTTATTCTCGCCGGAGGAATTCATGCTGAAGAAATGATAAAAAGAAACGTTCCAGGATTAACGAAGATATTAAAAGGCATACGTATTGTGATTTTAGGATCGTTGATTTTCGCCATAATCATTATTGCTTTTACCCATAACAGCGTTCTATTTGAAGATATCACTGGGAGAAAATTACCTGTAAAAGAAATTTTCAAATCATTGATTCATTCCATATCCATGTATGATGGTATCATTATACAAGGCATGGTGCAATTTCTTATTATAGGATGGATGATTGTTTTTATAAACAAACAGAAATATAGTCGTTTATTTATGGTGATTGCTGCAGATATGATCTATGCCACTTTGCTAAACCTTCCATTTACGGGAGTGGGCATTACTTCTCCCCGGGAGATTCAGTCAATGATCCTACAAGGAAAACAGGGCCTTATTCATCCTTCAATGAAGAATGAAAATCAGATTATAACAGAATATTATCCAACTGATCTATATATCGGGAATTGGGCATATTACAGCAAAGAGATCGCCGTAGAAAATCAAATGTATTATCCGCTAATATTAAATGAAACCAGGAATTATTTTACACATCCGGAACGGCAAATATTATTGGGAAAACCATTTGTATTTTTCAGATCAGGAAACAATGGACATAAAATAAGCCTTATGACTTTCAGCTATTCATCATTTGGTTTCTTAACTGAAACAACGAAAATGGATACACTTGTGCTTAAGCAAAATGAATTCCCCGGCTGGAAAGGATTGATTGACGGAAAATCCGTAAAACTGATTAAATCTTTTGGTGCCTTGGTTGGAGTTGAAGTACCCCCAGGGAACCATAAAATAAATATCAGTTACAACAATCAAAAGATCATTATCCTGTTCATTTATACAAATGTTGCTTATGGCAGGTATGCTTACCTGGATCATTTTTATAAAATATCGGAATAGAGCCAGGTGATCCTGCTTATCTCATTAAGTACATTTTTCCATAACCGCTTTTGAAATACTTATCCGTTTGACCGGACTCCTGCTGGTATTTCTCGATAGATTTTCCATTCAGGTTGGTGATGACCCGGTACAGGTAAACGCCATTGGCGAGTTTCTGCCCGTACTGATCAGTTCCATCCCATTTGAATTCGGTAATATTTCTTCCCACATGTATCGGACCAAGTTCCTGCTGGGTAATTTCCCTCACAATCTTTCCTGTTACCGTAAGGATCTGGATCCGCATATTCTGGGGTATCTGTGACCCTGTAAGGGTAAATACGAATGCCGTTGAGGTAGTAAAAGGATTGGGGTAATTCAGCAGGTTACTGATCATCGATTTATTGATCACCATGAACGTGACTTTATATTCAATGATGCCTGCTTTATTGCCGCTCTGGTCCTCTCCCCTTACGATCAATTCATATTCCCCGTCTTCCGGAAGGAAAGGAAGGAAATCAATGGTGGCCGTATTTCCCTCTGTACCCTGGTTGAGGGTTGATGGAGTGAACTTCAGCGTATCATTATCAAACCTGAATGTCTTTATTGTTCCGTCAGGATACTTGAGTTTCACATTCAGCAATGAAGTATCATTCAGCAGGAGGTAATTATTATTATCCTTAAGCTTGATCATGATATGCGGTTTTGAAGAAACCAAATCCCTGTTAAGGATATGCACTCCATCAAAAGTCACGTCAAGTGTTGGCGCATAATTATCTCCCTTTACAAAAAAGTCTTTGTAGAGGAAGTTGTTGAACAGGTACTGTTCAGGCTGCGCCTGGTCGGGATTGAAATTGATAAAGAGGGTATTGTTACCTACCAGGTTCTTCGTGTCAACAGGGTATGTGAATAATACCGTATCTCCTGAAATCAACGGTTTCGTTTTATTGACCGGCAAAGTGGTACTGGTGTTATTCTGGTCTGTAACAACCAGCTTAACGTCAATACTGTCAAATGCCGCATCACTGATATTTTTAAACGCTATTCTGAAGTTAAGCGGCTCGCCCACTTCAAGTGTGTCCTTGGCACTGTAAGCGATGCCTGTTGCCAGCACACCTTCAGGGGGCAATTTACCCATCAGTCTCCAGTATGCCAACTGGTTTGGTGTTCCATGCACTGAATCACCATTGATCATTTTAATCTGCAGGAAAGGATACTGTGCGGCATTTATCCAACCCAGTGTGGTATCCGTAGACGGAGATATTTCCTTAAGCAATACCGGGCTACCGGTGAGCGATTTACCATACACCTGCATGATCACTTTATCCAGCTTCAGGTTCTTTATGCGTGCCCCTCCACTTTAATGAATTCCATTGCAGTGCAGGACCAAACCATGGTGAGGTTATTTCACCTTCTACTACTGACCTTTTCAATTCAAATTTGGAATCCAGGTATTCATTATCCGCTATTTCCCAGTACTTCATAAATGGGGTGAGTCAGATCACCTTTTCTGTAAACACAAATGAAAGGTATATTACGGTAAAAACTATCGATCCCTGCAAATCCAATATTCTTAAGCGTATGGTACAATGAATTCCCCGGCCCTAATACCGTAGTATCATTCTGCCATTGGGCGATATAATCTGTATTGATCACATTACCCAGGTTGGTGATGGAAATACATGACCATCAGGTATGGAATTCAGGAAATCAATGGCCCTTTTCCTGTAGGCCGGATCATAATAAGGAAATTCAAATGCGGTTTTATTATTTGCACAGGGTGGCCAGCTGTCGAATCGTCCCAATCCGCTTGGCTGAATACTGTTTACTCCAGGGCTTCAGCGTGAGCGGATCCAGCACAACTATCTGCAATGACCTCGAGCGACACCCAAACGATACCACACTCTGTTCATCCAGAGTGGTCAATAATTGGTCATCGGTATAAATCGGTATGATACCTGTTTTGACCCTAAGGACGGCAGGTATTAAGTGGGATATCGCAATGTACGGTCATCATCCAGGGAAATATTCGCGAAATCATTTTTCTTCATCTGGAAATAGTGCGACTGGTTATAGCCTTCACTTCCATTGGGGAGATATACAAAAGATGAATTATTCCATAATGGCGCGGCATTATTTGCAGGAACCGGTGCTGTTCTCCAATAATATACCGTACTATCCTGCATGGTGAAACCAGGAACATTAAACTCCAGCAATCCACCGGAAGCAGTGATGGTCATTGATTTTTTTGCAGTTGAATGTAAACAACTCGGTGGTATCCACTTCCAGAATATAACTCTTGCTGGGTGACAAAGGATTTGCGGCAGATGCGTAGAAAGTAATATTTGGCTTGGTAACAATGGCATAATTATAAGGCGATACCGGCCTTATCTCATCTTCAATGATGACAAACGATTTTGTAACACTGTTATTTGTCTCTGATTTCTCAGTTATCAGATCAACGCCATCAATGGAAACAATGATTTTGTTTTCGCCTTTGTCGGTCAGCGGATTTATAGGAACAGTCAAACTTATAGAATCGATATAATTTATGCCTTTTCTTTTAGCCCTGTATAAATCTGTTACTGTTCCGTCAGGAGACTGCCTTTGTATTACAATTTCAACAGAATCAGCCAATGGCCTTGCCGATATTCATGAATTTTACTTCCACATCAAAAGCTGCATCGGCAACGGAGACAGGGGTCGGACTGATCTTCAGCAACGGATCTTCGATCACATAATCCGGCAGGTCGGCTGCATATATATGCATGGCAGGATCTCCATGGATATTGATTTCCTCTGCATGCAGCCTCGAATAATAATCCGTTGGTCCGGTGATGGATAACATCCTTGCCAGTGCAGCAGTCTGTACCTCACCGATGCTTTTTCCATAACTTCCATGAGACATTTCGGAATACAGGCTGTTGGTATAAATATTCAGGTAGTTCACAATCCCGTAATGAGTGCTGGCGAGAAATGCGATACTTCCGCGTTCTTTGGCAAGTATGTATTTTTCAGAAAGTGTAAGTCCCCCACCCTGCCTCCTCATGGTATCATACACGAAGAAATTTCCGGCATTGCATCCGTTCACAACAAACAGCGGGTATTTGCCGGGGTTATTGTAAATATTGGGATCATCAATATTGAACTCAAGTGTATTGGAAGAAGAGTGGCCAAAATAGGTCAGCATATTGATACCTTCTGCAAATAAATCCTGGAGCTGTGTTGAACTCAATTGTTCCACAGAAAGTGAGCTGTTCTTGCTGAAGCTATAGACATTACTGCCCATTAAAGTATCTTCAAGGATACTCTTATTGGCATTCATATAACCATAAATGACCGCCTGCAGGAATGGATCACTGCCACCAATGGCGTGCACAACGTTTTTCATCCATGCTTTGTCTTTAATGGTCTGCTGACCAGTTACCGCGGCTAGTTCATATTGCTTTACTTTCTGGAGGTAGTTTTCAACCTCTTCCCCGCTTACTGCAGCTATCCTTCCGATTGGTATATCTGGTAATGGATTCAGGCTTTCTGATGCCAGGAGGTTATCAGAGCCCGGTGACCCAAATGTTGGAATAAGGCTGATTGCGTCGGTAATGGCGAAGGATTCATTTTTCCGGTATTCACTATATAATATTCCACGACCCAGCAGCAATACAAACCTTGGGGGCACAGCATAGGTCTTTTTAGCCAAAGTGATAAAATTCTTGATAGACAGGGGATGTCCCTTGATACCGAATGCAAACTGGTCAACCAACTGGTCAATATCATACACCCTGGCCTGGTAACTTCCACCTGCAGCTGAACTGCGGTAAAGACGGTAGTTCTCTACAGGGTTTCCTGTCGGACCATTATTTAATTTACTGCTGGATATAATCAGGTAATCACCCTGGTTCGCGGCAGCGGAATAATTGATGAAATTCCTGGTGCTAAATCCACTGACCTGGAAAATACTTGAAGGGTTGGCATTTAATAAGACCAGGCGCCTGTTCAGGCCAGATGGAGCCAGTGCAAATCTTACCAGGCCCGGAGCAGTTATATCTCCTGCATACCTCCTGCCATTGGTAAGATCATATAGCAATGGGGCTGTTGCGCCGGCATTAAAATTCGATATCTCCAGGTAATTCCCTGAAGGGTTTGCTGCAAGCTGAAATTCAAACTGTGAATTGCCCCCGAAATTGAACTGACGTGGATAGGTAATATCGTAACCCGCTGCTACCATCCGGTCAGTTCCATTGGCAGATGAATTGGTAATGATGATATTGTCACCGCCGGGATTACCCAAAAGACTAACGGGAAAGGTTACCTGCTTTTTAATGGTTTTGAAAAAATCCATCGATTCATTGATCAACTGGTTGCCATTGACCGAAAGACGGAATGACCTGATATTGAGTGCATTTCCCGAACCGGCAGCGGTAAGTGTTGCATTTGGTCCGGCGAGGTATGGGTAGAGATTATAGGTTTCATTAAGCGGAAGAGCCGGGGATATATCCCTGCTCGACCATCCTTCTCCGGGATCATATGAAGAAGAAAATACGTACTCCCCTACCACCGCGGCAAAACCAGGGTTGATTTTGGTTTTATATTGCTGCCTGAACGTGTAGAGAAAATACGGGTCAGGCGGCAGCACATTTCCGGCTACGTTATTAACGGCATCCGTCATGCGAAGATTTCCTCCTGCCGGGTTCACGGTCAGATAATACGCAGCGGTATCTGTCTGAAGGCTCCATTGGTCACCAGGCTGGTTTGCAGGGTTCTTATATAATTTTGCATCGGGCCGGCCATCGTTCATTTCACCATAGAACTCAAGGTAACCGCCGGCACCAAGCAATCCGGAAGGAACAGAAGTAAATAAGGGAACCTGGACTCCATTTCTCCATAGCTGGAAGTATTCGGCAGGTGTATTATCCAGGCCAGACGATTGAAGAACAGTATTGCTGATACGGTATAAACCGTTTGCGCCTACTTTAAACTTATAGTAGGTTTTGTTATAATCGATCCATTCATTATTGTATTGAGCATTCACACCAAAAGTGGTGATCAACAACAATACCAGCAGTATTTTTCTCTTCATACCATCTTAAATTTGATCAGTTTTCTTTTTTCTTCTTCTTCACCAGGTTCAGCCGCAAAGAAAAAATATGGGTATATAAAGGGTTAGATTGATTGGCAAGATTGGTAAAGGCATAATCAATACCGATATTCTTCAGCTTGAAGCCTACACCAATACTTGGCTGGTATATCCAGACTTTTTTCTGGTTCAGTGTATCACCGTCGGCCAGTGCGCGCTGGAAATTATATATCCCGCTCCTTACAAAAATCAGGTTCTTATATCCCAGTTCAACCCCCAGCCTTGGATCTATACTGGCAAAATCAGTACTTAGCACAGTATTTCTTTTCCCGTCAAAAGTGATATCGAAATTGGCTTCGGCAAGCAGGTTAAAATCTTTGCTCAGCCGGAAATCGTATCCCCCGCCAATGATCAGTCTTGGTGCGGTTAATTCTGTGGATCTTAACAGGGATATCATTATTGGTGAGATAGAGCACTTCTTTTTCCTTTTCAGTGAAATTGAATGTCCATGCGTTAAAGGTGGTTGTAATATCCCTTGCCGCAACACCCAGCCTCCATCGGCCGGTTCTGTACTGGAGGCCGGCATCAAGTCCGAATCCCCAGGCATTGGCAAAACTTCCCACGCTCCGGTAAATCACTTTCGCATTAACACCGAGGCTCAGGTTTTTATTTTCTGTTTGTTTCAGGGTCTGGGCATAAGAAAAAAGGAAGGCGTAATCCGCTGAAGAAAAGGAGCGGATGTTATTATAGTTGATTGATCCGTCAGGTTCCACGAGAAAAAGAGTGTTCGGAATATCGTCTACCCCAAAACGTAAGATGGAAATACCCACCGTGCGTTTTTTATCGGTAACGGGTATGACCAGGCTGGCATAATCATATTTTCCGATTCCGGCGAAATACTCTGCGTGCATGATGGAAAGAACGGGATAGTCCTTTATGGCTGTGAGCCCGGCAGGGTTCCAGTAGCCGGATGTTCCGTCATTTACCGAAGCTACCTGGGCACCACCCATGGCAAGCCCCCTGGCACCTGCGCCAATATTCAGGAATTCATTGGAATACTTCCTGAACTGCGCATTCACAGACATCGCATTGACCATCAGTAGTATACAGATCAGGATTTTAATTGGTTTCATCAGGTTGACTTTCCGGTAAGCTAATACTGCGGTGTTTGGTTTCATGGTTTCCCGCAAACAGCAAAAATAAATCTTACAACTCCATAAAGGCCTTTTCCGTACACAAATGTAAACGGATATAACGGATAATAAGGCGTGATATTGCCTGTTTTGTTATAGGTCAATCTGTCATACATTTGCCCAAATTGTATGGAAATGAACCTGATAGAAGAGCTTTCATGGCGTGGAATGTTGCAGGATATTATGCCCGGAACCGAAGAACAATTAAACAAAGAGAGCACTACCGGATATATCGGATTTGACCCCACTGCAGACAGCCTGCATATTGGCAGCCTGGTACCCATACTTTTGCTGGTTCACCTCCAGCGGGCAGGTCACCGACCCATTGCCCTGGTGGGCGGTGCAACCGGAATGGTGGGTGATCCCAGCGGCAAAAGTGAAGAACGCAACCTCCTGAGCGAAGAAGACCTTCAAAAAAATGTACATGGTATCCGCAAACAACTGGAAAAATACCTGGATTTTAATCCCGGGAATCCCCATTGTGCCAGGATGGTCAATAATTACGACTGGTTCAGGAATATTTCTTTCATCCATTTCCTGAGGGATGTGGGAAAGCATATGACGGTGAATTACATGATGAGCAAGGAAAGCGTACGCAAAAGAATTGAAGGGGAAACGGGTATCAGTTATACTGAATTTGCGTACCAGCTGATGCAGGGTTATGATTATTACTGGCTGTATGAAAATATGGAATGCCGGCTCCAGATGGGCGGAAGTGACCAGTGGGGAAATATCACTACCGGCAGTGAACTGATCCGTCGTAAATCAGGCGGGGAGGCTTTCGCTTTTACCTGTCCGCTGATCACCAGGGCTGATGGCGGAAAATTTGGCAAAACAGAAAAAGGAAATGTATGGCTGGATGCGGAAAAAACATCGCCATACCATTTTTACCAGTTCTGGCTAAATTCATCTGATGCCGATGCTGAGAAATGGATCAGGATATTTACCCTGCTTCCAAAGGAAGAAATTGAATCATTGTCGTCGGCACACAAGGCAGATCCTTCACAAAGACTGCTGCAAAAAAAACTTGCCGGGGAAGTAACTGCCTTCATTCATGGAAAGCAGGAATTGGATAAGGCAATGCAGACAACGGAAAAACTCTTTTCCGGAAATGCTGCCGAAAATATCCGTGAGCTCAACGAAGAGGAATTGTTACAATCACTGGAAGGTGTTACAGTATTTGATTTCACCGTCGATCGACTGGAAAACGGGGTAGACTTAACAAGTTTGCTGGCAGAAACGGGTATATTTCCAAGTAAGGGTGAAGCAAGGAAAATGGTTACAGGAGGCGGGGTCAGCATCAACAAGGAAAAACTGAGCGATGCCAATGCCATAATTGACAAGTCATTCCTGTTACACGGAAAATATATACTGGTGCAGAAAGGAAAGAAAAACTATTACCTCATTAAAGCAGTGTAGACAATGTGCAAATTTGCAAATACGAAAATGTGCAGATGTTCAGGTATAATTAGTCCTCTATTGCCTCAATACCCTGTTCTTTAAGTTTTGCCAATCCGTCTTTCATTGCTTTGACTTGTTCTGGTGAGTGTCCCTGCCAGATAGTAATTTCACCGACAACCTTAAACGGATATGCTGAACGATAAGATTTTGTTGGATTACCCGGGAATTTTTTGTCCGTTAAATTGGGGTCATCCTCAATTTGTCCTGTTGGTTCTACTAAATAAATTCTTTCACGTCCTTCCCCTAAGGCAAGTTCAGCACCCCAGATAGCGGCATCCAGGGTTGCCGTGAGGTAGATATATTTCGCATTTTTTCTTTGTCCATAGTTAGAGTTAAGGCCAACTTCAATAAAGTCTCCAATCTTCAGGTCAGCCTTTGTACCGTGGAAGTAAGTCTGGGCAAAAGGGCTTTGCATGGGTCCATTTGATTTGATCTCAGTTTTGCTTTTTCCCATTGCCGTTTATTTTAAACTTTTACTGTTCCTTATTATAAAACGTCTGTAATGCTTGTATAAATGTGATGGCGGAAACATCCATATGCCCCAAATTGCTATACACTTTATGTTGGAATATAACTGCTTTTAGTTTTGCATTCACAATGTTTTCAGACAATTTCATTCCCGGAGTAATGTCCCATTCTGTATTCTCTAAACCGCCTACAGTTGCAAAAACGTTTAAAGTGTCGGTAGTTTTTCTGCTTTTCAACTTGTCTGGCAATTGGTTTAAATAAAATTTACTGTACCAAAGTGACGGGCTTGCAGCAGCAAAGTTTGCAAATACTTTTTTATTATTTTCTGCTTGATTAAGCAGAGCATACAAAGTAAAATAGCCCCCAAATGAATGCCCTAATAAAGAACGATTTGTCTTGTTGGTTTTGTAATTTGAATCAATGTAAGGGATTAGCTGATTGGAAATAAAGTCATTAAATTTTTGTCCGCCGCCAACTGCATTTATTTCGTCTGATGGTAATGCGGCTGGATATAAATAATCTCTGTTTCTCAAGGAATCCATTAATTGAAAGGATTTATAGCCTATTCCAACGAGTATCATTGGCGGCAACATTCCTGCCTTTTCATATTGCTTTACTGCTGAGGCTAAGATGGGATAGTGAAAATTAGCGTCAAGCATGTAAACGGTCGGGTAGTTTACCTTTACATCATTGTTATATTCTTCTGGCAGTTGAACTGAAATAACAAATGAATCCTGAACAGCTTTTGAATATACTGTCCAATTATTATTTGCAGCTTCCGGAGCTGGTGTTTTTTTATCTGCTTGTGAGCAAGAGAGAAAAAATATGCTAATTGATGCAATCAGGGTAAAGTAATATTTTCCCATTAAATTAATTATGTGAGTGTAAAGGGTCGCAAAATAACACAGTTATAATCCTGATATATAACTAAGTAAATTTTATGTAAACTTTAGGATTTAGTAAGTTGTCAAGTGTGCGGCAAATAGAGGCTTCCTGATAATTATTGAGATTTCCATAGTATATATCGGGTTACCGGAACGCGTCATTTCCTATGGCCCGAAAGGTGGCAAGTCTATATGTTGCAGGCAGGTTTCTTGTTTGAATAACTTTCGATAAAATAATAAAGAATTCAAAGCTCTTTCTTGTTATTCTAAAACGTAGTGAGCTAATATCTTTTGAACATCGTACACATTAACAGATTTATTGAACTGCTTTTTTATACTCGGCTGTGTTTCACTTGACACCCATATTTTTAATTCAGCATCTAAGTCAAACGTACCTGCTGTTTCTATGCTAAATCTGGAAATACTTTTATACGTCACTGACTTGTACTCAATCTTGCTACCAGTTAGTCCCTGAACATCAACAAGTATAAGTCTCTTGTTCGTGAAAATAAAGGTATCTCTTATTAGTTTAAATCCTAATTCAATTCCTTCGGTTTCAATTAGCAATTGTCCATATTTTTTTGTCAGCTCGTCATTACTAACTGCTCCTGCATTTCCAAGTATTGCCGAAAATAATCCCATAATTTATCTTTTTTGTCTGATTATCTGTGATGCTTTACTATTAATACTATTTATGGGGGGGCCGTGAAAAACTTGCCCTCAACAAAGTATTTACATATTAAAACATCAACAACTACATTTCCTCATTCCATTTTCACATCTGCACACCTGCACATTTTCACATTGTGCGAACCACCCTGATCATTTCTTCCGCCACCAGCTTATTGCCGGCTTCATTCAGGTGTACACGGTCTGTGGTAAGAATACCCTGTTCTTTATTGCCGGGGTTATTGCGAAGGTTATACTCCAGGAAGGTTTTACGCAAATCAACCAGGGGAAGGCCGTTCTTTTTGGCAAGGGAACGGATAATATTGGAAAAGTTATTCAGGTCACCATCCAGTTCGTTGGAATAATCTGTCTTCTCTCCGATGGCAGCCGGCGTGCATAGAACAACGCTGATATTTTCTTTTTTGAATTTTGCGATGATGGCATCATAGAACTTTTCAAACTTGTCGGCATCAGTGCCGGTTCCCTTCGATTGCTTATGCCATACATCGTTTACGCCAACATATATCACCACGATATTGGGTTTCTTCGCGAGCACATCACTCTCCATACGCAGGTAAAGATCATATATTTTATTGCCGCCAATACCTGATCCTATCAGTTCATAATTGTTCTCCAGTTTCTGGGCTCTGAGCATACCATTCATGACATCGATATATCCTCCCGGTTTAACACCGGCTTCGGTGATGGAGTCACCGAAGAAAACGACCCTGTCTCTTTTTTTGATTGACACTCGATGCAGACATGAGGATTAGTAATATGGAAATTGGCAGCCAGAAGGAGACGCTTGATTTGCGCATGCAATCGTTTTAGTCCTTCAATATATATAAAATATATTATGCTTTTATCATTTTTTCTTCACCCATCTTCATATGAAATGATCTTTCATTGAGGCTGAAGCCATTACCATGCTCGCAGAAATGAACAATGAGATTTTCAATGCTGATGGGATTTCCTTCGGGTATATCCGCAATATTGGTATGCCTGATCTGGTGCCCGTCGATGATGATCACCAGCCCCGAACCAATGGCTTCCATATAATTTCCCTTACTGACCAGCATGCCCGTATCTTCCCCCAGGCCAATCCCGATGCAGGATGGGTTGGAGGATACAGCCTGTGCCAGCCGGTTGAAACGTCCCCTTTTCTCGAAATGTGAATCAAAGATCACGTTGTCCATAAAACCCAGCCCGGTGGTGATTTTTACTTCCCCCTTGAAATGCGCCCTGGTGGCATTGCCCTCATAGATCATGGTCTTGCTCATGGCCATGGCCCCGGCGCTTGTCCCGGCCACCAGGAAATGATCATTGCGGTACTTTTCGTGTACGCATTTCAGTATGTCGGTCCCCCCAAATATGGTGCTTAACCTCATCTGGTTTCCTCCGCTGAAGAGCACTGCGTCAGCCTGCCTGATCCTTTCCAGGTAGGCCGGATCAAGGGCATCCTCGCGGTTCCGGATATGCATCAGGCCAATATTGGTACTGCCTGTTTTTCCAAAAGCGTCCAGGTAATTATTGCCGACTTCGTAAGGGATCATGGAAGCTGTGGTGATGATCTCGATGCGGCCATCAGGACCGCCTGATTCCTCAACAATTCGTTTCAGGATCCCGAGTTCAAAGAAATTGAGGTTATTGCGGTGGACGCCACCGGTCTCCGGATCTGTTCCTTTGTCTTCTGCTCCACCAATGGCAATCAGTTTTCCTTTAGGTATCATTGACTTTTAATGGGTTGTTACACAAAATTAACGGAAATGACCTTAATCAATTGTTTATCCTATTTTTCATTTAATTTGGAATCTAAGAATAGCTGCTAAAATCACATCATGAGAATTGACGAAATAAAAATACTAAGGGGGCCCAATTACTGGAGTGTACGACGCCCCAAACTGATCCAGATGAAACTGGACCTGGAGGAAATGGAACAGAAGCCCACCAACAGCATCCCGGGATTCCTGGACAGGCTGAAGCAATTGATTCCTTCCATGTATGGGCACCGTTGCAGCGTGGGTAAACCAGGCGGATTTTTTGAACGTGTGGAAGAAGGCACCTGGATGGGCCATGTCATAGAACATATGGCGCTTGAATTGCAGACCCTGGCTGGTATGGATTGCGGTTTCGGAAGAACGAGGAGCACAGGTAATAAGGACGGGGAATACTATGTAGTATTTAATTATATGGAGGAAGATGCCGGACTATATGCGGCAAAGGCTGCAGTAAGAATAACACAGGCCCTTGCCGACGGAATCCCTTACCATATCGAAGAGGATATCCAGAAACTCCGTGAGATCAGGGAAGATACCCGCCTCGGGCCCTCTACAGGGTGTATCGTGGAAGAGGCCGCTAAAAAAGGAATCCCCTTTATCCGGCTTAACAAACAATCCCTCGTTCAACTGGGTTATGGCGTGCACCAGAAAAGAATACGCGCCACCATTGCCTCAACCACATCAAATATCGCTGTAGATATTGCCTGCGATAAGGAAGAAACGAAAATGCTGCTGGAAAATGCTGAAATACCGGTTCCCAGGGGCACTGTAGTAAGATCCGTTGAAGGGCTGAGGGAGGCCATCAGTAAATATGGTTATCCGCTGGTGATCAAACCCATAGACGGCAATCATGGCAAAGGCAATACCACCAATATCACCACGGATGAGCAGGCGATGAAAGCCTTTGATGCGGCAAAGTTTTACGGAAGAAATGTCATCGTGGAACGATTTATCACGGGCTATGATTTCAGGGCGCTGGTAGTGAATTTTAAATTCATCTGTGCAGCACTGAGAACACCGGCTTCCGTGAAAGGTGATGGCATTCATAATATCCAGTGGCTGATCGAAGAAACCAATAAAGACCCGCGGCGCGGATTCGGGCATGAAAAGGTGCTGACACAGATAACGATTGACGATTTTACCTGGAAAATGCTGAATGACCTGGGCTACACCCTGGAAACCGTTCCGCAAAAAGATGAACTCGTTCTGCTTAAACCCACCGCCAATCTCTCTACCGGCGGAACTTCCGAAGACGTAACGGATGAAGTTCATCCGGCCAATGTTTTCATGTTTGAAAGGATCGCAAAAATCATCGGACTCGATATATGCGGGATTGACATCATGGGGCCAGACTTACGATCACCTATAAACGAAAATGGCGGCGTCATACTGGAAGTCAATGCCGCACCCGGATTCCGGATGCATATTGAGCCGGCTGTGGGACTGGCAAGAAATGCTGCCGAACCCGTGATAGACATGCTGTTCCCCAAAGGGTCCAACGGAAGAATTCCCATCATCGCCATCACCGGCACCAACGGCAAGACCACAACCACCAGGCTCACGGCACATATCGCCAAGAGTGCAGGAAAGAAAGTAGGCTACACCACCTCCGACGGTGTGTATATCCAGAACCAGCTGATGATGAAGGGCGACTGTACCGGGCCGATATCAGCACAGTTTGTACTGAAAGATCCTACCGTGGATTTCGCCATCCTGGAATGTGCCAGGGGAGGCATATTGAAATCAGGCCTTGGTTTCCATCATTGTGATGTTGCCGTGGTAACCAATGTTGCCGCCGATCATATAGGCCTGGGAGGCATCAATACGGTTGAACAAATGGCCAAAGTAAAAGCCGTTGTACCGGAAACAGTATATCCTCACGGATATGCCATCCTGAATGCTGATGATGACCTTGTTTACGCGATGAAAGAAGGGCTTGATTGTAATGTTGCACTTTTTTCCATGGATGAACATAATCCGCGGATCGTTGCTCATTGTAATAAAGGCGGACTGGCCACCGTGTTTGAAAATGGTTATGTAACCCTGCTGAAAGGAAACTGGAAAGTCAGGGTGTTACCGGTTAAGGACATCCCGCTCACCTTCGAAGGGAAAGCGCTGCATAACGTCAACAATTGCCTTCCTGCCGTGATGGCCACTTACCTGTACAGGGACATTACCATAGAAGATATACGCTCAGCATTGTTATCTTTTGTCCCCTCTTCCCACCTGACCCCGGGAAGGTTGAATTTTTTCCCTTTCAAAAACTTCACGTTCCTGGCCGACTTCGCACATAATCCCCATGGCCTGAAATTGCTGGGTGATTTTGTTTCCAAACTTGATTACACCAAAAAGATTGGCGTGATCAGTGGTACAGGGGACCGGCGTGATGAAGACATTATGGAGCTGGGGGAAATTTCCGCACAATATTTTGATGAACTGATCATCCGCTGCGACAAGAACTTACGTGGTCGCACATCCGAAGAAATTATCGGATTGCTGGAACAGGGAATACGGAAAGTAAATCCCGACATTTCCACCATCATCATTCCTAATGAGGATCAGGCCCTGGAATACATTTATGCCAATCACCATCCCGGTGCATTATACACCGTGATGTGTGATGTTGTAGCAGGTGCGCTGGACAAGATCAGGCAATTGAAGGAAAGGGAAAACGGATTGGCCGGGAACTGATTTGCATGTCAACATCCTTACGATAAACGGTCATTAACTTCTATAACCGGCACAAATTTTTTCAGCTGCCGCGTACATTGCCGTTTGTATAAACCTGTAACTGTTTATCTACATAAGCATTGCGCAACATCTGCAATCAGGGTAGCTTCATTTTTCAATCCCTCATTAATGAAAAAGTTGCTCCTTGCAGCGGGGTGTCTAACCATCAGCCTTGCATGCCTGTCCCAAACCTTCCAGGGAAGGATCAAATCGGAAAATGGCGAACCCATTTCAAAAGCCACCATTACTTTGCATCGCGCAAAAGACTCCGCATTATTAAGGACTGCATTATCATCAAGCGATGGATCCTTCGAGATAATTGTTTCCGATTCCATTCGCATGCTGCTGCAAGTCACGGCTTCCGGATATACGGGTAAATGGATTAACCCGGAAAAGCAAAAAGACCTTTCAGGAATACAACTGACTACAGCCCCGAAATCCATGGATGCGGTAGTGGTGACCGTTAAAAAACCGATCATCGAAGTGAAACCGGATAAGCTGGTCTTTAACGTTGAAGCAAGCATTAATGCAACAGGCAGTACGGCATTGGAATTGTTGCAGAAATCCCCCGGAGTGATTGTAGACAAGGATGATAATATACAACTCAGCGGAAAAAATGGAGTCAGGATATATATTGACGGGAAACCAAGTCCGCTTGCGGGAACAGATCTTGCAGCCTACCTGCGGGGCATGAACAGCAATGATATCGAAGCCATTGAGATCATTACGAATCCTTCCGCCAAATATGACGCAGAAGGAAATGCAGGCATCATCAATATCCGGTTGAAGAAAAATAAAAACTATGGCGTCAATGGTAATATTTCAGGAGGATATGGCATAGGCATCTATTCAAAATATAATGGTGGCGGTTCCCTGAATTACAGGAACAAAAAGGTCAACTTATTTTCCAATTACAGCGCTTACAATAACCTGAATGCAAATGAATTTGACCTGTACCGGGTACAAAATGACACGACGTATGACCAACAGTCGAACAGCAAATTTCACAGTCGCGGGCAGAATTTAAAAATGGGTGCCGACTGGTACCTGGATAAAAAAAGCACCATCGGATTTGTACTCAATGGAAATATCGGGCATAATAACTGGAATTCTTTCAGTACAACCCCGATCAGTGCCTCGAACATCAAGGAAGTGGACCGCATACTGGTGGCCAACAGTGAATCCGAGTCAAAAAGGAAAAATTTCACGGCGAATATTAATTATCGTTATGCAGATACCTCGGGCAGGGAGTTGAACATTGACGGGGATTTGGGCCGTTACAGGCTCAGGTCTGAAAATCAAACACCCAATGTTTACGTCACTTCAGATACCAGTTCCATTATTTCAACCTATACATTCAGTTCCACCACGCCAACAGATATTGATTTGTACAGCCTTAAAGCTGATTATGAACAGAAGCTCGGAAAAGGGAAAATAACAACAGGCTTCAAAACATCCCTGGTTAAAACGGATAATAATTTTTCGTTTTATGAAAATGATCCTGATGGTGTTCCTGTATTAAATCCTAACCGCAGCAACCAGTTTGAATATACGGAATGGATTAACGCATTATACGGGCAATACAGGCTTCAGTGGAAAAAAATGAGCCTGCAGGCAGGCCTGAGGATGGAACAGACTCAAAGCAAGGGAGAATTAACTGCATCAGTAGATATTGACGATAAACTTGTCAAAAGAAGTTACCTGGATTTTTTTCCCAATGCGGGACTCACCTGGCAGGCACATAAAGATCATACCCTGGGACTGAGTTACAGCCGTCGCATAGACAGGCCAAGGTACCAGGATCTCAATCCATTTGAATATCAATTGGATGAACTTACATACCGGAAGGGAAATCCCTTCCTGCTCCCCCAATACACCAATATTGTGGAACTTCGGCATACTTTCAAAAACAAACTGACCACGACCCTGTCTTACAGCCACATTACCGATGTATTCGCCCAGGTTACCGATACTATCAGTGGAAACAAAAGCTATATACAGCAAAGAAATCTTGCAGAGCAGGACATTATCAGCCTAAGTGTAAACTTTCCATTTAACTTCACCAAATGGTGGAGCGTTTATGCCAATGGCAATCTTTACAACACGCAATACAATGCCGTTTTTGAAGATCAGAAGGAAATTGACCTGAATGCAACCGTATTCAGTATTTACATGCAACAGACGTTTAAACTGGGAAAAGGCTGGACAACAGAACTCAGTGGCTTTTATAATTCTCCATCCATCTGGGGTGGCACTTACGAGACTAGCGCCATATGGAACATTGACCTGGGTGTCCAGAAAAAATTCTGGAAGGATAATGCCACTTTAAGGGTCAGTGTCACTGATATATTTTTCACCATGCCCTGGACGGGTGTAAGTGAATTCGGCGGATTATACATTTTTGCTTCCGGGCAATACGAAAGCCGGCAGTTGAAAGCCAATTTTAACTGGCGGTTCGGTAATAAACAGGTAAAAGCCAGCAGGAACAGGAAATCAGGCATTGATGACCTGAATCAGCGGGTGGACTAGATAAATCCTTTTGGGGGCTAATTAAAAAAGGCGATACTCTAATGTATCGCCTTTTACGTTGCCCGACCTGGATTCGAACCAAGACAAACAGAACCAAAATCTGTCGTACTACCATTATACTATCGGGCAGCTTTCCCTTTTTACGGGGATGCAAAAATACACTACAGGATTTATTCTCCCAAATTGGATTTTCAAATGTATTAAAACAGCCTTATTCAGTGACTTTCCCTGATTTTTTGAGGTACCTGACCGTTCCATAATATATTCCCAGGACGGGAATCAGGATGACCAGCCACATATTTCGGGTAGGAACTGAGTTACCGGTAAGCTGGGGATACCGAAAAAGAATGATGAGGACTATACCTGCCATCCAGACAAACTGGGTATTATACTCTTTTAAAATCCATCTTTTCCAGTTAAAATTCATTCCACTGAATGTTTTACCAATGCCAGTTCAATGAAGGAATCCAGCGGTTCACTTTTGCGCAATAGTCATCGAAGCTTTTTCCAAATTTATTTCGCAGGAAGTTTTCTTCTGCAAGTACGATGGCCTGGTAAATGAAAAGAAATAACGGCATTACCACGGCAATATAAATCAGCGAATTCGATAGGACTGCCAACACCCAGCAACATTAAAATATTTCCCACATACAGCGGGTTACGGCAATGATTAAAAATACCTGAAGTGACGAGTTCTTCGGCGTACACTTTTTTATCCTTTCCGCCCCTGATAATATACGCCAGCCCGATGGTTGCACCACGGATGATTTGCCCGCCTATAGTGATCACCAGTCCAAGCACCAGCGGCCATAACCAATAGTTATCACCAAAATGTTCGGGCCTGAATAGCGGTGGTGAAGGAATAAACAACAACAGGTAAAGAATAATGAACAGCCAGTTCCTGTAGCGGAAGAAAAAATTACCGATATCGATCATGCCTTATTTTTTTGCGATGAAGCCGGAGAAATTATACCATTTAAAAAACACTTCTGTTTGTTTAAAGCCTGATTCCTTAAGCAGCGTAATGTTCTCACTTAATTTATAAGGTATCAGTACATTTTCGAGTGCCTCTCGTTTCTGGGAAATCTCCATTTCACTATACTGGTTCCTCCGCTTGTAGTCGTAGTAATATTTAATGAAATCACGATTGAAAGAACTGTCTTCTGCCAGTATTTTTTCAATGATAATCAGGATGCCATCCGGCCTTAAGCCTTCAAATAAGCTGCGAATCAGTTTTTCCCGGTTAATCGGCCTCACAAACTGAAGGGTAAGGCAAAGTACAACGATGGAAGCATTCTGGACTGTGATGCCGGCATTCAGGTCTCCGTATTCGAGCGTTACCTGCCTGCTAACCTTAAAATCCTCCATCTTGTTCCTGCATTTTTCCAGCATATCGCGGGAATCATCTATTCCAATAAAGGGGATATTCTGGGGAACAGTTTTATCCATATGGAGCAGGGTGGCCCCTGTGGAACATCCCAGGTCATAAATCACAGAACCTTCCTGGAAATGGTCTGCTGCGATTTCACCAATCATACGCTGCATTTCCGGGTAAAAGGGCACTGACCGGGTTACCATGTCATCAAAAACATTGGCTACTTTACTGCTGAATGTAAAATCAGGGATTTTTTTGATTTCCTCATTGAAAATCTGATCTACCGGTTTGCTCATAATATGCCCTTTATTGGTTTTAAGCAAATAAATGACAATTAAATCGACTAAAAACTAATTTTAGTCATAACAGGCAGGATTTTGTTCAAATTGAGGCCAGGGCCTGTAGAATATCGTTCAGGATATCATCAGGATGTTCAAGCCCGATGGAGATCCTGACGAGTCCGGGAGTTATCCCGACTCCTGCCCTTTCTTCCGGGGTGAGTTTGGAATGTGTGGTACTGGCAGGATGGGAGGCGATACTCCTGCTGTCTCCCAGGTTATTGGTCATGGACAGCATTTTCAGGGCGTTCAGGAATTTGCGGCCACTGTCTATCCCTCCTTTCAACTCAAAACTGACAATACCCCCGCCATTGCTCATCATTTTACGGGCTATATCATATTGGGGATGGGAAGTCAGAAAGGGGTATTTGACTTTCAGCAATGCAGGGTGCCCTGTAAGCGCTTCTGCTATTTTCAGGGCTGAAGACGCGTGCCTGTCCATCCGGATGAACAGGGTCTCAAGGCTCTTGGAAAGCACCCAAGCATTGAAAGGGCTCATGGACGGACCGGTATTACGGATAAACAGGTACAGCGGTTGAATAAGTTCCTTTCTGCCCACCACAACTCCTCCCAATACGCGACCCTGCCCGTCAATGAATTTTGTAGCAGAATGTATCACCAGGTCGGCCCCGAAGGATATGGGCTGCTGAACCGCCGGAGTGGCAAAGCAATTATCTACCACCAGGAGGATATTATGTTTTTTACATAAGACCGATAAAAATTCTATATCAATAATATCGAGACCGGGATTGCTTGGCGTTTCCACATAGAGCATCTTTGTTTCCGGCCGGATCAATGAAGCAATGTCTTCCGGGCGGTTCATATCGAAATACGAATAACTGATGCCCCATTTGGGAAGATATTTAGTGATGATGGTATGCGTAGATCCAAATACTGCTGAAGCAGATACAATATGATCACCCTGGGATAAAAAAGTCATGAATGTACCAAACACTGCCGCCATTCCTGTTGCTGTGGCAACACCATCTTCAGCACCTTCGAGAGCTGCCATCTTGCTGATAAATTCATCCGTGGTGGGGTTGGAAAACCTGGAGTAAATATTTACATCCAGTGAATCATCAGCAAATGCTGCGGCCATATCTTCTGCAGAATCATATGTGAAACTGCTGGTCAGGAACAAAGGTGTCGAATGTTCTTTTTCACCAGTCTTTTCTGTCTGCAGCCTGATCGCCCTGGTCTCCCGGTGTTGTTCCATATGATCAGGTTACGATGGTTTCATTTACCATTACTTCCCAGGTTATGCTGGCACCAGCCCGCCTGAGTGTTTCAGCCACTGAGCAATATTTGCCAATGGAAAGTTCCACTGCCCGGGAAGCCTTGCCGGGATCAATATCCCCTCTTAATTCAAAGAGAAGATGGACCTTCTCCCATAATGAAGGTTCAACACCATGCTGGCGTTCACCGTCAACTTTGATGAGAAGTCCTTCAAGCGGTTGGCGTTGTTTTTTCAAAATGCTAATTACGTCTACGGCACTGCAGCCACAAAGGGCGGATAACATGGTTTGCATGGGACGAAACCCGTCGCCATGGCCACCCTGGTCGGCCGGAATATCAATTTTCATCGTATGCCCTTTCGCATCGGTAATGGTTAAACCATAATCCGGATTTGTAAGCTCTGCCTGTAATAATGCCATGGGACAAATATACTATTTGTAATGTGCAAATGTGCAAATACGAAAATGTGCAAATGGAAATTAGGAAATGGAAATACAGCTATCCAAATCAGGGAACCCAGGAGAAATGACAATTCGCCATTCATGATATGGCGGATACAGATAAGTAATTGTTCTTGGTCATCGGGCCTGTTGTTTCTTTCTAATATCAATGTTCTGGAAAAAGAAAACCCGGGCTGCATTTATCACCTTATACTTATTACCGGAGGACAGTTGCTGGAAAACATTCAGGTAACCAAACTGCAGGTTGCTATTCTTGCTGAAAAAATAATTAAATCCGGCAAAGAACCTGTTCTGGTCAAAATAATTGTATACGATCTGGTCCCCGAAATTGATATGTAACTCGTCGTTTACAACAAAGCTCAACCCCCCTTTATCATACATTTTTTTATTCAGGGGAACCTGGAATAAAATATTATACCGGAACCTGAAATTGAAATCATAACCTTCGGCCAGTTCATCGGCATCCTTGATTTTCCGCCGGTATCTTTCTTCCAGCCTCAGGTATTGCATTAACCTTATCCGTGAGTAGTTTGTATTCCACTGCACCTGCTGCCATATGCGGTGTTCAGGTTGCGAAATATCCGGGTGATTATCACCAGGAAAATGATTAATGTATGCATACCCCAGTGTTAACTTGACATTATCGCTCATATAGTACGTCAGGCCCGGACGGAATATGGCCACCGACAGGCTGTCAAAAAAATTATCCTTTGTCCGAAGCTGGCCGTCAAACCAGAATCCCCACTTGTCACTTAACCTGGTCTGGTTGAAATAACCCAGCCATACCTGTTCAAATACTTCCTTCTGTTTGGTCGTTTGAGCATAGGCAGACTGCACCGAAATAGATACTATTAAGACCAGAATAAATTTTCTCATACAGTTTCCATAAAGCGGTAAAGATACGCCTGCCTTATTGTTTATTTATTCAACAATCCGTCAAAAGTAAATGCAGCATAATACAATCCGCCGATCGTTGGTCCCGCCGCATATTGAATATATCGATTATTGAAAATATTGGATGCGCCTACTTTTATTGTTGCTTTGGCTTTTGGAACACGATAGGTCACCTGTGCATCAACCACCTGGTAAGCTGGTATGCCGCCATTAGCCAGCGGGCTTTCCCATACAAAGGCATCCTGCCATCTCCATACGATATTAAATCCAACATTCTTAACCACTTCACGATTGGCAAAAGACAGGTTGGTTACCCATTTTGGGGTATTAAAGGCCGTTATGAATACATCAGGTGTTTTATTGACGGAGATATTATTATAATTGATATTCCCTGATATGGTGAATTTCCTGAAAAAATTATAGGTTACTCCCAGTGACGACCCATAATTATGGTAAGTATTCTTTGCATTGGTAAATACCCTGTATCGCGTTTGCTTCGAGCGGTTTGAAGCCAGCATATCAACAGTAGCTGCATCAGTACCTACTGCACCTGAACTTGGTACCGAAACTTCAACCTGCCCTAAAAAACCACTGTAATTGTTGGAATAGGCATCGAAATCAATCACCAGTTTATTATCGAGTAAAACACTCTTATATCCGAATTCCAGTGAATTGATTTTTTCCGGCGTGGTTGGATTAAGGTTTGTGATAGCAAGGATTTCTTTATTTTTCAGCGCCGCAGCATTTTGTGTCATTCCTGCAGTTACATCCTTGTTTACCGCTGCATTGAAATTATTGACCGAGGCCAGGGTATAGGAGTTCTCGAGATAACCCAGCCCTTCGTTAATGTATTCAAGGCCGCCAACCCTTCTCACATTACCATTATTGACAAAGGAAAGCGCTTCAAAAAGAGCGGGGAACCGATATCCGTTCTGGTATGTTAACCGAAGGAAATTATTTTTGGCTACTTCGTATACTGCCGACACCCTCGGGTTCCAGATGGGATTGAACTCAGGATTATAATCGAATCTTATCGAACCAAAAAGTTTCAATTTATCCTTAAATATTTTCTTTGTCACCTGCACAAAACCACCCACCTTACTATATGTTACATTGCTTCCGAAACTGCCGTCTTTATCAGGAATATTTCTTTCATTAACGGGCCTGGAAAAATCAACAAAATTGTTACCATCGGGGATGACTTCATACAGCCTGAAATCTGCGCCTGCAAGCAGGTCGAACAGTTTAACCTTCTCCGACAGATCCCATTGCCCTTCTACCTGGTACAGCCTGCTTTTCTGCAGCAGCCAGGCACCACCCGTGGCAGGTGCACCGGCAACACCGGCATTTTTGTGATCCCAGTTATTGATTTTTATGATCGTATCCTTAAGTTGTTCAAAAGCTTCTGTTCCAGCCTCCACCCTACCCTGGTCGGCTACAGTCCTGGCATACTTCATCGCGGTTTCCAGGTCTTGCCCGGCATTTAACTGCGATTGCAGGGCAGATTTAAATTTTGTACCCCAGGCACTGTTCGACGACTGTGTAAGCTGGAGATTATCTGACAATGGTTTGAGGTTATAAGAATCACCCGTATTCTCGATCGACGTGTATGCCCTGATAAAATAATTATGCCCCTTAAGTTCAAGTTTGTGATTTTGAACTACTACATTATCCAGCTGAATTTTATTGCCACGTTGAAATACACCATCCATTTTCCCAACCCTGTATGAATAACTGAGTTCGGCATTTTCATTGAGCTTATAATGAATTGCCGCATCAAATTTCAGGTTATCCACTTGGGGATTTACCAGGTCTTTCTCCCAATAACCGGTCCTTCGAAGGATAAAGGTTTTGTTGCCTCCATTATAATTCACACCGTTAATGGTGACGGCATTATTATTTTCGTCGCCGTACCGGTTCCATGCATCAAATGCAGGATTATTGGCACCGTTCAGTTCAGGATAAGCCGGGTTTGCTGTATTCAGGTTATTCGAATTCTGGTCTGTCTTTGTATTGGATACCCAGTCTGTGCCCTGCATATAACTGAAATTCACTTTGAAAGCGAATTTATCCTTGTATGCGTAAGCGTATCGAATAGCCGTTTCAGTTAGTATTCCGGGGTCCCTGTCTGTTCCGTCAACATGGTTCAGGCCAACCTTCTGGTATATACTTAACCCCTGGTGACTAAACGGGCTCTTGGTAAGCAGGTTTGCCATACCATTAATGGCATTCATGCCATACAGCGCGGATGCAGCCCCAGGCGTAATTTCCACGCTGGCAATATCCAGTTCGGTGGGGCCGATGGCATTTCCCAGCGGCACACCGAGTGTTGCCGCCTGCATGTCCACACCATCCACGAGTTGCATGAAGCGAAAATTGTTCGGAATATTAAACCCCCTTGTATTGGGAACTTTAAAAGTAAGGCTGGAAGTAGTCATCTGCACGCCTTTTACGTTTTCCAGTGCATCATAAAAACTTGGTGCGGGTGTTTCCTTAATGGCCCTGATATCCAGTTTCTCAATGGCGACAGGGGATTGTAATATTCGTTCAGGAACCCTGGATGCAGTTACCACCACTTCATTTCCTAACACGGCCTGAGTAACCAGGGCTATCTGCAGGTCTGAGCCCAGTGTCTTTACTTCAAACTCCTGGGTCTGGAAACCAACATAAGAAAACTGCAAGGTAAAGGGAAGTTTAGTCCGCGTACGTAATTGGAAGCTTCCATCATTACTGGTAGTTGTTCCGGTCACTGAACCTTTCAGTTGCACACTGACCTCCGAAATAGGATTTTTTGTCCCGGCATCAATTACCTGACCGGATATCTGGATCAGGCTCTCCTGGGCTGATAACAATATTGAAAATAATAACAATGAACTGAGCAATAATGCCCTTCTGCTGGCCATAGTATATTGAATACCATTCTTCCTCATAACTGTCTATTTGGTGCATTTTATTAGTCTACCTTTTTGGTAGACTTTATAAAAATAGAAAAACATTTTCTAATTCAGGAAATTTTTTCTTCTTTTTTTTGGATGACTTTAAGCGGGGGGGTGTTCCTTAATGATCCTTTCGGAAATCGAGGCTTTGTGTATATACGATCCTCAACACATGCATCACCAGGTAATCATTACCCGTGACCAGTTGCTGGAACTGGTTCATATATCCCAGCAGGATGGTATTGTTATCATCGATATTATAGTTCAGGCCGATCAGCAACCTGTTCTGGTCGAAATAATTATATACCACCTGTTTTCCAAAATTGACCATGATCTCTTCGCTCATCAATAATGACAAAGAGCCTTTTTTGTATGCATTGCCTTTTATAGGCACCTGCAATCCAAGGTTGTATCGAATCCTGTAATTAAAAAAATAATCATCCGCAAGCTGCTCGGGAGAGATGAATTTCCTTCTGAATCTTTCTTCCAGCCTTATCCTTTGTGTCAGGCGGGTTTTTATATAACTGTTTGTCCATTGAAACTGCTGCCAGAACCTGTGTTCAGGCTGGGAAATATTTCCGGGATGATCTGCCGGAAAATGATTCATATATGCATAGCCTGCCGTTAACCTTGTATTATCGGTAAAATAATAGGTTAGTCCCGGACGGAAAACAAGGGTAACAAGACTATCGACCATGTTGTCCTTTGTCCTGACCTGCACATCCAGCCAGAAGCCCAGTTTCTTACTGACCCTGGACTGATTGAAATAACCCGCCCAGACCTGGCTTAATGATGTTGTATTTTTCGAAACCTGTGCATATGATGAATACATGAAAATGCTAAAAACAAGCAGCAGAAATTCTTTCTTCATCAATTGCTGGAAATGATTTTATTAAAACCCTATGATTTCCTAAAAGTACATTTTATGAAATAAACTTGATCAGGATCCGCAGGCTCCAAATCATGACCAGTATGCCGAGTAGTATAAATGATGCTTTACGCGGTAGTCTGCCTGCCAGCTTTGCGGAAAGCGGGGCTGCAATAAATCCACCCAGGATGAGGGCAAGTATGGTCTGCCAGTGACTTACACCGAGCATGGTAAAAAAAGTGAATGCACTGGCCAGGGTTACGAAGAATTCAGTCAGGCTAACGGAGCCGATCACATATTTCGGGCTTCGGCCTTTAGTGATCAGCGTTGTGGTTACAATGGGGCCCCAGCCACCACCACCGAAAGAATCCAGGAAACCTCCCGCACCGGCAAGCCAGCCATAGTGTTTGAATTTTTTCTGTGTCCTGTTTTTCCGGAATGCATTGATAAAAATCCGGATACCCAGGAACATCGTGTATACGGCCATGATCGGACGAAGGTATTCCGCATGGGAATTCCCGAGCTTTGTTAACAGGATGGCGCCCCCGATAGCGCCCAGCACACCAGGAATCAGCAAGGCCTTAAACAATCTTTTATTGACATTTCCGAATTTATAGTGGCTGTAACCGGAAGCACCGCTTGCAAACATTTCCGCAGTATGAATGCTTCCGCTGATAGAAGCAAGGTTTACGCCGATCGATAATAAAATGGTCGCACTGGTTACTCCATATCCCATACCAAGCGCTCCATCCACAATCTGCGCGAGGAAGCCGGCCAGTACCATCCAGTGAAAGTTCGGATCCAGGGTTTTATACCAGGCAACAGTACCATCAGCCATTTCCTTAAGCGGCACATAGGAAAATATAAAATGACCCAGCAACATCACCATGAAAATGCTCAATGAATATGTCGCGACCCTTTTCCATTTGTCTTCACGCTTTGGCTTTTCCACCAATACACTCGTAATTTCATTCAGCTTATTGACCTTGTCTTCAAAACTTCCGTTCAATTGCTTCCGGATCGCATACAGGTTCTCAATCGAATCATCAATCTGCTCGGGCAGGTGATTATTGAGCAATTCCTTTATCCGTTTTGCGGTGGTGGGAGATTTACCATTCGTGGAAATAGCGATTTTCAGGTTCCCCTTCTGCACAATACTGCCCAGGTAAAAATCGCATAAAGCCGGTGTATCAGCAACGTTCACCCATATCTTCCGCGCATGTGCAAGGTCCCGGATCACTTCATTCAGTTGCTTGTCATCGGTGGCCACTACAACGAGGTCCTTTCCTTCAAGATCAGTTTCTTCAAATGGTTTCTCTATGATGACACATTTTTCATATGCAGACACAAAGTCCCTTACTTCAGGGCGCACGAAAGGAGCCACAATGGTGACCCTGGAAGCCGGACTGTTGAGCAGGATGGACTGCAGTTTCTCCAGCCCTACATTACCCGCCCCTACCAGCAAAAGGTGCATCTGTTCCAGCTTGAGGAAAACCGGGTAGAGCGTATTTTTTTGTATGGAGGTAACCGATGACATGCTTTTAATATTCCATTTCTTTTATCCATTGCGCAGCATTGCGGCTTGCATAGGAAATGATGATATCGGCCCCTGCCCTTTTTAAGGAAGACCATAATTCCGTATGTGCCGCTTCACGGTTTATCCAGTTCTTTTCTGCCATCAGTTCAATGGATGCATACTCGCCGCTGACATGATATGCTGCAACCGGTAATTTCACCAGTGGCCTGATCCCTGCAATGATATCCGTATACCATCCTGCAGGCTTTACCATCAGTATATCAGCGCCTTCCCTGGCATCACGCTCCGCACAACGAATGGCATCATCCGGGTTCAGCGGGGAAAGCTGGTAAGATTTCCGGTTCCTGATATTGCCCGATGGCGCCGAATGACAAATGTCCCTGAACGGTCCGTATAGTTGCGAACTGAATTTTGCCGAATAACTCATAATGGATACATCATCATGCCCCTCTTTGTCAAGCAGGGACCGTATTGCCACAATCCTTCCATCCATCATATCGCTGGGGGCAATGTTATCTGCCCCTGCCTCTGCTAACTGTAATGCATACTCGCTGATTGCAGCCACTGATTTTGCGTTATCGACAGATGAGCCGTCTGACGACAAAACGCCACAATGGCCATGGCTTGTATAAGAACACAGGCAGCAGTCAGCACTCAGCCATACATCATCTCCGAATTCCCACTTGATGGTTTCGACTACTTCAGTTGCAAATGAAAAATCCAGTTCTTTCTTTTTATTGACAGAGGGCACCGGAAACAACAGGAATTTTGAAATGCCTTTTTCCAGATCGCTTCCGATCTGCCGCAATATGGATTCAATCGTATCTGAAGACATACCCTTTAATGAGTCAATCGGTTTGGGATATGCTAGATCCTGGTCAGCAAATAATGGCTGGATAAAATCTTTATGGGAAAGGCTTACCCGTGCAGCCAGTTCACGCATTTGCGGACTAACACGCATCCTCCGGTTATTTATTGAATGCTGTTGTTCTGCTGCCATTGGGCAAAGGATTTAATAGTGGGAAATAATACCGGTGAAATGCCCTGCTTCTTTAGACAGTGTTGCTGTTTCACCCTGTAAGCAGGCATGTACGGCCTGTTCAGGAATCGCATCTTTATACATACAGAACTGGCCATAACTGGTCCAGAATAAAAAACTTGCATTAGATACCTGTCTTTCAATATCCTGGCATCTCCTGGGTATCAGTGAATATGAAGATGAAGCCTTCCAGCCTTTTGTTTGCCAGTTGGACCTGGCTTCATTACTGGTCAGGACATGTATATCTGTCTTCCTGTAGTTGAACAACGGCATCGACCAGGGTTTTAATAAAGTCTCCATACCTAATCCGTCAGCTGAACCTTCCACCCAGATACCTTTTTTAGCCAGCTCAATCCAGGTTTTTGTTCCTGATGCCCAGACTTTTTTTGTACTTATGAATTCCTTGCAGGGCTCAGTATGTATGGCTTTAAAATTGGAAACGAAAACAATGGGAGCTGCAATAGGTGAAATATTACCATAATTATAATCGTAAAACCGGCCCATGTATTCGGATGCATTAAACAACTTCGCCGGAGTGACAATGTCAGCTTCAGGTAATCCTTTCCAATGCTCAAAACGCAGGCCCCTGCTATCCTTGCCGGCACTATAGTAAACGATATCTTTCCCTTTCTGAAAACTCATTACACCAAATTCCTGCATACTACCTTTTCCATATTGCAGGGCCAGTCTTTTTTCCATACTGCAGGTTTCCTTTAGCAATGGCAGGTCAATCCGTTTAAGTACTTCCACTGCTAATGTATTTCCAGGTAAAGCTTCGGCTACAATCGCCCCCTGGCATGGAGCTGGAACACACTCGAATAATGGAAGCAGCATAAGTTTTTTTCCATTCAGCAATAACCGAACGGCAGCCTGGTCTTCCCCGCTGTTAAGCAATCTGTTTACACCCGCGGTGGCAAGTATTATCCCATCATACTCGCCTTGGTGCAATTTCCGCAGTCTTTCTTCAATATTTCCCCTGATTACCCTGGTAGATATACTGAAATCACCAGTTTGCGGTAGGGCTTTTTGCAAAAATTCCAGGGCCATGGTTTCCCTTCTCGGTGAACAGGTGCCAATATTGATCACCTCCCCAGCTGCCAGTTTATGTTCTATGCCCGGGTTGAAAATGGCAAGATCCCGAATGTCATCACGGTCAACGACAGCAAACTCATTACCTCCAAAAAAGTGTTCCCCACTCATATCTTTCATTGAGTGCACGGCAATATCTGCTTCACCATTCTCCAGTGAATTAAAAAAATCATTTGTGAAAAAATCTGTTCCTTCAACAGTCTGTAAAGGAATATCCTTTAGCTGGTCACCAAGACTTTCCTTCGTGATTACTTCAACCTGCATGTTAGGGTAAAACCGCAGGATTGCCTGTTTTACTTTTTCAATCTGCAGAAGCGACAACCTTGAGTTGCGCCCTGTTATCCTGAGTTTTTCCATACATGACTTTCTTTAAACTTAATGCCAGGTGCTGTATATGTTTTGGCTGATGCCTTGATGTTATAATGATGCGGAGGCATTCACTGCCTGCCGGTACGGTAGGATAGTTAATGGGTTGCATATATACACCCTGCTCTTCCAGCAACCGCTCTGCCGTTTCACGGCATTTTGCAGCGCCGGATATTTTTATCCTCGTAATGTGCGATGCATTTTCTTCATACATTATGCCATACTGCTTCAACGCGCTTCTCAGCAGCTTAACATTATCGGCAAAAGCAAACCGCCATTCCGGATACTGCCTGATCAGGGAGATACTTTTCAATGCTGCACTGCATACAGCCGGCGGCAGTGATGTGGTAAAAATAAAACCTGAACCAAAGCACCTGATGAAGTCGATCAGTACTGCAGAACCCGCAATAAACCCGCCATACACGCCAATAGCCTTGGATAAGGTTCCATTAATAATATCCGCCATATCAGTGATCCTTTCCTGTTGCAGCATACCCCCGCCTGAATCACCATATAGACCCACGGCATGCACTTCGTCTATATAGCTTAATACACCATATTTTTTACACAATAGCAGGATTTCCTTCAGCGGAGCCACACTGCCGGAAATGGAATACACGGATTCGATCACCAGTAATTTCGGTTGCCCTGCAGGCAGCGACTGAAATATATCTTCAATATGATTCACATCATTATGACGGAAAATTATTTTCCTGTTTCCCGCAGCACGCATTCCTTCAATAAGTGATGCATGATTGGATTCATCAGAAATAAAAACCAATTCCGGCAGGCTTCTCCCGATAGTCTGAAGGCTGGTAACATTGGCCTGATATGCACCGTTAAATAATAATGCAGCTTCCTTTCCCAGCCAGGCCGATAATTCAGTTTCCAGTTCCCTATGATGATTTGTTGTACCTGATATATTCCTGGTACCACTGCTCCCCGTCCCGCTCCTGTGCGCTGTAAAAGATAGTTTCGCAATAACATCCTCATGCGTGCTCATGCACAGGTAATCATTGCTGCACCAGTTTACGGCAGAGCGCTGGATACCGTTTGCATCCCGATAATGGAAATGGGGAAAATGAACGGCACTTTTGTTGACATCCACAAAATTCCTGTACGCACCGGATAGTTTCAGCGCATTAACCTTATCCTCAAAAAAATCATTGAAACTAAACATGCTGAATAATTTTTTTCCGCGTAACATAATCCCCGAAGGTTTCACCGGCTTCGCGTTCAAGGCTAAACATCCCCAATAAATGGTCGAGTTCTCCCAGTATATTTTCTTCGTCAAGATTTTCCCTGTACTTAACATTCAGCCTCAGCCCGTTCCTGTCGCCCCCCAGGTGAAGATTATACTTTCCATATGCTGTGCCAATCAATCCGATTTCTGCCAGTGTTGGCCGTCCCGCAACCATTAGGGCAGCCGGTCATGCGGATACTGATCTCTTCATCAGCGATGTTGTATTTGGTTAGCAACGGCTCTATTTTCGAAATGAGTGTGGGCAGGTATCGCTGCGCTTCCGCCAGGGCCAGCGGACATGTATTGAAGGCAACACAGGCAATGGAATTTTTCCGTATGGCGGAACTGCCTTCCGTGGTGCTGATCACCCCATGTTTTTCCAGTATCTGGGAAATACCATCCTTATCACGGTCATCTATATCCGAAATAATCAGGTTCTGGGTAGCTGTAAACCGGAAATTTGCTTTACCGGTGAGGGCAATTTCATAAAGCGCTGTTTTTAATGCACCCCGTTCATCATCTGTAATGCGCCCGCTTTCCACAAAAACAGTATAATACCATCTTCCTTCATGATTCTGTTGCCATCCGTAATAATCCCTCCTCTCGGTAAAGGAAAAATCACGGGCTGGAGAAAGCGTGAACCCGCATCGTGATTCAAGCTCATCCTTAAATTTCCCTACCCCCATTTTATCAATGGTATATTTCAGTCGCGACAATTTCCTGTCGCTCCGGTTTCCAAAATCCCGCTGTATGGTAATGATCTCATAAACTGCTTTCATTGTTTTTTCACCGGCCTCACAAAAACCCAGCAGGGTTCCCAGCCTTGGATAAGTAGATGGGTTGCCGTGGGTGGTACCCAGGCCTCCGCCAGCCGTGATATTAAAACCGGTGAGCCGGTCATTTTCCACTATGGCAATCAGTCCAACATCATTAGATAACACATCCACATCATTATTGGGAGGAATGGCTATGGCTATCTTAAATTTTCTTGGCAGGTACCTTTCTCCGTATAATGGATCCTTTTCTTCTTCCTTATTGGTCAGGGGTTCCTTATCCAGCCATATTTCATAAAATGCATTTGTTTTTGGCAGGGCCATTTCACTTATCCTTGCGGCATAGCCGAAGATCTCTTCATGGAGCCTGCTCTGCTTTGGATGCGAACTGCAGGTTACGTTCCGGTTCACATCCCCGCAAGCCGCGATGGAATCCAGGTGAAGCGTATCAAATGCTTTCAGCGTAGGTTTGATCTCCGATTTTATAATACCGTGCAGTTGTATGGTTTGCCTTGTAGTAATTTTAATTACCCCGGTGGAATATTCCCCGGCTATATGATGCAGTCCCTTCCATTGGGCAGGAGTCAGTAAACCGCCCGGCAGGCGCAGCCTGATCATGAATGAATACAGCCATTCCAGTTTTTTCTCACTGCGTTCTTCACGGCGGTCACGGTCGTCCTGCTGGTACATGCCATGGAACTTGATGACCGACTGGTCATCTTCCCTGATGGCACCGGTAATATCATCGGTAAGGCTTTCCCGCAGGGTTCCCCGCAGGCCATCACTGGCGGTTTTAATTCGTTCGACAGGGGATAATTTATTCTGATCAGGCATACTCAGTTATTAATAAACATCTTTGTGGTAGCGGTCTTCTTTTTTCAATTGTTCCAGGAAGGCAGCAGCCTCTTCTTCAGTCTTCTTCCCAAAATCCCGGATGATCTTCAGTAACATCTGCTCCACCTCCACACTCATCGGATCCTTAGTTCCGCTGACATAAAAAATGGCTCCATTCATCAACCAGTTATATAATTCCTCACCCTGTTCATACATACGGTGCTGCACATAAATTTTTTCCTGCTGGTCACGTGAAAAGGCAAGGCTTACCCTGCTTAATACACCAGTCTGCAGGTACTGCTGAATTTCTGTCTGGTAAAGGAAATCGGTCTGAAAATGTTGTTCGCCGAAAAACAGCCAGTTCCTTCCGGCTGCGCCATTAATATCACGCTCTATCAGGAAGGAACGAAAAGGCGCTATGCCCGTACCCGGACCAACCATGATAATATCTGTTTCCGGGGAAGGCAATTTAAATGCACGGTTGCGGTGAATATAAAAACTGATGGCACTGTTAACCGGGAGATCCCCAAGGAAACTACTGCAAAGACCGTACTTCTGTTCATCCTCTGACATAAACCTGTGCCTGCTCACCGTGATATGAACTTCGCGGTTACCGGCAGCAGCAGAGGATGAAACAGAGTACAATCGTGGTGCTATAGGATTTAGTAAGTTCAGGACAGATCCTGACTGATCTTTATTCTGTAAAGGGTAGATCCGCAACAGGTCTACCAGGTCAATGCGCATATCAGGAATATCATGACCAGTCAGCGATGCATATTTCTTTACAGTGGATGTCAGCAGGTAACAGATGTTCAGTTTCTGTAACAGCAATTCACGAACTGTTCCGGAAAACTTTCCCACAGATATTTCACCACTGCCATCAACACACAACAATTCAATAATCTGATCTACCATATCTGGCTGGTTAGCCGGTATGATGGCAATGGAATCTCCCGGTTCATAATCCATATCTTCCCCGGTAGTAATTTCCATGTGGTAGGTCTGCTTTCCTGACCCGCGATCGTTCAGGTTAATAGACTTGCTGATCTTTCCTTCAAAAAACTTCTTACCCGTTTTTTTTGCAGGAATTGCAGTGACCTGTTTTGATTCTGCAACCTGGCCACCTTTCATCTCTGCCTCAACCAAATGGAACCATTCTGCCGCAGGCTCTTCAAAATCAACATCACATTTCACAAGAGGTATAACACGGGTGGCACCTAATGCAGATAATCGCTGATCAAGGTCTTCACCTGTTTTGCAAAACAAGGGATAAGATGAATCGCCCAGGGCAAGCACACTGAATTTTATGTGCTCCAGTCTGCCGGTATAATGGTCAATATGCTGAATAAATTTTTTCGCGGTTTCAGGCGGTTCTCCTTCACCCTGGGTGCTGATGATGACAAAAAAATAATCTTCCTTTCCGAGGTCATCCGGCCGGTACTGTTCCAGCGCAATGCATTTCACTCCAAGTTTCTCTTTTTTTGCCGAAGCAGCGAACTGGAGCGCAAGCTTTTTAGAATTCCCGGTTTCCGTACCATAGGCAATGGTCATTTTTTTTACGGCAATGCCGGGAACATTCCCGTTTCTCGATTGATCATGACCGTTAGCAATGTTACCGTTCTGGTCAATGCCGTTTAAAAGTCCGCTTACCAGCTCCTTCGGATCTTTTCCATTCACTACACCGGATACCAGTCCGTTCAGGTAACCGTTGATCCAGATGATCTCTTCTTTGGTGGAAGATTTGATCAGTTCCTGCAATTTGTGGTATTTAGTTTCCGGAATCATATAATTAATTTTCCGGTATTAGGGTTCCATGATCCGGTACCGGCTCAAAAAAATGTTTTTCTTCGTCACTGCTGCTGAACCAGTTAAAACGCGGATGAAGTTTCACAACCTCACCGATGATAATCAGCGTGGGAGAAAGAAATTCACGATCCGTTTCAATCCCTGATTTTTCAAGTGTCTGGATGAATACATGCTGTACCGGTGTAGTAGCCTGCTCAATGATCGCCACAGGCTTATCCGCCGGCATGCCTGCTTCAGATAACCTGAGGGCAAGCTGTGAGAGGCTTTGCGATGACATGTAAAAGACCAGCGTATCGGTTGTTTTACCCAGTTCATTCCATTCCTCATCTGTTACCACTTCAGGCTTATAAAAAGTCAGCAGCCTTACACCGGTTGAATACCCCCGGGCCGTTAATGGAATTCCCGCATATGCGGCTGCTCCCAGTGCAGCGGTAACACCAGGAATGATCTCGTAACTGATCCTGTTCATTGTCAGTGTTTCAAGTTCATCGAGGATATTGGAGAAAAGCGAAACATCTCCGCCCTTGAGCCTTACTACCAGTTTATATTCCCTTGCATAACGGATCAGCAATTCATTGATGGACTGCTGAGGTGTTGATCCATTTTTGCCGGATTGTTTTCCGACTTCAATGACGATGGCATACTTCGATGCAAACCGTTGAATGATTTCCTTATTCACCAGCCTGTCTACAAGGATCACATCGGCGATGGCAAGGAATTGCACGGCTTTATAGGTAATGAGTTCGGGATCACCCGGACCCGCAGCGGCTATAATTACTTTTCCAGTTTCTTTTTCAGAAATCATACCAGGACAGTTTCGTAAATGATTATTGGATCAGTACGGCAGCTACCGTACTGTTGCTCGTTTCATCTATAAGTATCGCGCAACCATTGGCTGGAAGGTCGGCATAGGCATCAGTCACGATAGGTGATGCTGTTTTAATGGATACCCTGACAACTTCATTGAGTTTCACATTTCCTTCTACGTCCATCTGCTCCAGCGTATTGACATCGAGTTTATAAAATATGTCCCTGATCACTGCCCTTACCGTACGTGAATTATGCTGGAGGGTATATTTATTCCCCTTCACCAGCGGCTTTTCATCAAGCCAGCAAAGCAATGCTTCTACCTGGGAAGTAACTGCAGGCTGGTCGCCGGTGCTTACTATGGAGTCACCCCGACTTATATCAATATCATCCGCAAGCTGGATCACCACACTTTGGGGAGCAAATACTTCTTCTGTTTCAGTCCCGCCAATTTCAAGCCCGGATATTGTTGTGTTTATACCTGCCGGCAGTACTGTTACCTTATCGCCCTTTCTGTAAATGCCGCTCAATACTTTTCCTGCATATCCCCTGTAATCATGCAGTTCCTTCAATTGGGGGCGGATGACATGCTGTACCTGGAACCTTTGATGTGTAAGATCAATATCATCTGCCAGCACAATATCTTCAAGATAAGGCAGCAATGCAGGCCCGTCGTACCATGGCATGCGCTCTGACCGGTCTACAATATTATCACCATCCAGTGCGCTGAGCGGGAAATAAGCAATATTCTTTAGCCCGAGTTGCGAGGCTACATTGGTATAGTCGATCAGGATATTGTTATATACATCCTGTGAAAAACCAACCAGGTCCATTTTATTGATCGCTACCACAACATGTGGAATTTTTAACAATGAAGCAATAATGGAATGCCTTCTTGTTTGTTCCACAACGCCCTGGCGTGCATCAATTAAAATAATGATCAGTTCTGCATTGCTTGCACCGGTAACCATGTTTCGGGTATACTGAACATGGCCTGGTGCATCTGCAATGATGAATTTCCTTTTAGCCGTAGAAAAATACCGGTAGGCCACATCAATGGTAATACCCTGTTCACGTTCGGCCCTGAGGCCATCGGTAAGCAGCGCCAGGTCAATTTCTCCTGCATTTTTATTGACGGTTTGCCTGGCCAGTTGTTCCAGCTGGTCAGATAATATATTCTTGCTGTCGTACAGTAACCTGCCGATCAGTGTACTTTTCCCGTCATCAACGCTTCCCGCGGTGATAAATCTTAATAGATCCATATCTGCTGTTGATTGTGTTAAAAATATCCGTTCTTTTTCCTGTCTTCCATGGCGGCTTCTGTTACCTTATCATCGATCCTGGTTTCACCCCTCTCGCTGATGCGTGTCAGTATTATTTCATTGATCACTTCATCCAGGTTTGAAGCTTCGGATTCAACCGCAGCCGTACAGGTCATATCCCCTACAGTACGGTAGCGAACTTTTTTAGTGTGAATAACATCGGTTTCGTCTATCCTGATGAATGGTGATACAGCTACCAGCTGGCCATCGTGTTCTATTACCTCCCGCTCATGCGAAAAATAAATGGAAGGCAGTTCAATTTTCTCCTTGCGGATATATCCCCAGACATCCAGTTCCGTCCAGTTACTGATCGGAAATACCCGTACATTTTCACCTTTATGTATTTTACCATTGTAGATATTCCATAATTCCGGGCGCTGCAGTTTAGGGTTCCACTGTCCAAATTCGTCCCTCACGGAAAAAATTCTTTCTTTTGCCCTTGCCTTTTCTTCATCACGCCTTGCACCTCCAATGCAAGCATCAAAGTCAAACTCTTCAATGGTTTCAAGCAGCGTATACGTCTGCAACCAGTTCCTGCTGGCAAACTTACCCTTGGGCTCTGTAAGCTGGCGTTCCCGTATGGTATCTTCCACTTTCCTGACGATCAGGCTGGCATTCATAGCTGCAGCCATTTCATCACGATATGCCAGTGCTTCCGGGAAATTGTGACCGGTGTCAATATGTACCAGGGGGAATGGGATAGGCCCGGGAGCAAACGCCTTCTTCGCCAGGTGTACCAGTGTAATGGAATCTTTTCCACCACTGAATAATAAAGCTGGTCGCTCAAACTGCGCGGCAACTTCTCGGAATATAAAAATACTTTCCGCTTCCAGTTGTTCCAGATAATCCAGTTGATAACTCATGCCTGTTATATTAGTCTACTAATTTGATAGGTTAATAGGTACAAAAAAAACATTATGCTGTTTTAATATGCAGTCCGCATTCCTTTTTACTGTTGTCTTCCCACCACCACCGGCCTGCCCTGAAATCCTCCCCTTCACGGATGGCCCTGGTGCAGGGAGCACATCCGATGCTTACAAAACCTTTATCATGCAAAGGATTATATGGGATGTTATGTTGCCTGATGAAGGCATTCAATTCTTCATCAGACCAGTGTAATAAAGGATGGTATTTAAGCAATCCGTTTACGGAATCCCATTCAAGTATCGGCATTCCCTGCCTGTCCGGACTTTGCGCGGCACGGATCCCGGTGATCCAGAATTTCCTTCCCCTGAGTGCCCTTTGCAATGGTTCCACTTTGCGGATATGGCAGCAGGATTTCCGGTTCTCTACAGATTCGTAAAATGCATTTGGACCCTTTTCAGTCACCCAGGCCTGCAACTCCGCTTCCCTGGGATAATAAGCTTCAATGTTTACCTGGTACCGGCTGATGGTTGAACTCCATGTGCTGTAAGTTTCCGGAAATAAGCGACCAGTATCAAGGGTAAAGAGGGAAATGGGAAAACGGCCCGTGGCCAGGATATGTGTAATGGCCTGGTCTTCGAGTCCGAAACTGGTGGAAAATACGCCATCCCCACCCAATACCTCATCCAGGTAATGAATGTTTTCTTCAATGCCTGCACTGTTGAACCTGCTCAATATTTCCGGCGTTACCACCATAAGTCTACAAATATAGTAGACTTATGGGATTTTGAGGCATACCAGGCTTATTTTCTTGATGGAGGACGTTAATTTTATTAGAAAATGTGGATAAAATCAGGCATTTGCTTCAGCGGAGAGTCGCCCTATGCAGGCTTTAAGGCTTTCCTTCCAGGGTTTCAGGACGATCCCATACTCTTTGCAGATACGTGATTTATCCATCCCACTGAATGCCGGCCGCTTTGCCGGAGTAGGGAATTCACTTGTGGGGATGGGATGAATGACGCAATCAGCATGGATCAATGAGGCGATTTCTGTTGCAAATTCATGCCAGCTGATAACACCTTCATTACTGTAATGAAAAATACCGGGGAAAAAATTTTCTGATACAGCAATGGCAAGAAGGGCTTCTGCAAGGTCTGCTGCATAAGTGGGGCTTCCCAGCTGGTCTATCACCACGCTAAGCTCTTTTCTTTCCTTCATCAGTTTCACCATCGTTTTCACAAAATTTTTCCCATATGAAGAATAAACCCAGGATGTTCGTACAATAACGGAGGATGGATTGAAGTGCAAGGCTTCCTTTTCGCCAGATAATTTTGACGCACCGTAAATATTCACAGGAGACACAGGGTCGGATTCCTTATAGGGCGACCTGGCATTACCATCAAATACATAATCTGTGGAAATATGGATGAACCGGGCGCCATGATCCTTGCACACCGCAGCAAGGATGCCAACAGCTTCACCATTGATCTGGAAAGCAAGATCCCTTTCTGTTTCCGCTTTATCAACTGCTGTATATGCGGCGCAGTTAATTACGGCAGTCGGCTTTATAATATCAAAAAAATTACGGACCAGTTCAAAATTCTCAATCGGAAGATCTTCACGCCCTAAAAAAGTGAACCCATATTCACTATGTGAACGGGCAAGATCCCTGAGTTCCTTTCCCACCTGGCCATTAGCGCCTGTTACCAGTATATGATGTTTATGCACCGAATTCAAAATTATGTACGGCATCACTGAAAGCCGGATGCATGGCGTCTTTGTCGGAAATGATTTCCTTTCCGGAAGGAATTTTCCAGTCTATTTTTAATTCCGGGTCATTCCAGATGATACTTCCTTCACTGGACTTGTTATAATAATTATCGCATTTATATAAAACTTCGGCAATCTCGCTGATTACAGAAAAACCATGGGCAAACCCTTTGGGGATTAGTAACTGAAGTTTATTTTCAGCCGACAATTCAATGCTGAAAACCCTGCCATATGTGGGTGAACCTTTCCTGATATCAACAGCGATATCCAGTATACTTCCAACCAGCGTTCTTACCAGTTTGGTTTGCGCAAAAGGATTTTGCTGATAATGCAATCCCCTGATCACACCGTAGGTGGATCTTGACTGGTTATCCTGCACAAAGTCGAACGCCTGGTTTGCAAAAGCAAAATCTTTCTGGTTATAGCTTTCAAAAAAATAACCCCTGCTGTCCGGGAACACCTTCGGTTCATATATCACCAGGCCGGGAAACTCAGTTGTATGAAATGGCATGCAGTAAACTTTTGATTTTACCGGTGAGTATATTGTGCTGAATAATATTGCTGGTAAGCGCCTGATGTAATATGCTCCACCCAGTCCTGGTTCTGCAGGTACCAGTCCACTGTTTTCTCAAGCCCTTCCTCAAACTGCAGCGAAGGCTTCCAGCCCAGTTCCCTTTCAATCTTGCCGGCATCAATGGCATAACGCAGGTCGTGCCCCTGCCTGTCTTTAACATAATGAATCAGTTTTTCGGAACTGCCGGGTTCACGATCCAGTTTTTTATCCATGATCCTGCACAACAGGTGTACAAGGTCAATATTCTTCCATTCGTTAAATCCGCCAACATTATATTTCTCTCCAGTTTTACCCTGGTGAAAAATAACATCTATTGCCCGCGCATGGTCATTCACCCAGAGCCAGTCGCGGATATTTTCCCCTTTACCGTACACCGGCAGGGGTTTATTATTTTTAATATTATTGATCATCAGCGGGATCAGCTTTTCCGGAAACTGGTGAGACCCGTAATTATTGGAGCAATTGGAAATCACCACCGGCATATGATAGGTATGGTGATAAGCCATTACAAAATGGTCAGAAGAAGCTTTTGATGCGGAATACGGGGAACGGGGATCATATGTGGTCTCTTCCGTAAAAAATCCCGTTTCGCCCAGTGATCCGTAAACTTCGTCTGTGGATACATGATAGAAAAGTTTTCCTTCCATAGTATCCCATATCTTTCTTGATGCATTGAGCAGCACAGCTGTACCCAGCACATTGGTGCGGACAAAAGCCAGCGGATCCATGATGGATCTGTCAACATGGCTTTCAGCTGCAAGGTGAATAACGGCATCCGGTTTTTCCTGCTGAAATAAATTATTTATGAATGCTTCATCATTAATGTCGCCCTTTATAAATGAATAATTAGGCTGATGATCTACATCCTTAAGGTTTTCCGGGTTGCCTGCATAAGTAAGACAATCAAGGTTGATAATATGGTAAGCCGGATATTTTTCAACAAAGAGCCTAACCACATGAGACCCGATAAATCCTGAACCGCCGGTTATTAAAATCCTTTTTTTCATTTTATAGACTCCAGTATTCCCTTTTTGTGATCTTACCACGGAATATTCCTTTAAGATCAGCAATCAGGGCTGTTGGTTTTGTTATGGAACAAAGGTTTTCTTCTGTTAATAATGTGTATGGCAGATGGGGGATGGCAATGACCACTGCATCATAATCATTTCCACCCTGCTTTCTCAAATGCAATCCATATTCTTCAAAGACCTCATCTGCTTCGGCATATGGGTCCTCAATATCAACCCTGATATTGAAATCCTGGATTTCCTTTACCGTATCAATGATTTTTGAATTCCTGATATCGCTTACATTTTCCTTGAATGTTACACCTCTCACGAGAACTTTTGCAGCATTCACATCAGGCGCATTCCTCAGCACATGCATGATCACTCTCCTGGCCACATTTTTAGCCATATGGTCGTTTATATAACGTGATGCTGAGATTACCTTGGCTTCATATCCCAGGGCCTCCGCTTTATGGGTAAGGTAGTATGGATCTACACCAATACAATGCCCGCCGACAAGTCCGGGTGAAAATTTCAGGAAATTCCATTTCGTTCCGGCTGCTTCCAGCACATCATATGTATTGATGCCCATACGGTCAAAAATCAGCGACAATTCATTCATCAGGGCGATGTTAAGGTCGCGCTGCGTATTCTCCACAATTTTGGCAGCTTCTGCCACCTTAATTGAAGTAGCCCTGTGAACACCGGCATCAACAACAATTTCATAGACTTTTGCAATGTTTTCCAGTGATTCCTGATCACAGCCGGAAACGATCTTAATAACAGAACGAAGTGTATTCTTCTTATCGCCCGGATTGATTCTTTCCGGAGAATAACCAAGTTTAAAATCAACTACATTTTTAAGTCCGGATAATTGTTCAATGATAGGAAGGCAATCTTCTTCTGTACAACCGGGATAAACCGTTGATTCAAAAACCACATAATCCCCTTTTTTAACCACCTTTCCCAGGATTTCTGAAGCCCCTTTTACCGGCTTGAGATTAGGTACATTGAATTTGTCAACAGGTGTTGGGACAGCCACGATGAAAAAACTGGCTTCCTTCAGTTTTTCCAGGTCACCGGTAAACTCAATATCCCTCCCTTCGAACATTTCCCTGGGGACTTCTTTGCTCGGATCGATATGATTCTTCATCAATTCAATCCGTTTTGAATTAATATCAAAGCCTATCACACTTAAATTCTTTGCAAATTCAAGGGCAATAGGCAGCCCAACGTAACCAAGCCCGATGATGGCAATTTTGGCTTTCTTATCAATAAGTTCCTGGTGTATATTCATTATTTTTGGCTATTAAATTCTTTGGGTAGTTTATACAGCTCTTCCTGCGGCAGTGATTTAAAATATGCATAGGTAAGGGCGAGACCGGCTTCCCTGCTGACTTTTGGCTCCCATCCCAGCAGTTCCCTGGCTTTTGTGATATCGGGCTTCCGTTGTTTGGGATCATCAGCCGGAAGTGGTTTATATACAATTTTCTGCGTGGTATTGGTAAGCCTTATAATTTCTTCGGCAAAGTCTTTCAATGATATTTCACTGGGGTTGCCAATATTTACCGGGTATGCATAGTCGCTCATCAGCAAACGATAAATACCTTCTATCAAATCATCCACGTAACAGAATGACCTGGTTTGTGAACCATCACCAAATACGGTCAGGTCCTCACCACGAAGTGCCTGACCGATAAATGCAGGAAGAGCCCTTCCGTCATTCAGTCGCATTCGCGGACCGTATGTATTGAAGATCCTGATGATCCTTGTTTCAACGCCATGGAAGGTATGGTAGGCCATGGTAATGGATTCCATAAATCTTTTGGCCTCATCATATACACCACGGGGTCCCACCGGGTTTACATTTCCCCAGTATTCTTCGGTCTGCGGATGCACGAGCGGATCACCATACACTTCGGAAGTTGAAGCAACAAGTATCCTGGCATTTTTTGCCTTGGCCAGTCCGAGGCAGTTATGTGTTCCCAGTGCTCCCACTTTCAGCGTCTGGATGGGTATTTTCAAATAATCAATCGGACTTGCCGGTGAAGCAAAGTGAAGGATATAATCAAGTTCACCCGGAACATGGATGAATTTGGAAACATCATGATGATAAAATTCAAAATTGGGAAGTTTGAAAAGTGTCTCAATATTCCTCAGGTCGCCGGTAACCAGGTTATCCATGGCAATAACATGGTAACCTTCACGGATAAACCTGTCGCACAAATGCGAACCCAGGAAACCGGCTGCTCCTGTTATCAATATCCTTTTCATCTTCATAGCTGATGTTTTACTTTCTGAACATTTCCCCTTCCAATACATTCATAGTGAAATCCAAGTTCTTTGATCGCATTCATGTCAAAGAGGTTCCTGCCATCGAAAATGGCTTTATGTTTCATCCCCTTTACCATCTTGATAAAATCAGGTGTCCTGAACTCATTCCATTCTGTTGCAATGACAAGTGCATCGGCCCCTTTAATGGCGTCATACTGGCTTTCAGCATACTGCACTTTATCCTTAAGAAGATTGCGGACATTACCCATTGCTTCGGGATCAAATACGGAAATGGTGCAACCCAGCGACAACAATTCATCGATCACATATAAGGCCGGGGCTTCGCGAATATCATCCGTATTGGGTTTGAAGGCCAGTCCCCAGACGGCAATATGTTTTCCTTTCAAATCATTATTGAAATAACGCACCATTTTGGGAATAAGGTGCTTTTTCTGGTTTTCATTTACATGAACCACTGAATTGAGTATCCTGAAATCATAATCAACTTCCTTTGCACTTCTCACCAGGGCCTGAACATCTTTAGGGAAACAACTGCCACCGTATCCTATGCCCGGGAACAGGAAACGTTTCCCGATCCGGTCATCTGACCCCATGCCCAGCCTTACCATATCCACATCAGCACCCAGCCTTTCACATAATTGCGCAATCTCATTCATGAATGAAATCTTGGTGGCAAGAAATGAATTTGCCGCATACTTGGTAAGTTCGGCAGAACGTTCATCCATAAATATGACAGGGTTCCCGGAACGCACAAAAGGAGAATAGAGTTCATTCATCACTTTTTTTGCCCGCTCCGAACTGGTACCGATGACTACCCGGTCAGGCTTCATAAAATCATCTACGGCTACCCCTTCCCGTAAGAATTCCGGATTGGATACCACATCAAATTCTCCATGATAATTTTTGGCAATGGCGGCATGCACTTTTTCAGCCGTACCAACAGGTACCGTGCTTTTATCCACGATCACCACATATTCTTTCAAAATTTTCCCGAGGTCAGCAGCCACACCCAGGATATATTTCAGATCAGCAGATCCGTCTTCTCCCGGCGGTGTGGGCAGGGCCAGGAAAATAATTCTTGCACCCTGTATACCTGCATTAAGATCTGTGGTAAAACTCAGCCTGTTTTCCTTCAGATTACGGATAAAGAGTTTTTCAAGCCCGGGCTCATAAATGGTTATCTCGCCATTGCTAAGTTTTGACACCTTGCTTTTGTCAATATCAACACAAACCACTTCATTTCCCGTTTCAGCAAAACATGTTCCGGTCACTAATCCAACATAGCCAGTTCCTACTACAGTGATTTTCATTATGGGTACTATTATTTCTGATTGATATATTCTACAACGTTCGACGTTATAAACTGTAACTGTTCTGCCTCCATTTCCGTATGCATGGGTAATGATATCACCCGCTCCGTAAGCCAGTCGGTAACCGGCAGATCGGCCATTTGCAATGAAAATGAATCAAACATCTTTTGACGGTGGGCGGGCACAGGGTAATAGATCATTGATGGAATTCCCTTGTCAGCAAGGTATTGGTTCAGGCCATTCCGGTCTACCCCCTCCAGTACTAATGTATACTGGTGAAAAACATGCGTGCTATACTTTGCGATCACCGGTGTTTTTATGTGTTTATTACCCGCAAATGCCAGGTTATATTGCGCAGCCAGTGACTGGCGTGCAGCAATATATGTATTAAGCAACGGTAATTTTATATTCAATATTGCAGCCTGGAGGGTATCAAGTCTTGAATTACAGCCTACAAGGTCATGGTAATACCTGGTTTTCTGGCCATGGTTGGCGATCATTTTCAGTTTATCGGCGAGTTTGTCATCATTGGTGAAAATGGCGCCGCCATCACCATAACATCCCAGGTTCTTGGAGGGGAAAAATGAGGTTGTCCCAATGGTTCCGATGGTGCCCGCCTTTTTAGTAGACCCGTCGCTAAACGTATAATCGGCACCGATAGCCTGGGCATTATCTTCAATAACATACAGGTTATGTTCCCTGGCAATAGCCATGATTTCTTCCATCCGGGCCGTATGTCCGTAAAGGTGGACGGGAACGATGGCCTTTGTCCTGGGCGTGATCGCCTTGCGAATGGATTCGGGGTCAATGCAAAATGTATCAGGATCCACATCCACAAAAACCGGTGTAAGTTTTAATAAGGCCACCACTTCGGTGGTTGCGATATAAGTAAAAGAAGGGGTAATGACTTCATCTCCCGGCTGCAGATCAAGCGCCATCATGGCAATCTGAAGGGCATCAGTTCCATTGGCACAGGGTATAACATGCTTAACACCAAGGTAAGCGGAAAGTGCCCCGGCAAATTCCTGCACGGGTTTGCCATTGATAAAGGCTGTACTTTCCAGTACATCGATAATCGCCTTGTCGACCTGTGGCTTAATTTGCAGGTACTGCTTCCGGAGGTCAACCATCTGGATAGGGTTCATGTGGCGGGTGTTTTTAAAGTGCACAAAGGTAATAAAATATACACAGGGTAAAAGTTTGACATTAGATTTGCATCGAATTCAGAACCATCCGCCTCCCATGCTGCTGTATGATTTTTCCATTTTTCTTTATAGCGCCGCCATAAGGCTGGCATCACTGTGGAATCCAAAGGCCAGGGCATGGCTGGAGGGAAGGAAAGGATTGCTTAACAGGATGGAAACAGCGATGCAGGATATCGGGGGGAGGAAGAGAATTTGGATGCATTGCGCCTCACTGGGAGAATTTGAACAGGGAAGACCGGTACTCGAAGCCCTTCGTAATCAGTACCCCGACAGTTATATCCTGCTTACTTTTTTTTCACCTTCGGGATATGAGGTCAGAAAGAATTATCCTGTTGCGGATCATGTATTCTATCTGCCCTGTTGATACAAAGGCTAATGCCCGAAGATTTAATGATATCTTAAAACCTGACCTGGTCATTTTCGTTAAGTACGAATACTGGCTGAATCATTTGTTTGTGATGCAGAAAAACGGGGTACCTGTATTGATGATCTTCTGCCATTTTCCTTGAAGAACAGGTATTTTTTAGATGGTATGGTGGTTTATGGAAGAAAGCGCTGTAAAAGGTTTTCCATCATTTCTTTCTTCAGAATGCTGAAAGTGGGGAAAGTTAAAATCCATTGGGATAGATCAGTTCAGCATAACCGGTGATACAAGGTTCGACAGGGTCATCAGCATCACAGAACAATTTGAAGAATTACCCCTGGTTAAAAAATTCTGTTCAACGCCATATGTTATTGTGGCGGGAAGCACCTGGCCTGAAGATGAAGAAGTATTTACACACCTGGTGAAAACAAGAAAAGACATCAGCTTCATTTTCGCACCGCACGAAATATATGATGACCATATGAAGAGTATTCAACGGTTGTTCCCCCATCGGATACTATATTCTGAATTAGCCAGTGGTGCAAATGCAGGAGACAGCAACGTACTGGTGATCGATAATTTCGGCATGCTGTCAAAGCTTTACCATTACGGTACGATATGTTATATAGGAGGAGGTTTCAGCAATGGTATCCATAATATACTGGAAGCGGCCGTACACGAAAAACCATTGATATTCGGACCTTCTTTTTATAAATTCCAGGAAGCCGTTGACCTGTTGGAACGCGGGGGTGCTGAAACAGTGGAATCAGCCATTGAACTGGAAAAGATTGTCACCCAATGGCTTGGGAACACCGTGGAAATGGCAGAAAGGGGAAAGGTTTCAGCCGATTATGTTAAAGGAAAAGGCAGGTGCTACAAAAAAGATTATGAGTTATATTCAGGAGAACCGCCTTCTCACCAGTTGAATGAACTGCTGAACGATAGGAGCATCTTCATTCCAGGCAAGTTTGAGTTTCAATTCCCGCTGCATCCAGAATTCAGCTTCAGGCAGGATGGAAAACTGGTTTAGTGTTTTCACCGACCTTTCAAACATGGCTTCATCTCCGCTGAATAATTCATTGATGAAAAGATAACGGTCATTGATACCGATCGCTTTTCTCAGGTCGCGGATGGGAACATCCTGCAACTTCTGGGCAAGTTCTGTTTTGGGGGCCTTTAAAGTATCATTGATTTCCGTTGCTGATACACCGGCATCAGCCTTATTCTGCAATGGAAATGTTTTCACTTTTTCCATCACGGGCGAATGGGTGGCCAGGGTGGGCACTTCTTCCATGGGATCATAGCTGTCCTGCATTGGCTGGCGGTTCTTTAACCCGAGTTCATTTTTCAGTTCAGCCGCTTTTTTGATTTCTTCCAGTTCACGTTCAATCTCTTTTTCATCAATATTAAGCACTTCCACAATTTTTTCTTCGTGGGTAAGCGCCTCTTTTCCGGGCGTGAAATTATTGGAGGAAGGGAAGGGCATTACTACAGAAACTTTCCTTTTCTGATCACCATTGACCTGGTGCACGGAACTTTGCATGAGTTCCTGCTGTAATAATTGTAATGTCATCAGGATCTGGCTGACCGGTTCTTTTTTCCGGTATTGCTCCTGTAATTTCAATATTAAAACTTCGGCTCTTTCCATAGCATATGGTACTTTTGTAACTTTTAGACCAGTAAAGGTACAAACAGTTTATTATACCATTTCTTAACAAAATGTTTATTGAGCCGCAACAGGGAAAATCGACAAGGGGCTGGATTGAAGTAATCTGCGGATCTATGTTTTCAGGTAAAACCGAAGAACTGATACGCCGCCTGAAAAGGGCCAGGATCGCCAATCTTAAAGTAGAGATATTTAAACCCGTCATTGATGTACGATATGACCCAGTGGATATCGTATCCCACGATGAGAATGTAATCCGTTCAACGCCAATAGAAAATTCACAGGAAATCCTGTTGCTTTCCAATGATGTGGATGTGGTGGGCATCGATGAGGCCCAGTTTTTTGATGAGGAAATCGTTAATGTTTGTAACCAGTTGGCCTTCAGGGGAATAAGGGTGATTGTTGCCGGCCTTGATATGGATTTTGCCGGAAAGCCATTTGGTCAGATACCCCAGTTGCTGGCCGTTGCGGATTATATTACCAAACTACACGCTATTTGCATGGTTTGCGGAAATATCGCCAGTTATTCATACCGGAAATCCCCGGAAGAAACCCAGGTGGTGCTTGGGGAAAAGAACAATTATGAACCCAGGTGCAGGTATTGCTACCAGCATAAATAACCCAGCTTGACATCCCTATCCCGCATAATGACCTTATTCAGGAAAGACTGGATGCTGGAAATGCGCCAGCAATATGCCTTTTATGGCGTTTTGCTCTATGTTGCCTCCACCGTCTTTGTGCTTTACCTGGCCATGGGGGAAACTGAGGTGGAAACCTGGAATGCGCTATTCTGGGTAACGCAGTTGTTCGTATGCATAAACGCCATTGCCAAAAGTTTTTTACAGGAAAGCAGGGGAAGGATGCTGTACTTCTATACCATCTCCCACCCTTCTGAATTCGTACTGGCAAAACTTATCTATAATGTTTTGCTGATGGCAATATTAAATTGCCTCAACCTGGTCCTGTTTATCGCATTTATGGGAGATCCTACGGTGAATATCTGGCAGTTTATAGGTATCAGTTTCCTTGGTGGAACGGGGCTCAGCCTGGTATTTACCATGCTGGCGGCCATTGCCTCAAAGGCCATGCAACAGGCCTCCCTGATGGCCATCCTGGGATTTCCAGTTATTATTCCCCAGTTGCTGTTGCTGATCAGGTTATCAAAAATCGCTTTTGCAGAAACGTTCAGGGCCGGTGTGGCCACGCAGGTTGTACTTTTATTGCTGGCCCTCGACCTGGGCATTGTGGTTCTTTCGGTCATTTTATTTCCCTTTTTATGGAAAGATTAGGGCTATCGCCTAAATTTGCCTCGCTTTCACCCGGTCGCGCATTAATTCAATGTGACCGATGACCATCAAATGTTATTCATGAAGAAATCCTGGTGGAAAATTCTCTGCGTTGTACTGCTGGTGTATACGGTGTTAGCCGGATTACTGATGCCCGTTCCTGCCCTCCGGCAATTACAGGAAACTATCCGGAACCTTTACTTCCATGTATGCATGTGGTTTGCCATGATGATCCTGTTTACCATCTCCGTTGTGCATAGCGTCAGTTACCTGCGCAACCTGAATCTTCAAAAGGATATGCTGGCAAAAGAATATGCGTCAACGGGTATCCTGATGGGTTTGCTGGGGTATGCCACAGGAGCCATCTGGGCCAGTTATACCTGGGCAGATCCCAATAATCCCGCTTTCGCCTCATTCGGATCTATTGTCAGGGAACCCAAACTCATTGGTGCGGCTATGGCCCTGCTCATCTACTTTGCCTATTTCGTTTTACGGAGTTCAATTCCCGACCTTGATAAAAGGGCCAGGGTTAGCGCCGTGTATAATATTTTCGCCTATGCGATGCTGTTCCCTTCCATCTGGATCATACCCAGGCTCTTACCCAGCCTCCATCCCGGACAGGAAGGCAACCCGGCCCTGAACTTTAATGATATAGATGCCCGGATGAGACTGGTGTTTTACCCTGCCGTGATCGGGTGGACGCTGCTTGGTGTATGGATCACTACGTTAAAATTCAGGCTTACCCTGTTAACCGAAAAAAACTGGCTTAATGCGTAATAAATGGATCTATTTGTTGATGATGTTTATATTTTGTTTTACCTGGACATTGTCCATGGGCCAGGAAAATGAACCAGTGGAGATGGCGGATACGATGAGAAGCAATGGAAAGATCTTTGTAGTGATTGCTGTAATCCTCACCATCCTTACAGGGCTGATCCTTTACCTGGTGAGGCTCGACAGGAAGATCTCAAAACTTGAACAATCCGGGAAACACTGATATCGTTTTTATTTATGCTTGCTATATAATGTTCATTTAAAACCTAGATCATGTCTGCAGAATACAGTTTTTTTGACGCCGTCTGTAACAGCTTTGACAAAGCGGCGAAATTTACCAGTTTCGACAAGGGATTGCTGGAACAGATCAAACAATGCAATTCCGTACTTCGGTTGCACTTTCCCGTTAAGATCGGCGATAAGATTGAAGTCATCAAGGCTTACCGCGTCCAGCACTCTCACCATAAACTTCCCTGCAAGGGCGGTATCCGTTTCAGTGAAATGGTGAACCTCGACGAAGTAATGGCCCTGGCTGCATTGATGACGTACAAATGCGCCATTGTTAATGTTCCCTTCGGCGGGGCGAAAGGTGGTATCACCATCAACCCCAGGAATTATTCTGCCTATGACCTCGAAAAAATTACCAGGCGCTACACCAGCGAACTGATCAAGAAAAAATTCATCGGACCGGGTGAAGACGTACCCGCCCCGGATTATGGAACCGGTGAAAGGGAAATGTCCTGGATCCTGGATACTTATATGGCCATGAACCCGGGTGTGGTTGATGGCATGGCCTGCGTTACCGGCAAACCTGTTTCCCAGGGTGGAGTCAGGGGAAGGCGTGAAGCTACCGGTCTCGGCGTGTTTTATGGCATCAGGGAAGTCTGCAATATGCCTGATATGATGGGGAAACTCGGACTTTCCGTAGGCGTTGAAGGCAAAAGGGTTGTGGTGCAGGGACTTGGCAATGTGGGTTACCATTCCGCCAAATTCTTCCAGGATGCAGGCGCTATTATTACCGGACTTGCGGAATATGAAGGCGCTATTTATAATGAAGCCGGACTTGATGTGGATGAAGTATTCAACCACAGGAAGGCAACAGGATCCATCCTGAATTTTCCCGGATCAAATAATTTCGCCAAATCATCCGATGCACTGGAAATGGAATGTGATATCCTGATCCCTGCGGCGCTGGAAAACGTCATCAATGGTGAAAATGCACCAAGGGTTAAGGCAAAGATCATCGGCGAAGCGGCGAATGGTCCGCTTACTCCCGATGCCGATGATGTGTTCATCAAGAAAGGAACACTTGTAATTCCGGATATGTACCTCAATGCAGGAGGTGTAACCGTTTCCTATTTCGAATGGCTGAAAAACCTTAGCCATGTCCGTTATGGCAGGCTCGAAAAAAGATTCACCGAAAACCAGAATGCCCAGATGCTGGAGCAGATAGAAGAGCTTACCGGGAAAAAAGTCAGCGGCACCCAGCGTGAACTGATGCTGCACGGACCTGATGAAGTGGACCTGGTGAACAGCGGTCTGGAAGAAACAATGATTAATGCGACGCATGAAATCATCGAATGCTGGAAAGCCAATCCTACCATCGAAGACATGAGGACCGCTTCATTTGTGGTGGCGATCAATAAGGTGGGTATGAGTTATGCGCAGCTGGGTATATTCCCTTAGGGATTACGGATTGCGGATTGCGGATTACGGATTGCGGATTAAATCAATAAATTTTGGAGTTGGCCTCAGAAATTATTTGGGGCCAACTTTTTTTTATTCTCCAAAGCAAAGGAATTCCGCTACGGTATATAAGCGGGAAAATTATCAATCCATTTAATATCACTACCTGCCTTTTCTACTACCCTGCAATCCACCCCGTTGGTGATTACCAGGTATGGAACAGGCACAGCTATATTGTAGCGCAATACCTGCATCAGTACTTTTTCGGTTATGGGCACGGTCTGCGCCTTGCACTCCACCATCATCCATGGCTGGTGCATCCTGTCATACAAAAGAATATCAAATCGTTTACTGAGTTCATGCACTTTGATTTCCTTTTCAACGGCAATCATTGCTGCAGGATATTTCATCACCTGCACCATCCACTGAATAAAATTTTGCCGCACCCATTCCTCAGGCGTTAATTTCACCCATAACTTCCGGATCTCATCAAAGATTACAGACCCTTCCCCTCCTGTTTTAATGCGGTAAGGATGGGAAGGATAAACCGGATTGATCATGCCTGCAAAGTAATTACTATTTTTATGGGAACGAGGTCAATTCACCATATGAATACAAAACAAGATATTGTCGAGAACTGGTTACCCAGGTACACAGGTGAGAAACTGGAAAATTTCGGGAAATATATCCTGCTTACCAATTTCAGCAACTATGTAAACATGTTTGCTTCATGGCATGATGTTGAAATCACCGGCAGGGATAAACCAATGCAAACCGCCACGGCCAATGGCATTACGATCATCAATTTCGGAATGGGGAGTCCGACGGCCGCAACCATTATGGACCTGCTTTCTGCCATCAACCCTGAGGCCGTTTTATTCCTTGGCAAATGCGGCGGTTTAAAGGAAAAGCATAAACTGGGCGATCTTGTCCTGCCCATTGCAGGTATCAGGGGTGAGGGTACTTCCAATGATTATTTCCCCAAAGAAGTCCCGGCCCTCCCGGCATTTGCACTCCAGAAAGCAATCTCCACCACCATCAGGGATTATGATCACGACTACTGGACGGGAACCGTGTATACCACCAACCGCAGGGTATGGGAACACGATGTGGAATTTAAAAACTACCTGCAACGCATACGCGCTTATGCGATAGACATGGAAACCGCAACCATCTTCTCTGTTGGTTTCTACAACCATATACCCACCGGTGCACTGCTCCTGATCAGCGACCAGCCCATGGCCCCGGAAGGCGTAAAGACAGAAGAAAGTGATAGAAAAGTGACTTCCAATTTTGTGGAGCTACACCTCAAAATCGGCATCGACTCATTAAAACAGCTGATCAATAACGGGCTTACGGTAAAGCATCTCCGATTCTGATTCCATGTCGAATCCCCTGCTGAACATAGAAGGACTCAATATACATTTTGATACCGAAGCCGGCTCCTACCATGCTTTGAAAAACGTCAGCTTCACCGTTAATCGTGGCGAGATCGTGGCTGTGGTGGGTGAATCAGGATCCGGCAAATCCGTCACCGCACTGTCTGTTCTCAGGTTACTTCCTACCCCGCCGGCAAACTATACATCAGGAAGGATCCTGTTCAGCCAGGATGGAATGCTGTCTGAAGACATCCTTAAGTGTGAAGAAGATACCCTGCGGGATATCCGTGGCAACCGCATCTCCATGATATTCCAGGAACCCATGACCTCCCTGAACCCATTAATGACCTGTGGGAAACAGGTGATGGAATCCATACGGCTTCACCTGCGTATGAATGACCATGAAGCAAAAATAAAAACAGTAAGGCTTTTTGAAAAAGTAAGGCTACCTGATCCTGCAGGTATCCTTGATCGTTACCCACACCAGCTCAGCGGGGGCCAGAAGCAGCGGGTCATGATCGCGATGGCCATGGCCTGCGAACCTGCACTGCTCATTGCAGATGAACCTACTACCGCCCTTGATGTTACCGTGCAGAAAACCATTCTCGAACTCATCCGCGACCTGCAACGGCAGGAAAACATGGGCGTGATATTCATTACGCATGACCTGGGACTGGTAGCAGAAATTGCCGATCGCGTGGTGGTCATGTACAAAGGTGAAATTGCCGAGCAGGGAAATATCAGGAATATACTGGAAAGTCCTGCCCATCCTTATACACGTGCCCTGCTGGCATGCCGGCCGGTGTTGCACCCAAGGGGAAGCAGGCTGCCTGTAGTCAGTGACTTTATGGAAAACCCTGACATGGAAACCGGTACTAAACGCAGTGAATATGAAGTTGAAAATACTCGTGCACTGGAAAAGGGAAAAAATGATGATATAAAAAATTATCCTGGCCAGATTAAGCCCGACAGGGAAGTATCTTCAAACCGATACGGGATTCAAAACCCCAGCTTATGCAAATCCGGGATCTCAGGGTCTGGTTTCCCGGAAAGAAGGATTTTTTCGGAAGGCCTAAGCAGTATACAAAAGCCATTGACGGGGTCAGCTTTGATATTTATGAAAGGGAAACACTCGGACTGGTGGGCGAATCGGGATGTGGCAAAACCACGCTGGGAAGAACACTCCTTCACCTGGTGACACCCTATTCCGGAACCATACACTACAAGGGCAGGGACTTCCTGGCACTGAACAACGAGGCTTTGAAACCTTTGCGAAAGGAAATACAGATCATTTTCCAGGATCCTTATTCCTCCCTGAATCCACGACTTCAGGTGGGCAATGCCATACAGGAAGCCATGCAGGTCCATCAAATGTGGGGTTCAGCAGGAAACCGGAAAGAAAAGACGGTGGAACTCCTGGAAAAAGTGGGTTTGCAGCCGGATCATTTTTACCGATATCCACATGAGTTTTCCGGCGGACAAAGACAGCGCATAGGAATAGCCAGGGCACTGGCCCTTGATCCGGCCTTCCTGGTATGCGATGAATCAGTTTCCGCCCTGGACGTGAGTGTACAGGCACAGGTGCTGAACCTGCTTAACGACCTGAAAAAGGAATATGGTTTCACCGTAGTCTTCATATCCCATGATTTGTCGGTAGTTCATTATATCAGCGACCGGATCATGGTAATGAACCAGGGTAAAATCGAAGAGTCAGGAGAGGCATCCCAGGTATTCCATAATCCTGTTTCCCCATATACAAAACGGTTGATTGCCTCCATACCGGGAAGAAAATGGGGATAAGCCATACGGAAATCTACCAATGCTTTTACCTTTTTTTTCCTTACCTTTGCCCGCTCAAATACGCCTTTCCATGGACAAATCTGGTGCCGTAAGATCAGGTTTGGCTTGCGAAAACCAATCAACCTCTCTTACTTCCCCGTAGGGTTTGTTTCATGAAGGCTGTTATACAAAAGAAAATAATTCATGAAATTATCTCAATTCCGGTTCGACCTGCCCTTAAACCTTATTGCCCAATATCCTTCAAAGAAAAGAGAAGACGCCCGAATGATGGTGATTCACCGTAAAACGGGAGTGATTGAAAACAGGCATTTCCGCGACATCCAGGAATATTTCGACGACAAGGATGTTTTCGTTGTCAATAATACAAAGGTATTCCCTGCCAGAATGTATGGAAGGAAGGAAAAGACGGGTGCCAAGATCGAAGTTTTCCTGCTCCGTGAACTCAATAAACAAAACAGGCTCTGGGATGTGATCGTTGATCCCGCAAGAAAAATTCGCGTAGGCAACAAATTATATTTCGGTGATACCGATGAACTGGTGGCAGAAGTCATAGACAATACCACTTCACGCGGACGTACCATCAGGTTTCTTTTTGATGGCCCGGAAGAAGATTTTAAAGCGGTGCTTAATTCACTGGGAGAAACACCCCTTCCTAAATATATCAAGCGCAAACCAGACGAAGAAGACAGGATACGTTACCAGACCGTATATGCCAAGCACGAAGGTGCCGTTGCCGCACCAACAGCAGGACTACATTTCAGTATTGAACTGATCAAAAAACTGGAAATTAAAGGCATCCGGTTTGCTGAAGTAACCCTGCATACGGGACTGGGAACTTTCAGGCCAATAGAAGTGGAAGACCTCAGCAAACATAAAATGGATGCAGAATTCTACAGGATAGAAGACCAGGCCTGCAAAATTGTGAACAAAGCCAAGACGGAAGGCCATCGCATCTGTTCTGTAGGAACCACCACCATGCGTGCTTTGGAAACATCGTTTACTGCAGATAAGCTATTAAAACCTTCAGAAGGCTGGACCAATATCTTTATTCACCCTCCTTATAATTTTTCCATATCCGATGCACTGATCACCAACCTGCACCTGCCCAAGACCAGCCTGCTGATCATGACCTGTGCATTTGCCGGATATGACCTTACCATGGAAGCTTACAAAAAAGCCATCAAGGACAAGTATCGCTTCTTCAGTTATGGGGATGCAATGCTTGTTATATAATTTCCAAAGGAAATTATATAACGAGATTACGGATTACGGATTGCGGATTATAAAAATGTAAAGGACTGAAAATATCAGTCCTTTTTTATTAATTAAATGTTTTGCTTTTTCCCAAATCCGCAATCCGCAATCCGTAATCCGCAATCCTAAGCTATAGCCCAAACAAACCGGAATTCAAGAGTTGCAACGTTTCCGTTTTATGCGTGGAAGGAACGAGTATAGATACATTATGCGGCGTTCCTCCAAAACTCACCATGCCAACCGGAATCTTTTCCAGAGAAGAAAATAATTTAGCCAGGATACCCTGTGTAGACACCAACTGGTTACCCACAATGGCAATGATGGTCTGGTCCTTCACCACTTCCACTTCCCCAAAGGGATCCAGTTCACGAAGAATTTCATCCAGGTGAACCGCATTATCAATAGTCAGTGAAACCGCTACCTCTGAAGTAGTGATCATATCAATCGGTGTGCGGTACTTTTCAAACACTTCAAAAATCTTGCGAAGGAAACCATAAGCCAGGAGCATCCGGCTGCTTTTTATTTTGATGACATAGATACCATCTTTTGCTGCCACCGCTTTAACGCCAACCGAACCGGCCTCTTCCGCTAATCAATGTTCCCCTTGCCTTGGGCTGCATGGTATTCAGCAGTTTCACCGGTATCTTATATTGCTGCGCAGGCCAGATGGAAGCAGGGTGAAGGATCTTTGCACCGAAATACGCAAGCTCTGCTGCTTCATCAAAACTTAGTTGTTCAATAGCCACCGTTTTGTTCACTACACGCGGATCATTATTATGCATGCCGTCAATATCCGTCCATATTTCACAAACAGAAGCATTCACCGCCGCAGAAATCAGGGAAGCAGAATAGTCACTTCCTCCCCTTTTCAGGTTGTCGACTTCTCCACGCGCATTCCGGCATATATATCCCTGGGTGACAAATAATCTTTTCCCCTTGTGCTGTTGCAGCAATTGTTTGAGTTTCACTTTAATGGTGCCAATCTGTGGTTCATCATTGCTGTCGATACTCATAAATTCCAGTGCAGGCAACAGGGCATGATCTATGCCCTTCTCTTCCAGGTAAATGCTGAACATCTTGGTGCTCATCAGTTCACCCTGTGCGAGGATATCCTTATTCAGCGCTTCGTTGAAGGATATTTTAAGGATGATATTTAGAAATTCAAAATGCTCATTGATCACCGCGTTAGCCCTGGCAATTGTTTTTTCTTCCTTCAGCAGGGAAGTTATAAAATCCCTGTAATGCGCTTCCAGTTTATCGATCAGTTGCTTGGCAATTTTTTTATCTCCCCTTGCCATGGCTTCTCCTATTGATACCAGGGCATTTGTTGTTCCGCTCAATGCACTTAATACTACAATCGTCGGCTCATCATCCATTACGATGAGCTTGGCTACCTCATGCATTCTTTCAGGCTTTCCGACGGAGGTACCGCCAAACTTCATGATTTTCATAAATATTCTCCCAACTTTTAATTAAGGCTGACAAAATTAGGGACTTTTGAACGCTTTCTGTCAATCAGTAAACGTTATTCCTGTTTTCCTGTAAATTTTTGAAAGATTTCTACACACATATGCTATTCATCTATGAAAGGCATATCCAGTTTTGCGGCCAGCTCCATAAGGTCATTCACGACTGCTGGTAAAAGGGGAATGCCGTTTTCACTTCGCTCTTTTTCCATCCATCTTTCCGGGTCACCAGGTATCAATACGGGTTGCGCATCATTAACAGGCCTGGCTAACACGAAATCGTTGGATCCACTGATCCATATGTTTCAGGAAATCTTCCGCCGGCCGGAATGCATCGATCCTCATGGCCCCAAAAAAATGACCAATGCCCTTTTCCCGGTTGATTTTCAGGCATGGGTACATAAGCAGGAAAAGGCGGAACCCAGGGTCCGTAATTAGCCCCGCTTAGTACTGCTGAAAAAATATCCACGACGGCACCCAGCGCATATCCCTTATGGCTTCCATGTTCACGGTCACTGCCCAATGGCAGCAATGCACCACCATGTTTTAATGCATGGGCATCATGCGTACTGATTCCCTGCTTCATCCTGTATCCATCCGACAGGTGCTTCAAGATTCTTACGTTGCAATATTTCGAGTTTTCCATTGGCCGCTGTGGTGGTGGCCAAATCGGCAACAAACGGAGGTTCGGTACCTGAAGGAACCGCCACACAAATAGGATTGGTGCCAAGCATTCTTTCTATCGAAAAAGTAGGCGCAACCAGTGCACTGGCATTGGTCATGGTGATACCAATCATATTGTGCTCAAGTGCCTTCATCGCATGATATGCCGCTATGCCAAAATGGTTACTGTGCTGAACGGCCACCCATCCGGTACCGGCAATCTTTGCTTTCTCAATGGCCAGTTGCATGGCAAAAGGCGCAACCACGAGTCCCAGTCCGCTGTCACCATCTACCGTTGCTGTGGAAGGAGATTCATGAATGATCCTGATGGATGGCCTGGCATTTACCCTTCCTGCTTCCCATAACCTTACATACCCGGTTAAACGGGCGATGCCATGGGAATCGATTCCCCGCAGGTCAGCGGAGAGCAAGGCATTGGTGGCGGTCAGTGCATCATCATCACTGCAACCGATTTTTACAAAGACAGCCTTTGTAAAATCATGAAGCTTTTTTACGGAATACATTTTCTCCATCAGGTAAAATTAAGGCAGTTTGTAAATGCAGTAGTGGAAATGTTGGCATTATATTTCGACGCAGCATAATTTCTGCATTGCTGAAGTTTACTGTATGAAAAAATTGATATGTTTATGTGATGATAAATAAGCTGCTCATCCTTGTCTTGTTAATCATACAACTGGATACCCTTGCGCAGTTTCCATCCAGCGGAATCAGGTCAGGATTTGTTTTGCAGCAACAACGCGACAACCTGAAAAGAAGCCTGCACCTGGTTACCATTTACCAGACTTTTACACTTCCCTTAAATAAAGAAACAGAATATCGCTACCAGTCGGCCTTCTGGGCAATCAGCCAGTTCATCGTATATAATGATACTGTGGCCAGGGGATTTCGCACCGTTATTAAAGCATATAACGATTCACTGGATTATGAAACAAGAAGATCTTTTCTTGAAGCCATTTATGCGGTTCGTCCGGCCGGGTATATGTCGCAAATGTTGGCCATTGGCGCAAAGGAAAAAGATCCCAAACTTTTTGCCATGGCGCAGTTATGGATCTTTGCCATGCAACCGGCATTAAAAGACAAAATTATCCAGGATGCAGAAAACCGTTTACAACAGGATACCGAAAATGATTTGCTGAAAGAGTTGATTGTTTACATGAAAGGATATTCCTCAAAAAACAAATATCCTCCGGTCCATGATCTGTTTGCACAGCAGCGCAAACAAAAACAGAAAACCGTTTATTCATTTCAGCAGTGGAACAGGGATTATCCAGGACTGGCCATCATTCAATATGAAGACGGCAGGTTTGCACGCGATGCTTCCGGGAAATTAATCACCATCCGGCAATTGGCAAGGTCCGCTTCCTCGCTTCCTTATTTTATCACCAATGGAAACACACCGCAGGGCATTTACAGGATTACCGGTATCGATACTTCTTCCAATAATTTTATCGGCCCCACACCAAATCTTCAAATGATCATGCCGCATGAGATGTACTGGAAAGATTTCTTTCCCGCTTCGGCAGATACCCTTGAACCATTGAATGCATACCAGGAATTGCTTCCTGCTTCATGGAAAGATTATTACCCGGTATATGAATCCTTCCAGGCAGGCAGGATTGGCCGTACTGAAATCATCGCTCATGGCACAACCATTGATCCTGTTTTTTTCCAAGGCAAACCTTATTATCCCATTTCCCCAACCCTGGGATGCCTCTGTGCACGCGAAATATGGGATCCACTAACAGGTTACCTGAAAGAAAGCGAACAGCTTACACTGGCTAACACATTTATGCGGACTCCCGGCAGCAGCGGATACCTTTTCGTGATTAATTATTTTAATAAATCGAGGCCCCTTACCGCTGATGATATTGAACCCCTGGTGCATGCATTTGAAAGAGGCCTGCTTACCGGGCCGGTTCAATAACTGCGAGATCGACTACTTCCCCCCAGGGTTTTACAATCGGGGTGTTACAGTTTTAAATGGTTTGTCAAAACTATTGGCAGCGCGGGTTTTAAGTTTTCTTCTAAAAACCTTGTCTCCGGCCGTTACATACATTATATTAAAATCCGGCCCGCCGAAACAAAGGTTCGAAGTCTGATTGTTTGAAGGTGGCGCAGGCATAATGGCAACTACTCTGCCAAGCGGATCCATAATTTGAATCCCGATCCTCGTCGCAACAAAAATTCTTCCCGTAGTATCACATTTTAATCCATCTGACCAGGCGTTTTCTTCGTTATCAGGAACATGCAGCCATCCAAATTTTTGTTTATTTGTCAATGTCCCATCAGGTTTTATTTTATATACCCAAACCCAATGGCTCGCAGATTCGGTTACATATAACTGTGACTGGTCGGGCGATAATGTACACCCATTGGGAAATTTCAAACCGTCTTCCAATATTTCTTTTTTCCCATCCGGCCTGACAAGTATTAATTTTCCTTTGGCCTGTATTCCGTCAGGTGCCGTAACATATACGTTACCGTTATAGGCTACTACAAGATCATTTCCGGAAATGCTGTCTGCCACTTTCATTTCTTTTGCATTTGCTCCATACTTCAATACCTGTTTTGTTCCACCTGCTGCAGTAAACATGGCTCCATCAGCACTGAAACAGGTACCACTTGCTTTTTTGGAATCCATGGAAAGCAAAACAGGTTTTCCATCTGGTCCTATTTTATACGTTTTTGACGCTGGTACATCCTGAAAGAAGATTTCACCTGATGCATTAGCCGCAATGCCTTCTGTAAACTGGTATCCCTGTCCAACAAGTTCCCATTCCGCCCCGGGAATCAACAGATCCACAAAGGCCTGGTTCTTTGAAATCCCCTTTGCCACAGGCTTTGGCCAGTCCTTCCATAACCATTTTATTGCCTCAGGAAATAATGCTGTGCCCTGCTTCCCGTTGTGTCCGCCTTCACCCCAGGCATGCTTTATCTCATACCCTGAAAACACAAAAGACCTTTCCATATATTCATTGGCTTTCCACCAGTCACCCAGGCTAAGACTGAGATCATTTGAGCCATCCTGCATGAAAATGCGAATGGGTTTCGGTTCATATTTTCTAACCAGGATAGGATAACGATCTGCACCGCGTAACCCTGTATAAGTTCCGATAGCGCTAAAGACACGTGAAAATTCTTCCGGATGTTCCCATGCGGCAGTAAATGCACAGACTGCACCACTGCTTGACCCGCCAATGGCCCTGTCGTTACCGCTTTTAGATAGCTTTATTGGTCTCCCATCAGTCGTCTTTTTAGTTTCCACATCAGGAAAAATCTCTGTCAACAGGAACTTCGCGTATGCATCGCCGAGACCATCGTATTCGAAGCTGCGATTATAGCGGTCATTGGCTTGAACTCCACTATCGGCCAGCACCCTGCCCGGCGTAATAAAAATTCCGATAGTGACTGGAATAGCCTTTTGGTCAATAAGATTGTCAAATACCGTTGGTGCATTCCATTGAATGCCATCCTGGTTCACATATACACAGGCTGGATGATCTGCATTGTACTGTGCTGGAACATACACCCAGTATTCGCGCCATGTACCCGGAAATATTTTGGAGTTGCTGAACGTAAATTTCAAAATCTCACCTTTGGGAACTCCGGGATGTACTACACTATTGGAATCAACCGGGTAGGTTTCATTGTTAATTTGTGCATACATGGCGCAATGTAGAATGATGCTAATCAGCAGCAGGATTGATTTCATATCCAATTATTTTGGCGGGAGTACCTGAAATAGTGATTTTGAAGATACCTTATTTCCCGCAACATTTCCTGCCACATAAAAATGAAACCCGCTATGGAAGCGGGCTTCGTGTCCAGAAGGTGATCTAATCAGGATCGCTTTCCGGAATTCAACTTACTAACACCTTTCCGAAATTATTTAAAATGGAAGGTCGTCAACCGGTTCGGTTATTTCTGACGGTACGGGAATACCTCCGGTGGAAACAGCCTGCTGATCGCCACCATAGCTTCCGCCTTCAGATCTTCCACCGCCCAACAATTGAACACTGAGTACCCTTAAGGTAAGCGATGCACCAAATGTTCCGTCATTGCGGGTAAACGTCCTGACTTCCGGTGTCCCTTCCACATACACCTGTGTGCCCTTGCGAAGGTATGGTGCAACGGCCGTACGGTCAGACCAGTAAGCACATTCCACCCAGGTGGTCCTTTCTTTCTGTTGCCCGGAAGCATCTTTGTATTTTTCTGTGTGCGCAACATTAAAATTCATCACAGACTTCCCATTCACGCTGTTGGTTAAACAGTCTTTCCCAAGATTTCCAATCACTTGTAACTTTATCATACACGAATATTTAGACTGGCAATTTCGGAAAAATTGTTTTTGGCAGAATTGGTATTTTCCGCTTCTGTCCATGGTTTTTTCCACAAAGGGGGATAAGTAGTAAGGAGGAAAATCGTGTTATCTTTGCAAAAACTGGTAAAAATGAGCAGGAAGGGAAAAGTAATGGTGGCCATGAGCGGTGGTATCGACAGTACCGTCGCTGCGCTCATGCTGCACCATGAAGGGTATGAAGTGGTGGGTATTACCATGAAAACCTGGGACTATGCAACGGCCGGGGGCGGAAAAAAGGAAACGGGTTGCTGCAACCTGGATTCTTTTAACGATGCCCGTGCGGCGGCGGTTCACCATGGTTTTCCGCATTTTATCCTGGATATCAGGGAAGAATTCGGTGATTTTGTCATCGATAATTTTGTGGAGGAATACCTGGCCGGCCGTACCCCCAACCCATGCGTGATGTGCAATACGCATATCAAATGGAGGGCGCTGCTGAAAAGGGCCAATGCGCTGGAATGCGACTTTATCGCCACCGGCCACTATGCCAAGGTGAGGGAAGAAAACGGCCGTTTTCTGATCAGCAAGGGGCTCGATGAAACCAAGGACCAGAGCTATGTGCTCTGGGGACTGCAACAGGACCTGCTCAGCCGGACCCTGCTTCCACTGGGCGGCTACCGCAAAACTGCCATCCGCCAAATGGCCCATGATTTCGGCTACCCGGAACTGGCCAAAAAATCAGAAAGCTACGAGATCTGTTTTGTCCCGGATAACGATTACCGCGGGTTCCTGAAAAGACGTGTGGAAGGACTGGAAGAAAAGCTCGAAGGCGGGAATTTTGTGGACCGGAACGGACGCATCATCGGAAAACACAAGGGCTATCCTTTTTATACAGTCGGACAAAGAAAAGGTCTTGACATCGCCCTGGGCAAACCGGCGTTTGTCACGGAAATCATACCTGAAACCAATACGGTAGTCCTCGGCGAAGAACCCGATCTCAACCGCAGCGAAATGACCGTAGGCAAGCTTAACCTTATCAAATATGACAGTATTTATGAAGGGATGGAGGCGAATGTAAAAATCCGGTACAAGGATAAGGGCACACTGGCCACTTTACACCCACAGCAACCCACAACCGTCAACCCACAACCGTCAACCGTCAACCCACAACCGTCAACCGTCAACAATATGGTGAATGTCAGGTTTTTCGAAGATGCCAAAGGCGTTGCGCCCGGACAAAGCGCCGTATTTTATGAAGGTGAAGACGTGGTTGGAGGCGGCCTCATACAGCGCTATAGCCCGCTTTCTGAGCAATAAAAAAGACCGTAAAACGTTAAGAATCCGAATGCTGAAGAAAAATATCATACCCCTGCTGGCCGGTCTCCTGCTTGTTTTAGCCATTGGAAGTTGTGAAAAAACGGATGGTAAACCAGCCAATATTATTATTGATGAATATTACCCCCTCCAGGTAGGAAAATATATTACCTATAAACTTGATTCCACTGTATTTATAAACCTGAGTACACAAAAAGCGGTCAGGACTTACTATGTGCAGGATTTTGTTGATGCCGAGATCACCGATAACCTCGGGAATCCCGCTTTCAGGATCAGGAGGATGATGCGCAGTAATACAGATACCACGCAATGGTTTGATAACGCCACATTTGTTGTTGTTCCCTCCAAAAGGAATTTCCAGTTCATTGAAAATAACCTCAAATTCATCAAACTGGTAAACCCCGTTACTGACCTCAATGCATGGGCAGGAAACAGCGCTATCAATACAGATGATAATTTCCTGAGGTTCTATGAAAACTGGGAATATTTCTACGAAAACATCGGACTTCCTTATGTTGCGAATAATGTAACCTATGATGAAACCATAACAGTTAACCAGAGTGATATGGTAAATGGTGATCCGTCGAACAAGAATTTTTTCTATGCCATCACCAAATCGTCGGAAGTGTATGCAAGAGGGGTCGGACTTATTTACAAGGAATTCCTGTATGAAGCCTGGCAACCATCAACTCAAAACTATGAGGCAAATTGCTATGGTGTGAAACTCACCATCCTGAATCATAATTAGACAGAGATACCCTCATGTAATACGCTTACCCATGAAGATCAGCTGCCTCTTAATCATTTTCTTTCTTGGTTTTTACACAGCTGAAGCACAGTATTCAAGGCATATCATCCAGTTCAGCCATAAGGGCGGCACACCATATTCACTTGATAATCCTTCAGCATATCTGTCTCCGAAAGCCATCGCCAGGAGGACGCGTTATAATATCCAGACCGACAGTACCGATTTGCCTGCACCCCCGCGTTTTTTTGACAGCCTTCGTGCAGCAGGAACTGTTGTAGTGCATAGTTATTCCAAATGGCTCAACCAGGCACTGATCATCACTACAGATGCAGCGGCGCTTACCAAAATCAGCCAGCTTTCCTTTGTAAAAAATTCTTCCCCCATTGCAAACCGTCCGGAAATCATTTCCGCTGTTGAAAATAAATTCAGCAGTGAAATGGCATCCGTGGTTACTCAGTCTGCCATTAATAACAATGTACAGGCTGATATCCTGAACTACGGATCTGCATATGCACAGGTTCATATCCATGAAGGAGAATACCTGCACAACCAGGGTTTCATGGGACAGGGCATTACCATTGCCATGCTGGATGCAGGATACTACAATTACAATACCCTCACGGCATTCGACAGCCTCCGGAACAATAACCTGATCCTTGGTGAATATGATTTTGTGAAGAATGAAAACAGTGTGGCAGAAGACCATCCGCATGGCATGTACTGCCTGTCGATATTAGCAGCAAACAGACCCGGCCAGCTGGTGGGCACGGCACCGAAAGCATCATACTATTTATTCCGCACGGAAGATGCAGCTACAGAATTCCCGGTGGAAGAACATCACTGGGTTGTTGCCGCAGAAAAATCCGACAGCCTTGGTGTGGATATTATATCCTCTTCGCTGGGTTATACCACATTCGACAATTCAGCATTCAACTATACATATAGCGATATGGATGGACGCACCACCATGATCACCAATGGTGCGGATATGGCCATGAAGAAAGGCATGATCGTTTGTAACAGTGCAGGTAATGCCGGTACCAGCTCATGGAAATATATTGTGGCACCAGCAGATGGCGACAGTGTTTTTTCCATCGGGGCGGTGAACGCCAGCGGGATCCCTGCCAACTTTTCCAGTTATGGCCCCAGTTCGGACGGAAGGGTTAAACCCAATGTGGCATCTGTTGGATGGGGAACATTTTTCATCCAGACCAATGACCTCGTGGCGCAGGGAAACGGAACATCCTTCTCCAACCCTAACCTGGCCGGATTAATTGCCTGTTTATGGCAGGCATTTCCCGAATTCACTAATATGCAGATCCTTGATGCCGTGCAAAGAAGTTCCAGCAGGTACACCAACCCCGACGACAGGATCGGTTACGGTATTCCCAATATGCCCATGGCCTTCGAAATCCTGGTGGAGAAAAAGAGGGAAAAATTGCTTGGGAATGATTGGGTGAAAACATTCCCCAATCCATTCACCACAGGTGTCACCATATTCATCAAGGCAAATAATACAGGAAAGCTATACATGCAACTAACGGATATGGCTGGCCGAATATTAAGTACATCTCAGCTGGATGTGCAGCAGGGCCAATATTATACCATTACACAAAATAATCTTGGAAGTCTCCCTGCCGGTGTCTACAACCTTCTCCTTATCGATGGTAAAGAGAAAAGAACCGTAAGGCTCGTCAAGTAATTTTATACGATGTTTATCCAGGTGCAGTAAGCCATGCGGCAAACATCGTATCGGCCCTGTGATGAAACCCCTTTATATTCTCCATCCTGTTTAACCGGTAGCCAAAATGCTGAACAAGGTAATTAATGGCAGCCTCGTTTTCCTCTTCATATACAGAACAGGTGAAGTAGAGGTATTGTCCGCCAGGCAAAAGGGCCGGAACCGTATTGGCGATGATCCGCTTTTGCAGTGCACTGTACTCCGATAATTTTTCCGCGCTGAAAAAATGCATTTCTTCCGGCGTCCTCCCCCATGTTCCCGAACCGCTGCAGGGGACATCCGCGATGATCATATCATATTGCGGCTTAATTCCCTTTAATGGTTTCGACAAATCTGCGAGCATCGACTGGTAGGTCTTCACCCCTGCTTTATTGAAACGCTCCTGGAGATTTTCCAGGATGGATTTCCGGACATCAGAAACGGTGAGTTCCATATTTCCGATGATGTCAAATGCCAGTAAGGATTTTCCGCCGCTGGCGGCACAGCAATCCCATACCAGCGGACCTTTCATCCTGGGAGCAATGGCAGCAGCAGCCTCCCTGATAAAATCACCGGTTTGCTGTGAACTCAGATCCTGCACCACAGCTTCACGATCGGTATCAATGATGGATGATATATCTGTATTATTCTGAAGAATGATGGCAGATCCCGAAATCTCAAAAGAAATCCCGGCCTTTTTCAGTTTGTACAATATGGTCAGATTCCCTTCCGGGACGCATGCGCAGGAAAAGATGGGGCTGTTGTACATGCGAAAGGATAAATTGCTCCTTTTCCTCCGCAACGGAGGCGCTGAGATGATCAGTGAAAGGAAAAAAATCGTTTATACGTATAGGTGAGCCAGGCAGGAATGCATTTATGATATCTATTTTTTCCTTTGCACCGGAACCAGCTGCCTCATTCCATTGCTCATTAATGAAGGCCAGCATGTCTGAAGGCTTATCGCTGCAAAGGAAACAGGACATCCTGATTCGTTCATCCATTGGAAATTTTGTCAAAGCCCTTCCTGCCCTGTAATAGGCATAACAGAGTGCGCTGATCTGCTTACGGTCACGCGAGCCGTACTTGCTGTTCTCCCTGAAGTATTGCTTTATAAAATGATGAAATGGAATATCACCATCATATTGCTCAATCAGCAATTTTGCCGTATTAAGGTAAGACCAGAACCTGCCGTTCTGCATCAGACTTCGAGTAAGGTTTTCACCGGATCCTTTCCAAACAATAACAGTTCAGGATTTTCCAGGAGTTCCTTTACCCTTACCAGGAAGCTTACGCTTTCCTTACCGTCAATGATCCGGTGATCGTAACTCAGTGCGAGGTACATCATTGGCCTTGCAACCACCTGCCCGTTGATCACCACTGCACGCTCTTCTATTTTATGCATTCCCAGGATGGCTGATTGCGGAATGTTGATAATAGGCGTACTCATCAGGGAACCAAAGACGCCACCATTGGTTATCGTGAATGTTCCTCCCTGCATCTCTTCTAGGGCAAGTTTATTATCCCGTGCCTTGGTGGCCAGTTCAACCACTTTCTTTTCAATCTCTGCCATACCCAGGCTTTCCGCATTACGGATTACCGGAACAACAAGTCCCTTAGGGGCAGAAACCGCTATGGAAATATCACAGAAATCGTGGTAGATAATTTCTTCACCATCGATATAGGCATTTACTGCGGGCCATTCCTGCAGGGCAAAAGTGCAGGCCTTGGCAAAGAAACTCATGAACCCAAGTCCCACGCCATGTATCTCCTTAAACTTATCCTTGTATTTTGTCCTTATCGCCATGATATTGCTCATATCCACTTCATTGAACGTGGTGAGCATGGCCGTTGAATTTTTCGCTTCCACCAGCCTGCGGGCGATAGTCTTCCTGAGCTGGCTCATTTTCTCCCTTCTTTCACCGCGTGTGAATGCCTGTGTGCCTGGCTTGCGACCGGGATGGGATAATGCTTCAAGCACATCATTTTTTAAGATCCTTCCACCGGTTCCTGAAGGCGTAATGGTTTTGGCATCTACTTTTTTATCAGCAAGTATGGCGGCTGCAACAGGTGTAGCTTTAACATCCTGTGCAACAGCGGCAGGAGCAGCAACAGTTGTTGCAGTTGCAGCAGCAGTTTTACCCTGCCCGTCAGAGGCCGGAGCGGCAGACTTTGAAACTGGCGCCGTCGCTTCCTTTTTTTCAGGAGCAGCGGGCGCTGTGGCAGTCTCATCGATCTGGCAGGCAATATCCCCGATCTTAAGTGTGTCCCCTTCCTGAGCGATGATTTTTAACAGCCCTGCCTTCTCTGCATTTATTTCAAAGGTTGCCTTTTCACTCTCGAGTTCGGCAACAATTTCATCACGCTCAACCCAATCACCGTCTTTCTTCAGCCATTTTACCAGGGTGACTTCGCTAATGGATTCACCTACCGTTGGAACTTTTATATCGATCATAATGATTAATTCAAATGTCAAATGCCGTTTCGATGATTTCCGCCTGCTCCTGTGCATGCAATTTGGAAAAGCCCGTTGCCGTTGAAGCGCTGGGCTGACGTCCGATCATTCCATAATTAATGGATTTTAAATTCATCTGAAGGTAAGACGCCGCGCCCATATTCAGCGGTTCTTCCTGCACCCAGAACCAGGTAGCCTTGCTGTACTTTTTATACAGGGCCTCCAGTTGTTTCGCAGGAAGCGGATAGAGTTGTTCCAGCCTTAACAGCGCTACATCTGTCACATTATTTTTTTGCTGGTAATCGGCAAGGTCGAAATACACCTTTCCGGAACAGAACAGGACCTTTCGGATATCATCGGCCTTCTTTGCCTTATCGTCATCAATAATTTCCTGGAATTTTCCCCTGGTAAACTCATCTTTCAGGGAATATGTTCCCGGGTGGCGGAGATTGGCTTTCGGACTGAAATTCACCAGCGGTTTCCGGAATGGCCATGTCATCTGCCGCCGCAGGAGATGAAAGAAATTGGCTGATGTGGTAATATTGGTAACCACCATGTTCAGTTCAGCGCACATCTGTAAAAATCTTTCCATCCTGCCGCTGCTATGTTCAGGCCCCTGGCCTTCATAACCATGCGGAAGCAATAAGACCACACCATTCATCCTGTTCCATTTCTGCTCGGCACTGGCGATAAACTGGTCGATGATGGTCTGCGCACCATTGCAGAAATCTCCGAACTGGGCTTCCCACAATACCAGCGCATTGGGGCTTGCTAACGAATACCCATACTCGAAACCGAGTACTCCGTATTCACTGAGGAGTGAATTATAAATCCTGAAGGCACCGTTAGTACCGGGAATATTGCTTAGCCTGCTGTACGAAGCATCCGTATTCTCGTCACGCAGCACAGCATGCCGGTGAGAAAAAGTTCCCCGCTTAACATCCTGCCCGCTCATACGCACATCCTTTCCTTCGAGAATGAGACTACCATAGGCCATCAGTTCACCCGTTGCCCAGTCGACCTTGCTTTCACTATTGAATAATTTCACTTTATCCTGCAGCAGTTTCTCTACTTTTTTCAATGGCTTAAAAGCTTCGGGCCAGGTCATCAATCCATCAAAAATGGTTTTGAATTGCTCCTCGGTAATGGCGGTTGAATAGGTTTTATCAAAATCATCCTGTGTGGCCCTGCGAAGGCTTTTCCAGGCTATTTCAGGTGCCTGGTAATGGTATGGCAGCGGATTTTGCTTGATCTCGTCCAACCTTTCCTGCAGGTCGCTCCAGAATTTCTTTTCCATTTCCTTTGCCAGTTCACGCGCATCCGGCTCTCCGTTTTCCAGGAGGAACTGTGTATACACTTCCCTGGGGATTGGGATGTTTATCGATCAGTTCATACAGGTGCGGCTGAGTGAATTTCGGATCATCACCTTCATTGTGTCCGTGCTTGCGATAACATACCATATCGATAAATACATCTGAATTAAATTCCTGGCGGTAACGGGTGGCAATTTCCACGCAACGTATCACCGCTTCGGGATCATCACCATTAACATGCATTACCGGCGCCTGTACCATGGCGGCAAGTGAAGTGCAATAATCTGAAGAACGTGCGTCATCAAAATCCGTGGTGAAACCAATCTGGTTATTGATCACAAAATGAATGGTTCCGCCGGTATAATAACCCTCGAGCTTGCTCATCTGCAAAACCTCATATACGATACCCTGACCGGCTACTGATGCATCACCATGAATGAGTACCGGCAGTATCTCGTCAAAATTACTGTTATACATCACATCTGCCTTGGCCCTTGAAAAGCCCACCACCAGCGGGTCTACCGCTTCCAGGTGGGATGGATTGGGCATCAGTTTCAGGTGGATGGTTTTATTATCCGGGGTCTGCAGTTCCGAACCGTAACCCATATGGTATTTAACGTCGCCGCTTCCCATGGTCTGGTCGGGAATAGCCGTTCCTTCAAATTCACTGAAGATCTGCTCATAGGTTTTGCCCATGATATTCGCCAGCACATTCAGCCGGCCACGGTGTGCCATCCCGATCACCACTTCCTTTACACCCGCATTAGCTGAGGCGTTTATAATGGCATCCAGCGCGGCGATGGTGGTTTCTCCGCCTTCAAGGGAAAAGCGTTTTTGTCCTACATACTTGGTATGCAGGAATTTTTCAAACATGACCCCCTCATTCAGTTTTTCCAGTATCCTTTTTTTCTTATCCAGCGGAAGGGGCTTCAGGAAATCCTTTTCCATTTCGCGGGTCAGGAAATCCACTTTTTTCTGGTCAGAAATATATTTGAATTCAATGCCCACATGCGAAGCATAACAGCGCTGCATATGCGAAAGAATATTCCTTAATGTAGTGGTCCCGAGCCCGATTAAATTTCCTCCGTAAAATGATTTATCGAGATCCGATTCGGTGAGGCCAAAAAAGGCCAGGTCAAGATTTGCTCCCCTGTCTTTTCGTTTACGGATGGGGTTGGTATCGGCAATCAGGTGTCCCTTGTTCCGGTATCCAAGGATCATCCGGTAAACGCCTAACTCTTTGGCCAGGTCACCGGGGGCTGCCTGACCGTTTTCCGCTTTAGCCGGAGTAGCTGTTACCGCAGCCCCATTAGGAGGGGGTATTACGGCATTGGTCATGGCAAAATCAAAGCCCTCAAAAAATTTCCTGAATTCCGGATCCACGCTGTCGGGGTTCCTGGTAAATTCCTGGTAAAGGTTTTCTACATAATGAGGGATGAGCACTGGTGATGAACGAAAAATCTTTCATGGCCTGCAAATATCGTTAGAAAGGTAAAAAAGAGGAGGTTAAAAAGGCAAAAACTCAAAATTAATACCCAAATACGCATCCTGATCGGTAGCAAGTCAAGCAAATCCTTGCCTATGGCCCATCTAACAGGAATTTTATATAAACCGGCCCGAGAGCCCATTCCCCAATTGATGGTCGTGGAAGAAGGTAAAAACCTGAAACCGGGGCTTTTGGGTAATTTTTAGCCATTTACTTTTGTCTTTTGAATTTTTACCTTACCTTTGCCGTCCAAATTTCAAGTCAGTATTATGGCAAATCACCAGGCAACTAAGAAGGATGTGCGTCAGTCAACCAAGCGCCGCGAAAGGAATCGCTATTATGGCAAAACCACCAGGAATGCCATCCGCGATATTAAAGAACTGAAGGGCAAGGATGCCACGGAAAAAATGCCTGACGTGATCAGCCAGATCGATAAACTCGTAAAAAGGGGTATTATCCATAAAAATAAGGCAAGTAACCTGAAAAGGAAACTTACCAAAACGGTTAAAACAGCCGCTGCAGCCTAATGCTTTCTATATAATTGAACGCCGTCCCGTACATACGGGGCGGTTTTTTTATTTTTATACCTCACCAGCCCCGAACTCCGGATGAAAATCCTGCCAATTCTATTGCTCGCCTGTTTTTCTGGTTTCGGTCAGAAGGCTTCAAAAGATACCCTCGTCCGGTATTTCAATGCAGCAACTGGAACCCTGCAAGAAAAAAGAATTTGTCTTCATCGGTGTGGTGATCCGTGATCTTAATGGCTGGAATGGTATTATTTATGACGACTCCACGCGGGTGATCATGAGGGGCAGGTACCTCCATGAAGACTGCCTGGTGAAGGACGGATGGTTCGTCTATTACTTTCCAAACGGCAAAAGATCTATTGGCGGAAAATTTGAACATAATATCAGGCAGGGCACGTGGATGAGGTGGTATCCGTCCGGGCAAATCAGGGACTCACTCAAATTTATAAATAACCTTGCCCATGGGCCATCCTTTTCCTGGTTTGAAAATGGCAGGCCGGAAAGCGAGGGGATGTACAGGCAGGGTAAATATGACTACCAATGGACCTTCTACCATGATAACGGGAAGGTAGCCACCAGGGAAAAATATGAAGAAGGCAAACTATCCGACCTCGAATGTTTTGATACATCAGGAAATTCCATGGGCATCAATTGTGCCATTCTCCGCAACCCTGAAATAAAGGGGAAATATGGCGGGTTCATGAAATTTATGCAGGACAGTATCGTCCTTCCGCAGGAAGCCATAAAAAGGGATATTACCGGTATGGTGCAAATAGAATTCATGGTTACCAAAGAAGGACAGGTAAAGGATTTCAGGATATTATCAAGCCCGGATCCCATACTAACCAATGAAGTAATGAGGGTCGTGAAATCAGTGCCCGGCTGGTATCCCGCCATTTCACATAACCGGCTGATGGACTTTACCTTCAGAATGAATGTCCCATTTTACAGGGAGCAGGTACCCATTACCGGTAGCTGGGAAAACCCATGGTATGGAAATACTGATGAATAGCGGGCTATTTTTTATCAATATCCCTGAACAGGTATCTCGCCAGCATCATGCAGGCAAATAAAATAATAATGCTCAGGTAGCCGAGCCAGTTATACCGCTGGATCTTTCCCCCCGCATCAGCGATCACGATTGCACCACCGATAAAGGAGGCCGCGCTGGTACCCAGTTGCTGCACGCTGCTGTTGAAACTCATGAAACTGCCACGCTGCTGTTGCGGTACCACATTGCTGATCATGGCCTGTGCCGTTACACCCCTGCCCGTACTCAGCACGAACCATACGGCAAAGAAACCCAGGACGATGCCAAAATGAAGAATGGGAAGGTTGGTGATCAGGAATATCAAACCGAAAGATAATAATGTACAAACGAGGAACACAGGCAGTTTTCCCTTCTTATCGGAATACCGTCCCAGTATATTGGCGGCAATAAACGCTGAAACACCGCCTACCAGGTAGATCATCGGTGTCTGGAATTTTGAATACCCTTTATTGAATTCCATATAGGGATTGATAAAGGGAATGATGATGAAATGCCCCATGAACATCAGGAAAGAAAATAACAATGCGATCCTTTGCCTTGGTGCGGATACCACCAGTTGCAAGGCATGGAAGGGACCTTCTCCCCGCCTGTCCCGGAAATGATCCGTCATCCTGGGAATATATTTCAGGAGGAAAGGATATAATCCTATCCCCGCAACTGCCACAAAAATAAAAGGAGCATGCCAGGAAATAGCATTAGCCAGGTATAGCGCAAATGGAACGCCAAGGGTTGACGCGACAGCGAAGGCCGACATCACCGATCCCATTGCCTTTCCCCTTTCCTCGTAAGTAAAAAGATCCGAGATAATCGACAATACCTGTGCGCCAATCAATCCGCCAAATAAACCCGCTACAATCCTGGCGGATAATAAAGTATAATAACTGGGTGCCAGTCCGCAAAACAAGCGTACCAATCAGAAACCCGCCATAACCAATAAGGAGAACCCTCTTCCTGTCGAACCGGTCCACAAAAAACGCCGCACCAAAACCACTGACGGCAGCACTTAAAGTATAGGCGCCTACGAGCAGGGAAAATTTCTGCGGACTGATCCTGAAATACGGCATCAGGTAATTACCTAATGGCATCATGATCATAAAGTCCAGTATATGGGTAAAGTTCAGGGCGGCCAGCAGAAAAAGGATGGCTTTTTTATTCAAATCACGCATGCAGGAAAAAGAAAATTCAATGATAAAGCTACATCAATTAGCTGCAGCCTCACCATTGAATTTTTAACGATTCGAAATACATCAACATATACAAAAATGACTAATCTGCCTTCTTCACACTACCGGTTCCACTCACCTGCTGGTTTACCTTTCCTGCATTTCCCTTGTACTTCACAGATCCCGCACCGCTTACTTCAGCATCCAGGTTAACACTGGCATATACTTCTGCAGAGCCCGCACCGGAAATATCCACCTTGGTATTTTCAGCCTTCATATCATAACACCTGGCCTTTCCGGCCCCGGATAAACGAAGATCGAAATCCCTGGTCTCGCCTTTCATTTCCACCGATCCGCTACCGGAAATGCCTGCAGTCACTTTGGGGGCATCAACATCTACCTTTATATCTCCCGCACCACTGACTTCCAGTTCTATGGGCTGGTTGCCGGAAAGCTTGTTTTCAGAATATATATTGCATGCCCCTGAAACATCAAGCCTTGAATATGCAGGAGAGGTAACATAGACCTTGATTTTATTCCTGGGCCTGAGATTATAGCCGGGCCTGGTGCGAATTTCAATGGTATTGCCTTCCTGGTGGATTTCAATGTACTCCAGAAGGTTTTCATCTCCTTCAATTTTCACCGGCCGCAGGTCGCCCTGCGTAACATATACATCCATGGCGCCATGCACCTCCACTTCATCAAATGCGGAAACGCTTCGTTCATCAGTCTCTATATTGCCATTACCCCTGACACGCTTACCGCCCAGGTAATAACAGGATTGTGTGGTAAAGGCCAGAAATGCGAAAAGGAGGATAATCCTTGCCATAATTGTTGGGATTTGAAACAAATTTAACTTTTCAATATGTATTTTAAATACCGGTCATCCATCTGACTACAAAATAAACGGGAAGGTTACAGCCACATGGGTGTGCACCCGAATTATTACCTTCGCAGCACTTATGACAGAAAAGATTATCATACTCGACTTTGGATCCCAATATACCCAACTCATTGCCAGGGCTGTCAGGGAAGCCAATGTGTATTGCGAAATCCTGCCTTTTCATAAAAAATTCACCATTACACCCGATATCAGGGGGATCATCCTCTCAGGCTCACCCTTTTCCGTAAACGAAGAAAATGCTCCTGCCGTTGATGTAGCCACCCTGGTGGCAGGAAAACCGGTCCTGGGCATTTGTTATGGCGCCCAGCTCACCGCAAAGAATTTTGGCGGGAAAGTGGAAAAATCAGCCAAAAGGGAATACGGAAGGGCATTGCTGAGCATTCATTCAAAAGACACCCTGTTCGATGGCATTCCGGACCAGTCCAACGTCTGGATGAGCCATGCCGATACCATCCTGGAAATACCCTCCGGTTTCGAAATACTGGCCACCACAGGGTCGATCCCCATTGCAGCTTTTCGCAATACCCACCAGGAAAATCCACTATACGGGCTCCAGTTCCATCCTGAAGTGTATCATTCAGAACAGGGCAAACATATCCTGAAGAATTTCCTGGTGAATGTGTGCGGATGTTCGCAGGACTGGACACCGGCCCACTTTATCACTGATACCGTGGAAGCACTGAAAAAGCAGATCGGCGACCGTAAAGTCATTATGGCGCTAAGCGGCGGAGTTGATTCAACGGTTGCGGCTACCCTGATTAATAGAGCCATCGGGAAAAATCTCTTTGGCATTTTTGTCGATAATGGAGTATTGAGGAAAAACGAATACCGGCAGGTACTGGATACCTATCGTGAACTGGACCTGAACGTTAAAGGTGTAGACGCCAAAGAACATTTCTATACCAAGCTCGCAGGAAAAGTATTACCGGAGGAAAAACGAAAAGTGATCGGCGGAACCTTTATTGAAATTTTCGACCAGGAAGCGCATAAACTGGAAGGCATCGAGATGCTCGGCCAGGGAACCATCTATCCAGATGTGATCGAAAGCGTTTCTGTCCATGGCCCTTCCCAAACCATCAAGTCGCACCACAATGTTGGCGGTCTGCCGGATACCATGAAACTTGACCTGGTAGAACCATTGAGATATCTTATTTAAGGACGAAGTAAGGAAAGTGGGACTGGAACTGGGTATCCCTCATCAGCAATTATTCAGGCATCCTTTTCCCGGGCCCGGACTTGCCATCAGGATATTGGGTGAAGTCACGGAAGAAAAAGTAAAACTTTTACAGGACGCAGATGATATTTATGTCCATGCCCTAAAGACATGGGGGCAGTATGATAAGGTCTGGCAGGCAGGTTCCATATTGCTTCCTGTGAAAAGTGTGGGGGTGATGGGAGATGAAAGAACCTATGAATATACGCTGGCACTCAGGGCGGTAACCTCGGTAGACGGGATGACGGCCGACTGGGCGCACCTCCCTTATGATTTTCTGGCACATGTTTCGAATGAAATCATCAACCAGGTCAGGGGAATCAACCGCGTTGTCTATGATATCAGCAGTAAACCACCTGCCACCATTGAATGGGAATAACGGAAAAACACATATGAATAAAATTCTGCAAATTTTACTTTTGATATTGCTTGGTTTTGGACAGGCAAAGCAGGTCCATGCACAAATACAGAAGCAACACCAGATCGCTTTATTCATTCCGCTTTACCTTGATTCCGCATTTGATGCCACGGAAAATTACCGTTACGGAAAATCTTTTCCGAAGCAATCCATTCCCGGGCTTGAATTTTACCTGGGTGCGGAGTTTGCCATGGATTCATTAGCGTCAATGGGCCTTCCTTACAGGCTCCATGTATTTGATACCCGCAGTGCTGCCGGTAATATCAATACCATTGCCGCCCGGCCGCTGATGGATTCCATTGACCTGATCATCGGGCCTGTTGCAGGTACAGAGTATCTCCAGTTAGCCTCACTGGCCCAACAGAAAAATATTCCCTTCATCAGCGCCACCTATCCGAATGACGGAGGTATAAAAAATAATCCGCTTGTAGTGATGGCGAATGCAAAACTCAATACGCATATCCAGGCCATATATAATTACGTGCTGAGAAACATGACGGGCAACAGGATCATTTATGTGCGAAGAAAAAATATTGCAGATGACCGTGTTGCGGAAGTGTTTAAAAGCCTTAACCAGTCGGGCACCGGAACCATTATAAAAATGGAAACAGTCATACTGCCGGATAATATGCTGCCGAAGGATATTGCCAAAAAGCTCGACAGCATGAAAGAAAATGTGATCATCACCGGAAGCCTGGATGAAAATTTCGGAAGAAATGTTGCGGTGGCCACCCTGGGAATATCACCTTCATACAGGACCACCCTGATTGGCATGCCTACCTGGGAAAATATCAGGGATCTTGCCAAACCGGATTTCAAAATCCTGCCCATCATTTATTCCACTACATTTTTTAACAATACAGAAGATGCATGGAGTATTGGCTTCGATGAGAAATACCGAAAGAAAACCTTTAGCAAGCCATCCGGCATGGCATACAAAGGGTATGAAATCACCTGGCTTTTTTCGCAGTTACTGAACAAATATGATACTTCGCTCATTAACCATATCGGGGACAAGGAATTCCGGCTGATGACGGATTTTGATTTCAGACCCATTCAATGGAGTAAGGAAAATATTGTTCCGGATTATTATGAAAATAAAAGGGTCTTCATCATTAAGCGATTTAATGGCATTGATACCAGGCTAAACTGAGGCCATGAATAAATACCTGTTCATCTTATTACTATGTATTGCGGGTACAGGTTTTTCCGTATTTATATCTCCTGATCCCAATGACCCTATCACAATTCCACCCAGCACGCAACGTACGGGTAATGCGGATTCCGGATTCAAATACATTGTTACCGGCGATTATGTAAACAGCGGACTCCCGTTATTTTTTTACCGCCTTGGACTGGGCAGGAATGAAAAAAATGTATTGGGTCGTGATGGATTGAATGCATCGGTCCGCTATGATTTCAATGTCGTAAATGCCCCCAACGGAGAAACCATCGTGGTGCCCAACTGTCTTCAATGCCATGCCCAGATATTCAATGATTCCCTGATCGTGGGGCTTGGCAATTCTATGGCCGACTTTACCAGTGCAAGACGTTTTGATTCCCCGGTGGCTGAAGGCATGCTGGATACCTACATGAAAATGAATAAAAAGAAAGGCGATGCGGCAAAGGAATTCATACAGGTAGGAAAAGTTATTGGCGGAAAGATTTATACAGAAGTCAGGGGTGTGAATTCTGCCGACAGGCTGGCGGCTGTGCTGACTACCCATCGGGATAAAAATACCCTTCAATGGAGAGACAGCGCTTCCACTGAAGTCCCTGAGCAGGTAATACCATCCGATGTACCGGCATGGTGGCTGCTGAAAAAAAAGAACGCCATGTTCTACAATGGTTTTGGACGTGGTGACTTCGGAAGATTTCTGATGGGTGCCATCTTACTGACGGTTAATGACACCACGCATGCCAACGAGGTAGACAGCCATATGGATGACGTACTTGCATATATCAACAGTATTACTCCTCCTCCCTATCCGAAAAAGATTGATTCATCCCTCGCGGCAGAAGGACAGGTGGTTTTTGAAACCAACTGCGCGAAATGCCATGGTTTTTACGGAGACTTTTCATCCTATCCGAATTACCTGATACCCCAACATGTGATCGGAACAGATTCGATGCTGAACCAGAGCAATTACCAGTATTCGGATATGATCGACTGGTTCAATACCAGTTGGTTTTCCAAAGGTGACCACCCTGCAAAACTGGTTCCCTTCAATGGTTACATCGCTCCGCCCCTGGATGGTGTATGGATCACGGCGCCTTATTTACATAATGGTTCGGTCCCGGACATTGAAAGCCTGCTCGACAGTAAAAAAAGACCTGTATACTGGAGCCGGAATTTCTCCAAGTCCGGAATACGATTATGAAAAACTGGGCTGGAAATATACCCGCGAAGAAAAAGAGGGCGGAAGAAAAGTTTATAACACTACTTTGCCCGGTTATGGCAACTATGGGCATACCTTCGGAGACAAGCTCAGCGACCAGGAAAGGAAGTCTGTCCTGGAATACTTAAAAACACTTTAATACTGCCCCTTACCGGACTTGAAAACACAAACCATACATAACAGTATCGGCTATACGATTATTTGCGACTGGATGAAAACGAAGGGAAATGAGCCCTTCACATTCCAGGAACAGGCATGGGAAGCTATTGCTACAGGCAGAAGCGGCCTGGTGAATGCACCTACCGGTTGTGGCAAAACCTATTCTGTTTTTTTAGGGGCACTCATTAAGTTCATCAATGAAAACCATAATTACCAGGTAAAGAAAAACAGTGGACTTCAACTGATATGGATCACACCGCTTCGTGCACTGGCCAAGGATATCGGAAGGGCGATGGAAGAAGTGATCAGGGAACTGGGCATGCAGTGGAAGGTGGGGATTCGCAATGGTGATACAGACACAGCAGAACGGCAGCGGCAGAAAAGACAGATGCCGGAAGTACTGATCATCACTCCCGAGAGCCTGCATTTATTACTCGCACAAAAAGGTTATCCGCAATTATTCAGCACCCTGAAAATCATTGCTGTTGATGAATGGCATGAACTACTGGGAAGTAAACGCGGTGTACAGGTTGAACTAGCGATTTCAAGATTGTAAATATTAATAAACAATTTCGCGGAGAAGAATCCGCAATCCGCAATCCGCAATCCGCAATCGCGAAGGCGCCGAATCCGCTAATTCGCCAATCTTTATGGGGCATTTCAGCAACGATTGGTAACCTTGATCAAGCGTTGGACGTTCTTATTTCCCCCATAAAAGAAAAAGACAGCGGAACAATCATCAAAGCTAACATCCGCAAAGAGATAGAAGTGGAATCCATCTTTCCTCCCGAAATAGAAAATTTTCCATGGGCCGGTCACCTTGGCATAAAACTCGCTGCCCAGGTCATTCCCATCATAGAAAAAAGCAGGACAACACTCATCTTCATCAATACCCGGGGCATGAGTGAAACCTGGTACCAGACAATACTGAATATCGCCCCTGAACTGGCGGGAGCCATTGCGTTACATCATGGAAGTATTGAACAAAAACTCCGGTTTTGGGTAGAAGATTCATTGCATGCAGGAAAACTGAAAGCCGTTGTTTGCACGGCCAGCCTTGACCTTGGGGTTGATTTCCGGCCAGTCGAAACCGTTATACAGGTAGGCTCACCAAAAGGTGTTGCGCGATTTCTGCAACGTGCAGGACGAAGTGGCCACCGGCCCGGGCAGGTGAGCAAGATTTATTTTCTTCCCACACACTCGCTGGAATTAGTGGAAGCTGCTGCCCTGAAACAGGCCATCGCTGAAGAACTGATTGAAAGCCGGGAACCCATGATGCTTTGCTTCGATGTCCTGATTCAATACCTGGGTACCCTGGCGATTTCGGAAGGTTTCCGGCCTGAAGAAATTTTAGAAGAAATTCGTTCCACCCATTGCTATGCAGATATCACTGATGATGAATGGAAACAGGTTTTATTCTTTATCACCACCGGAGGTAATGCATTGCAGCAGTATGATGAATATAAGAAAGTGGAAATTGACGAACAGGGATTGTACAGGATATATTCGCGAAAAATTGCCATGCGCCACCGTCTGCATATCGGCACCATTGTCTCGGATACGATGCTGAAAGTAAAATTCATCACCGGCGGATATATTGGTGTCATTGAGGAATATTTTATTTCCAGGTTATTACCGGGAGATGTATTTACACTGGCCGGAAGAAACCTTGAATTTGTCATGATAAAGGATATGACGGCAATGGTAAAAAAATCATCGGCCAAAAAATCAATAGTACCCAGTTGGAATGGAGGAAGGATGCCTTTATCTGCAAACCTCGGTCTCATGCTTCGAAGTAAGCTGAATGAAGCGCTGGATCCGCATACAAAAGACGCTGAGATGGCTGCATTGAAGCCACTCTTTGATATGCAATCTGCCTTATCCCATATTCCCAAAGCAGATGAATTTCTGATTGAACAGATAGAAACAAAAGATGGTCACCATCTTTTTGTGCATACGTTTGAAGGAAGATTGGTGAATGAAGCCATGGCAGCCATCCTGGCATACCGGATCAGCCGCTTCATGCCCATTACTTTTTCCTTTGCGATGAATGATTACAGTTTTGAACTGTTGAGTGATCAGCCCATACCGTTAGATGACTCGAATGTATATGAACTTTTCTCGCCCGATCATTTACTCGAAGACATACAGGCCAGTGCCAATTCAACGGAAATGGCCAAACGAAAATTCAGGGATATTTCGGTTATCGGCGGATTGATATTCCAGGGCTATCCGGGCGAACAAAAAAAGGCGCGACACCTGCAGGCCTCCGCGTCTCTTCTTTTCAAGGTTTTTTCGGAATATGAAAAAGACAACCTTTTAATGCGGCAGGCATACCAGGAAGTCTTTGACCAGCAGATGGAAGAAGTGAGACTGCGCAATATGTTACAGCGAATACAATCCTCCAAAATCATCCTGACTTTTCCCAACCAGTTAACGCCTTTCTGTTTCCCGGTGAAAGTAGACAGTATGCGCGAAAACCTGTCTTCTGAAAAACTGGAAGATCGTGTAAGGAAGATGCAGGAGATACTGGAAGGAAATTCGAAGACGCAGAGAAGGCTGAGACGCAAAGAAAGCTAAGACCTGATTGAATAAATATTAACGTAGCTCAATTTCCATTCCTTCCCGTGCAAATTCATAATTGAATGGAACATGTGTGGATTTTTGTAAATCAGAAAAAATTTCATGGAGCTGTTTATCCGTGTGTAATGGATCATGATGCGTCAGAAGCAAATGTTTTACTCCCGCCATTGACGCAAATGAAATAGTATCCTCCATACTGGAATGTCCCCAGCCTATCTTGCCCTTATATTCCTTGCTGGTATACTGGGCATCATGCAGCAAAAGATCCGCATCTTCAATAAGATCAAACCCGGATATCCATTTTTTTTCTGAAAGCAATCCTGTCAATCCCAGGGCAGGCTCATGATCCGGAATATACGTCATAACCGAATTTCGTCCTTTGATCCTGAATCCAACCGTCGGCCCGGGATGTATGATATAACGTGATTCAATAATGAAAGGCCCTATTTCAAAACTACTGTTTTCGACATCATGCAGGGTCAGTTTTGCAGGGAGTTCCCATATCAGTACCGGGAATAATGGAGGCGAAAGATAACGACTAAGACGTGAATGTAAACTTTGCCTGGCGCTGGCAGGCCCCCAGATATGAACTTCCATCGATGGATCAAAAAGCGGACTGAAAAATCCAAGTCCCTGTATATGATCAAGGTGCAGGTGCGTTAATAATATATCAACCCTTTTAATGTTATCACCGGGAAGCCTCACTTTTTGCATACCCGAGCCGCCATCCAGTACAAGAACGCAATCATTTTCCGTGACAACACAACAGGATGTATTGCCTCCGAAAAATGCTGTTTCAGCGCCTGTTGTAGGAATAGATCCCCTGACACCTTTTACTTCGACTTTCATGTATCTTTTGTTTCCCAGAAAATAGCAACGGCTCCTAAAAATTTACCTGTCCTGCCAATAATGGGATATGAGGTTACTGAAATTTTTTCAGCGCTTCCTTTCAGGCTCTCAATCCAGAATGTTTTATGGTGCGGATGCTGATCATTCAATGTCTTGACGAGAGGAAGTTGTTCAGGAGGAAGGTTGTTTCTCTGCTCATCCAGCGGTTTAAAAATCGTAGACCATGTCTCGACGGTCATTTCACCGGTATCTTCAAACCTTGTTCCCAGGATATTTTCGGCGGGTTCGTTATAGAATATAAGATTGCCTTTGGTATCAGTGATAAAGACTGGTATCGACAAACAGTCAGCTAACTGACGGTTTAGAATAATTTCTATTTCATAAGCAGCCATGGTGTAAAGAGCTAAGTAGTCCTTATTAAATATAAGAAATTAATTGAAGAACCCATTACCAGTAAAAAAACAGTTTTTTTAGCGTCCATATATTCCCCCGCGCCTTTGTATTCCCCCGCGTCTTTGTACTTCCCCGCGTCTTTGTATATTTGCCAATGCCAGAAATTCTCGACGATATTTCACATCTATTCCAGCAATGGAGCAAACATCCCGCCGAACAGATCATTACTTTAAAACAAGCTGGCAGTAACCGGCAGTACTTCCGGATCATTTCAGGCAAACACAGCTATATTGCCACCCACAACCCAACGAATGTCAAGGAAAACAATGCCTTCATTGAATTCAGCCGCCATTTTCACCATAAGCAATTACCCGTTCCCGAAATCCTGCACGTGGATCCGGCACGCACGCAATACCTGCAATCAGACCTGGGCGATATTTCCCTCTTCGACATCATGAAGAAAGAAGGATTTACCGATCATGTTTTCGACCTGTATAAAAAATCATGCGCCCAGCTGGCCAGGCTCCAGATCGAAGGCGGAACAAACCTGGATTACAATAACTGTATTGCTACAAAGTCTTTCGATAAGCAGGCCATTTATTCAGACCTGCTGTATTTCCTGTATTATTTTGTCAGGGCACTTGACCTGCCTTACGATAAAAACCTGCTCTTTAATGATTTTGACCTGTTGAGCAGTTACCTGATGCAGGAAGAACAGAAATATTTCATGCATCGCGATTGCCAGAGCCGAAATATCATGGTAAAGGATGACCGCGTTTACTTTATCGATTACCAGGGCGGCATGCAGGGTGCACTTCAATACGATATGGCCGCATTGTTATGGCAGGCCCGCGCATCACTGCCTTATGAATGGAGGGATGAATTGCTTGCAATATTATTTTGAACACGCCAATGAAATCCTGGGATAACAGCCTGGATAAGAAAGAATTTATCGACAACTATGATGGTTTCGTGCTGATACGGATGCTGCAAACACTGGGTGCATACGGTTTCCGCGGACTGTTTGAAAGGAAGCACTATTTCATTTCCAGCATACCCTTTGCCCTTAAAAACCTGAAATGGTTCCTGGAAAATAAAAAAATGCCTATCCGTTTACCGGAATTACAGAAACTGCTTCACGAAATTATTGATGATAAAATCATCGCCAAATTTGATACGGTAAAAGCCGGACCTGATTGTCAGCTTACAATTAGAATCAACAGCTTCTCCTATAAAAACGGCATACCTGAAGACCTCTCCGGCAATGGCGGTGGGTTTGTATTCGACTGCCGTGGCATCCTCAACCCGGGAAGGCTTGCAGAATTTAAATCACTAACGGGAAGGGATAAACCCGTGCAGGAATTCCTGATCCATAAAACAGAAATGACCGACATTCCTCCAGCATGTGTATTCACTGGTCGACATTTCCGTGGAGGATTATATTAAACGTGATTTCAGCAACCTGGTCGTGAGTTTTGGATGTACCGGCGGACAACACCGCAGCGTTTATGCAGCCGATAAACTGGCCGAACACCTGAAAGAAAAATTCGGGGTGAACATGGAGATACGTCATTGCGAGCAGGAAAAGAAAAACTGGATCAACCAACCCGCCTGATGAAAATGACCATCCCGAAAGGAACAAGGGCCATGATATTTGCAGCCGGACTCGGCACAAGGCTCAAACCCTTTACCAATAAACATCCCAAGGCCCTGGCACCGGTAAATGGAAAATCACTGCTGCAAAGAAATATTGAATATTTCGCTTCCTTCGGTATAAAAGAAATCATCATCAATGTCCATCATTTTGCGGACCAGGTCCTTGACCTGGTGCATAGCAATAATAATTTCGGATGCGATATTGTCATTTCACATGAAATTGAAGAACCCCTGGAAACAGGTGGCGGTCTCAAAAAAGCAGCCTGGTATTTCGATGGCGCTGATCTGCCTTTCTTTGTGATGAATGTTGATATACTCACCAACCTGGACCTGGAAAAAATATATGCATATCATCATGAAAAAAAGGGGATTGCAACACTGGCCGTAACCAACAGGAAATCCTCCCGCAGTTTTCTTTTTGACCAGGAAAACCTGTTATGCGGCTGGGAGAATAACCAGACCGGGGAACAAAAAATATCAAGGACCCATAACCCGCTTCACCCCGCAGCCTTTACCTGTGTTCATGTGATCGAATCCGTCAATGCTGAAAATGATACAACAGGAAGGCAAATTTTCCATTATTGATACCTATCTTGACCTGGCCCGGACGCAGTCTGTTTTTGGGTTTGATCATTCCGGGGATGTTGTGGTTGACGTTGGAAAACCAGAATCCATTGCAGAAGCGGAAAAATATTTTTTATAAGAACTTACGCTTTAATATATTCATGCCATGATTAAGAAAATAGCCTACGTCCTCCTCGCTGCCCTGGTAGTGATACAATTTATCAGGCCCGCCAGGAATATCTCCGAAACAGAATCAGCCAATCATATCGGTAAAAAATATACCATACCGGCCAATGTAAACGGGATCCTGGAAAAAGCATGTAATGATTGCCATTCCAACAATACCATTTATCCCTGGTACGCCAATATTCAACCCGTTGGTTTCTGGCTGGATGACCATGTGAAAGAGGGAAAGGGCGAATTGAATTTTTCTGAATTCCTGACCTATTCTCCCAAAAAAGCACATCATAAGATGGAAGAGGTTGTCGAAATGGTAAAAGAGGGTGAGATGCCATTGGATAGTTATACATGGATACATACCAATGCTAAACTCACCCAGGAAGAAAGAGTAGAATTGTCGGCCTGGGCTAATGCCATTGCCAAACAAATAGCTACGGAAAATAATCTTCCTCCTTCCGAGCCTAAAAAACCAAAGGAAGAATAGTTAAAAGTTAAAACGAGGAATAGTATTGCAACATCATTTTGATCAGCAATAAATCCCAATTATTGCTACACCTGTTTGATCAGCAATAAATTTCTTTCGCCACCCGAAAAGTATTACAATGGGCATCCACGATATTCCTGATATCAGGGGAATATCCTCCCCCCATGGCCACAGTGCAGGGAATATTTTGCTGGTGTAATTTTGTGAAAACCATTTCATCCCTGCGCCGGCATCCTTCAGGAGTAATCTTTAGTTTTCCATATTTATCCGTTTCGAGGATATCAACCCCTGAAAGATAAAAGGCAAAATCAGGCCGGAGTTCCTGGAAAAGCCTGCCTAAATTCGACTCCAGTAATTCGAGGTAAGATTCATCCTTTATTCCCTCCGGTAAAGGAATATCCAGGTCTGATGTCTCTTTATGAAATGGATAATTATGTGCGCCATGCATGCTGAATGTATATACGGAAGATTTTCCTTCAAAGAGCTTTGCCGTTCCATTTCCCTGGTGAACATCCAGGTCGATGATCAGTATTTGTGTTGCCAGCTTTTCATGCAAAAGGTAATTGGCAGCCACAGCGAAATCATTCAACAGGCAAAATCCTTCTCCCCTGTCAGCAAATGCATGGTGCGTTCCGCCGGCTACATTTAATGCCACACCATCTTTCATGGCATGAACGACAGCAATCAATGGTTCCCTGGGTAATGATCAGTTCACGCAGGGTAAGTTCAGGTGATTGCGGAAATCCAATCTTCCTTTGTTCTGCATCAGACAATCCCAGGTTTCTCAGTTTTTGCAGGTACCCGTTATCGTGAGTAAGCAGGACCACTTCATCCGTGCAGGCTTCCGGGGCAAATATATCATCCGATTGTAATGGTCCCTTCATGCAATAACTGCATGGGGATCAGCTCATACTTTAGCATGGGAAAGCGGTGGCCTTCGGGCAAAGGATGGGCGTAAATGGGATGATATGCAATCTTCATGACGGGTATTGGCAGGAAAATAATTCAATGCCCCACCAGTATCAGTGAGTTCTCCACTATGGCATAAACATTCTCATCCCTTTTTGGTTCGATCATGGCCAAACCTGTAAAACGGCTGAATGCCGGAAGAATGGCATACTGCGGGGTAAAATAGAAACAGGGGAAACACAGCGACTGCCTCCCACTCCCGCTGATGCGGATGCCCGGGTGAATATGTCCGCTGATATAATACATATTCTCATCCACCATCTCATGTTCAATATCATGCACAAAGCAGAATTCATCAATCTTCAGGCAATCTTCATGAACTATAAGGTTCATGGCTTCAAACTGTTCTTTTGCCCGTGTGTCATGGTTTCCCATGACAAGGTGCATGGTGAGGTTCGGAAAATCATTCCTCCATTTCATAAACCAGTCGTGCTCCTGGTTACTGTAGCTGTGAAAAAGATCGCCCACAAAAATGATCTCTTCAGGATGAAAATATTGTACCTGCTGCCATAGCCTTTGCAGGTCTTCTTTATAAATACTGGCAGGAATGGGAATTCCTGCTTTACGAAAATGACCTGTTTTTCCAAAATGAAGATCAGATACAATTAGTGTTTTCCTCGATTCCCAGAAAAGGCATCGCTCAGCCGTTAACCAGAATTGCCGGCCTTGCAATACATATGATACGGGAGGAGACAAAATGGTTGAGAGTTGACGGTTGAGAGTTGAAGTTGAGGGTTGACGGTTTTGACAAAGATAACTATGATGAAAGTGATTCTGTTTAATTCATCCTCTTCTTCAACACACTCACCTGCTCCTGCAGGTTGTTGACCAGGCTGGCGAGCTGCGACATATCCCAGGCGGGTTGTGCAGTTACCCTCGACAATACCATTTGTGCCTGCCATAGCTCAATCACGTCTTCTGTATTGATCTGGTAGGGCTGGAAGGATGGATTATCGCTTACCATAGTGAGTTTGTTTTTGGCCTTATTGTTCTTGACGATGCGCTTGTATACGATGCCTTCATTGCGGCTCACAACGATATAGGCCTGGCTATTGCGGACATCCTCTACCGACTCCACTTTTTCTCCTACGATAACAGACCCACTGGGTGTAGGCAGCATGGAATCACCGATGATCTCAAATGCACGGTATTGTCCGGCCCCCAGCATAGGCAGGGTAAAGGTATTGAGTTCATCGATGAATTCATGATCGGCATATCCTGCCAGGTAGCCGGCAGCAGCCTTCACGGGTACGAACTGGATGGTATTATTTTCAGACATCAGCTTGTGCTGCCTTCTCTTCACCAGGTAACTGCCCTTCACTTCACTCAGGTCTTTACGGAGAAGGTCGTCAAGTGTTACTTTAAACGTATCGCTTACCAGTTCCAGGACATCGATCCTGGGTTCAGCACGTTCTTCTTCATAAGCGCCTAAAAGCGATCGTTTGATCTGTAGCTTGGCAGCGAATTCTTCCTGGGTGAGCCCCCTTAATTTCCTGAGGTATTTGAGGTTTTTACCGGCAAAAGTCTGCGACATACTAATGAATTTGGGGCAAAATACTAAATTTTTTGGTAAGATTACTAATTTTGAAAAAAATATTCCCCCTTTAATCCGTAATCCGCAATCCGCTAATCCGCAATCGTAATCTGTTTACCTTCGCGTCCTATTATGATAAAGAAGAAAGCAGCCCCTAAAAAGAAACCCGCCCCGAAAAAAGAGTTTACTATCCTGATCACCAATGACGATGGAGTAATGGCCCCGGGTATCAGGCACCTGATAGATGCCGTAAAGGACCTTGGACGCGTGGTGGTGGTGGCTCCGGATAAACCCCAGTCGGGCATGGGACATGCCATCACGATTGGCTTCCCCCTACGGCTTCATCATGTAAAACTCATGGATGGCGTGGAAGCCTGGAGTTGCAGCGGCACCCCGGTGGATTGTGTAAAACTCGCCGTGGATAAGGTGCTTAAACGCAAACCTGATCTCTGCCTGAGTGGTATTAACCATGGCGCGAACCATTCCATCAATGTGATTTACAGCGGAACTATGTCGGCCGCCATTGAAGCATCCATTGAAAGCATTCCTTCCGTGGGATTTTCATTGCTCGACTACAGCCTTGAAGCCGATTTCACCGGCGCAAAAAAATATGCGAGGATTATCGTGGAAAAACTGATGCAGGAAAAACAACTTGATAAGCACCTATGCCTGAACGTTAATTTTCCGTCAGTCGATGAAACGCTTATCAATGGGATAAAGGTCAGCCGGCAGGCATATGCCAAGTACGAAGAAGACTTCCATGAGCGCAATGACCCGCATGGAAAAAAATATTACTGGCTCACGGGAGATTTTGTCAACTTTGATAAAGGAGAAGATACCGATGTATGGGCATTGCAGAACAACTATGTAAGTGTGGTTCCCGTGCAGTTTGATCTCACCAATTATACCCTTAAATCCAAACTGGAAAAAACGCTGAAATGGTAATTTTTAATAAGGACAACCTGAAATTCGGACTGGTCCTGGGATTCATTGGCCCGCTGATTGGTTTATTTGGTTTTTATTTCTGGAAATTCAGGTTATACAGCTTTGAAGATTTCCTGAGGGCATTGCAGCAAAACAAGCCGCTGATCACAGCCATCACCATACCATGCCTGCTGGTCAATATAATTCTATTCACTTTCTACATTAATACCAGGAGGGACCAGACGGCCAAGGGTATTTTCGCTGTAACGCTGGTACTTGCTGTAGCGAGCCTGCTGTTTAAAATGTGGGGATGAAATATTATCTCATTTCGGGAGAAGCTTCGGGCGACCTGCATGGCAGTAATCTCATCAGGGAAATAAAAACCCTGGATCCGCAAGCGCATATCCGCTGCTGGGGAGGAGATATGATGCAGGCAGCAGGTGGCGAACTTGTGATGCATTATAAGGAAAGAGCATTCATGGGCTTTCTTGAAGTGGCTGTAAACATCAGGAAGATCCTGAAGAATCTTCAATTTTGCAAGGATGATCTTCTCGCGTATTCACCGGATGTCGTGATCTTTATCGATTATCCCGGATTTAATATTCCCGTCGCACAGTTTGCAAAAAAGAAAGGATTCAGGACTATCTATTATATTTCACCGCAGGTCTGGGCCTGGAAAGAAAGCCGGGTTAAAACATTGCGTGAGGTGATCGATAAGATGCTGGTCATCCTTCCCTTTGAAAAAGCCTTCTACCATAAGTGGAATTATGAAGTGGAATATGTGGGCCACCCCCTGGTGCAGGTGGTGGAAGAATTCAAAAATGCAAACACACACCTGGTAAAGCCAGAACGCAGAAATATCGCATTGCTCCCCGGCAGCAGGATGCAGGAAATTAAAATAAAACTTCCCATCATGCTGAAACTCACGAGGGAATTTCCTGAATGTACATTTTCCATTGCGCAGGCGCCTTCCCTGGATGATGCTTTTTATGAAAGCATGACTACCGGATATCCCAATGTGAAACTGGTAAAGGGAAAAACGTATGAACTGCTGATGCAGTCACATGCCGCACTGGTGACCTCGGGAACAGCAACACTTGAAACTGCACTGTTTGCCGTGCCCGAAGTGGTATGTTATAAGGGGGGCAAAGTTTCGTATGAGATTGCGAAACGACTGATCAAGGTTCCCTACATTTCATTGGTTAACCTGATTCTTGATAAGCCTGCCGTGAAAGAACTGATCCAGGATGACCTCACTACCACAAACCTGAAAGTTGAACTGGATAAACTACTGAACGATAATGCTCATAGAAATGAAGTGATGAAAAACTATCGCGATCTATGGGATATTCTCAGCAAGGGCGGCGCTGCTTCTGCCAATGCTGCCAGAATAATTACTGCTTATGCATCGGAAGGGAAATAATTACTTCTTGAAAAATAATTTATAGATAATAATGATGATCCCGACCAGGAACATGAAGATGGAAATCCTGTTGATCCCGTGCATGGCCCTGACGAATGAAGTATCCGGCCTGTTGGGATCTTTCTTTTTGATAAAGAGGTATTCCGCTATTTGATCGAGTATTCCCATGACATTGTAACAATAAAAATTTATTTCAGTTCGGCCGGCATAGCAAATTTATAAAGGGCGCAATCTACAGGGAAAATGCATGCGGATCAATGCTCTTCACAAAATACCAGGCCATAACGGCGCTTACGATCAGTTTGATAAGTGTTCCGAACAGGAAACCGGCGAAAGACCCAACTGCTGCACGCAGGGCAAGTTTCGCTTCCTGTCCGCCTACCATCTCTCCAATAAATGCCCCAATAAACGGGCCGATTATTATGCCTATCGGACCCAGCCAAAAGGCTGCAAGAAAACCCAGGGTGCAGCCCCATATCCCATATTTGCTTCCCCCGAATTTTTTTGTACCGTACAGCGGGGTAAGGTAATCCAGTATGATCACCATTAATACCACAATGGCCCATAAAACGAGGAACTGCGTGGAGAAAGGGCGTATCGTGCGGAACTGCTGTAATAACAGGCCCAGGTAACAGATCGGTGTGCCCGGTAAAAAAGGAAGGATATTACCGAGTATGCCCAGTATCATGAGAAGTCCGCCTACAATTATCCAGGTAGAATCCATTTGATCAGTGTCAGGCACCAAAAATAAAAACTTAGGATTACATTGACATATTAAAATCCCCCTGTTACCTTCATAAGCAAACGGTTGAATTTTTACAATGGATACGCTGACGCATATCGCCCTTGGTGCCTGTATTGGCGAACTTTTTACCGACAGGCAGTTTGGCAAGAAAGCCTTGCTCTGGGGTGCGCTGGCACAGAGTATACCTGATATAGATTTTGTCACGGCCTTCTGGATGGGCCCCACTGAACAACTCATTGCGCACAGGTCATTCACGCATTCCATTTTGTTTGCCCTGCTGATCAGTTTTTTCCTGGCGGTAACCGCGGAAAGGTTCCACCGCCCGCATGACATCAGCCTGAGGAAATGGATTTTCTTCCTGGGCACCGAAGTCTTCGTTCACCTGCTGATTGATGCCTTTAATAATTACGGCGTTGGATGGTTCGAACCTTTCTCCCACACCAGGATATCCCTGCATGCGATATTTGTTGCCGATCCGTTTTTCTCGCTCGCCCCCGGCATTGCCTGCCTCGCCCTCATATTCCTGCATATGGATCACCGCCACCGGATTGCCTGGGCCAGGATGGGATGCGCCGTTACCATCATTTACCTGTCCTATTCACTGATCAATAAATTCACGGTGGAATCTGATATACAAAAAATTGCTGCAAAGCAGGGCATTCAATACCAGCGTCATTTCACCACGCCCTCCCCTTTCAATACCTGGCTGTGGTTTTTTGTGATGGAAAATAAAGACGGTTATACAACGGGCTACCGTTCCGTTTTTGATCGTTCTGATTCATTAAGGGTCAGCTGGCATCCGCGAAATGAATACTTACTCGACAGTATAAAGGACCATACAGAAGTACAGAATCTTAAAAAATTTTCCCAGGGATATTATACCGTTGAAAAACGGGGTGATACACTGAAATTTAATGACCTGAGGTTCGGTCAGGAGGTTGGATGGTATGACCCCCTGCAGCCATTTGCCTTTCATTATTACCTGACACATCCGGAAGATAATAATCTCGTTGTACAACGTGGAAGGTTTGCACAATGGAACAGGAAAACCATTATCTCTTTCCTTAACAGGGTAAAGGGCGACTGAAAACGGCAACAATTACCGCTGCCTTACATAAAATGTAAATACATACACGATTATCCTCACCACCTCATAAGAGAAGGCCTGCAACATGCGCTGAAATACATTATTCTTTGTGGCATATGACTCTTCCGTTACCTCAATGCATTCATCACGGATAATCTGCTCAAGTTTTTCGCGCACACTGGTGGCAAATTCTATATTATTAATATCCAGGTTTAATTCCACACTGGCCAGGGCGCTGATATTATTTACATTATAAGAACCAACCGTTACCCATTTATCATCATAGGTGGAAATCTTTCCATGGAGCACCTTGCTGGGGTACTCATACACTTTGATTCCATGCCTGAACAGCCACTGGTAAATATATTTTTCGGCGTTTTTTGCGAGGGCGATATCCGACTTACCCGCAAGCATAACCGAAATATCCACTCCCCTTGCCGATGCCTTGCGCAAATTCCTCCTGATCACACGGCCGGGAAGGAAATAGCTCGACATGATGATGATCCTTTTTTCCGCACGGCTCAGCATTTCCAGGTAACTCCTGGTGATCTGGTTATGACGGTGTACCCAGTCGTTCCGCCTCACTTTCACCGCGCAATCCCACGATTCAGGGATGACGGGAATTTTATGCTCCTTTATTTCATACAGCGCCCTGGAGTAGGATTTATGCCACATTTCCACACAAACCCTGAACAGCTCGTAAGACACTTCTCCTTCTGCATACAGCGCCCAGTCGAGCCATGCCGGCTGGCCCGGTAAATCATTATACCGGTCAGATATATTCACCCCTGCCACAAGGGAATAAAATGCGTCGGTCACCACAATCTTATGGTGCAGCCTCCGGCCAACATAAAAATAATGGCTGCTCAGCAGGGGCTCAAACCGGCGGAAATGTATGCCTGCATCTGCCATTTCCTTTTCAAACTCATCCCCCAGGTTTTTCGAGGCAAAGGCATCCACGAGCAGGTATACTTCAACCCCCCGTGAAGAAGCATTCTTCAATGCTTCCGTGATCCTTTTGCCGGTCTGATCTTCTTCAAAAATGTATGTCTGCAGGTGTATGCTCTGAGAAGCGGAATTGATCATGTTTTCCAGGATATCAAAATACTGGAAGCCGCCCTTCACCAGGCGGACCCTGTTGCGGAAAGTATAATCAGTGAAAGAAGCTATTCGTCTGACAGGCATCCTTGTGAAGGTAAATTTTCCATGCCCGCAAAAATAAAAAAGCTTTTGGCGAATTGATACATGCTATCCGTCGATTATTCCGGAGACGCAGTGATTTACTTCAGTTTCTCCATTTCCTCCATATATCGCCTGATCGTAGCCGGGCTCATGTATCTTTCCTTATAATTCGACATCTCCCCTTTCACCTCCAGTTGTTCCGGGTCAGGAGCGCCGAATGCCTCGCGGGCATGGGTTGCCCAGACCAGGAGGTAATCGCCCATGCCCTGTGAGATACCGATACTATCGGCCTGGAATTCAAATTTATTCATATAACGGGTGGATGCATGATTGATCCCAAGCCCGAGTAATCCGAAAGTATTCTTCTCCCTGAATTGAATGATATGGCTCAGTTCATGCCCGATGATCCCCAGTTGCGCCATAATGGGCACCCTGTTCAACTGGATGGCTTTCCATTCCGTACTGGTATCTGCGCTGATAAAGACCATGTATTCCCTTTTTCGAGCATGGCGAATCATACTGCCGAAAGAAGGCCGGGTGGATAACGGGGGGCCATGTTTCCTAACCTTGAAGGTTACCCGATAATCTTTCAGCTGTGGGAAAAATGACAGTGCCGGTAAAACCAGTTTTTCATATTCAGGGGCGTACTTTTTATTTTTCCCGAATTGCTTTTTCAGATTCATCAGCTGGGAAGAACTGATCGAAGAAGTGTCGCTGTAGAGCGGACCCATAAGTTGGCCTGAAATGGCGGAAGTTTTTTCCATGGAGGATGATTGCCCCGTCTGGGCAGGCAGAATGTCCACAATCAACAGCAGGAAACTGAACAATAAAATTACTTTCATCAGGATCCTCCATAAATTTTCAGAACGGTCTCACGCAACGCCGCTGCCTTTCCGGATGAATGGTAATGGATAAGTTCGGCAATGGCATCTGCGGAAACCCATTTGGAAAAGTCTGCATCTGGCATTGATTTACGGTTCTGCGGGGTATCAATTGTGGAAGGAACGATAACTGTGGTTACCACATCCTTGCCCTTTGCTTCATCATTCATCAGTTCGGCAAGGCGAAAGATGAGGGATTTGCTTAATCCGTAGGCCACCATTCCCTTACTGTTTTTCATGTCCAGCCCGGGTTTGGACCCTACCATGAAAATCCTTCCGTGTCCCTTTGATATCATTTCCAGGAATATCGGACGGGCAGCATGATATGCCGTTTCGACATTGAGCCTGAACTGCGACAGGAGATTTTCAGAAGATGTTGAATTGATCCCACCCATGGCAAATCCACCCGCAGTAAGCACAGCCACATCGATACTGCCCTGGGCAGAAATAATTTTGCCGATTTCCGATGCCGTGGCGGATTCATCATTAAGATCCACCTGGATAGGTATAAAATGCTCATTTACAAGCTCTTCGGGCAGGATTTCACCAGGCAGAAGGGTGCCATAAACGGTATCCCCGGATTCGAGGAATCGACTTACTACCGCACGGCCAAGGTTGCCCGTAGCGCCTGAAATAAATACTGTTCGCATAACCAAAGGTAGCCAATTACCAAATCCTGAAGTTTGTACAAAAAGGTTAATGGTATCCCAAAATCAATAGCTTATCATCGCGATCCGGAAATCCTGTTTACGAATTGCGGAAAAACGATAGTTCAGCTTAACCAATTAACCCACTCATTGTTGATATTCCCGACACTTTGCAGGAAATTTGCAGTTAAACCCGGAACAGGAGTATGATCGAAGAAAATGACAATATTTTAGAGCAGGTAACGACATCTGAATACAAATATGGATTTGTAACGGATATTGAAGCGGAATCAGCTCCCAAAGGATTGAGTGAGGATATCGTTCGCTTTATTTCGGCCAAGAAAAAAGAACCTGAATGGCTGCTTGAATGGAGGCTGAAAGCTTACCGGCACTGGCTGAATATGGAGGAACCCAAATGGCCGAATGTGCATTATCCGCCGATCAATTACCAGGATATCATTTATTATTCAGCACCAAAACAGAAAATAGCTCCCAACAGCCTGGATGAAATTGATCCGGAACTGCAGGCTCACCTTTGAAAAACTGGGTATTTCCCTGAATGAACAGAAAAGGCTTATCCGGTATTGCGGTTGATGCGGTGATGGACAGTGTATCCGTGGCTACCACCTTCAAAGCAGAACTGGCTGAGCTGGGCATTATTTTCTGCTCTATGAGCGAAGCCGTACAGGAACACCCTGAACTGGTCAAAAAATACCTGGGATCAGTTGTGCCTGCGACGGACAATTATTTTGCCGCACTGAACTCTGCTGTATTCAGCGACGGTTCTTTTTGTTTTATTCCGAAAGGTGTAAGATGCCCGATGGAATTATCCACCTATTTCCGGATCAATGCTGCCAATACCGGCCAGTTTGAAAGGACCCTGATCGTTGCCGAAGAGGGTAGTTATGTGAGTTACCTGGAAGGTTGTACCGCCCCGATGCGTGATGAAAACCAACTGCACGCCGCCGTGGTGGAACTGGTTGCCCATGGAAAAAGCGGAAATCAAATATTCCACGGTACAGAACTGGTATCCCGGCGATAAAGAAGGCAAGGGCGGTATCTACAATTTTGTTACCAAGCGAGGTATCTGTGCAGGGCGATAATTCAAAAATATCCTGGACACAGGTGGAAACAGGATCAGCCATTACCTGGAAATATCCCAGTGTAATCCTCAAAGGTGATTATTCCATTGGTGAATTTTATTCTGTTGCGGTGACCAATAATTATCAGCAGGCTGATACCGGCACCAAAATGATCCACCTGGGTAAAAATACCCGCAGCAGGATCGTCTCAAAAGGTATTTCTGCCGGCAACAGCAATAACAGTTACCGCGGACTGGTTCAGGTAGCAAGAAGGCTTCCAATGCCAGAAATTTTTCCCAGTGTGATTCACTGTTGCTGGGTGATAAATGCGGCGCACATACTTTCCCTTATATCGAAGTAAAAAATAATACCGCGATCGTTGAACACGAAGCCACCACTTCGAAGATCGGCGAAGACCAGATTTTCTATTGCAACCAGCGCGGTATGGATACGGAAACAGCAGTAGCCCTGATCATCAATGGGTTTGCCAAAGAAGTGATGAACCAGCTTCCCATGGAATTTGCGGTGGAGGCACAGAAATTACTGGCGATCAGTCTTGGAAGGAAGTGTTGGATAAAAATTACGGATTGCGGATTACGGATTACGAATATTTGAAAATCCGAAATTCGTAATCCGCAATCCGTAATCAATAAATAGAATTATGTTACACATTAAGAATTTACATGCAGCGATTGACGAAAAGCAGATCTTAAACGGTATTAACCTCGATATAAAAGCAGGTGAAGTACATGCCATCATGGGGCCCAACGGATCAGGTAAAAGCACGCTGGCTTCCGTTCTTGCCGGACGCGCACAATTTTGAAGTGACCGACGGTTCGGTGGAATTTCTTGGCAAGGACCTGCTGGATATGTCGCCCTGAAGAAAGGGCACGTGAAGGCATGTTCCTGGCTTTTCAATATCCTGTTGAAATACCCGGTGTAAGCACCACCAATTTCATCAAAACAGCAGTGAATGAAACACGTAAACACCGTGGACTGGATCCACTGGATGCAGTTGCCTTCCTGAAATTGATGAAGGAAAGAATGAAACTGGTGCAGATTGACCAGTCCTTACTCAGCCGTTCTCTCAATGAAGGGTTTTCCGGTGGTGAAAAGAAACGAAATGAAATTTTCCAGATGGCCATGCTTGAACCCAAACTTGCCATTCTGGATGAAACAGATTCAGGCCTTGATATCGATGCATTGCGTATTGTTGCCAATGGCGTAAATCCAGGCCCGGAATAAAGACAATGCCTTCTTAATGGTGACACATTACCAGCGACTGCTGGATTATATTGTTCCGGATTTTGTACATGTATTGTACAATGGAAGGATCGTAAAATCCGGTGCCAAGGAACTGGCACTGGAACTGGAAGAAAAAGGATACGATTTCATTAAAAATGAATTCACTGCTCACAGAAGTAAGCATAATCATGAATGCCAGATCGCGTTCATAGCAATATAAAGATTCATAGCGAACGATAAATTCAGACCATCAGCGCAAGTTCAGCGAAGACCGGAAAAGGATCTGCGCCAGAAAGGCCATGTGAAGATTTCAACAACCCGGGGCATTCCCACTGTAAAGCATGAGGAATGGAAATATACCCGGGTAAGCAGTCTTTTTCAAAAGGACCTGCAATATGGCACATCAGCCGGACTTACACCTGCAGATATAGCCCTACCAGTTACCCGGCAGGGATAAAGCCATCGAACTTGTGTTTGTGAATGGTGTTTTCAATGCGGAACTTATCCACCCTATCAAACCGGAAGAATTGATAGTACTTCCATTGGAAGACGGCTGCAGCGGCCGACTATGCAGACATTGTACAAAGAACACTTGGTCATAGCGCAACATATCATCCCGATGGCATACAATGCACTAAATGCAGCATTTGTCAGTGGTGGAATATTCATCGTGGCGAAAAAGGGAAAACGTATTGAACAACCACGTTTACATTTATAATCTCACAGACAGCAGGTCGGGTTTACTGTTGCGTTAGCCCCGGACACTGCTCTATGTTGCAGCCGGTGCGGAATGTGCAGATGGCAGAACACTATATTACGATCGGCGGCAATGAAAGTTTCACCAATGAAGTTATTGAGATTATTGTGGAAAAAGATGCCGTTGTTGATTATTACAAGATTCAAAATGAAGGCACCTGCGCCAACCAGGTGGGTACTACGCATTTCGGCAGGTCGGCAAATGCTTGACCAATGCCGTTACCATCTCGCTTAGTGGCGCACTGGTAAGGAATAACCTGAATATGATCATGGAAGCGGAACATGGCGAATCGCACATGTATGGTTTATACCTGCTGGATGGAAAAACACATGTCGATAATCATACGATAGTAGACAATGTAAAACCGCATTGTTTCAGCAATGAACTTTATAAGGGCATCATGGATGGTGAGTCAACCGGTGTGTTCAACGGCAAAATTTTTGTGCAGAAAGATGCGCAGAAAACCAATGCATATCAATCGAATAAGAATATCCTACTAACAGATACGGCCTAGTGTAAATACCAAACCGCAGCTGGAAATTTTTGCAGATGATGTGAAATGTTCACATGGCTGCACATTGGGCAAACTGGATGAGGAAGCCATGTTCTACCTGCGTTCCCGAGGTATCAGTGAAAAAAATGCAAAGTCGCTGCTCCTCCATGCATTTGCCGTGGATATTCTCGACAATATTAAAACAGAACCGTTCGGGATTATGTTGACAAATGATCTCCGCAAGGCTCGAATTCAATTTCTGATTATGTCATAACAATGGCCATTGGATATGATGTGTATGCTCTAAGAAAACAGTTCCCGATTCTTCAAAGGGAAGTGAAGGGAAAGCCATTGGTATATTTTGATAATGCTGCAACGTCACAGAAACCGCAGGTGGTGATTGATGCATTGGTTGAATATTACAGACTACAACGCCAATATCCACCGGGGTATTCATACACTTGCGGAAGAAGCCACCGCCGCATATGAAGCATACCCGCGAAACAGTCAGGAAATTTATTGGAGCTGCTTCCTCAGTTGAAGATTATTTTTACCGGGGCACTACAGAAAGCATTAACCTTGTTTCCAATCAGCTGGGGAAGGGCAAATCTGAAACCGGGTGATGAAATTATCATTTCCACACTCGAACACCATTCCAATATTGTTCCCTGGCAGATGATTGCGGAGGAAAAAGGCGCCGTACTGAAAGTGGTTCCCGATCACTGATGAAGGTGAATTTATTTTTGAAGCATTTGAACAAATGCTTTCATCAAAAACAAAATTGGTTTCTGTTGTTCATGCTATCCAATGCACTGGGCGTGATCAATCCGGTTAAAAAAGTAATTGATCCAGCTGCACATCAGGCTGGCGCAATTGTAATGGTGGATGGGGCACAGTCAACCGTTCATCTCGATATCAATGTACAGGAACTGGATGCTGATTTTTTTGCATTCTCCTCCCATAAAGTATACGGACCAACAGGTATCGGTGTTTTATATGGAAAGAAGGATCTGCTGGAAGCTATGCCTCCTTACCAGGGTGGTGGTGAAATGATCAGAGAAGTAAGCTTTGAAAAAACAACTTATAACGACCTGCCCTATAAATTTGAAGCCGGTACACCCAATATTGCTGATATCATTGCCATGAAATCTGCCATTGATTTTATCAATGCACTTGGCAAGGAAAATATCCGATACATGAAGATGAACTACTGCAATATGCCACTGAAAGCCTTAAGGCAATTGACGGATTACATATCAACGGTGATGTTCAAAATAAAGTGAGTGTTGTTTCATTTGTGATGGATGGAATCCATCCGCAGGATATCGGCATACTGCTCGATAACCAGGGCATTGCGGTAAGGACCGGGCACACATTGCACAATGCCGCTAATGCAATGCCTAAACATACCCGGTACCACCAGGGCTTCATTTGCAGTTTATAATACCACAGAAGAAATCGATCTGCTGGTAAATGGAATTCTACAAAGTAAAAAAAATGATGTCTTGATGGATGATACAAAATCCATAGAATCCATTGAAGCAGAGATTGTGGATGAATTCTCGCTGTTCGACAGCTGGGAAGACAAGTACGAGTATATCATCGATATGGGCAAAAAACTTCCCCCGCTCAGTGCTGAATACAAAAAAGACGAAAATAAAATCAAGGGTTGCCAGTCGACCGTGTGGATGCATTCAGATTTCAAAGAAGGAAGAATATATTATGAGGCCGACAGTGACGCCATGATCGTAAAGGGCCTGATAAGTATGCTGATCAGGGTATTTTCAGGTCAGAAACCTGAGGAAGTCATAAACGCCCCGGTGAAATTTATTGATGATATCGGCATGACAAGTCACCTTGCCCAGACAAGGTCAAACGGATTGAGAGCAATGATTAAACAAATGAAACTGGACGCTATGGCGTGGAAAACAAAGTTTAGTCACTAATAGCGTCAAGTTTCATTTGTTTAATGTGTGCAATGTGAATAGTGCGATAATGTGGAAGTGAAAATGTGGAAATTGAATTGATCCATTTGACAAAAAAAAACAAGAGCAATACAGGTAATATAAAGCAAAGGGAAATGATGAATGAAGAGGAATTGAAAGAAAAAGTCATTGAAAAGATCCAGGAGATTTTTGATCCTGAGATTCCCGTCAATATCTGGGACCTCGGGCTTATCTATGAAGTAAATATCCTTCCTATCAATAATGTGCAGGTGGTCATGACACTAACAGCCCCGAGCTGCCCGGCTGCACAGATCCTTCCCCACGACGTAGATCAGAAAATCCGCACCATCGAAGGCGTCAATGACGTGCATGTGGAAGTTACCTGGACCCCCGCCTGGAACAAAGACATGATGAGTGAAGTCGCAAAACTTGAACTGGGATTCCTCTAAGGATCGTAGCATTGAATTCAGTACATTCATGCTAAACAACGAACATGCAAAAAGCCAGGTTCCGCTCAAAATTATTGCTGACATCTATTGCAGTCCTGGTAAATATTAGTATCGCCTTTGCCCAGCCCCCGGAAAAATTCATCAGGATTTCAGTTACCCCGGATCACAAGGATTGGTTATATAAAACCGGCGAGAAAGTACGCTTCAACGTTGACATAAGCCAGTCAGGTCTTCCCATCCAGGTAACCAATGTAAGCTATGCGGTGATGCCGGAAAAAATGAAAGCAGTTACTTCGGGTACACTAAGCCTCCAGAATGGATCGGCAACAATTGAAGGAGGCACCATGAAAACACCCGGTTTCCTGCGTTGTGAGGTGGAGGCCGAATGGAATGGGAAAAAATACCGGGGCATCGGAACTGCAGCTTTTGATCCGGGCGCAATCAAACCAACCGTCGGTAATCCGGCTGACTTCCAGGATTTCTGGAACAATGCCAAATCCGAATTGTCAAAAGTACCCATCAGTCCAAAGATGGTATTGATCCCGGAAAAATGCACAGAGACTGTAAATGTGTACCATGTAAGTTTTCGCAACATCAAAAATTCCAGGGTATTCGGCATATTATGCATGCCTAAAAAAGAGGGTAAGTACCCCGCTTTATTGCATGTTCCCGGAGCCGGAATAAGGCCCTATACCGGTGACATTGCCAGGGCAGAAAAAGGTATCATTACCCTGCAGATCGGTATTCATGGAATACCTGTGAACATGGACCCTGATGTATACCAGTCTCTGTCCGAAGGTGCTTTAAATGGTTACCCTTCATTCAACCTGGATAACCGTGAAAGCTACTATTACAAACGTGTTTACCTGGGATGTGTAAGGGCTGTTGATTTCCTCGCTTATTTACCGCAAACGGATACTTCAAGCATTGGCATAACCGGCGGAAGCCAGGGCGGGGCTTTGTCCATTATAACTGCAGCACTCGACAACCGCATCAAATATCTTGCAGCTTTTTATCCGGCATTAAGCGATATGACAGGTTACCTGGAAAACCGCGCTGGTGGATGGCCACACCTGTTTGCCGGAAATAACCTTACCCTGAATAACACCAAAGAAAAACTCCAGACAGTTCCTTATTACGACGTGGTAAATTTTGCACGCCTGCTGAAGATTCCCGGATATTATTCCTGGGGATTTAATGATGAGACCTGCCCTCCCACTTCAATGTATTCCGTCTATAATGTGATTACTGCACCCAGGGAGCTCATGGTTGTGCCGGAAACAGGACACTGGACCTATCCTGAACAAAATGAGGTATTATCAAATTGGATCATGTCAAGGCTCCAGGCTGGAAAATAAAATGGCTGACCTGTCATGCTGTTGCTAACCTTGACAGGCATTACAGGAAAAGGATTTATCATGGTTAACTATTACTATATGAAACACAATCTTTATTTAATAATCTTATCCCTCTTATTTTCTTTTTGCCACCAACCCATTTCGAAAACTGCAGAAACCATTAACCTGTTTAATGGAAAAGACCTCGCAGGATGGCATGTGGACGTCCCCGATATGGATAAGGACAGTTCGTTGAAAAGCCCTTTCCTTATCAGGAATAATGAGCTGATCAGTATGGGTATACCGAATGGCCACCTGATTACTGATGCAGTGTATCATGATTATATCATTGAAGCGGAATATCGTTTTGTGAACAAACCGGGTAACTGCGGGATATTGGTCCATGCCTCCACTCCCAGGATTTTATACAAGATGTTTCCCAAATCACTGGAGGTTCAGATGATGCATGAAAATGCCGGAGACTTCTGGTGTATCGGGGAAGACATCACTGTTCCTGAAATGGAAAAAAGAAGGGGGCCGAAAGAAAACTGGGGCGTAACCGAAGGCAGGGAAAGAAGGGTCAAAAATCTTACTGATGGTTCGGAAAAGCCATTGGGTGAATGGAATCATATGAAGATTGAATGCAGGGGCAATTCCATCAGGGTATGGGTTAATGATACACTGGTAAATGAAGGTTCCGGTTGTACCGCATCAAAAGGCCAGATTGCCGTACAGGCCGAAGGGGCTGAAGTAGCTTTCAGAAAATTAACGCTCCGCTATTTGTAAAATTTTCTGGCGAATAAATATGCTTAGCGCGAATGGCAGACAAACCTGTTGCGGTACCGGCAGATTTTACAGGAGCCAGCTTATTTCAGCCTGGCATAGGATGCAATCCTTTTTATATCCGACTCAACCGCGGCGTAATCCCTGCCAGTTATTCTTTCCTTTGAAAACACGGAGCTTCCTATTCCCAATGCCACTACGCCTGAATTGAGCCAGGCCTTTATGCTGGCTTCTTCAAAACTAACTCCGCCAGTGACTAATATCCGTAAAAATGGCAATGGCGCCAGTATGTTCTTTACATAATCCGGACCTACCGCACCTGCAGGAAACAGCTTGATCATGGAAGCACCAGCTTTTGCGGCTTTATGTAATTCAGTAGGTGAAAAACAACCAGGTACCCAGGCAATATTTCTTTTCTTGCAGGCCTTACCGGTCTCCTTGTCAAAGACAGGGGCAACAATAAAATCAGCGCCAGCATCAATAAAAGCATCCGCAGTATCCGCATCCAGTATGGTTCCTGCACCAAAGGTCATTTCAGGGCATTCTTTCTCCACCCATGGAACCAGTTGCCTGAACACTTCAAGGGCAAATGTGTCACGGTTAGTCAGCTCAAAAGCCCGAAGGCCGGCATTATATGATGCTTTTATAATTTGCTTGCACACTTCAGCATCGGCATAGTTGAACAAAGGAAGGAACTTTGTATCACTGATCTTCTTGGTAACGGCTTCGGGTGTAAATCTGGCCATAGTTAGGGTTGTTGAAATAAAATTAAGTCTGTTAAATTACTAATATCTGAAACAAGATGTCATCTTTTTATCCACCCACCAGTATTGCCATCCATTAAATCCAGGATCTCCTTTGAGGAAACACGATTAATATCACCTTCCACTGAATGCTTCATGACCGCTGATGCTGTTGCATATTCAATATTTTTCCGGTTATCCCATCCCTCCAGCCTTCCATAAATATATCCTGCAATAAATGCATCACCACTTCCAATCCGTTCAATGATATTATCCATTTCGTATGTGCGTGTATGTAAGAGGTTAGTTCCGTCGCAAAATATTCCTGACAGGCGGTTATGGGAAGAGCTTATGGTTTCCCTGCGGGAACTCAGCATGCATTCAACAGCACTAAACCTTTTCTTGATTTCTGAGGTAATCTTTCGAAAACCTTCATCAGTAGCTTCGCCTTCAATGCCGAAAATTTTTGAAGTATCCGTTTCTGCTGCCACGATAACGTGGCTTAGTGCCACCAGTGGTTCCATGATCTCCCCGGGCTTTTTACCATATTGCCAGAGATTGGAACGGTAATTAATATCGGCTGAAACTTTTATTCCCTTTTTGGCGGCCACCTGAAGGGCCTGCAAAAGGCAATCAGCAGCCCCCTGGGAAAGTGCAGGGGTGATCCCTGTCCAGTGAAACCACCTGGCATCCTGTAAAATCTGTTCCCAGTCAAAGCTGTCTTTATGTATAGTGGAAAAAGCAGAAGGCAGCCTGTCATAGGTAATGTTGGTGGACCTGTTCATGGCGCCATTTTCAACGAAATAAAGGCCGAGCCTGTCTGCAGAATAGGCTGTAAAATGCATATCAACATTCAGTTGCCTCCAGGCGGCCGTTGCAGCAAAGCCCAATGGATTGTCAGGGAATCTAGTGATATGCGCAGCATGCATACCCCATGCAGCCAGTGCTGCACTTACGTTTGCTTCAGCACCGCTGTATAAAATATCCAGTTGGTGCGCCTGGTCAAGTTTTTTCCTGCCAGGGGGAGATAATCTCATCATGATCTCTCCAAATGTTACAACTTCAGGCATGCGTTAATGTTAGTAGAATTTATATGGGTTTGTCAATAAAGTGAATTAGTTCTCCAGGCTTCCGGCAATGCCCATCTCAAGGCCCCGCAGTTCGGCCAGTCCCCGCAACCTTCCAATGGCGCTATAACCCGGGTTTGTTCTTTTCACCAGGTCATCGAGCATCTGGTGCCCGTGATCTGGTCTCATGGCGATATTTGTCTTGCGTCTTTGCATCAGCAATACAACTTCCTTCATCACATTATACATATCCACATCACCCTCTAAATGATTGTCTTCATAAAAATCCCCAAACTCATTTCTTTTTGTACTTCTCAGGTGAAGGAAATTGATCCTGTCCCCGAATTTCCTGACCATTTCCACCAGGTTATTATCCACCCTTACACCGAAAGAACCTGTGCAGAAACAAAGTCCGTTTGCCGTTGACGGCACAGCCTTAAAAATATAATCCAGGTCTTCGGAAGTACTCACAATTCTTGGTAAACCAAAAATGGGATATGGTGGATCATCCGGGTGTATGACCATGTTGATACCCGCCTTTTCTGCAACAGGTATGATTTCTTCGAGGAATAGAACAAGGTTTTTTCTCAGTTTGTCCCTGTCAGTTCCCTTATACGTATCTAAAGCCTGTTGAAACTGGTGGATACTGAAACTTTCTTCACTGCCGGGCAGTCCGGCAATAATATTCTTCTGCACTACCCTCTTTTCCGCCTCGTCCATCATTTTCCATTTTTCTTCCCCGCGGAATATTTCTTCCTCGGTATAACTTGCGGGAGCATTCTTCCTTTTCAGTATGAAAAGATCAAAAGCCACCAGCGCGGCTTTTTCAAACCTCAGTGCAAGTGAACCATCGTTCATCGGGTAAGCAAGGTCAGTGCGCGTCCAGTCGAGCACCGGCATGAAATTATAGGTGACGGTTTTAATGCCACAAGCGGCCAGGTTCACAAGTGTCTGTTTATAATTTTCGATGCAGGTCCGGAAAATTCCTGTCCTTGTTTTAATGGACTCGTGTACAGGTACACTTTCCACCACTTCCCAATCCAGCCCCGCATCAAGGATGATTTTCATTCTTGTGGCGATCTCGTTTTCCGGCCATACGCCACCGTTAGGAATGTGGTGCAGGGCTGTTACCACGCCAGTGCAACCTGCCTGCAGGATATGGCTGAGTAAAACGGGATCAGAAGGGCCAAACCAGCGCATCGTTTGTGTAAGTCTGAAACGATCCGGCATAATATTGCTTTTATAAATACATTTACCCTATGAAGATACTGCCTATTTTCCTTTTGGCGGGATGTTGAGTTATAACAGTCATTTATCAAAAAAAACGCTGTACACAGCAGCGAAAAAGGCATCCAGTTTTTCTTCATCAAGTTGACCATTGGTCCTTACCCCGCTGCAAAGATCAAGTCCGTAAGGTTCCACTGCCTCAATCGCGTCCCGGACATTTCCAGCATGCAGTCCGCCGGCAAGGAAAACGGGTATATTCACTTCCTCCCTGATGATCCTGCTGATATTCCAGTTATGAATATTTCCCGTACCACCCAGCACTTTAACCTGGAGATTCGGGTTGCCGGAATCAAGCAACAGTGCATCCACAAAAGGTTCAACCAGTTTTGCCCGGGTAATATCGTCCTCGTCAATGACATGTATCACCTGCACCAGCTTAATCCAGGGAAGTTCCTTATGTAGCAGTTCATAGGTTTCCAGTTCCAAATAATCTACCAGCTGAAGCGTATTGGTATGGGTGAGATAATGATGCTTAAGAATGTTCTCGGCCCTAACCTCGCTGGTGAGCAGGAAGCTGGAAACGGCTGGAGGAATATGATCGGCAATGGTTTTTATTAATGAATCTTCAATAACACCCGGGCCGGAAGGCATTTGGCCCACCAGTCCGAGCGCAGAGGCACCATATCGCACGGCAAGCCCGGCTTCTTCAAGAGAACTGATACAGCAGATTTTAACGCGGGGAATCATCATGGTCAACCAGTTTGGGGTGGAATAAATATAGGTCATCTGCCATCAGAATTTTTACCTGCTCATTATCAGGGTTCCACTAAGGATCAAATGTGATATTGATCACAATCCAATGAAATGTAGAACTTTATCTTTGTTCTATGAATACAATCAAACTTACCACCAGCGAATTTAAAGAGAAGGTGTTTGACTATGAAAAGGAAACCGACTGGAAATATAGTGGCGAATTACCTGCCATTATTGATTTCTATGCGGATTGGTGCGGCCCCTGCAAAATGGTGGCTCCGGTACTTGAAGAACTGGCTAAGGAGTATGAAGGAAAAATCGTGATCTATAAAGTAGATACGGAGAAAGAATCATGAATTGGCATCTGTGTTCGGTATACAGAGTATTCCAACATTTCTCTTTATCAATGCCGAAGGAAAACCTACACTGCAGCCCGGTGCATTTCCTAAAAAAGTATTTAAGCAGGTGATCGAAGAACATTTACTTCCTGTAACCATCCAGGAATAAGCCTGCCAGTAAATTAATTTGGTTCTTGGATGCATAGTTGGATTAATCGGGCCATTTCAGTTGGATGAGATGGCCTATTTTTTTTGTTCCCAGTCAAGCTTATAATCCCCGATATGCTTTTCGCTTTCCCTGATCTTTCTTTTCTGGATAAAGTAATTGATTACTCCCACCACAAAAATGATCATGGCAGCAACCCAAAAACCGATTTCAAACCATCGGCCATAACTGACTTTTAACAGATTTTCCACTGACAAGCCCGCAACAGCAAAATATAGGGAGGTGCGAATGAAAGCCAGCAGTGTGGAATTATTGGACATCACCGTCCTTTGCAGTGCCAGTCTTTCCCTGAGGATGAGATCCTTATTAATATTGCGGTCCGTATTACTGTCCATCGGCTTTTATTACACTAACATAACAAAATCCGCAGACTATTTATCATTCACGGTTTCAAATGATACTTCCTCGTTTATTTCAGATTTCTTTTTAGCTGGCTTTATACTGCAACCATTAACACCACAACACCCGATATTGGCCATTGCCATAAATACCAGGAATGCTCCGGCTGCTCCGATCAATAATTCCTTGGTATAAAAAGCCTGTCCAAGGGCAACGATGCCCATAACCAGGCGGAAAATACGCATCAGGTCCCAGCCGCTCAATAAAGTTCTGATCATTCTCATATGTTGATTTATGCGGATGATGATATAAATGCACCCGTTTTGTAAAAGAAGTAAAGCTAGCTTTTCAAACACGCCGCCTTAGTGACCAAAATCACTATCATGAATATATGGTTTACAGGTCTTTACTTCAGGTTCCAGGTGAGTGAAGTGTAATAAAATCCACCGATGGCCGGACCACCTAATATGGAATTGTAATACTGATTCAAAATATTGGTTGCTCCCAGCTTAATTTCCATGACCGGATTAACAAACACATATCTCACCATGGCATCCATATTAATAAAAGCAGGTACATAACCATTGACCAGGAAAGACTCCCAATAATACCTGCTTTGCGCTTTTACATTAATCGTGAACCCCAATTTTTTAAAAAGATCAGATCCATTTATTCCGGCATTAGCCATCCATCCTGGCGTATTAAAACCATCCTCCAGTCCATCGTTCCTTCCTGTATTTTTCAATTCCTGGTAAGCATCCATTAACCATTAGTGAATAATGACGGTTAATGACGAATCGCAATTCAAGTTCCGCACCATAATTATGGACTGCTGTTTTTGAATTTGTCCATAAGCGGTAGCGGCTTTGCTTATTTCGGTCAAATAAATAAAACGGCATAAGTGAGCTGTCGTTGGTATTTGGAATGCTGGCTTCAATCTGGGCTATGAAGTTGGAATACAGGTTATAATATATCCCTGCATCAAGAAATAGTCTGTTATTAAAGGATAAACTCCGGTAACCCAGCTCAAAGGAATTCACTTTCTCAGGTTCCAGGTATGTATAACTGTTAGTCTTCAGTAAATCCTCATTCTTATTAATGGCTGCTGCTTGAGATGCGCCGGATACATTAACGTCCCTGTTAACCGCAGCCTGGAAGGAATCTATTGAACTTTTAAGCCATGATTTTTCAAATATACCATCTGACATTACTTTCAATCCTCCAACCCGTTTAACACCTCCACTGTTAATATTTGAATATCCTTCAAAAATACTGGGGAAACGATACCCTTGCTGGAATGCAAAACGTAATACCCGACCTTTCCTCACTTCATACACAGCGGTAAGCCTTGGATTAAACTTAATATTAAAATATTTATAGCCATTAGCCCTTACCGTAACACCCACCTGCAATTTATCCTCTAAATATTTTTTAGACGCCTGGAAAAATAATCCATAGCTGTAATAATTCAGGTTTCTGCCTGAATCTGTAGGATTAATAAAATAATTACCATCAGGAATAATAATGTAGTTTCTTATATAGCCACCCGCCTGCAACTGGTAGTTGTTTTAATCAGTTTCGAGAGGTCTGCAGTACTTTCAAAATGAAGCATTCCTGCCTTTACTTTTAACGCAGCACCCTCATCCCAGTTATTAATTTGCTGGAGCTGCTTTAGCTTTTGATTAAATTCATTTGTACCCGGTATTGGCCTTCCATTATCTGTGGATGCCCTGGCCTGGCGATGTGCTCCCGCTACGTCATCATTACCTGAAATGGCATTATTAAACGCAGACGAATAATCGGCAAACCACTGGTTATTGGATTTAAAACTGACATCAATATTTTCAGCCATGGACCTCAGGTTATAAGAATTTCCCGTATTCTCCATATTAAAATAAGCCTGTGACTGCACAACCTTAGTTTTGAACTGCAGTATATGTTGTTGCAGCAGGTAGTCTTCCAGCCTGAACCTGTTGGATCGCTGATATACGTTATTTAGAAAAGCGGTTCGGTAAGTATATGAAAATTCAGTTCCAGTCTTTGGCCTGAAAAATAACGCAATATCTCCCTTTAAATTCTGAAGCCTGTAATCCACAACATCCCTTTCAAAATAACCCGTCCTGGCAACAACATAATTTTTCCCCTGCAGGGATAAGGTTCTCCGGTTGGATGATTCATTTCCATAGCCATTTACGGGATCATAAGCCGGATTATCTGCGCCGGTTAAATTAACACTGGCATTGGCATTGGCATTCAGGTCTGTTTTATCATCTGCAATCCAGTCGTACCCCTGATAAAGGCCGCATTGATCTTGAATGCCCATTTTTCATTTATTACTTTTGCCCAGCGCAGGCTGGTTTCATTAAACCATTGGGCATTTATGGAAGGATCACTTAACATGATTGATGCCAATTTGCTGTTGTATGCTTAAACCTGGCGAAGTAAATGGGTTTTTGGTGGTAAAATTCACAAGGCCGTTGATGGCATTCATTCCATACATAGCTGATGCGGATCCCTGTACCACTTCAACGTAATCGATATCGAGGTTTCCCGGCGATAAAGCGTTCGCAATGGGGGCACCGATATGGGGCGACTGGTTATCGACATTATCAATCAATTGCACAAACCTTACATTGGTTGTGTTGGAAAAACCCCTTGTATTCAGCACCTTGAAACCCATACTGGGAACGATCATCTGAACCGCTTTCATGCTCCCCACTGCATCAAAAAAGGAAGGCGCCGTCGATTGCATTAAACGGGCATTTGACATTTTGGAAATACTTACCGGGGCAGTAAGTAGTTTTTCAGAAACGCGAGAAGCGGATACAACTACTTCTTGCAATGACTGGGCCTTAGGTAGACTGTCTGCACCTGGTATCCCCCTACTTGCTGGTATACTATCAATAATTTCAGCGTCCATAATACTGGACAGAATATCATTGGTTGATTTCTGCACATGGGAATAAGTTATTAGTCCAGGTGCAAGTAAAATCAAAATAACTATTGCCCTTGAAATGAACCCGATCATATTTTGAAATTGCTCAGCTTGCCAAAATAAGCCTGATATAGTTTTTTAGTTGCATTTAATACTCATCAGTTAATTAAAATAATGAATACAAGTTTAAATTATACCATGAAATTTACATTTGTTACAGTTATTTCGAGCATTTGTCTAAGCCATCCATATAAAAAACTCAATTTGGAAAAAGCATTAATCCTCCAATCAATAATAACCTGCCCGAAATGTGGATTTAAAAAGGAAGAAACAATGCCCACAGATGCCTGCCAATTTTTCTATCAATGTACCCATTGCCATACTTTATTAAAGCCAAAGGAAGGGGATTGTTGTGTTTTTTGCAGTTATGGCACGGTGGCTTGTCCCCCAATGCAGGGAAATGCATCCTGTTGTTAATCTGTCGGATTAAAAACCTTGCTCTTTGTGGGATCTGCCCAATAACCCCATGCCACAATCAGCCATTGCGACAGGCCCACTACAGCTACAGCTTTAATAGAAGGCGGAGCATCACCAAAGGTATTCATGATATGGATCACCAGCAGGAATATGATCAGCGACCAGGTAATAATATTTGTCTTTTTTGAGTAAGACTGGCGATTTTGCAAAAACAAATACACGCCGCCGGCAAACATCAGCAGTTCAATGATCAGCTCAACAGTTTTATAGGTCCATAAACCAAGACCGGTTTTGAAATCTGAAAATGGTGTCAATGGAAGGTCCGGAATATGCACAAGCCAGTCGAGCAGCCAGTGGCTGATCACCAATACTCCCACCAGCCATGCACCTCTTTTATTCCTGGTCAGGAAAAAATAAATAACCCCAAATAAAACAGCCCATCCGGATACTGCCAGCAAACTATGTGATACCGGATAGGAAGTAAATTCAAGCGGAACTACAGCTCCCGGGGAGCAATTGCGGCCTGCTCGGTTCCTGTAAGTAATAATGCCGGCCAAAGGAGATCCAGCCATTGTGCGGCCAGTATTGTGGTACCTAATGAAACAGTCTGGTCCGCTTTTTTAGCGGCAAAGGCTACGGCAAAATGTCCGAGGAACATACATTTATTTTAAACTGTTTTGATCAGCAAATTTTCCGCACTGTTCAGCCATTCAAGGTAATCGTTCCTTTAAAATAGGAACTTTTTTGTTATGAAAGTAATGGTTAATAAATATCCTTTAAACAGTCTAATAATTGGGGATTATTTTATTCGTCGTATACCTTACAGGAACCAACAAATGAGGGTACTTTAATTTTATTATTAAGAATATCCCTGATATTGTAATCAGCGGAATGACTGAAAGGACAGGAATATGCATATGACATAAATAAAAACCCACCAATTGGTGGGTTTTTATTCGAACAAAAAAATGAATCCCTACTTAGCCGGCATTGAGGTCACGTTCATATCCCTGATACAAAGGTATTTTCCGTCTGCCTGCTTCCTGAATACAGACATATAATGACCCTTGTCTACTTCGGCACCTGCAGCGATTAAGGCTTGTAAATGAGCCGATCTCTACCAGTAAATCGCCTTCGGCAATAATATCCACCACTTTATACACAGAATGATTGCCTGTTGTATCGCTGGCTATGCGTTTTGCAATACTTTCTGTGATTGCCGCTTTTCCTGAAACAGGTTCCTGGTTGCGGTTATACGAAATGGCATCTGAATGTAATAGGCAGCCACAGCTGCTGCGTCCTTTGCCTTTTCTCCTGCAGCAAATGCATCTTCCATAGCCTGTATATCTGCCCTTGCTTTATCCATATCCATGGGTTTTGCCTCTTCAGTGGCAGGAGAGCAAGCTGCAAATAGCAATGCTGAAAATGCAGAAAGGACAGAAAGTTTGAAAGTACTTCTCATAATAAATGGTTTTGGTTGAAAATGGTAAGGGTAAAAGGTACGCTATTTTGAACGGAACAGGCATCAAGAAATTAATGCTATGCCTAACTTTCAACACGAGGTTAGTCATTTTATGGGTTGATGCATGATTAGTCTGTTCAGAATTTTTTCCATTTCAGTTGCGGGTAACTTTTCCTTTAAATAAAAATGACCCTTGCCATTATTATTCCAGCTATTCCATCCGGATGGCTCAATCACTATTCTTCCCTCCATTAATGAATAATATGGAGCATGCCCATTGATGGCAACCAGGACAGCCGTTTCATCCCAGCTCATCCGGCCCAGGGAATCAGATGCTGCCATAGGAATGGCAATGGAAAATGCTTCTTTAACAGGAGAATTATTAATGCTTTTGTTTTGGATTAATGGAATTCCCGTCCTGACAGGATCACCAATTTCCCATCCGCTGAAAATGATTTCCGTCGGCCAGTTTTCAGCAACATAACGGGCAGAAATCGGATCGCACTGAATATTGAATTCCCCACCCTTTGGAAATCGCCCCGCCATGCTGACAAGTAATCTGACCTTCTTTTTAACGAGATCAGAACCCTTCATGGATGAGTGCTTGTCAGGCCCGGATTTTAACAGGTCATTAAGGTTGGAAAAGAAACCTACGGTAACTATCGTGACACTATGATCAGGTTGTGTGGCAAGAATCCTTCTATAAAGTGATACTGCATCTTCAGCATTGCTGTTAATCTTTATTTTTAGCCGGATATTTAGCGACTAATACAGAATCCCATTTCTGCCAGGCCACCAGGTTAACGGCCCTGGTACCCTGAACAATACCAATGGGGATATCCGGCCTGCCAAAATAATTATTCAGGACACTGAGCACACCAACACTGTATCTGGATTGATTGCAGGAAACAGTGGCCAGTATTTTTGCCTTTCCGCTATCTGCCAATGCATGCAATAAAGCCATTGCCCCTACATCGTCATAATCCGGGCCGATATCTGTGTCGAGGATTACTTATTACGGGTCCTATCTGGGCTGAGGCATTTATGGATGGAATACTTAATATTGCAAATACAATAAGCTGGTATATCTTTTTCATTATTAACAGCGTTGAGGAATGGTAAGGTAGCATAATAAGGTCTATCACTTCCTGAAATGCTTCTTAGCGAAAAAGTTCACAATTCCTGATTCAGGTTATCATTTTTCCCTTATTTTTGCACCCCCTATGGGGGATTAGCTCAGCTGGCTAGAGCGCTTGCATGGCATGCAAGAGGTCGTCGGTTCGACTCCGATATTCTCCACAATAACCGCACAATCAAATTTGTGCGGTTTTTTTATGTCTTTTTTTCTATACATAATTTACTCTCTTCTTTAGACTCATTCCATTCAGGTCGCCCCCTGTAAATTAAATGCCCCATTGGTAGGAAATAATTATCCTTTCTACATCCAATTCCCCTTGTCCGTTTTTGACATTAAGCTGTCCCATCAGACCCTTATGCAGCAAATACCTTTGACATATAAATTAAAAATCAAATCAAAATAAAATGAAAAAGATTGTATTCGCTGCCAAAGTACTTGGATTACTGGCAATGCTTCCAATAGTTGTGATCATGGAAATGAATCACAATGCAGGCAATTCTTCCGAACTAAATCCTCACCCAGGTGACGTCAAAAAAAAACAGGTAAACGACAGGTTTTCCAGTAATAAAGCAAAAGACAAAACCGGCAATGAAGTTTCAGCCATGCATTCAGAAATACTCCTAATAAAATAAGCATTCCATTAAAAAAATATAACTATCATGAAGCAACTATTATTTCTACTGCCCGTCCTGTTTCTGCTTTCCTGCGAGAAAGAAGAACTTAATACTAGATACTGAACTTACTAAAACGATTTCCATTTCTTCCATCGAAAAAGGAAAAACTTATGAGATCCGGGTTTTCCTTCCGGATAATTACCATCTCACTTCGGAATCATATCCGGTCATCTATGTGCTTGATGCTGATGACAACCAGGGTAAAGTGGTTAGTGAATGCAAAAAGATGAGTTCATCATTAAACACTCAAAATGCTATTGTCGTCGGCATAAATTACGGAGATGACAGAGACATAGATTATACCCCCACCGAAACAAATTATGGCAAAGGAGGCAGTGAAGCATTTTTGAATTTTATCAAAAAGGAACTGATTCCGCGCATTCAAAGGGATTACAGGGCTGATACACTCCGCAAAAACCGAACCATCCTCGGACATTCCTTTGGCGGACTCTTTGGAGCCTATGCCTTTGCAAAGCACAACGATGTATTTGGGAATTACCTGTTACTCAGTCCTTCCCTGTTTTACGATAATTCCGTGGTTCTTCAATATGAACAGTTATCAAGGCCATTAATAAAAGATCACCATCAACTGGTATTTATCGGGGCAGGCAGCACAGAGAATGCATTATTGCCTGCCAATGATTTACTCTACCGCAGACTGGTTAACTATTATCCCAATACCAAATCAATATTCAATATCATTCCGGGCAGGGGCCATGTATCATCAAAGAATATTGATATTGAAAACGCTATTGCTTTTTATTTTAAAAACAGATAACATGAACAAAATATTAATAACAATAGCACTGTCTGTTCTTACCGGTTTTAGTATTGCCCAGGATATTAGGCCCAATGAAAAATATCCCATATACAGACTAACTACAGAACCTGCTATCGGCACTCACTTATCAATGTCCGGTGCACCCGATCTCCACATATCCAATTTACTGCAATACAATATCACTAAGAAGGTGGGGCTGATCTCGCATACAGCCATATCCTTTGGATTTCCAATGAGCCGGATGGCAGATATAATACAGAACTATAACTACTCACTTTATCAAAAATTTGGAATAGGCACATCTTTCTATATAAAAAATACAGTCCATGTAATCTCTGTACTAGGCGGCATAAAGTATAATGCTTATTCCGGCACCCTGAGTAATGATCAAATTCCAGAGCATATAACAACAAAAACAAACAGTATTACTTCTGATTATGGATTTATGTACAACTTAAAACTTATCAGGAGAAAATATTTCCTAAGCACCAGGCTGTACGTTCCGGTAAAAGACGGACTGGCTGGAATAAGTGAAAATCCACAATAGAAATAGGTGTCGGCATCAGATTAAAATAGCGGCCCCAAATCTTAAACATGTAATCATTAACAATTAAATATTAATTATGAAATCAACAACAATGAGCCAAAACACGGAAAATGTAAAATGCAGCAACCCAAATTGCACATGTACTAATTGCAATTGTGGTTCAACCTGTACCTGCAAAAATTGCAAGTAATCAATTCATCCAGGTTTGTCAGCAAGCCGTTCCTGCATGGAACGGCTTTTTTGGGCCTGTCCGTTTATGACACCTAATCGTCCTTTGAAGTCAGTTTACCGTGGATATCTTTATAACTCAGGGCAATTATCACTGAAATTCTTCAAAACATCGTTCACATTAAAACCTATTTGCCATGATTACCGTTTTCGAGACAAATGTTGCCAAATAATACCCAGGCGATAAGAATACTGTCTTTGATAAAAACAATGTCTCCGACAGCTACCATTAATTTTGATCTTAGTGACGGAGAGAAGATATTAAGAATAGATGGAAGTTTGAAATCTATACAAGTCCATCACCACTTACCTGGATAATTTAGGAATCAGTTGTGAAATTTTAGCTTAACTTAAAAGTAAGCGATACTGTCTGTAATTGACATTATTCCGTCTGTTTTGAGATTTACAGTACCAGCTTACCTTCGGTTAAACAATTTAATAAATACAGCATATGCAAAAGGTAGCTTTTATCATACCACCAACTGTTGAATTACTCGACCTTGCCGGGCCGGTGCAGGTTTTTACTGAAGCGAAATTTTATGGTTTTGAGATTGATATAGAATTTTATACATACGAAGATAAACCTGTCAGTACTGCCGGACTTGGGTTTGGAAATCTTCCAAATTTTACAAAGGCAAGATTAAAGGAAGGTGATTATGTATTTGTACCGGGAATGGATAATGATTATGTAAATAGCATTTCTTTTAAGGCAGAAAGAGAATTTTTTACATGGCTGAAAGAATGTTCGGAAAAGAAAGTCACTGTTTGCTCCATTTGTAATGGTGCATTTGCATTGGGGCATGCAGGCCTGTTAAAAGATACTGAATGCACTACCCACTGGAGAAGGGTAAAGGCCTTACAACAGCAGTTTCCACAGGCAAAAGTGGTCACTGATATATTATACATAAAAAGCAATAATGTTTATACGAGTGCAGGTATCAGTGCCGGCATAGACCTGGCCCTTAGCCATACTGGAAGATTTAAAGGGTCCGTTTTTTACCCATAAAGTAGCCAGGGGGCTTGTGGTTTATCACAGGAGGAGCGGCAAACATAACCAGCAGAGCATATACCTTGATTACAGAAACCATATTAATCCGCAGGTACATGAAGTCCAGGATTATCTCATTGAAAACCTTTCCCGGGAAAACGATATTGAAACACTTGCTTCACTTGTTGGCATGAGCCCAAGAAACCTCAGCCGTGTTTTTAAGGAAAAAACAGGTTCCACCATACTCGAATACCTTACCCTCTTAAGGAAAGAGTATGCCCATACCATGCTGAATAACCCGGAATATACCATTGAGTATATCGCTTCCCAATGTGGCTTTAAAACAGCCAGGCAATTGCATAGAATTTTAAAAAAGAATTAAAGGGCAGCGATTGCGTTGATGCTATATCATCCGGATATAAAACGGCCATAAACGCATGATTTACGGCAAAATCATAAAATGAAACCTGTTTACTAATTATTTTAGTATTTAATTACTAATTTATTTAGTACTTTGGTGGCGTAATCCTGAGTGTATGCTTTTGTCGGACCATCGGGTGGTGAGCCACCTTGACCTGGACACGTTTTTCGTATCCGTAGAATGCCTTAAAAACAGCAGCCTGAAAGGTAAACCATTGCTGATCGGGGGTAAATCCGACCGGGCCGTGGTAGCTGCCTGCAGTTATGAAGCCAGGAGATTTGGGGTCCACTCAGCCATGGCCATGAAACTGGCGCGCAGGCTTTGTCCGCATGCCATCATTATGCAGGGTGATATGGAAGAGTACAGCAAATTCTCTTCCCAGGTTACACAGGTCATCAGAAGTGAAGTCCCTGCTTTTGAAAAAGCATCGATCGATGAGTTCTATATCGATATGTCCGGTATGGAAAAACATTTCGGTTGTGCCAAATTCACCAGGGAGCTCAAAGAGAAAATCACCCGAGAAACGGGATTACCCCTCTCCTACGGACTCGCAGCCAACAAGCTCGTCAGCAAGGTGGCCACCAATGAGGCCAAACCCAACGGACAACTTGAAATCCCGTTTGGTGAGGAAAAATCCTTCCTGGCACCACTACCTATACAGAAAATGCCGATGATCGGCGAGAAAACGGCACAGACACTCAAGGGACTTGGCATCAGGATCATCAGGACCCTCGCTGAAATGCCGGTGGAAATGATGGAAAACGTGTTTGGCAAAACCGGCATCGAACTATGGCGACGGGCCAACGGTATCGATGATTCCCCGGTTACCCCATACCGTGAGCAGAAAAGCATCAGTACCGAACAAACATTCGAAACGGATACCATTGATATGGTTTTCCTGCATTCCCAACTGGTAAAAATGACCCAGAAGATCGCATATGAGCTCAGGAAACAAAACAAGCTTACCGGCTGCATCAGTGTCAAGATCAGGTACGCCAATTTTGATACGCTGAACAAACAATCCACTATCGCCTATACCGGCTCAGATCACCTGCTGATACCAAAAGTTAAAGAGCTCTTTACCAAATTGTATGACCGGCGAATGCTGATCAGGCTGATCGGCATAAGGTTTTCTCATCTCATCCCGGGAAATTACCAGATCAATCTCTTTGACGATACCCAGGAACTGATCCGCCTCTACCAGGCCCTCGACAGTGTGAACAACCGGTATGGAAAATTAATGATCATGCGTGCCAGCGGGCAGCTATAAATAGGGTTGACGGTTGGCAGTTGACAGTTAACAGCCAACGTCAACTGTCAACCGTCAACTGTCAACCGCCAACCGTCAACCGTCAACCGTCAACTCTATCATGTATTTGAACTGCAAAACATATTTCTCATACCGCTACGGAGTGTACAGTGTTGAACAACTGGTGAAAGACGCCGTCAATATTGGCGCACAGTCCATCGCCCTTACCAATATCAATTGCACGGCGGATCTCTGGGATTTTTTCTCCTGCTGCAATCAAAATGGCATTGACCCGCTGCTGGGTGCCGAAATCAGGAATGATGATGACTTATTATATATCCTTCTTGCCAAAAATATGACGGGCATAAAGCATATCAATACTTTCCTGTCTGAACACCTGCAGGCCAAATCATCATTTCCCGCAAAATGCCCTTTACAAAATGATCTCTGGGTCATCTACCCATTGGATAAAGCAGATAACTGTACCGAAAACCATGAATGGATCGGCATACAGCCCATGGAGGTGAATAAAATTTTTTCAAGGAAAGAACTGGCCATCAGATGCGTGATCAGGCAGCCGGTAACGTTTTATAATAAGGCATCCTACAACCTCCACCGTCTCCTCCGGGCCATCGATAAGAATATAGTGCTGAGCATGCAACAAGCCAAAGGAGATTGCTGCAGCCAATGAAACCTTTATCCCTCCATCCACTCTTTTTACTCACTACCAGCTATACCCGCAAATCATCAACAATACATTCAGGCTGATGGATGATTGCCATTATCATTTTGAATTCAAATCCGATAAAAACAAAAAGCAATATTCCGCAACAGTCGCAGATGACCGCATCCTGCTTGAAAAACTGGCGAAAGACGGCATGTTAAAACGCTTCGGCGCCAAAAACAAGGAAGCCCACCAGCGGGTGCACAAAGAACTTGAGATCATTAACAACCTTGGCTTTAACGCATACTTCCTGATCACCTGGGATATCATCAGGTATGCACAGAACCGCGGATTCTTTTACGTAGGCAGGGGTAGCGGTGCAAATTCCATTGTTGCGTATTGTCTTGAAATTACTGACGTGAACCCCATTGAACTTGACCTCTATTTCGAAAGGTTCCTGAATCCATACCGGACATCACCCCCTGATTTCGATATAGATTTTTCCTGGCGCGACCGTGACGAAGTCATTGATTATATTTTCAAACGCTATGGCCGTGAACACGTTGCCCTGCTGGGTATGTACAGTACGTTTCAAAAGAAGGGCGGCCATTCGCGAACTGGGAAAAGTATTCGGATTGCCGAAAGGGGAAATAGATATGCTGGCCAATGACAGCAAAGCAAAATTCACGGATGACAATATCCAGAAGCAGATCATGTATTATGGAAACATGATGAAGGGCTTTCCCAATCACCTCAGCATACATCCGGGCGGCATGCTGATTACCGAAGATCCGATCACACAGTATACGGCCATCGAGATGCCCCCGAAGGGATTTACCACTTCCCAGATCGATATGTTTATCGCAGAGGATATCGGTCTTTACAAACTGGATATACTAAGCCAGCGTGGACTTGGACATATCAAGGAATCAATACGGCTCGTAAAGGAAAACCAGGGTATCACGATCGACATCACAAAAATTAATGATTTTAAAAAAGATCCCAGGGTTGCTGCACAGATCAGGAAGGCAGATACCATAGGATGTTTTTATATCGAGAGTCCGGCTATGCGACAACTCTTAAAAAAACTCCGCTGCGATGACTATATTACCCTGGTAGCGGCGAGTTCGATTATCCGTCCTGGTGTATCGCAAAGCGGTATGATGCGCCAGTATATCTACCGTTTCCATCACCCGGAAAGTATTGAATACCTGCATCCCAAAATGGAAGAGTTATTAAAGGAAACGTACGGAGTAATGGTGTACCAGGAAGATGTGATCAAGGTGGCGCATCATTTTGCCGGACTTGACATGGGTGAAGCAGATGTATTGCGAAGGGCCATGAGCGGTAAGTTTCGCGGACACGATGGTTTCAATAAAATAAAAGACAAATTTTTTTCCAATTGCAGGAGCTATGGTTATCCGGAAAACATCACGGCTGAAGTTTGGCGGCAGATTGAAAGCTTCGGTGGTTATTCGTTTTCAAAAGCACATTCGGCCTCTTTTGCCGTGGAAAGTTACCAGAGCCTGTACCTGAAAACCTATTTCCCGATTGAGTTCATGGTAGCAGTGATTAATAATTTCGGCGGATTTTATTCTACCGAACTGTACTTCCATGAATTGAAACGTGCTGGCGCCATTCTTCATGCTCCATGTGTGAATACCAGTGAAGAACTCACTATGATCGAGGGCAAAAATGTTTTCATGGGATACATACATATTCATAATATTGAAACGGGCACCATAGTAAGCATCCTGGAGGAACGAAAAAAAGGCGGCCAGTTTCTCCACCTCGCCGATTTTATAGAACGGACAAAAATCGGCATTGAACAAGTGGCGATACTAATACGCGTTGAGGCTTTCCGGTTTACCGGTAAAAACAAAAAAGTGCTTTTATGGGAAGCGCATTATATCCATAAAAAGCTAAAACATGTGCTGGCAGATGATCTCTCCCTTTTTCATGAACCCATCAGGGACTTTCATATTCCTGATGTTGAATCAGCTGCCTTCGAAGATGTAATGGATGAAATTGAATTACTCGGGTTCCCCATCGGCAATGCCTTTCACCTTGTTGATGCAGATCTCAGTATTTTCATCCCTTCCTGCCGTTTTCATGAATTTACCGGGAAAGTAATCAGTGTAATCGGTTATTATATTACAGCCAAACCTGTTCAGACCATTAAAGGAGAACAAATGTATTTCGGGACATTTCTTGATCACCAGGGTGATTGGGTGGATTCGGTGCACTTTCCCGATGTGGCCGAAAAATATACATTGAAAGGAAATGGATTTTACCATATCACAGGAAAAGTAGTAGAAGAATTTGGCGTCTATAGCCTTGAAGTGGCGTCGATGCTTAAACTGGGTCTGAAAACGGGTTGATCAAACAATGTTTTGTAAATGCTGTTTTGTCGTATAATTTGCACCATCGAATTCCACCCAAATGATGACAAAATATATTATAAAGGCCTTATTTACCATATTCATCTGCGGACCATTAGTATCAATGTCCCAGACCCACCGATAACTATGTAAAAGAAATTGAAGAATGGGATATGCAAAGGGTGGAAGACTTAAAAAAGGAAACCGGGTTTTTAAACCTTGCCGGTTTATACTGGCTAAAAGAAGGGAAAAACACTTTTGGTAGCGATTCTTCCAATGATATTATTTTTCCTAAAGATAAAATTCCCGGCAAGTCAGGCTATTTCATCTATTCAGGAAACTACTGTGGAACTGGTGACCCAAAATAATATTTCCATCCTGATGAATGGGAAAAGGATAAAGAAAGAAATCATTTTCCATGCTGATTCATCAAAAAATCCTGTGCTCTCTTACGGATCATTGCGATGGAATATTATCAGGAGAGGCGAAATGACCGGTATCAGGTTAAGGGACCTGGAGCATCCTTCCATAAAAAACTTTAAGCCTATTCCGAGATACCCGATAGATGAGGGATGGAAAATAAAAGCCAGGGTGATTTCTACTGAATTTGGAAAGAGTATCAATATTACAGATGTAATGGGCCAGACCACTGCACAAAAATCGCCAGGCAGACTGCAGTTTGAAATACTAGGCAAAACCTATACGCTTGATTTATTGCACGGGGACAACAATGACTATTTTATCATATTCGCGGATAATACAAATGGTATCGAAACATATCCTTCCGGCAGGTATATTTATCCGCCCCTTGCCGGTCCTGACGGAACTACTTATATTGATTTCAACAAGGCCAAAAATCCACCCTGCGCTTTCACTCCATTTGCCACATGTCCATTGCCGCCTAAACAGAATATACTTCCCATAGAAATACCAGCGGGAGAGAAGTATGATAGATGAAAGCAAAACTTATTAATTATAAATATGAAAATATTTATACTGGGTGGAAGCGGCAGGACAGGTAAATTACTCATTGCAGAAGCGCTTCGAATGGGTCATTCTCTTCATGTACTGGTCCGGAATATTTCCTCTTTAGCATCATTCCCGGGATATACTTCAGGAAGGGAAGCAAGTCTTACCATTTTTGAAGGCAGTCCGTCCGATAAAAAAAATATTGAGAAAGCCATGGATGGATGTGATGCCGTTTTAAGCACACTTAATATATCGAGGACATCCGATTTTCCCTGGTCACCTTTACGAACCGGGGATCATTTTCTATCAGATACCCTTGGTGATGTTGTTGATTTATGTCAGCAAAAAAATATCCGGAGGATTATTATTACAACAGCATGGGGAGTCAATGAAACCAGGGCTGTAATACCCCGATGGTTCCGGTGGATCATCGACCATAGTAATGTGGGCGTTGCTTACCGCGATCATGAAAGACAGGAATTCATATTACAAAAGTCCGCTCTCGATTGGACTACCGTCAGGCCTGTTGGATTAACCAATAGTAAAAAAGAAAGGGAAATCCTCGTAAGCCTGAACAATGAAGGAAGGCCAGGTCTGATGATCAGCAGGAAAAACCTGGCCAGGTTCATGATCCGTATCCTGGAGGAAAATAGCTATATACGACAGTCGCCCGTTGTTTTTGAATAATCAATCCTCCTCCAGTTCCGCTGAACTTTCCGGTAGATGATCGTATTCACCTTTGATGGCATAATAACCAAAGATCATCAGTCCGACAGCAATGGGAATAAATACTACTACAAAAACGCCCCATTGAATCTTTGTATCAATGACCGGTTTTTTCATCGATCTCTGATAGGGCGGTCCGGATGAGAAAATATATTGCAAGCGGACCAAGCAGCATCCAGGCAAATCCCAATAATCTTTTTAGCTGGTTCATGATATTAATCGTTAACGTCAGGATCAATTTTGTTGCTCACATATAAAATTCCAATGACCAAACATACTGCAGCGATAATGATGGGATACCAGAGTCCAACAAGTTTATCGCCCGTATAAATAGTTGTCAGTAAAGTGGCTATAAAAGGCGTTAATCCGCCAAATACGCCATTACCCACATGGTAAGGCAATGACATGGATGTATACCTGATCCTTGTGGGAAAAAGTTCCACAAGGAAAGCAGCAATAGGCCCATACACCATTGTCACCAGGAGTATCTGGATAAATACCAGTCCCACAAAAAGCCAATACCTGCGGTTATCGAGTTTTTTTTCTGCGTACAGTTTTGTTACTGCAGAAATATGACCATTATGAAAAACAGTGTCTGCATTAATTTCCTTAAACTGAAACCCGGAAGAATGTGACTTCATCACGGTTTGTGTTACCAGGCTGTCCCCAAGGTTATTCAATGGAATACTGCTTCGGGTAAAATCATATGATCTTATCAATCCATAGGTATTCCGGATGCCCTTTACATCGCTTGAATCGAGCAGTGTCTGATAGATGGGCCGGTAACAGAATATTGCCAGCAGCATACCTGCGAGCATGATCCACTTTCTGCCTACTTTGTCGCTCCAGCTTCCGAACACCACAAAAAAGGGAGTGGCCAGTAATATGGCCCAGATAAGGATGGTTCGGCTCTGATCAAAATCGATCCTGCATACATTTTCAATAAAAGACTGCGCATAGAACTGGCCTGTATACCATACTACGCCTTGTCCCATGGTAGCCCCGAATAATGCCAGTAAAACCATCTTGAGGTTTGACCGGTGCGTAAAGCTTTCCTTTAATGGATTGACAGAACGTGTTCCGGATTCTTTCAGTTTCAGGAACAGCGGCGATTCCTTCATCCTTAGCCGGATATAAATAGATACGATCACCAGTATGATGGATACCAGGAAAGGTATGCGCCAGCCCCAGTCGTTAAATTTCCTGACAGACTCCTGTAGGTTATTATCGAGGCTATGCCTGGTTAACAGGATAACGCCCAGTGAAACAAAAAGTCCGAGTGTTGCGGTGGTCTGAATCCATGAAGTATAATATCCTCTTTTGTTGGGCGGGGCATGTTCTGCCACATAGGTGGCTGCACCGCCATATTCCCCGCCCAGGGCAAGGCCCTGGAGCAACCGCAATATCAGCACGATGATGGGCGCGGCAAAGCCAATGCTTTCATAGGAAGGCACCAGTCCGATCGCAAAAGTGGATCCGCCCATAATGACCAGGGTCAGGAGGAAGGTGTATTTCCGTCCTACGAGGTCACCCAGCCGGCCGAAGACCAGGGCGCCAAACGGCCTCACGATAAAACCTGCAGCAAAAGTGGCCAGTGTACTGAGCAAAGCCGCTGTGGGATTGGTTTTCGGGAAGAACTGGCTGGCAATTACAGTGGCCAGTGAACCGAAAATATAAAAATCATACCATTCAATCAGCGTCCCAACGGAAGAAGCACCTATGACTTTCCAGATGCCTTTTGATGATGGATCATTATTCATTCGTGAAAAAATAATTAATAAAAACTAATATCCGTCAATTAGGTCCATTTTAAATTTTCAGGATTTACTTTTTACTTTTTACTTTAGTAGCATGTCATACCCATACCAGATCACCAGCTACGATCAATACAAGGCAGCGTACAGGAAAAGTGTTGAAGACCCGGAAGGATTCTGGGGCGAAATTGCCAGTCATTTCCTTTGGCGGAAGAGATGGAATAAAGTGCTTGAATGGGATTTTAAAGACTATTACTCCCGGTGGTTCATAGGTGGTAAAATGAATATCACGGAAAATTGTCTTGACCGTCACCTGGGTACCCTGGGCAATACGCCTGCCATCATCTGGGAACCCAATGACCCGGAAGAACACCACCGGATACTGACCTATCGCGAACTGTATAATAAGGTGGTGCAGTTCGCCAATGTCCTGAAAAATAATGGTGTCAAAAAAGGCGACCGTGTTTGCATTTATATGGGGATGGTCCCTGAACTGGCCATTGCCGTGCTGGCCTGTGCAAGGGTCGGCGCCATTCATTCCGTGATCTTTGGCGGGTTCAGTGCGCAGAGCATTGCCGACAGGCTGATGGATGCCAACGCTGAGTTTATCATCACCTGCGACGGTGCATTTCGGGGCAACAAGGAAATACCATTAAAAAGCGTGATCGATGATGCACTCATCCAGTGCCGTTTTGTAAAAAAAGTGATCGTACTAACGCGTACGCGTACTGCCGTCAGTATGATCAAGGGGAGAGATGTTTGGTGGGAAGATGAGATCAAGAAAGTGGAAACCATGGGTAACCCGGACTTCCCGGCAGAAGAAATGGATGCGGAAGATCCCCTGTTCATTTTATATACTTCCGGCTCTACCGGTAAACCAAAAGGTGTGGTGCACAGTTGTGCCGGTTATATGGTATATACCAATTATACTTTTGTCAATGTATTCCAGTATGAACCGGGGGATATTCATTTTTGCACGGCCGATATCGGATGGATCACCGGGCACAGTTATATTGTGTATGGTCCGCTGAGCGCCGGTGCCACCTCAATGCTTTTTGAAGGGATACCCACATGGCCCGATGCAGGAAGGTTCTGGGATATCGTGGACAAGTTCAAGGTGAATATCCTCTATACTGCGCCTACTGCCATACGTTCACTGATGGGCTTTGGACTGGGTCCTGTACATGGCAAGCATCTTGATTCACTGAAAGTACTGGGTACCGTTGGTGAACCCATTAATGAAGAAGCATGGCACTGGTATGATGAACATATCGGTAAAAAGAAATGCCCGATCGTGGATACCTGGTGGCAAACGGAAACAGGCGGATGCATGATCACCAACCTGGCTGGTGTTACGCCTTCTAAAGCAACATATGCCACGCTTCCCCTGCCCGGCATCCAACCCATCCTGGTAGACGAAAACCACAATGAGATCCACGGCAATGATGTAAGCGGCAACCTGTGCATTAAATTCCCCTGGCCGTCCCTGCTTCAGACCACATATGGCGACCATGACCGCTGCAAGAAAAATTATTTTTCCGCCTATCCCGGGCTTTATTTTACAGGTGACGGGTGCCATCGCGATGAGGAAGGATTTTACCGCATCACAGGTCGTGTGGATGATGTGCTGAATGTGAGCGGGCACCGCATCGGAACGGCTGAAGTGGAAAACGCCATCAATATGCATGCCGGTGTGGTGGAAAGCGCAGTGGTGGGATATCCTCATGACATCAAGGGACAGGGTATTTATGCTTTTGTGATTTACCAGGGCAGCCATGGTGATGAAAACCTGAGCCGCCAGGATATAACGTTAACGGTTAGCCGCATCATCGGCCCCATTGCCAAACCGGATAAAATACAGTTTGTAAGCGGCCTTCCCAAAACCAGGAGCGGCAAGATAATGAGAAGGATACTGCGCAAAATAGCCGAAGGAGAAACGGATAATCTCGGAGATACCTCTACCCTGCTGGATCCGGGGGTGGTGGAAGATATTAAAAATGGCAAGATCTGAAGATGATTGCGGATTACGGATTGCGTATTACGGATTAAATACAGACCCACAACCAGGATTATCTTTTGCGTTTATTGACTTGAATAATATTGATCCTTAATAAATACAAAATATCTAATCCGTAATTCGCAATCCGCAATTCAGGGTGAGAGAGGGATAATTTCAGTATTGCAGAGCAATACTGAAATTATCCCTCTCTCACCCTGAATAATACATTGCCCGCAGGACAAGGGTATCGTAGTTTTGCAACATAATATTGAACGACTATGTCACCACTGATTAACGGACTCCACCATATTACGGCACTGGCAGATAATCCGCAGAAAAATGTAGACTTCTATGCCGGTATCCTGGGACTGAGGCTGGTTAAAAAAACCATCAATTTTGACGCACCGGATGTTTATCACCTGTATTATGGTAATGAAGACGGGTCACCGGGAACCATTATGACATTTTTCCCTTATGCCGGGATTCAAAGGGGCAGACAGGGTAAGGGCCAGTTAACGGTTACATCTTTCTCCATTCCCGTAAACAGTATCGGCTACTGGACAGACCGGCTGAAGAAATTCAATATCCCATACCAGCAACCGCAGGAAAGGTTCAATGAAGGGTTTATATATTTCGAGGATCATGATGGCCTGGGAATTGAACTTATTGCAACGGATAAGGATAACCGAAATGGATTTACCTATGGCCAGGTTGATGAAGATCATGCCATAAAAGGATTCCATAGTATTACGTTATCGGAAGATGGCTACGAAAAGACAGCGGGCCTGTTAAGTTCTTATATGAACCATTCACCCATCGGTGAAGCGGGTAATCGTTTCCGGTATTCAGCAAGCGGAAAAATCGGGGATATCGTGGATATCGTTTGTGAACCTGAAAGGGCCAGGGGACTGCAGGGCGCTGGCACCATCCACCACGTTGCCTTCAGCACAGACAGTGATGAAACCATCAACAAGATGCAATCCCGCCTGGCTAATGCAGGCATGCATGTTACACAGGTTCTCGACCGCCAGTATTTCCACAGCATTTATTTCCGTGAGCCCGGAGGTGTTTTATTTGAAGTGGCCACCAATCCGCCAGGCTTTGCCATTGATGAAGACAAAGCCCATCTTGGTGAATCGCTGAAACTTCCTTCATGGGAAGAACCAAACCGGTCACGAATTGAAAAAGGATTAAGCCCGATAAGCCTCGACTGGAAAAAATATATTTAATTAAAGTCTTACTTAAGACTGCCAGGATAATCCTGCTTTTAGTCCAATGCTCCCCCTGCAGTCCCGGTGAGAGCATTTCAGAAGAATTCGCTAAACTTTTACAATGCACAAAAGAAATATACTACAGGGAGGACTTCCCATTGAAGACGCGAAATATGCCATGATCATGGTTCATGGCCGCGGCGGAGATGCCAGGGGAATCATGGACATTGCCCAATATCTGAAGCTGGAAAATTTTGCATTGCTTGCCCCGCAGGCTACCAATTCTACCTGGTACCCATTCAGTTTTTTGCAACCTGCAAAAGAAAACGAACCGTGGCTAAGCGCAGCCATTCAAACAGTTCATTCCCTCGTGGAGGAAATCAATGAAAAAGGCATATCATCTGATAAAATTTACCTTCTCGGTTTTTCACAGGGAGCCTGCCTTACGTTGGAATCAGTGGCTCGAAAAGCACAACGGTTCGGTGGTGTCATAGCTTTTACAGGCGGATTAATCGGAGATACCATTAACAAGGATAATTATTCCGGAGATTTTAATGGCACTCCTATATATATTGGCTCGGGCGATCCTGACCCGCATGTACCTGTACAGAGGGTAAAAGAATCTGCTATTGTACTCCGGAATATGGGTGCAGCTGTCACCACAGAAATTTATCCAGGAATCGGGCACACCATCACAAGGGAAGAATTAGATTGGGTAAACAGTCATATGCTTCTTCCTAAAATCCTGTAAATGAATGGAATAGTTTGCTAATGATGGTGCTTTATAGCATCTGGTTGTATAATGCCGGGACTGTTTAACAACATAAAGGCAGGATTTTTGTTTAATTAGGTGAAAAATGCAACCCATGAGATACCCTAATATCCTGATTTTATTAATTGGCGTCATATTAATTGCAGGATCCTGTGATAAGAGCGACGAAAATAGTTCCGGCCCTGATCCTGATCCTAACTGGCCTTCCGATAGTATACGCACTGTGAAGTCGGGCCTCAATTTCCCCTGGGAGATCCTGTGGGGTAAGGATAACAATATCTGGATGACCGAAAGGAATGGTAAAATCAGCAAGGTTGATCCGATAACAGGTAATACTGCTTTTGAATACCAGGTAACTGATGTTCAGCCCCAGGGGGAAGGTGGTTTGCTGGGAATGGTGCAACACCCAGATTTCCTTAACAATGGTTTTATTTATGTAGTATACAATTATCTCAAGGCCGGGGTGTATACCGAGAAAGTGGTGCGGCTGACCTATTCCAATAATACTATTTCAAATCCCACCTTGCTGATCGATGATATACCGGCTGCCTCCATCCACAACGGATCAAGGTTATTTATCACCTCCGACAACAAATTACTCATCACTACAGGGGATGCTGCAAATACTTCACTTGTTCAGAATACCAATACTCTACATGGAAAAGTATTAAGAATAAACCTTGACGGGACCATTCCTTCTGACAATCCATTGCCGGGTAATCCCATGTGGAGCATGGGGCATCGTAACCCGCAGGGACTGGTAGTAGTCAATAATATCATTTACACGTCCGAACATGGGGCAAGTATTGAGGATGAGGTCAATATTATTGAACGCAACAGGAATTACGGATGGCCGAATGTACAGGGACCCTGCAATGGCGGTGAGTCTACTTTCTGCACCACCAATAATGTCAGGGAGCCGATCTGGTCTTCCGGCGGAGTTACCGTAGCCACCAGTGGAATGGATTATTATAACAATGACCGCATCGCCAAATGGAAAAACTCATTGCTGCTCACCACATTAAAAGATGCCACGCTTTACCAGCTGAAATTAAGTGCCAACGGACAGGCTGTTGAGTCTGCTACAGAATTCTTCCGGGGCAACTGGGGAAGGCTGCGGGATATTTGCATTTCGCCGGCCGGCCGTGTTTATCTCTGCACCAGCAATGGAGGAAACAATGACAAGATTATTGAGATAGGAAAATAATTCAAGTCACAAATAAAAGCCGCCCCGGTAATTCTCCGGGGCGGCTTTTATTTTGTTTTAATGAACATGGTTTTCAGTGGTGCTTTCCCCATAATCATTAAATTGGGGAGGTGATGAATGGATAGTGATCAACCTGCAATGATGAACGATTAAAACCAAACCATGCACAGGTATCTCAAAGTACATCCTGCTGATAATGTACTGGTAGCATTAAGCGACCTCAAAGTGGGAGAAAAAATTGATAATATCCTTCTGGCAGAAAAAATTCCTGCCAAGCATAAATTCAGCATAAACAATCTTGCTGCAGGAGATCCCATTATCATGTATGGCGTTTTGGTAGGCAGGGCCACGGCGGAAATACCTTCGGGCGGACTGATATCCATCAAAAACACACATCACGCTTCACAGGAATTTGGCATCGGTAATAGAAAAACGACATGGCAGATACCTGATACTTCGGCATTCAGGAGCAGGCACTTTATGGGCTTTCATAGGGCTGATGGAAAAACGGGGACCGCCAATTACTGGCTCGTCATACCCCTTGTATTTTGTGAAAACAGGAATCTGCAGGTTTTGAAAGAAGCATTACTGAAAGACCTTGGATATGCTGCTCCGAACTCATACCAGACACAGACCAGGGAACTCATTCAACAGGTCAGGTCTGGAAAAAATGCAGATGATATCCTAAACTACTCAGCAACATTTACAGAAACTATCATTTCAACAGACCGGATTTTTCCGAATGTTGATGGCATTAAGTTTCTTGAGCATGACGGAGGTTGCGGAGGAACCAGGGAGGATTCCGATGCATTATGCGGACTTCTGGCCGGATATATTGTACATCCCAATGTGGCCGGCGTAACCGTCCTGAGCCTGGGTTGTCAGCATGCGCAGGCAAATATCCTTGAACAGGAAATTCATAAACGCGATCCGGATTTTTCCAAACCCATATTCATTCTCGAACAGCAAAAAGTAGGAAAAGAATCTGTGCTTATGGAAATGGCACTGAAACAAACATTTGCCGGTGTAATGATGGCCAACCAGTGTTTTCGAATGGAGGCCCCACTGACTTCATTATGTATCGGCCTGGAATGCGGTGGCAGCGATGGCTTTTCCGGAATTTCTGCAAATCCGGCTATTGGATATACGTCAGATCTTTTAGTGGCATTGGGCGGCACTGTTATTCTTTCCGAATTTCCTGAATTATGCGGTGTGGAACAGGAACTGAGCGATCGATGCATTGACCATCAGACGGCTGAAAAATTCGTTCACCTTATGAGGCGCTATAATGAACGGGCAATGGCTGTTGGCAGTGGCTTTGATATGAATCCTTCCCCGGGAAACATCCGCGACGGATTAATTACGGATGCCATTAAAAGTGCCGGGGCTGCAAAAAAAGGTGGCACTTCACCGGTAACCGACGTGCTTGATTACCCCCATGTATACACGAAAAAAGGACTGAACCTGCTTTGTACACCGGGGAATGATGTGGAATCCACAACAGCTGAAGTGGCAGCCGGGGCCAATATTGTTTTATTTACTACCGGCCTGGGTACGCCTACCGGCAATCCCATAGTGCCAGTAATAAAAATTTCAAGCAATACATCCCTGTATAACCGTATGCCGGATATCATAGATATAAATACCGGAACCATCATTGAAGGATTGGAAACAATAGAAGAAGCAGGAGAAAGAATTCTTGATTATGTGATCAGTGTGGCAAGCGGGGAAACCATCGTCAGTGCCGTTAAAAATGGCCAGGATGATTTTATACCATGGAAGCGGGGAGTGTCACTTTAGTTGAGGGTTGGGAGTTGAGGGTTGAGAGTTGAAAGCAAATATTAACTCTCAACCCTCAACCCTCAACCCTCAACCGACTAGTCCCCCCATATCTCATCCTTACCCTGGATCCACAATTTAACCTGCTCGGTAGTGACTGATTTAGGCCTTTCCAGCGGTAAACCCATCGCCCTGTCCCAGCAGAGTGAAGCAAGTACGCCAAGGGCCCGGCTTACGCCGAAGAGTACTGTATAAAATTCATATTCCACCATTCCATAATGCACAAGCAGCGCTCCTGAATGCGCATCTACATTCGGCCATGGATTTTTTACCTTGCCGAGTGATTGAAGAATGGGAGGTACAACATCATAAATATTCCAGACAATATTGACAAGCGGATCATCAGGCATATGCTTTTTACCGAATTCCATCTGGGCTGTATACCGGGGATCTGTTTTACGTAAAACGGCATGACCATACCCTGGTACCACCTTTCCTTCACTCAGGGTCTTCCGTACATATTCTGCAATTTCTTCCTTGCTGGGTGTTTCGGTTCCCAACTGTTCCTTTAATTCATAAATCCATTTGATTACTTCCTGGTTAGCCAGCCCGTGAAGTGGTCCTGCAAGGCCGTTCATACCGGCGGCAAAACTTAGAAAGGGATCACTAAGGGCTGAACCCACAAGGTGTGTGGCATGGGCCGACACATTCCCGCCTTCATGGTCAGCGTGAATGGTCATGTATAAACGCATAAGTTCCTTAAAGCTTTCATCTTCATATCCCATCATATGGGCAAAATTTCCCGCCCAGTCGAGCAGTCCATTTGGCTGAATATGATCACCATTTTTATACTTGCGGCGATAAATATAGGCTGCAATGCGGGGCAGCCTGGCCAGCAGGTCAAGGGAATCATCAAATGCAGCATCCCAGTAATCCTTCTTATTCATGCCCGAGCCATATTTCTTGGCAAACTGGCTTTCCGTCTGCAAGGCCATTATCCCAACCACAAACTGTGTCATAGGATGGGCGCTGATGGGAAGGGATTCGATGGTATCAAAAACGTAATTGGGTACATGTGAACGTCGCTGGAGCGTTGATGTGATCCGGTTTACATCATCTTCTGTGGGAAGTTCACCGATCAGCATAAGATAAAACAATCCCTCCGGAAGAGGTTCGCTTCCATCTTTAGCCTTGGGAAGCTTTTCCTGCAATTCGGGGATGGAATAACCACGGAAACGTATACCCTCACTGGAATCCAGGAGGGATGTTTCCGTCACCAGCCCTGTCATTCCCCTCATGCCCTGGTATATCTGTGAAAGAGTTACTTCACCAATTTTTTTATTACCATGTTCTTTAAGGATATCCCTTATTTCAGCATTTACCTGCTCAGACTTTTCTTTGAATCTTTCTTTTAGCACTTCCATATGGTTAATAAATTTTATAGTCGGGCCCTGATTAACCCGGGAAAAACTAAAGGTAGAAAATCGTACCTATCACAACAAATGATTAAATGGAAAGTTGGTGTAAATACCTATTTCGGCGCCTTTTTATACAGGTAGATGGTAATAAAACTGAAGATTACATTTGGAATCCAGGCCGCAATGTATGGATTAAGGTCACCCTTGGTAGAAAAAATGGTCGAGAACCTGTCGGTCAGAATGAAAACAGCACAAATGACAATCCCCATCCCCAGGTGACCGCCACTGCCACCCCTTATTTTCCGGCAGGCCAGTATAGCACCGATCAGTGTAAGAATTATAACGGCTACCGGAGTAGCCGTGCGATGTGCTTTTTCCATGATCAGTTCCTTAACGGTCTCGGAACCACGAAGTTGCTCCAGTTTTATCATCCTGTCCAATTCAGGTGTGGTGAGCCTCGACTTCATATATTCGTCGCGCTGCAGGTCTTTAGGAGTGAAATTGAAGTTCTTGAACAGTTCAGGGTAGTAATTAACCTCTTCCCTCAGATCACCTACTTTTCTCTCCACTACCCCGCTGAGCCTCCACATCCTGCGGGAAGTATCCCAGTTGATATTGTCAGAACGAAGGTTATAAGTCACCTTATGGTTGATCACCCTGTGCATGAAAAAACTTCCGCCTCCCCTTGCCGTGGTATCATAATACCTGATGCCACAATAGGAAAACGAATCGATACGCATATATATGCTTTTGGACATCACTTCCATCATTGGCCCTTTCACATATTTAGCTTCAAATAAGGTCCGCTTTTCATTGGCCCGGGGAATAATATAAAAATTACCATACCACAGGATGATCGCGAGAAAAACACCCCCTACCAGGTATGGCCTCAATATCCGCTGGAGACTGACTCCACTGGCAAGGATGGCGATGAATTCTGACCTGTTGGCCATTTTTGAGGTAAAAAAAATGACCGAAATGAATACAAACAGTGGGAAGAGCATAGCAATAATGAACGGGATGAAACCCATATAATACTGCTGGAACACTTCCCTGGCAGAAAGCTGGGACTTGGTAAAATCGTCCGTTTTTTCACTCATATCGATCACCGTGGATATAAGGGTGAACAAAATGACAGAGAAAAAAAAGGTGGAAAGGAAAGTTCTTAATATGTACCAGTCAATTTTCTTCAGGGATTCTGTTTGAAGATGTAAAAATACCGTAATTCATTGGTGAAGGGAAGTTAAAATCGATTTCGTACAATTATCATAAATTGTATATATGAAAAAGTTTCAACTTCTGGGCTTCTGCCTGGCAATTGCGTTATTTTCCCGTTCCCAGGACCTGGCATTATATGAAAAGCAATTGTTTATCCAGGGAGAGGATACGCTGCGTTGCAGGATTTTAACACCCCTGAATTACAATCCGGCTAAAAAATACCCCGTAGTCGTTTTCCTTCATGGAGCCGGGGAAAGGGGCTCGGATAATGAGTTGCAGTTGAAATGGGGAGGGGATCTTTTCATTGATTCGGTTAACCGTACCCGTTTCCCGGCCATTGTCATATTTCCGCAATGTCCCGCTAATGAAACCTGGGGCAGGATGAAGCGCATGAATATACCCAATGACAGCCTTGGAGGTTTCCGGATCCCTGATACTGTGGCAACAACATCAATGCAACTGGTACTGAATTTCCTGGATACACTACTCCGTAACGGAACCATTGATAAAAAAAGGATTTATATCGGAGGATTGTCTTTAGGCGGTTTCGGAACTTTCGATGCCCTGCAGAGAAGGCCCGATCTGTTTGCGGCAGCATTTCCGATCTGCGGAGGCGGCGATCCGAAATTTGTTACCCGTTACCGGAAAAAACTACCCATATGGGTTTTTCATGGCGATGCAGATAAATCAGTACCTGTAAGTAATTCAAGAATCATGGTGGATGCTTTAAAAAAAGCTAAAGCCATTGTCAGGTATTCCGAATACCCAGGGGTTGAACACGATAGCTGGATTAAAGCTTTTGCGGAGCCAGACCTGCTGCCCTGGCTCTTTGCCCAGAAATTAAAATGATCCTATAGCCATAGTATTTTCTTCCAGGAAGATGATCATTCCAGGTAGTGGAAATAATTCCATTTGTCGTTGCATGAAGGCAGGCAAAGGACGTCATAACCTTGTTTTAAGCACGGGGATGATACTCTTCTTCCATGACTGGAAATCGCCTTCAATAATTTTTCTCCTTGCTTCCTTTACCAGCCAGAGATAAAAGGCAAGGTTATGGATGGATGCAATGGTAAGCCCGAGAATCTCCTTCGATTTGACCAGGTGCCGCAGGTAAGATTTATTGTAATGCCGGCTGAATTCATTGGGTAAGCCCGGATCCAGCGGACTGAAATCATACTCCCATTTCTTATTATCAATATTGATCACCCCTTCGGTAGTGAATAACATGGCATTCCTTCCATTTCGTGTGGGCATAACACAATCAAACATATCAACACCGAGCGAAATACACTCCAGTAAGTCCCATGGCGTTCCCACCCCCATGAGGTACCGCGGTTTTTTATCAGGGAGGTGATCACAGGAAAGCGCGCAATACTCATAAATCATTTCAGTAGGTTCCCCCACGCTTAACCCGCCAATGGCATTTCCCGGGGCATCCATTGCACTGATAAATGCACAGGATTCCTTCCTGAGATCAGCAAAAGTTCCACCCTGAACGATCGGAAAAAGATTCTGCGTATATCCATAACCGTTACTGGTCTCTCCGAATCTTTTTACACAGCGCTTCAACCAGCGGTGGGTAAGGTCCATGGATTCCTTTACATATTGGTATTCGCTGGGGAAAGGCGGGCATTCATCGAAAGCCATGATGATATCTGCGCCGATTGTCCGCTGGATATCCATGACATTTTCAGGGGTGAATAAATGTTTTGATCCGTCAATATGGCTTTGGAATACAACGCCGTCTTCAGTGATTTTCCTGCTTGACGCCAGGGAAAAAACCTGGTATCCGCCGCTATCCGTCAGTATGGGCCTGTCCCACCCCATAAAACGGTGTAATCCGCCTGCGGCCTTCAACACTTCCATGCCCGGCCGAAGGTACAGGTGGTAAGTATTGCCAAGAATTATCTTTGCATCCACATCCGCTGCCAGTTGTTGCTGGGTAACCGCTTTCACACTTCCTACTGTTCCCACAGGCATGAAAATCGGTGTCAGGATTTCACCATGGTCGGTTTTCATCAATCCCGCACGCGCTTTAGTATGAGGGTCAGTTTGTTTAATTGTAAAGTTCAGTTCCATCAGGGGATGCATATTTTGGGTGTATGGAGTAGATAGCCGTTCATTATCCTGTAAACCGGCGGCAAAGGTAAATCAATTGCTTTCTGATACCAGAATTCAGGGGTGAATATCGCATTTCAGTGTATTTTCGCACCCATCATGGCTATACCTTGGGAATGGATCGTATTTGGCGCTTTCTGCTTTGTTGCTTTTGTCCAGTTATTTTATTATCTCTTTTTTTTCAGCAGGCTTGCCTTTTACAAAGTCAAAGAAAGGAACCAGACCCAGGAACAACCCGTTAGTGTTGTAATCTGTGCAAGGGATGAAGCGCCTAACCTTGCTGTAAACCTGCCCGGCGTACTGGTCCAGAATTATCGCAGCACGCATGAAGTTTTACTGGTCAATGATAATTCTCAGGATGAAACCCGCTACCTCCTTGAAGGCCTGCACAAACAATTCAGGCAGCTTAATGTCATTGAACTGGTACAGGAAGCAAAACTGATCCCGGGTAAAAAATTTCCATTGTCAGTGGGATTGAAAACAGCAAAGTATGAAGTGGTGCTGCTCACGGATGCTGATTGCGTCCCGGCATCTGAATTCTGGATTCAGAAAATGCAGGAGCCATTTCATAATGGTGTGGAAATCGCCCTTGGATATGGTGCCTATCATAAGAAAAAAGGTATCCTGAACAAGATCATCCGTTTTGATACATTCCATAGTGCAATGCAGTACCTGTCATTTGCCCTTGCCGGAATCCCGTATATGGGTGTAGGCAGGAACCTGGCCTATAAGAAAGAACTTTTTTACAGGCACAAAGGATTTTCATCACATAACCATATACCCGGCGGTGATGATGACCTTTTTATAAATATGGCGGCCAACAAAAAAAACACAGCTGTGGTACTGGATCCGGATGCATTTACACTTTCAAAACCTGAACCCAGTTTTGCCAGGTGGTATAAACAAAAGACAAGACATTATTCTACAGCCAGGTATTATAAGGCCGCCCATAAATTTTTGTTATCCCTGTATTCATTTTCACAGTTCATGTTCTATCCGTTGTTTGTGGCTGCAATGTTCATGGCCGACTGGCGTATTGTGCTGGGGATATTTGCCACCAGGTTACTGACACAATCCGTTATTTATTATAAAAGCATGCGCAAACTGAATGAAAAAGACCTCTTCCCCTGGTTTCTTTTATTCGATATCGGCATTTTCATTTTTTATATTATTTTCTTCCCTGCAACTTTGAAGAAACCAAAAGCCGTCTGGAAATGAGCAGTACGGGAATGGACCTGCTGAAAAAATATTTTTCAGATTTTACTCCGGCGCAGGAAATACAATTTGAGAAACTGGGTGAACTGTACCGCTCCTGGAATGAAAGGATTAATGTGATTTCCCGAAAAGACATCGACAGCCTGTACGAAAAACATATTCTCCATTCCCTGGCTATTGCCGCCATATTTGACTTTTCAGCGGGCAAAGACCTGCAGGTCGCAGACATCGGCACTGGCGGAGGATTTCCGGGGATACCGCTTGCCATTATGTTTCCTGGAGTCCAATTCACCCTGGTGGATTCCATCGGCAAAAAACTTAAGGTGGTGGAAGCCGTTAAGGAAGGGATCGGACTTACCAATGTAAAAACAATCCATTCCAGGGCTGAAGAAATCACGCCAAACAAATACGATTTTGTGGTTTCCCGGGCAGTTGCACCCCTGAAGGATCTCTGGACCTGGGGAAAACCTTTATTACGTGGTGGCAGGAAACTGGAAGATTTCAAGAATGGGATGATATTTCTAAAGGGTGGCGATCTCTCCCAGGAAATATCAGACAGCAAACTCAGGCCACACATATGGGAGATCAATACCATATTTTCAGAACCCTGGTTTGAGCAGAAATACGTACTGTACGTACCTCTCTGATTAGAAATGTCCAAATTGGTTATTTCTGCATTAATAACCACTAAGTGGTATTGAAAGGTTCACCTTTATTGATAGCTTTGCGTAAATGCCACATAATATATCCGTTTGTATTGTTGAGGACAATAAAGATATCCTGCAGGCACTTGAGCAGATTATCATGATGGCTGACGGTTATGAACTGTTAGGGTCATTCACTTCTGCGGAAGATGCACTCACAGGAATCCCTTTACTGGCTCCCAATGTTGTTCTCATGGATATCAACCTCGGGAAGATGAATGGTATTGAATGCGTTCGCCGCATCAAGCCTGATCATCCGGAGATTCTCTTTATGATGTGTACGGTATATGAAGAGGACGAAAAAATATTTGAAGCTTTGGCGGCAGGAGCCAATGGTTACATTTTAAAAAAGACTACCCCTTCCAAAATGCTGGAAGCCATCAAGGAACTTCATGAAGGTGGCGCTCCAATGAGCAGCCAGATTGCAAGGAAGGTGGTCAATGCTTTCCAGAAAGTTCCGGATGGTTCGCATGCACAGATAGATACTTTGTCGAACCGCGAAGCTGAAATACTTGAATTACTTGCCAAAGGCCTATTGTATAAGGAAATTGCTTCCCAGCTTTTCATTGCACAGGAAACGGTCAGAAAACATGTATACCATATATATGAAAAACTGCATGTCAATAACCGCATTGAAGCCGTAAATAAATATTTTGGACGATAGTCCTTCCCTAAACCGCTGTACATAAAAGGTATCCTTCACGGATACCTTTTTATTTACCAGCTTATTTCAAGCCGGTTATTCTTTCTTTCAATATCAGCCATGCGCTTTGAAGGATCAATTTCCACGCTTTTTAAATCCACGAGTTTACGGTTTATTTCAAATGTGTAATAGGGATGTGTCCACTTCCATGGTTCACAAACCGTTCTCTTTATGGAACTGTCTTCTGAAGGCTTTATGCCGAACATCAGGTACTGGGGGATATAAGCCATCTCTTTTGAACCATCTTTAAAAGTGAGCAAAACATCCAGCGGCATGGGCATCCTGCCATTGTTCTTAAGCCTTATGTTCAGCTTATTGTTTTCCTGCCACAGGCTGTCAATGCCGTAATCAATGGTCTTTGTACTGTTTACAAAATAAAGCCGGTACCAGTCGAGCTGTAACCCGCTAACTTCTTCGGCTACCCGAAAAAAATCATTTACCCCGGGATGCCTGAATTTCCATTTCCGGAAATATTCAAGTAAAATCCGGTCCCTGGTTTCCTCCCCAGTGATGTAGCCCAGTTGTTCAAGGAAATACGGCCCCTTTATCATAGGCACTGGTAACGTATCCGAAACGGCTTTCAAAATGGTCGGCATGTGTTGTCAGCGGCTCTTCAATGCCCGACTTTACCAGTTGGAAATAAGATGCATAGGAATCTTCCTGGCTAAATCCGGTTGTATCATTATTGATGTACGCCAGGATATTATGCTCTGCGAACTGGGTAAACCCTTCATCCATCCAGGCATTCAGGGATTCATTTGTGCCCAGCACCATCTGGTACCATGAATGCATCCATTCATGGTAAATAACACCATCACCTGCTCCTTTCAGTATGGTTGCCATGGCATATTCCATTCCGCCGTCACCACCCTGAATAAAAGAATACTGTTTATAAGGGTACTTGCCATACTTCTTTTCCATATAAGGAAGTGCGTAGGCTGCCCTTTCAAGAACCGTTTCCCATTCCCGCTGGTAAACACGTATAAACAGGTCGGAACTGTTCCGGTAAATCGCTTTATCATTTGCTGAAAAAGAAGCAAAAAGGCTTTTTAATTTTTCAGGATCAATCTTGTAAAAAGCATGTATGGTTAATCCATCTCGGATTTTTTTGGAGATATGCTTATACTCCGGATCTGCGGCCCAGACAAAATCATGCACATTGGGTGCACTGAATTTCCAGGTGAGCGTGTTACCTGCAGGTTTTTTTACAACTGTACCCGGGGTTTCATAACCGTATCCTATTTCATTGGGATTCTGAAGATACCCTGAAGCGCCAATGATGTATTTTTTATCGAGCGTTATGTTTACATTAAAATCACCCCATACACCATAAAATTCCCTGCCGACATATGGTGTAGGGTGCCAGCCTTCATAATCATATTCTGCCAGTTTGGGATACCATTGAGACATGGTGAACCGCACACCTTCCGTATTATCCCTGCCTGCCCGCCTTACCATTACGGGTACCTGTGCTTCAAAATCAGCCTCAAGCAAAACTTTTGATTTTGGAAGGATAGGTTTATCCAGGATGACTTTTAATATCGTTTCATGCAATTCCGTTTTCTGCGGCCGGCCATTCATTTTCAGGTTAATCAGTTTCTGGTAGCCAATTTCAGTGGGACCAAGTTTTTGATTCTTATCCGCTATTTTTGGTTCCCAGTCGTTACGGTTGAAACGGATGTTCCTTCCCAACTCACGGTTACGCACATCCATCATGCTCTGTGGCTGAAATGCATTCCAGAAAAGATGATAATAAATCACTTTCAGTGTATCCGGGGAATTATTCCAGTATTCGATGGATTGCTTTCCCTTTAAAATATTGGTGGTTACATCCAGGTTTACATCCATGGTGTATTTCACCCGTTGCTGCCAGCGGTCGGCCTGGGAAAATACGGCAGAATTCAGGATAACCGTGCTGAAAAAAATCAATAGTAGGTTTCGCATCCTTGAATGTTTCGTTACGCAATGGGAGCGCAAAATTAATTAGATAATTGGGAAGTGTGTGAAATGTGGAAATGAAAATGGGGAAATGAATAAAAATTCAACGTTAATGAAAATTAAAATCCACAACTGTCAACTCACAACCCACAACCGTCAACTCACTACTGCCCCGTTCCGCCAATAACCAGTACAATTTCTCCTTTAACCCCTTTTTCCTTAAAATAATCGTGCACTTCCTGCAAAGTGCCCCGTTTATTTTCTTCGAATTTTTTCGTCAGTTCCCGGCTTACACTGCAGGGACGGTCTGCACCAAAGTAATTGATGAAATCGGCCAGTGTTTTCACCAGCCTCATGGGAGATTCATAAATGATGATGGTGCGCTTTTCAGTCGATAACTGGGTAAGCAGGGTATGCCTTCCTTTTTTCAGGGGGAGAAATCCTTCAAAACAAAAGCGGTTACCAGGCAATCCGCTATTGACCAGGGCCGGGACAAAAGCTGTTGCCCCCGGAAGGCATTCCACCCGGATATCCTTTTGAATGCAGGCCCTTACCAGTAAATACCCAGGATCAGAAATCCCTGGTGTTCCTGCATCTGTCAGTAATGCCATAACCTTGCCTTCCAGCAACTGGTCAGTCAGGTGGTCAACAATCTTATGTTCATTATGCTGATGATAAGGCGTGATGGGCTTATGTACCTGGTAGTGATTCAGGAGTATGGAAGAAGTGCGTGTATCTTCTGCAAGTATAAGGTCGGCACCCTTTAGCACTTCAACAGCACGAAATGTAAGATCGCTGAGGTTGCCGATGGGGGTGGGAACAATATATAGCATGGCCTGTTAATCAACGCTGATCTCGAAATATTCCATAACGCCATTAGCCAGCAATTTTTTTGTGGCTTCACCGGCAATTTCCCTTGCCTCTTCTTTAGAACCAGCGTTAACCTGCAGGGTAATATGTTTTCCGATCCGTACGTCTTCCACAGAGGACAATCCAAGGTTATTCAACCCGCCAAGTACAGCCTTTCCCTGTGGGTCAAGCAATTCTTTGAGAGGCATCACATCGATCTGAACGGAATAGGTCATGCTGCTTTATTTTGAGTAAGTAAAGATAAAATAATATACAACAGGAATATGACAGGGACGGCAAGCCACTGGAATAATATTGCGCATACAAGGCCAATTAGGATAATTGCAAATTTTGGCCAGTTCTGTTTGATATCCAGATTTTTGAACTTGATATTGAGCAGCGGAAGTGTAGACACAAACAGGAAACTCACCAGCATAATGATGGCATACAGTACCCATTTGTTGACCAGCCACTGCTGCAGGCCGAAATAATTATACCATGTCACCATGGGCAGGGATGCGATAAATAATCCGCCGGCAGGAGCAGGCACCCCTTTGAATCCGGTGGACTGCTCCGGGTCAATATTGAACCTGGCAAGCCGCCAGGCGCAGGCAGCGGGAATCAGCAGGGCAGGAAGAAGATACTGGATTGGTGTATCCATTCCGCCGGGCTCATATGCATAGGAAATACGCAGCATCTGGTAAATGATAAGCCCGGGTGCAACGCCAAAACTGACCACATCAGCCAGGGAATCCAGTTGTTTTCCCATGGCAGAATCTGCCTTCATCAAACGTGCCACAAATCCATCGAGGAAATCCACGAGGGCCGCAAGGAAGATACAGATAGCACCCCATTGTAATTTTTCCGGGAGATACACTTTCCATTCTTCACCATTATAATTCAACACTGACTCTCCGGTCTGCAAAATGAAAATGATGGCTATACAACCCAGTACCAGGTTGAGAAGTGTAAAGAGATTTGGAATTTGCTTCATGATGGTTGTTGGGCGCAAAGATATAGGGATTGCGGATTACGGATTACGAATTACGGATTACAGTATAATTATTTCAAAGTATCCGCAATCCGCAATCCGCAATCCGCAATCGCCGAAGACTTACTTTTTGCTCTTTTTCATTAAAGTTTCTATCTCTTCACCGTGATGGGAATATTTTTCATCAGGTCTATATTTCCATTTTTTGTGATCCAGACATTATTCTCAATCCGCACTCCCATTTTTTCTTCTTCAATATAAATACCCGGCTCTACGGTAAATACCATGCCTGCTTTAATAGGTTCAGTTCTTGTTCCCAGGTCATGAACATCAATACCCAGGTGATGGGATATGCCATGATAAAGATATTTCCGGTAGGCCCTGTTTTCCTGATCTTCATTTTTTACATCAGCCTTTGTTATCAGCCCTGCTTTCAGGAAAACGTTGGTGGCTTCATCACCAACTTTTTCGGTGTAATCAACAATGCAAATGCCCGGCTTTAAAATAGATGCTGCATAATGATGCAAGTGCAGACATGCATTATAGATTTTCTTCTGCCGTTTTGTAAATTTTCCATTCACCGGAATGGTACGGGTAAGGTCAGCACAATAACCTCCATATTCAGCACCAAAATCCATCAGTATCAATTCACCCGTTTTGCATTCCTGGTTATTGGAAACATAATGCAATGTCCGGGCCCTGTCGCCACTGGCAATGATGGATCCATACGCCGGACCGGTAGCCCTGTTCCGAAGGAATTCATGATATATTTCCGCTTCAATTTCATGTTCCCATACACCGGGACGTATAAAACCCAGCAACCGGCGGAACGTTTTATCAGTGATATCAATGGCTGTTTTCAACACTTCAATTTCCATCCCGGTTTTAATGGCGCGAAGCTCTTTCATGATCCTTGCGGCCCGTTTGTAATGATGTAGTGGATAACGTTTCGCATTTCCGTTACATAACGGTAATCCCTGACTGCAATCAGGCTTGCTTTGCGGTCGTTTTCATTGGTATTCAGGTAGATGGTATCCGCCAGGTGAATCCATGGCTGAAGCAAAGCATCCAGGGTATCGAGCCACACGATGGTTTCAATACCGGACAATTCTGTTGCTTCTTCCTTGCGCAGCCTCCGGCCATCCCATTTTTCTTTCAGCTCATTGGGCCGAACCAGCACCAGCACTTCCCGGTATTTTTTATCGGGATTATCCGGAAATAAAACCAGCATGGTGTCTTCCTGGTCAATACCGGTTAGCCAGTACAGGTCTGAATTTTGCTTAAACTTGTACAGCGCATCGCCATTTACGGGCAATTCATCATTACTGTTGAATATGGCGATGGATTGCTTTTCCATTTTGCGGACAAAACGATGGCGGTTTTCGATAAACAGCCCGGCGTCAAGGGGAAGGTATTTCATTCGCTAAATATATTACCACATCAGCACATAACCATTTTCCCATGCCAATATTCAATGTTTAACAGATTTTGTAAATTTTTGAATATGTTCAAACAGTATGTAGATATATTAACCCAATACTAACAATTGTTAGTATTTTTAGAAATTTCTAAAAACTAAATGGAATTAGCAGATAATTTGTAATTAAATCAGGCAATCTTTCGTTTCATTGAACAAAAATTAAATATTTACCTTTGTTCCCTTAACGCTTTACCCATATGTCAATTCCTTCCCCTTTAACCCTTTTACCCAGGCATACATTATTACAGCTGGGTCTTCATCAATCAGAGAATATACATTATCAAAGCAGCCCGGAAGAACTAGTGGAAGATACGCTCCGGTTAGATCAGGGTGTGCTTAATGATAATGGCGCCCTCGTCATTAATACCGGTGAATTTACCGGTCGTTCGCCCAAAGACAAATTTATTGTAAAGGATACCATCACGGAGCATTCGGTTCACTGGAATGATTTTAATATTCCCATTTCCGAAAAATATTTTGATATCATTTTCCGGAAAATGACCGAATATCTTGGATCCAGGGAAGAATTATGGATCCGCGATTGTTATGCCTGTGCCGATCCGCAATACAGGATGAACATCCGGGTGGTGAATGAAAAGCCCTGGAACAATCTGTTTGCATATAATATGTTCCTTCGGCCAACAGATGAAGAACTGGATGAATTTCGACCGGAATGGCAGGTGCTTTCCGCACCCGACTTCAAACTGGATCCGGAAGAATGCGGAACCAGGCAGCATAATGCTGCCGTAATCAGTTTTCACCATAAAATGATCCTGATTGCAGGAACAGGTTATACCGGTGAAATCAAAAAAGGAATTTTTACCATTTTCAATTACCTGCTTCCACACGAAAAAGATGTACTGAGCATGCATTGTTCTGCCAATATGGGAAGGCAGGGTGATACCGCATTGTTCTTTGGACTTAGCGGTACCGGTAAAACCACACTGAGTGCAGATCCTGAACGAAAACTGATCGGGGATGATGAACATGGCTGGAACAGTGAAGGGATTTTCAATTTTGAAGGAGGTTGTTATGCCAAGTGTATCGACCTTACTGAAGAAAAGGAACCGGAAATATTTCAGGCCATCCGCCCGGGCGCTTGGTAGAAAATATTAATTTCTTCCCCGGAACAAAATCAATCAATTTCAGTGATGCCGGCATAACTGAAAATACAAGGGTTTCTTATCCATTGCATTATATTAGCAATGCCCTGGAACCAGCAATGGGCGGAATTCCGGAAAATATTTTTTTTCTTACCTGCGATGCTTATGGTGTTTTACCTCCGTATCCAGGCTTACCGATGCACAGGCCATGTACCAGTTTATCAGCGGGTATACTGCAAAAGTCGCGGGAACCGAAGCGGGTATTACAGAACCTAAAGCCACATTCAGTGCGTGTTTTGGCGCACCTTTCCTGCCGCTGCATCCAGGCAAATATGCAGAAATGCTTGGTCAGAAATTAAAATCAAGCAGGGCGAATGTATGGCTGATCAATACCGGCTGGACCGGTGGACCATATGGTATCGGCAACAGGATCAAACTGTCCTATACAAGGGCGATGATCACGGCTGCCCTGGAAGGGAACCTTGATAAAGTGAGTTTTGAGAAATTGCCTACATTTAACCTGCTGATGCCAACTTCATGTCCGGGTGTACCTTCTGAAATACTCAACCCCCGTAATACATGGAAGGATAAAGAAGCCTATGATCACCAGCTCAATATGCTGGCTAAACTGTTTATTAAGAATTTTGAAAAATATGCTACCGGCGTTTCTGGATCAATAACCGCCGCCGCACCAAAAATTTAGCGGTCTTTATCGATTGTTTGCTTATCGTCCCTGTCATTCATGGCAGGGACTTTTTTTAATTTGCGAATTTGATAAATGCGGTGAAATGTGGAAGTGCAAATTTGCAAATTCATTACCTCATTTTCACTATCGCATCTATCGCACTAATCGCACTCATCACATTACTTTTTCAACTGCCTCGCAGTTAAAACAGTCCATACAGCTGTGAATCAATCTTCCTGATAATCTCCCCAAGATGTTCTTCATTCTCTGCAAATTTATTCTTATCCACATTGATCACCAGTAACGGGCCTTCTTTGTAACTATCGATCCATTTATTATAAAATTCATTCAGCCGTTTTAGATAATCAAGCCGGATATTTTCTTCGTATTCCCTGCCCCTTTTCTGTATCTGTCCAACCAGGGTTGGTACGGAAGCCTGCAGATAGATCAGCAGATCCGGCGGCTGTACCATTTGTTTCAATGTCTGGAAAAACTGAAAGTAATTATCAAAATCCCTTTTGCTCATCAGTCCCATTTCATGCAGGTTGGGCGCAAAGATATGGGCATCTTCATAAATGGTCCTGTCCTGTATAACGGTTTCTGTTCCCCGGTTTATATCCACCAACTGATTCAGCCTGCTGTTCAGAAAAAATATCTGCAGGTTAAAACTCCACCTGGGCATATCTTCATAAAAATCATACAGGTATGGATTATGGTCCACATCTTCAAACTGGGGAATCCACTTGTAATGCTTGCTCAGCATTTCTGTCAGGGTCGTTTTACCGGCACCGATATTTCCGGCAACTGCAATATGTTTTGGTTTTTTTGCTTTCGCCATAATTTCCTGATGGTTGAATAAGGTTGGAAGATTTTAAAGATAGGTAAAATAGTTTCCCTTCCTGAATCTTCAATAATAATTAAGCCCGATGGCTTCCCTCACAATGATCATGGTTTCTTCGGCACTTTCCCGGGCTTTTTCAGCACCTTTTTCCATTACTTCTTTCAGGTATTTATCATCATTCCGGATGGATTCTGCTTTATCCCGGATGGGCGCACAAACTTCACCATATCTTCTGCCAGTTGTTTTTTCATATCACCATAACGAATACGGCATTTGTCATAATCTTCTTCAAACTTCTGTATGACATCCGGCGCTGAAACCAGTTTCATCAGCAGGAAAAGATTTTCAATATAATCCGGCTTCCTGGATCCGGGGTCTGTCGGACCACTGTCTGTTTTTGCTTTCATGACTTTTTTCCGGATCAGTTCATCATCATCAGCCAGGTAAATAGTGGCATTTTGATTTTCACTCTTACTCATTTTACCGGTACCATCAAGACTGGGCACTTTTACCAGTTCTTCACCAAAATTAAAGGCATGTGGTTCCGGGAATACTTCACCATAGCGGTGATTAAACCGATTGGCAAAATTTCTGGCCATTTCCAGATGTTGTTCCTGGTCTTTTCCAACCGGGACAAGGCTGGCCCGGTGAAGAATAATATCTGCTGCCTGAAAAACAGGATAGGTCAGTAATCCTGCATTTACATTATCTGGCTGCTGTCTCACTTTTTCTTTAAATGTGACTGTTTTTTCCAATTCACCTTTATAGGCCAGCATATTGAGGTAGAGATATAATTCGGCAGTTTCACGAACATGACTCTGGCAATACAAAGCCACTTTATCCGGATCCAGTCCGCAGGCAATATTTTCTGACAATACCCGCTGTACATTGTTTTTCAATTCTTTGGTATCCGGATGTGTGGTCAGGGAATGCAGATCGGCCACCATAAAATAACAGGTATACTGATCCTGCATTTTCACATAATTCTGAACGGCCCCGAAATAATTGCCGAGGTGCAGAAATCCGGTGGGCCGGATGCCACTCATGACAATTGGCTGTTTTTTGGTCATAGGCCGCAAATATAGGCAAGTTGGGGGGCTTGTGAGCAGTTTTGGAGTGCTTGTGAGCAGTTTACGGCCTGTTTGCACACATCATCGGTTTTGTACTTTGGCATATTGATTTTACCTTTTACCACAATTATACTTATTGAAAGACATTTCATTTATTTTTGCTAGCTATGGAGGTAAACGAAGCATTGGTTAACCGACTTGCCCTCCTGGGAAGGCTGCATTTCACCGAAACTGAAAAAGAAGAGATTCGGATCGATCTGCAGCGTATGATCTCCTTTGTTGACAAATTGAACGAACTGGATACAACCGGACTTGAACCTGTATTGCACATGAGTACTGAGTTCAACAAACTCCGCAAAGATGTGGTTCGGGGATCAGTGAGCAGGGATGAAGCATTATCCAATGCTCCGGGTAAATACAATCATTTTTTCACCGTTCCAAAGGTGATCAAAAAATAAACAGGAAATATGTCGGACGCAGTTATTTTATTGGAAGAAATCAGGAAGAGTTATATCATGGGAAGGCAGGAACTACAGGTCCTGAAAGGTATTTCCCTGAGTATTCAGCGAAATGAATATGTTGCCCTGATGGGTCCTTCAGGTTCAGGTAAGAGCACCCTCATGAATATCCTGGGTTGCCTTGATTCACCTACATCAGGTTCGTATATCCTGAATGGCAATGATGTGAGCAAGATGGAGGACGCAGAACTGGCCGAAATCCGAAATAAGGAAATCGGGTTCGTTTTCCAGCAATTCAACCTTCTTCCCCGTTTAACAGCCCTGGAAAATGTAGCCCTTCCATTGGTATATGCCGGCATATCAAAAAAAATGAGGAACGAAATGGCTATGGAAGTGATTCATAAAGTGGACCTCCAGGACAGAAGCCATCACAGGCCCAATGAACTCTCCGGAGGTCAGTGCCAGCGTGTAGCCATTGCCCGGGCACTGGTTAATAATCCTTCTATCATACTTGCGGATGAGCCTACAGGTAACCTTGATACCAGGACAAGCTATGAGATCATGAACATCTTCAGCAAGATCCATAATGAAGGAAATACCGTAGTGCTCGTTACTCATGAAGAAGATATCTCCAACTACGCAAGGCGCGTGATCCGTTTAAGGGATGGCGTTATTGAAACGGATAAGGTAAAAGAACATGTTGCTATAGGCTGATGTAATGCCGAATGCACTTCAGCATGCCCTGATCATTTAACACGCAGAAACGCCAAAGCATGCATTCCACCAGGGCGATCCACGCTAACCGGTTGACATTTTGAGCCATAATGGTTGAGTGGTCAATGAACAAATTGGCCTGTTCATTCATTTTAATTTTCTACTTTGAAGATAATATGGCAATTAAGATATATACGAAAACAGGTGATAAAGGTTCTACTTCATTAATCGGCGGAACAAAGGTTCCCAAATCCCACCTTCGCATTGAAGCGTATGGCACTGTGGATGAATTGAATTCCTCCATTGGCCTTTGCAGGGATCTGATTGAAGAAGAGGAATGCAGGACCATTCTGCTGGAAGTCCAGGACCGGTTATTCACCATTGGTTCATCCCTGGCCTGTGATCCCATTAAAGCCCCCAAAATGAGGATCCCTGACCTGAAAGATTCCGATGTAGTATTACTGGAGAATGAAATAGACCGGTTGAACGAAGTGCTTCCACCCATGAAATCATTTATTCTTCCCGGCGGACATCCGATAGTATCACAAATACATGTTACCCGTTGCATCTGCAGGCGCGCCGAGAGATGCTGTGTAAGGCTTGAACTGGAAAGCCTTGAAGTGGAACCTATTATCCTTCAATACCTTAACAGGCTAAGCGATTATCTTTTTATTCTTTCCCGGTATATTGGCAAAAAACTGGATTCGCCTGAATTACCCTGGAAACCAGGGTGTAGCAGACTGGAGACTGAGAGACTAGAGTTGAATTATCAAAAGATTAGGACTCTAGCCTATTGTCTCTAGTCTCCAGTCTATAGTCTGATATGAATCACGAACCGGAAATAATTTCACCATCCTTCATGTGCAGTATCCTGTCGCTCATGGCAGCCAGTTCTTCATTATGTGTCACTATCAGGAAGGTTTGCTTAAACTCCCTCCTGAGGTCCATAAATAGCTTATGGAGCTCCCTGGCATTTGCAGAGTCGAGGTTCCCGGTTGGTTCATCTGCAAAAACGATCTTGGGCTGATTTATTAATGCCCTGGCTACGGCTACTCGTTGCTGTTCCCCACCTGATAAAGCCCCGGGCTTATTTTCCATCCTGTCTTTTAACCCCAGTAATTCCAATAACTGTTTTGCCCTGCTTTCCACTTCCTTTTTTTTCCTTCCGGCGATCCACCCGGGTATGCTTACATTCTCCATGGCCGTAAATTCAGGCAAGAGGTGATGGAACTGAAAAACAAAACCAATATGGTTGTTCCTGAATTTTGCCAGGCCCTTACCCTTGAGATGCTCAACACGCTGCCCGCCAATGCTGATTTCACCTTTATCAGGGAAATCCAGCGTACCCAGAATATGCAATAATGTACTCTTTCCTGCCCCGGATGAACCCACAATGCAGGCAATTTCGCCTTCAGACACATTTATTTCCACGTTTTTCAACACCTGCAATGAACCGTAAAACTTCGTAATCCCCCTTGCTTTTAGCATGTAATGCCTTTTATATTACCTATTTATAGCCAATTTCTGTTAATAGAAGCAAAAATGCGCAAATTCCCGTTAATAAAACCTGGCCTTGGTGGAATAAACGGATTTGGTAATTCAGTTACAAAAATTACTTTTGCCAAAATTTAAAGTGAAACGAGATGTTTTGGACCCTTGAATTAGCATCCTATCTGGAAGACGCACCATGGCCTGCCACTAAAGACGAACTCATTGATTATGCCATCAGGAGCGGCGCACCTATCGAAGTAGTGGAAAATCTCCAGGAACTGGAAGATGAAGGAGAGATTTACGAAGGCATTGAAGATATATGGCCCGATTATCCCAGCCAGGAAGACTTCTTCTTTAATGAAGACGAATACTGATCAGAAAATATTTGCCGGCAACTGATGCTTTTTCAGGCTCTTGTAAAATCGCCTTTCCTGGGCACCATTTTTTCTTACTCCAAGACTGGTCAGCAATCCATTCATTGATATTCTTGCCCAGTAATTAAAAACGGATTTATCCCTTAGTCTTTCCGCATAAACAATCCCGGTTTTCCTGTTCTGTGTCCGCACCAGTATATTGACCAGGAAAGAAGTCATTTTCTTTTTCCGGTTCTCATCATTAAGTACGGACAACTTTAAATCATCGTAGTACATATCCATTGAACCGTAAGCAAGCCGGTCGTTTCCATTTACCCGAAGCTGCATTGTCTTCAGATACCCCTTATTAATTTTCACATTAAACAAAGGAGTGATCAGCCTGTTCATTTCCTTCATGTCAAGGCCTCCCATACGACCGCCCATCAGGAATCCCTGCAATGTATCTGTATAATCCTGGCGGAATGCAAAAACCATTTCACCCTTACCCATGAACCTGCTTTCCAGGGCAATTCTCAGGCTGTCATTTTCTTTATAATCAAAAGTCCGCAGGTTGAAAATATATCCGCTGATATCCGTAAAAAAAATTGACGCCTCATTTCCGCTTTTTTCCTTCAGCACATTATGCCTTACTTCAGAATGTCTAAGGTTTACACTATCGATCTTCAGCGGAAATGGTATGATCTTTTTCAGCGTCTGAACAAGGAGAGGCCGGTAGGTTACCGTATCATCCGGCATCCTCTTATCCCTTTCCACTTTCAGGTAAAGCGGGTCGAGCGTAAGTTTCCGCATATATACCGTGGTATCCTGCCCGAAAATTACCGGCCTGAGATCATCTGCCCTTAGCTTTCCTGTACTGATCGTGATATAATCCTTTTCAAATGGTTGTCGCTGAAAAAAACTGTCTCTCGATATCCTGTTGGTTACTTCCAGGCTGTCCCAGGTCAGGTATCCTGCTTCAGTATCTGCACTGAATTCATGAATGCCGATATTTTTTTCCGCAGTCCTGTAGAAAAATGAACTGGGCAGGATATGCGCCGGAGGTATTTTAAATGCGGTATTCAGCAATGAATCTTTTTGCAAAACAATATTCGGGATGCTGCCAAAAGTGATGCCGCCTGTATGCAGTTCAATGGTATCACCCTTAATATAACGGTTCAGGTTAACCGCACCAACCTGGAATTTCTGCAGCATCATAATGATCGGATCCTTTCCGCCTTTTTCCAAAAGGGATGTTTCCAGATGGACAGACCTGGCATTGAAAATTTCACTGGAATCCGATTTTACAATGAGGTTACCGAGTGAAGTATTCAGCCTTTTCAATTGAATCAAACGGTCACCTGAATATTTCCCTAAGTAAAACCCCCCGCCGGTTATCAGCGGTCCTGATGTTATAATCGAAATCTGCTCACTGGCATTTCCGACGCCGATAAAAATATCCGGGTCAGTCAACCTGAATTCGTTAAGAGTAATTGAATTCGAAAATGTATCTGTTGTGACATTATTCAACGTATCATGCTGCAGTTCAAGCCGGATGACGGGTTTATTCATTCCCAGGTAACCTATATCTATATCACCCGGTTCAAAGGAGTGAACTTCTGTTTTAATGACCATTTCCCTGGCTGAGGTGCTGAACTTTGCATTTCCTGCAACTCCGGAAATCCTTGCATTACTTATGGTTGAACTGCCCATAGAAGAAATATCTGCTCTTTCACCGTTAAATGAGAACTTGTCATTACTGATGCTGATATTTTCCAGTAATCCTGAAAACCTGTCCCATTGATAATGCGAAGTATAGCTCCTTTGCCCTTCGGCATACATCGATTTGAGTGTAGCAGATGCCCTGCATTGGTCCTTTCCGGAATTTTATGTAAATATTCTGCAGGCTCATGGAATCAATCAGGGCAAGCAGCTCGTCATTTTCATTTTTATCTGTCGCCGGATTCTCATTGATAGTGATATCCAAATTACCCGAGCCAACCCTGACTTTGGAGATATGCCGTGTTTCATCTTTTTTAAAAGGGCGTAAGTCAGGAGTACCATGGATGGTAACATCATTGAGCTGTGCCATTATTTTCCTGTCATTAATGGCCCCTTCAATGTGTTCGAAGTGAACCGCCTTTCCACTGTAATCTATACTTCCGCCAAACATTTCAAATTGCAGCCTGGGGGAGATAAAAAACAAATGGTCCATATTCACATTGGTGAAACTGGATAAAATACCTTCCGCATCATTTGCCGCGAGTGCAGACCTTGATAAAATTATGGCAGAAAACTTTTCCGTTCCAATGATATTCTCCGTATCTCTTCTGCTCCTTATTGTCACTTTCGCATCATTCAGGATCACCCTGTCAACATCAACATATGGACGGATCTCCCTGAAAGTATTGGCATTGATATTAAGCTTTCCATCAGACGCTTTAATACCGGAAATGATATTGAGCTCCGGATTATCCATCCTGATTTCCCGGATGTATGCTTTTTTGTCCATCAGGTCCTGCAAAGAGATTCCTTTAAAGGAAAGTGCCGGAATGACAAGGGTATTTCCCAAACCAAACTTGCTGTTTCGGGTTGATTGTAAAACATAATTATTCAGCATCATGGTATCACCACGGAGGGAAAGCCTGGAGAAGGAAGACTGAAAGGCATTATTCACGCCACGGTCCAGGAATGACCTTACACTTAGTGCGAGGTTCCGGACATTGACGGGGTTATCATTTTCGGGCCTTATCGATAAGCCGTGTATCGTGAGGCTGTCACCAATCAGTGAGTTATTTCTTTCCTCCCCGGGGTTACGATTAATGATACCAATATTAATGTACCGTGGCGGAAAAATAATCCAGTTCAAGATCACCTATGGCATCCCACACTTTGAGTTTCCTGAAATCAACAGAGTCTTTGTTTTTTTTCCTTTGCTCTTTCCCGGAAGATTCAAAATACATGTCACCATTTTTCGCCATTATGGTATCCAGTTTAATGATGCCTGAATCAAGCCACACTTTCCAGTCAATTTTCCTGATCGCAATGGTGTCCAGCTGGATTAGAAAACTGTCGGTCCTTGGTGGCAGGGAGCGTTGCGAAATGACAAACTTGCCCACATTGATATCATGCTCTTTATTACTCCATTCAAAATAATCCAGCTGTACCCTTTTAAAACTATCCGGGATTTCCAGCTGCGGATTTTGAATACTTAATTTCACATAGCCTTCCATGGAAATATCATTGGCTATTGGTACCGGGTTTGGGAAGGTTGAAATCGGCAATGGAAAGGTTAATGTGCTGGATATTATATTTCCGGTTACTGCCGGGAAATGGGAAATAACGGAAGGAAGCATTTTTAATCCTGCACCTTTTTACCCGCAATTCATTAAGGAAACTCATGGTGTTCGCCTGCAATTCCCTTATTTGTCCGTTAAGGTCATCTTTCTCAAGCAATTTTATGTCTCCCGCTATTTCTCTTTATCTCCACATCCGGAGAAACGATAAGGATATCTTCAACATTCACCTGCCTGTTAAGTAAAAGAGGAAGGATTTTTTCAATCTTCAATATCAGTGAATCTGCATTCACGATATACGTCTGATCAAGGTTATCCTTAACCGGGTGAAAGGAAATACCCGCAAGTGTAATGGAAGGGTTTAAATAATTGAACCGCATTTTTTTCGCGGTCATTGTGTAATTTCCGTCAGACATTTCCCTGACCAGGGTGGGAAGAATCAGCCTTGCCTTATAGGCAATAAAAAAGTGCAATCCTGCCATGAGGAGAATAGGCAGCATGATGGCCACTAGCCATATAATTCTTTTCCTTTTATGGTTGATCGCAGGTTTTTCCAATAAGCAGATCTTGACAGGGTAATGAATTTACCATATCAATTTACGTTATAAATGCGGGCCATGCAAGTCGTAATTTATCGCCGGGCCGAGTAACATTAACATATAACTGCAAGGATATTATCCGGTTGTTATTTTTCCATCTGGTTGATAACGGCTTCTGTAACCCCGGTAAAGGAAAATCCGCCATCATGAAAAAGATTCTGCATGGTAACCATCCTGGTCATGTCTGAAAACATTAACGCGCAATACCTGGCACAATCCTCTCCGGAAGCATTTCCCAGCGGACTCATCTTTTCCGCATAACTGATAAATCCATCAAAACCCTTAACGCCGCTTCCTGCAGTAGTACGGGTTGGAGACTGTGAAATGGTATTCACCCTTACTTTCTTACGGACACCATAATGATATCCGAAACTGCGGGTTACACTTTCGAGCAATGCCTTGGCATCCGCCATTTCATTATAATCAGGGAATACCCTTTGGGCAGCGATATAGGTAAGGGCAACCACGCTTCCCCATTCATTTATGGCATCCATTTCCCATGCTGTCCTCAATACCCGGTGGAGCGACATTGACGAAATATCCAGGCTTTTCTGGTTAAACCCGTAATCTATTTCTGTATAGTGCTTGCCTTTCCTGACATTAAGGCTCATGCCGATGGAATGGAGGATGAAATCAACCCCGCCGCCAAAATGCTTCATGGATTCTTCAAATAATTTCTTCAGGTCATCCATATTGGTCACATCGGCAGGAAATACCGGGGCATTGATGGCTTTCGAAAGTTCATTGATCTGGCCCATCCGCAGTGCGATAGGGGCATTTGACAAGACAATCTCAGCACCTTGTGCATGGCACTCTAAGGCTGTTTTCCAGGCAATTGATTTTTCATCAAGGGCACCAAAAATGATCCCTTTCTTTCCTTTAAGCAGTTGGTTTGGCATATGAAGATTTGAGGGGCGAATTTAGCAATTAGTTGACAGTTGGCAGTTGAGAGTTGACAGTTTGTTTTGGTTATTGGTTAAATAGTTTCTAAACTGCCAACCGTCAACTGTCATCTGTCAACCGTCAATCATTTCCCTGGCGTTCTCCAGTGCTGAAGCAGAAGGTTTTTCTCCACTCATCATCCTTGCAATGGATTCCACCCTTTCCGCATCTCCCAGTTGCCTGAGCTGGGTTCGCACTGCACCCTGTTGCTCTTTTTTATACACATAAAAATGGGTATTTGCCCGCGCTGCTATCTGGGGCTGGTGGGTGATGGCAATCACCTGGTGGATATTTCCCATTTCCTTCATCAGTATACCCACTTGTTTCGCTGCCTCCCCGCTGATACCGGTATCAATCTCATCGAAAATAAGTACCGGCATCTCCAATGAACCGGCAACAAGGGTTTTAATACACAACAAAAGCCTGGAAAATTCTCCCCCGCTGGCTACTTTCCGCAATGGTTCAAAGCGCCCGCTTTTATTGGCGTCAAACAAAAATTCCACGGCATCAGCTCCTGTTGGTGAAAGAGAGGCAGGCTCAAGCGAAATTTTCAGCCGGGCATTAGGCATTCCTACCCTATTCAATAACTGGTGCGTCATTTCCTGCAGGGATTTTACCTGGTCTTTCCTGCCCTTGGAAATTTTTGATGCAAGGTCTTCAGCTTCCTTTCCCAGTTGAATCTTTTCCTTTTCGGCAATCTTTATGTCTTCATCCATATTCAGCACCTTACTGATCTTTTCAGATAAGGACTTCTGCACTTCCAGTAATTCATCGGTACTTTTCACCCCGTGTTTCTTCAGTAATTTATACCCGGCAGAAAGCCTTTCACTGACTTCATTCATCCTCTGCTCATCCATCACTATGCCGGAGGAAATTATTTCAGCTTCCGCAGAAATATCCTGGATCTCTATCTGTGATGAACGCAGCCTTTCCGCAATCTGTGCCAGTTTGGGATGGAAATTGCTGATACCTTCAACTGCCTGGGCAAGGGACCGCAATTGCTGTGTGATGGGTGCGTCTGAATTATCCAGTGCAGCGCTTAATTTATACAATACATTATTGACCTGTTCTGCATGACTTAATAAGGACATCTCTCCTTCCAGCTTTTCCAGTTCACCCGACTGGAAACCGGCTTCTTCGAGCTCACCAAACAGGAAATGGAAATAATCATACTCTTTTAATGCATCCGTTTTCTGCTTCACCAGGTTCTCCCATAACCTGGATGCCTGGTTAAACCGCTGGTAAACCGAAGCATACTTTATGCGCAGCGGTAGCTGTTTGGCAAGTGCATCAAGAACCTGCAGCTGAAAATGGTTACGGCCCAGTTCCTGAGAATCAAACTGCTGGTGAAGGTCTACCAGCATGGAGGATAATTCCTGCAATTGAACCAGGTTCACCGGAGTATCATTAATGAATGCCCTTGATTTACCGGCACCGGAGATTTCACGACGAAGGATAATTTCAGATTCCGGTTCAATATCATGCTGTATAAAAAAACTTTTTATTTCGTCATTGCCTGGATGATCAAACACCCCTTCTACAAAACATTTTTTTTCTTTATCAGGAATGACGGAAGCATCTGCCCTTTCACCAAGGATCAGTCCAAGTGCGCCTACCAGTATACTTTTACCGGCACCGGTTTCTCCGGTGATAATATTCAGCCCCTTGCTGAATTCAACTTCAATACTCTGTATGATGGCATAATTGCGGATATGCAGGCGACGCAGCATGATATAAAGTTACATTTATGAACGCTACAAATATCGGCATGTGGAAAAATGAAAAAAGGTGCAAATGCACCTTTTTTAATAGTATTTTACCTGTAATATGAATCCTTACTTTTCATTGGCGATTTCCGGCAGTTCTTCATCCACCAGTATCCTTCCGCAGTTTTCACATACAATAATTTTCTTTCTCTGCCTGATTTCACTCTGGCGTTGCGGAGGAATGGCATTAAAGCATCCGCCGCAGGCATCCCTGACAATGGGTACCACAGCCAGTCCGTTACGGTAATTCTTCCTGATCCGCTCATAAGAAGCAAGCAATCGCGGATCTACTTTTTCCTTTGCCTTTGTAGCCTGGTCGCGGAATTCCTTTTCTTCCTTTTCTGTTTCGGCGATGATCTTTTCCAGTTCGCCTTTCTTATGCTTAAGGTTTGTATCCTTGGCTGCAATATTTTTCTTGGCATTTTCAAGAAGCCTTGCCTTATCAGAGATTTCTTCCATGGCATCCTTGATATGCTTCTCTGCAAGCCTCATTTCCAGCGTCTGCATTTCGATCTCCTTGTTGATGGCTTCAAACTCCCTGTTGTTCTTTACATTCTCCGTTTGCTTCTCATATTTCTTGACGAGAGCTTCCGCTTCCTTAATGGCTGCTTTTTTCTGTTCAATGAATTCATTAATGCCATTGACTTCTTCCTCGATACGCGTTTCCCTCGCATGAAGGCCGGTAATTTCATCTTCCAGGTCGCTGACTTCCATCGGAAGTTCACCTTTCAGGATCTGCACTTCATCCATTTTACTTTCAATCTTCTGGAGATTGATCAGCGAAGCGAGTTTTTCCTCTACTGAATACTCTTTTACGTTTGCCATATTATTTGCTATATGAGGTATTGAACCGGGTTCGTTTTTGAACCTGATTTAAGGACGGCAAAATTAGGGAATTTTTCTTGCAACAGGTCAAAAAGCAGGTTTATCGTGAATTGTTCACTTTCAAAGTGCCCGATATCAGCAATTACCATCCTCCCATTGGCCTCGAAAAACTCATGGTATTTGACGTCTGAAGTCACAAAAATATCCACTCCAACCGCTAATGCCCTGGGTATCAGGAAACTTCCTGAACCTCCGCAAAGTGCAACCCTGTTCACTTTTGTACCCGTAAGGGGAGTATGCCGAAGTACCTGGATCCTGAATTTTTCTTTTACCATGGTAAGGAATTCAAGTTCCTCCATCTCCCTGTCCGTTTCGCCGATAAGCCCGGACCCTATGGACGCCACAGTATTTGCCAGGTTTACGATATCATAGGCTACTTCTTCATAAGGATGCGCTGCCTTTAAAGCTTTAATTATGGCGGATTCAAGATGCGCCGGGAATACCATTTCCAGCCTGGACTCTTTTTCTTCATGCCGGGTGCCTATTTTTCCCACAAAAGGATTGGCGCCTGGTCCGGCTTTAAAAGTTCCTGTGCCGGAGCTGTCAAAACTGCATTCTGAATAATTGCCAACATGGCCGCCTCCAGCCGCAAATAATGCCTGTCTCAGGGCTTCCAGGTGATTTATGGGTACATAAATGGACAGTTTTTTTAAAGTGGAATGCTTGGGTAATAAAACTTCTGTATTCTTTAAACCCATGATTTCAGCCATTCGGCCATTCACCCCATGAATTATGTTATCCAGGTTGGTATGTATTGCATAGACCGCAACGCCCTTGATGATAGCCGTAGTAACGGCCCTGCCTACATAATCCCCTGTTCCTATTTTCTTCATTCCGGAGAAAATAATAGGGTGATGTGCCACTACAAGATTACAATTCCTCCTTGCTGCTTCTTCAATTACCTGCTGGGTGGCATCCAACGAAACCATGATTCCTGTACAAATCACGGAATGGTCGCCGATCAGGAGCCCCGAATTGTCATAGGACTCCTGCAATGACGGGGGGGCAACTGTTTCCAAAACGTTAATTATGTCCAGGATCCGCATAGTATCGGGTTATTATCCGGAAATGAAATTACTTTGATTCTACTGATATGAAGATAGTTTTTACGCTCCTTTTGAGCATTGGATTCATTTTACCGCATATGGAGGCCCAGGAAGTGCCGGAGGACTGGGATAATTATATCATTTCCGTGAATAATCACCCTGTTTCAGTTGTTGTGAATCTCGCCCTGAAAGAAAAAGCGCCACTGAAAGAAAGACCTTTTGTGATTATCCTGCGGACCAAGTACAGCGTTTCGGACCCGGATGGATTTCCAGCACCCGAGATTTCGGGAACCCTTGACAGTATTGAATTTGAACTTGAAGCTAAACTGAAATCCAGCCTGGGTGCCATTTATGCAGGAAGGTTTACACAACGGGGATTAAGGGAATTTTACTTTTATGCACTGGATACCGTTCAATACCTGGCAGCCTGTGCTTCAGTAATGGATCATTACCGGTCCTTCCCCTGGCTGTCTAAAGCGCTGACAGACAAGACCTGGTCGAACTATTTTGAAGTATTATACCCTGGAGCCACAGAACTTGAAAAAATTGAAAACCGCAGGATGATTGAAACGCTTAAACAAAAAGGCGACCCTTTAAAAACGGCCAGGAAAATAGATCACCTGCTCTATTTTAAAACCCCTTCGGGCAGGCAATCCTTCCTCCGGGCGCTGGATTTACCCGAAACAACCATTGATGAAATGCCGGCAGAAAAAACAGAATGGGGGGATTATGGATTCCGGCTGAAAATATCAAAATCAGATATTCCCGATAATATTACAATGAATAAATTAACTATCTACTTAACAGAACTTTCTTCCAGAAACAGCGGGATATATGGGGGCTGGCAAACCTATATTTTAAAAAATTGATACATGGATAATACCTGCTCAAAATATTAGGCATCAGTTTAGTATGTATCTTCGTACGGCTAATCAGCCGCAATAAAACACCCGGAGTTCCGTTTCTTTCTTTGGAATCGATCTTTGTGTGTTTTAAATCAAGATCTAACCAAAAGGTTTATGAAAAAACTGTTCTCGCCTCCGACTATGTTAGTGGTCCTGATCATCGCTATTTCTGTTGCACACTGCTCCAAGAAAGAAGTACAAAAAAATATCATTATAGAAGCCATGACCAATGGCCGCTGGGTGGTCCAGCAATTCACTGAAAGCACACTGGACGTAAGTACGGAATTCCAGGCCTATGAATTCCAGTTTTATGAAAATGGTACGGTGCAGGGCATAAGTGGTTCAGTCATTACCAATGGTACATGGACGGCCAACCCGGATGACAGGACTATTTCCTCCGTTTTTCCCACAGGAAATGACACCCTCAAAAGGTTGAACGATACGTGGAAAATCTTCAACAATTCTTTTACACTTGTAGAAGCTAATCCAAGCAATACCACCCGGACAGCATACCTTAAACTGGTGAAGAAGTAAGCATTTCATTTTTCTGCTTAATTTTTTCTTTTTCAATGCATTATTGAAAATATCCTTCTATTATTTTCGTTTAATCAGGGTTAATTACCGGTAAAGCAGCGAATTACCAATTACAATTATCTTTACCTCGGTTTAAAGATCACAAAACCTTTGAAAAGACTTTATTTAATCCTTTCAATACTGCTAACCTCCCTGGGGGCCTTTTCGCAATTACCGGTTCCAAACTTTACGGCAAACCAAACCAGCGGATGCGCACCCTTAGTTGTTGACTTCACCAACCTTACGCCCGGACCATTGGTTAGCTACTCCTGGGATCTTGGAAACGGAGGACCCATAATTGTAAATAATCCAACACCCACCACAGTTTATACTAACCCGGGAAATTATACTGTAAGGCTTACCGCTACCAATGCCAATGGAACTGATTCCCTGGTACGTATAGATTATATTACAGTACTTCCCACTCCAGTTGTCAATTTTACGGTTGATAATAATGCAGGATGTTTTCCATTAGTCGCAACTTTTACTGATCAATCTACCATTTCGTCAGGTTCTATAACAAGCTGGCTCTGGGATTTTGGAGATGGAAGGCAGTCAACCGATCAGAAACCCCCGGCATATATACCGGCTGGATAACAACTACAATGTAACCCTGAGTGTTACATCAAACAATGGCTGCACTAACAGCCGGACAGAAACCGGTTTTGTGAATGTCACCATTGGTGTAGTACCTAACTTTTTTAATTCCTTTGCCAATTCCTGTAAACCTCCTTCAAGCATTGATTTCTTTAATAGTTCCACAGGACCTGGTGCATTAAGCTACCAGTGGAGGTTTGGCGATGGTTCTCCCGTATCAACAGCAGTAAACCCTACGCATCTTTTTAATGCCGTGGGCAATTATGATGTAACCCTAATCACAACAAGTTCTGCAGGTTGCATTGACAGTATTACTAAAGCAGTAGAAATTCCTGATGCCAATATTTCGTCCATCATCAGCGCACCTGATACCGGGTGTGTTAATCAGCCAGTCAACTTCAACAATGCATCTGTACCGCCTGCAGACAGCAGCGGCTGGAGTTTTGGAGACGGCACATCAACCAGCGGTTTTAATGTGGTAAAAACGTATACAAGACCCGGTACATATACGGTTAAACTGACCAACCTCTTTTTTATCTGCCTGGATACCGTGGTTAAACAAATTGTTATACTTGATACACCCCAAGTGGATTTTTCATCACCCGACACGGGTAGTTGTCGTGCACCGTACACTGTGAATTTAACGGATCGCTCCACAGGTGCTGTTGCCTGGTCATGGGATTTCGGTGACGGATCCCCTCCTTCCGTTTTACCCAACCCCAGCCATACTTATACTGCCGCAGGGAATTATACCGTCAGGCTTACCGTGACTAACCGAAATGGATGTTCAAATACAAGGGTAAAGACCGATTACATAAAAATTTCGCCTCCTTCCATAATTTTCACCAATCTTCCTGACAGCGGGTGTGCTCCGCTAACGATTAACCCTGTTGCTATAGTAAATGCGCCTGACGGCGTATCCTCATATTTCTGGAATTTCGGGGATGGAACAAACAGTTCACTTCCTAATCCTACACATGTCTATAATACACCAGGCAGTTATAATATAAGCCTTGCAGTAGTCACCAATGGTGGTTGTCTTGCCACTTTATCCATTCCACAGGGAATAAGGGTGGGCACTTCGGCAACAGCCGATTTTGATGCATCCCCCCTCAATGTTTGCGCAGGAGAAGTAGTAAACTTCAGGGACCTTTCAACGGGTACCATTACAGGTTACAGCTGGGATTTTGGTGATACCGGATCTTCCACTTTGCAAAATCCCAGTTACAAATATACTGATACCGGAAGATTTACAGTTTCACTCAGTGTATATAATAATGGTTGCGGAAATACAGCCACCAAACCATTATATGTAAGTGTTTACGGAACTGTTGCCCGATTTAATTACACGGTTAACTGCAATAACAAATTACAGGTTGCTTTTCGTGACAGTTCTATCAATGCCTCCACCATTGCCTGGAATTTCGGCGACGGAACTCCTACGGTAATTGGCGCACTGAATCCGGTGCATACGTTTCCTGCTTTTGGTGATTATGACGTTACGCTTACTACTACACAGGGAAGCTGTACTTATGTGCAGGTTACAAGGGTCAGGTTATTTGATGAAACAGCCAATTATACTTTTACGCCATCTGTATTATGCAGGGGAGCCACAATAACGCTTAGCGCAACAACGACTGACAGTAATGTAGCCAGGTATGACTGGGATTATGGGGATGGGATTTTCGTGCCTGGAGTACAACTTGTAAGCCAGTGTTATATGACACCCCCAGGTTATACGTAACCAGGCTGGCCATAACAGATATCAATGGATGTACGGATACGGCTACCCGAAATATTTCCGTGGGCGGTCCGAGGGCAATTTTTACTGCCGTCAATCCAACAGGTTGCGTAGGACTTACTGTAAATTTCATCGACTCTTCCATATCTGATGGTGTAAACAATATCATCAGCCGTATCTGGGATTTCGGTGATGGTTCTGTTCAAACGATTAATAGTCCGCCGGTAAATCACCAGTATAATACCACAGGGTTTTTCAATGTCAAACTGAAAGTTACTGATGCCGTTGGTTGTGTGGACAGCATGGTGCAAAACAGCCTGGTAGTGGCTTCAAGGCCAAGGGCACAGTTTGTTGTACCCCAGGACACTATTTCATGCCCCGGAAGACCGATTCAGTTCCTGACCAATTCAACCGGTGCCATTGTTTCCCATTTCTGGGAATTTGGCGATGGTTCTACTTCTGCGTCAAGAAATCCACAGCATGCCTACACGAATGTTGGCACGTACTCCGTAAAACTAACGGTAAGTGACAGGTATGGGTGTCCGGATTCGATTACACAAATTAACAGGATCATCATTGATACTCCTTATGCTGCATTTACCGTAAGTGATTCAGTGGGTCTCTGCCCGCCATTGCAGGTCGTATTTACGTACACAGGAAGATTTGCCAGGTCTGTCCGTTGGTATTTCGGGGACGGGGATATTTCTGACACCATTGCCCCCCGCCACCTCTATGGTGCAGCCGGTACCTATATGGCCATGCTTGTGGTAACATCACCGGGAGGCTGCACTGATACGGCTTACCAGCGTATCCAGGTATTCGGACCCAGCGGATCTATCAATTTTAATCCGCCCGGAGGATGTATTCCCACAACTGCTACATTAACCCTGAATTCAACGAATACGGATGTCATCCGCTGGCTTTTCGGTGACGGTGATGCTACCCCGATTACACCAAGGACCAAGGATACTGTTGTTTCACATACTTACATCCAGAACGGAGATTTTCTTCCCCAGGCCATCCTGACGGATACTACTACAAATTGCAGCGTGGTTATCGATGCAGCATACAACGATTAAGGTCATCGGATTTAAAATGGGTTTTGTATCCAATAAAGTAGTGCTATGCGACAGGGGTTCTGTTTCGTTTGCTGATACAACAAATACAGTCGGCACCATAAGTAGCTGGATATGGGATTTTGGTGACGGAACAACCGGCACCGGCCAATTCCCAACACATTTCTACAGCAACCCCGGATTATACTCAGTAAAACTTACTGTACTCACACAGTTCGGATGTACAGATTCAATAACAATACCCGACCTCGTCAGGGTAGTGGCATCACCGGTAACAGATATCCTCTCCAACGATACATTGTGCCAGAACAGGTTCCTGACTTTCCAGGGTATTGAAACCGTTCCCGATACTTCCGTCCTGACATGGAGCTGGAATTTCGCAAACGGTGATACTTCCTCGCTGCAAAATCCTCTTCCGGTTCAATACCGTATCCCGGGAATTTATTCTGTACGGCTGATCACTACAAACAGCAGTGGTTGCAAGGATACCACCATTAAAAACATTACCACAAATCCATTGCCGAATACCAATGCAGGACTGGATTCCACACTTTGCCTTGGACAGAGCCTGCAACTCAATGCTACAGGAGGTGATTTCTATCAATGGCTGCCACCGAATAATTCGCTGAGTTGCATAAACTGCGCTGATCCGGTTGCCACACCTCCGGTTACTACAACATATTATGTGAGGGGGCTCACCAACCTGGGATGTGAACAAAATGATTCGGTAACCATTACGGTGATACAGCCTACTACAGTAATTGCGCCACCGGATGATTCACTTTGCGTTGGGCAGGGATTACAGCTTTTTGCCACAGGAACACAGGTTTATGCCTGGTCACCTGCTACCGGGCTGAATAACCCGAATACGTCAAGCCCTATCGCAAGGCCGGTATCCAGTATCACTTACACAGTAACGGGATCGGATAGCCGAGGATGCTTTGTTACCACAGACACCGTCAGGGTTTCTGTTTTCCCTGTACCCCAGGTAAATGCAGGTCCGGATATCACCATACCGGTGGGCTCATCAACACCGCTGAATGCCAACCCATCAGGAGATGTGGTGAATATATCATGGACGCCGGCAACCGGATTGAGCTGTACAAACTGCCCCAACCCTGTTGCAGATCCGAAGAAAAAAACAGAATACACCGTGCAGGTTACAAATAACGGGGGATGTGTTAACACAGACCAGGTCACCATTTTTGTCACCTGCACCAACGATAACATTTTTGTTCCGAATACTTTTTCGCCCGATGGTGACGGCAACAATGAACTGTTTTATCCGAGAGGAAGGGGAATAGCCACTGTAAAATCATTCAGGATATTCAGCAGATGGGGCCAGCAGGTTTTCCAGCGACAGAATTTCCTGATTAATGACGCCAATGCAGGATGGGATGGCACATTCAAGGGACAGAAATTACCGCCGGATGTGTATGTATATATTTTAGAAGTGTATTGTGAAAATGGTGCATTGATCAACCTGAAAGGGGATGTAATGCTGGTACGATAATAAAATACTTTGAATTAACAGTGAATCGCAGTTTTATATACAGGCTTATTTTTTTACTTCTCTTGCAGACAGGAAACCATGCTGCATTATATTCACAGGACCTTCATTTTTCACAGTTTTATGAAGCTCCTTTACTGAGGAATCCTTCACTTGCCGGACTCTTTGAAGGTGATATCCGTGTTCAGGCTGTTTACAGGAACCAATGGAGCTCCATTTCTTTTCCATACCAGACCGGTTCCTTAAATGCCGAGTACAAATTCCCGGTTGGAAGGGGTGATGATTTTTTTACGGCAGGCATTCAATTTTTATTTGACAAGGCTGGTGCAGTGTCCCTCACCAGCACCCATTTATTGCCGGCAATTAATTTTCATAAATCCATGTCATCATCACGCAATACATACCTCTCACTTGGCTTCATGGGAGGAATAGTATCCCGCCGCATTGACCAGTCGAGGGTCACTACCAATAATCAATATGATGGATTCGGATACAATGGATCACTTCCCACAGGAGAAGTATTTGATGATAATTATTCATTTTTTGATATGAATATCGGCATGAGCCTGAGCACTACATTAGGATCAGACGAACAGCACCTGATTTTCGGCGGACTCGCATATCATCACCTTAATAAACCTGTTAACGCCTTTTACCAGAACATCACCCATCTTCCCAAATGGGTATTATCCGGGGGATTGAAGATTAATGCAGACCAGATGTCATATGTCACATTTTTCGGAGACTACAGCAAGCAGGGTCCTTACGAGGAAGCCATTGCCGGCGGATTATATTCAAGGAAAGCCGGAGATGAAGATATACCCACAATCACCATCCATATGGGAATGTTTTACCGATACAAGGATGCCATCATTCCTGCAGTAAAAATGGATTACTATCCTTTCACTTTCGGCTTTACATATGATATAAATGTCTCTGCCCTCCAAACGGCCAGCAATAACCGCGGCGGATTTGAAACTTCCCTCTCTTATATAAATTATTTAGATAATGATAAATCGAGCCGGGAAAAACTGAAATGCCCGAAATTCTGATTCGAACCAGACAGCAATGCATATCTTATTCCCTGAAAATGCATATTTGAATCAGAATTTATTGAAAATCCCTTTTGCCCGATTGCTGTATTGAACAAAGCGATTATTTTACTGTTAGGAAGAGTCTTTAATAGAAACAACCAGGTTACATATGAGCATTTCCGTTGGACAAAAAGCGCCAGATTTTTCATTATATAGCAGTGAAAAGCATAAAGTAAGTTTAAGTGATTTCAAAGGACGAAATGTCTTATTGTTATTTTTCCCGCAGGCATTTACAGGTGTTTGCACCCAGGAACTATGTTCTGTCAGGGATAATATGAATAAGTACACGAGCCTCAAGGCAGATGTTTTAGGTATTTCTGTGGATTCCGTATTCACCCTGGCAAAATACAAGGAAGAACAACAATATAATTTTCCCTTGCTTTCTGATTTCAATAAGGAAGTAAGCCTTATGTATGGAAGTTTATACCACGACTGGATACTTGACATGAAGGGTGTTTCCAAAAGATCTGCCTTCCTGGTGGATAAAGATGGCGTTATTCAATATGCTGAAATTTTGGAAAATCCGGGCGAACAACCGGATTTCAGGGCAATAGATACCACCCTTTCTTCGTTACAATAAAAATATCGCCCTGGAAAACAGGTGGTTAAAATCAAAAAAGCCTTTTTTCCGTTGATATTCCGTTAATTATCGTTTTTGACCTTGCTTAAACGGTATTATTGGATTATTTTAGGGTGTATCTTTGAATCCAATATGACCAGGAATTTTACCTTACTGTTTTTATTATTCATGTCATTTTCCGTTGCCGGGCGGTCCCAGGATCGTTTAGCGAAGAATGATATCGGCACAGTGAGGTATGTCAAATTCTATCCAAATCCCGCCACTACATTTATCAACATAGAACTTCAGAAGACCCTGGATAAAAACTGCAGCTTCCAGATCTACAATTTCTCCGGTAAAAAGATAGTTGATATGCAGGTCAGTGGCCGCACCAGGATTGACCTTACAGGTTATTCCAGGGGCATCTATATTATCCAGCTCAAAGACCGCAATGGCAAGACCATTGAGGCGGGCAAGTTTCAAATCGAGAAATAAAAAAGACGCAGGGAAGGGAAGGACGCCAAGCAATTCCGGTATCCAGTCTGTTGAGGAAGTCAATCCAAACCGTCAACCGTCAACCGTCAACCGTCAACTAAATGACTTGTGCAATAAAAAACTTCAGGTATTGCGTATTTTCAAGACCACGTATGATCGGATGGTCGGCCGACTGCGCCTGGAACACTACCTGCCGCAATTTTCTGCGGGCATCCCATGCAGCCATATGAATGGTTTCTAAAAACAGGTCCGGTGAAATAAGGTTTGTACAGGATGAAGTAACCAGGAAGCCCCCTGGTTTCACTAATTTAATTCCCCGGAGGTTGATCTCTTTATATCCCGTAATGGCCTTTTGTATGTTTTCCCGGGTTTTCGTGAATGAAGGCGGATCAAGCATGACCACATCCCAAGTCTTTCCCTCTTTTGTCCATTGTTTCAATGCATCAAAGGCATTGATCTCCATAAAACTGCAGATATGGTCAAGACCGTTCAGCTTTGCATTGCGTTCTGACTGGGCTATGGCAGTTCCTGAAATATCCAGTCCCAGCACAGAGGATGCCCCATAATGGGCGGCATGTATCTCAAAGGTTCCCGTATAACAAAATGCACCCAGCACATCGGCTCCTTTAACAATATGCTGAATGGCCCTCCTGTTATCCTGCTGGTCGAGGAAATATCCTGTTTTCTGTCCGTTGGCGATATCCACATAAAAATCAAGTCCGTTTTCCTTTATCCTGATAACAGTTTCAAAAGGGGCACTCAGGAAGCCCTTCTGCTGCGGCAATCCCTCAAGTTCCCTAACAGGCACATCATTGCGCTCATAAATTCCCCTGGGGCTAAAAATGGCCTCAATTGCAGCCACAATGGATGGCTTCCATCGGTCGATCCCCAATGCAAGGGTTTGAATGACGAAATAATCATTAAACTTATCAATGATCAGCTGTGGCATATCGTCAGCTTCACCAAAGATCAGCCGGCAATTTTCTATATACCCGAGTCGCTGCCTGTATTCCCAGGCCTTTTTAATACGGGCAAGAAAAAAAGCGTCATTGATCTGGTCATCCTTTTTACGGGTCAGCAGCCTTACCAGTATTTGTGATTTGGGGTTGATATATCCCTGCCCAAGAAATTTGCCATCAGCAGTTTCCACGAGTACCGTTTCCCCGGCTTCTATATCTCCCGTGACCTCCTGAACCTCATTGGCAAAAATCCAGGGATGGCCGTTCATTACCCTGTGGCCTATCCGCTTTTTCAGTCTCACTTTATTCATGGCGCAAAATTAGGGATATGTAAAGCACTTACAACGAAGAGTTGCCTCGGCATTTTCACCTTATCTTTATAAAAAAATTCCAAACTTATGGGGAGACTATTCAATCCTGTAGTAACTGTGGCTATTATTTTCAGTCTTTCTTGTTTTTCTTGCGCTTCATCCCGCTACCAGCAGGGTTTTAGTTATCAACCTGCGTTTGCAGGACCTGATGTGGCTGCTGGCCTGGCAGAAGAAAAGAATCCATCTGCACCCATAACAGACATGAATATAATATATGAAAATACCCCGCAAATACAAGGGATTACGGCTACGGGAAACACTGAACAAGCGGATGTACTGGCCAATATTATCTCCCGTGAATACCTGGAAAGCAGTCAAAGGGAGCAGATGCCCGAAAGCCGGGAAACCCTCAGAAAATTAGCAACCGAATATGCAGCAACCCAGGATATACAACTGAGTGGCAAGCAGTTGCGCAAGCTTGATCGTTTCGCTGCCAAAATGGACAAAAAACAGCAACGTGGTGCCGGGGATGTGAACTGGGGCCCGTCCAATAACCTGGAATGGTTCATCCTGCTGGGGGCGGCAGCAGGTCTTGTCGTGGGTATTTTTGGTATCGGCTTCGGATGGTTTGTTTTCCTGGGTCTCGCCCTGGTTTATCTATATTTCAAGCTCTTAAAAAATAATTGACAATAAGCGACATTTTGGCTTAAAACACCTGCTTGGCAAGCGTTTTGACATCTTGCTGTGAACGGAAAATCTTTATCATGAAAGAAAAAGACGTGACTACAAAATCAGGGCAACCTGAAGATATATCTATGAGCATCAATGCAGATGACAGCATTGCCGGCTCAACCCATCTTAATGAATCGGTAGCGGATGAATCTGAAATGGAAAAACTGCAGGATGCCCTGCAGGAACAGAAAGACAAATACCTCAGGCTTTATGCGGAATTTGACAATTTTAAACGCAGAACGGCAAAGGAAAAGGTTGAACTGAACCAGACAGCAGGAAAAGACGTAATACAGTCGCTCCTGGAAGTCCTGGACGATTGTGACCGTGCAGAAAAACAATTGCAAACAGCCGGGGAAATTGATCAGATTCGTGAAGGCGTCCAACTTGTTTTCCATAAACTCAGAAAATCCCTTTTGCAAAGGGGATTAAAGGAAATGAACAGTATCGGAACAGTTTTCAATCCTGATATTCATGAAGCCATCACGGAAATACCTGCCCCTTCAGCTGATTTGAAAGGCAAAGTCCTTGACCAGGTAGAGACCGGATATTACCTGAACGACAAGATCATCCGGTTTGCAAAAGTGGTGGTAGGAAAATAAACTTCAACGCCAGGAGAGCTAATTATGAGTAAGAGAGATTATTATGAAATTCTGGGCGTGACCAAATCGGCTTCTGCCGATGAGATCAAAAAAGCATACAGAAAAGTGGCTATGCAGTATCACCCCGACCGAAACCCGGGAGATAAAGCTGCAGAGGATAAATTTAAGGAAGCTGCAGAAGCCTATGAGATACTGAGCGACCAGGATAAGCGGGCACAGTATGACCGCTTTGGACATGCCGGTGTTGCCGGGAATGGCCGCGGTGGTTATGGCGGGAACATGAACATGGATGATATTTTCAGCCAGTTCGGTGATATTTTCGGGGAGGATATTTTTGAGAATTTTTTTGGTGGCCAGGCAAGGGGACGCGGACAGGGTGGCAGGCCAAGGGGGTCCAGGGGTTCCAACCTGCGGATCAAGATCAAACTTACATACGAAGAAATCGCAAAAGGAGCTTCAAAGACTGTTAAAGTTAAAAAACATATTACCTGCACAACATGCACGGGCAGCGGGGCGAAGGACAAAAATTCGGTGCAGACCTGTGGTACATGCGGCGGCAGCGGACAAGTGAGGAAAGTAACCAATACTTTCCTTGGACAAATGCAGACCGTTACTACATGCCCTGCCTGCGGCGGTGAAGGATCAACGATTACACAGAAATGCAATTCCTGCAAAGGTGAAGGAAGGATTTACGGGGAAGAAACAGTTACCCTGGATATTCCGGCAGGAGTGCAGGAAGGCATGCAGCTTAACCTTAGCGGAAAGGGTAATGCCGGTGAACGGGGCGGATCACCCGGTGACCTGATTATCCTTATAGAAGAGGAAGCCCATGGACAATTGCAGCGTGATGGACTGAATGTAGTTTTCGATCTTTATATTTCCATTCCTGATGCCATTTTCGGCACACAACTTGAAGTTCCCACGATTGATGGCAAAGCAAAAATCAAAATTCCCCCTGGAACACAGAGTGGCAAAATATTCAGGTTAAAGGGAAAAGGGTTCCCTTCTGTCAATAATCATTATGAAAAGGGAGACCAGCTTATACATGTTAATGTATGGACGCCCCAGCACCTGAATGCTGAAGAAAAAGCCATTATGGAAAAAATGCAGGATTCTCCAAGCTTCATTCCCAAACCGGAAAAAAACGAGAAAAGTTTTTTCGATAAAGTGAAAGAAATGTTTGGCTGATCACTTATTTTTTTTCTTCAGCGGCTGGTAAATTTTCTGGGCCTTTAATACCATTTCGTAAAATTCCTTCTGGAGGTTATTACTGTGATCTGCACATTCAGCAGTCATATTCACCAGTTCCTGCCAGCTTACATTCCTGACATAATCAGAGTTGCGCAGCATTAAACCAAACAGGGCAACAGAAGTGGCAAACCTCAGGAATGACCTGGATTCCTTAAACTCGAGATAATTATAAGGGCACTGAAATGAAGAATACCGAAGAGCTTTGCTTTCAGGCAAACGGTAATGGATACGTGCAGATGCAATTTGCTTCGACATTGCACCAACAGACATTGCCGCCTTATTTTCATCTGTAGGATCAATTTCAAATATAGCAATCATGGAATGTCCCGATCCTATTTCCCCACCTTCAAGTTCGCTTGACGAATCTGCAAGCGCACTTCTTTTATTATCAAACCCGATTAATCGATAAGCCCTTACCAGGTCAGGATTGAATTCCACATTCATATACACATCATCGGCGGCGGCATATAAGGTTTGAGTGAGTTCTTTAACCAATACCTTCTCTCCTTCCAGTTCATTATCGAGATAGGCAAAATTGCCATTTCCCTTTTTGGCCAGCACCTCTATTTTGGAATCCTTGTAATTGCCCATCCCAACGCCAAGGCAGGTCAGGTAAATACCTGTCTGCTTCATACGGGTGATTAATTCCTCAAGTTGTTTTTCATTATTCTGACCCACGTTGAAATCACCATCGGTGGCAAGTATCACACGGTTATTACCGCCTTTAATAAATTTATTCTGGGCCAGTTTATATGCCTGGAGAATTCCCGCTTCACCCGGTGTAAAACCACCGGGAGTAAGTTCTTCAATGGCATCATAAATCTTTTTCTTGTTATCGCCGCTGGTGGGCTGAAGCATTACACCCACAACACTTCCGTAAACGACAATGGAAACTGTATCAACCGGCCTTAAATTCTGCACGAGTTTGCGAAAGGATGATTTAAGTAATGGCAGCCTGTTAGGCATATCCATGGATCCGGAAACATCAATCAGGAAAACAAGATTGCTCGGAGGCACCTTGTCAAGGTTTATTTTTTTTGTATTGACCTGTAAAAACAACAACTGGTTACCGGGCATCCAGGGGCAGGAACTCAGGGAAGACTCTACCCTGAAAATGCTGTCCTTTGGAGGATTGGCATAATTGAAGTTGAAGTAATTCAGCATCTCTTCAATTCGCACACCATCGGGCGGAACCGTACTGCCCATATTGATAAAACGCCTGATATTACTGTATGACGCCCTGTCAACATTCAACACCATGCTGGTGCTGGGAAACCTGGAAACGTCTATATAACTGTTTTCAATTATGGTATTATATGTCTCATCACCTGCAGCCCACTGCTTGTCGGCCATTGTCTGCATATTACCCGTAAGCGAAAGCAGTGAATGCTTTTGAAGGCTTGCGGCAAATGGCTGCATTTTCAGTGTAATGCTGACAAACTTTGTGGAATTGACCCTGGCGTGAAATGGTTCAAATCCTTCCAGTGAAAAACTCAGGCTGTCAGTGGCTTTGTTGGTCAATATCCCGAATGCGCCTCCAACACCGGTGGAATAGGGTAGTCCGGTGGAATGCAGGGTGATCTTTACATTCTGGAGACCATTACCTTTCTCATCCTTCACTTCCCCCCTGATGTAATACTGGGCAGATAAAAAGGTGGGAAATAAAAAGATTAATGCAAGAAAGCAGTATGTTAACTTTTTTTTCAACAGGATGGAAATTATATCACCTGGTAAATCTCAGGCAGGTTTCTTCCCAATCCGTCATAATCAAGTCCATAACCTACTACGAAATTATCAGGAATCGTGATTCCAAGGTAATCAATGTTTATCTTATATACCATACTCCCCGGCTTATTCAGCAAAGCGCACACTTTTAATGATTTTGGGGAATGGTGTTCCAACTGGGGAAGGAAGGTATTAAGTGTTTTTCCGGTGTCAATGATATCTTCCAGGATGATGACATCACGGCCATGCAATTCCACATCAAGACCGATGGAGGTAATCACATTTCCTGAAGATTTGGTACCCTTGTAAGAGGCAAGTTTGATAAAACAAATCTCTGCGGGTATGGTCAGGTGCTTGAAGAGATCAGCCGCGAACATAAATGATCCGCTCAAAATGGAAATAAACAGCGGAATGGATTGGGCATAGTCACGGTTCATTTCAGCGGCTATCCGCTTCACGGTGGTCTTCGATCTGGACTGAACTGATAAAGGGCTTAAACTGCTTGTCGTGCACCTGAAGTATATCCATGAATGTATTATTAATGAGCAAGGGCAAGCCTGGGCCTGGAGGGTCCCTGTTGCTGAAGGTATAATTTTTCTCCGGGCGCTGGTTTCATATTCATGCTTAGCTGGTTATAACCGAGAAGGCTTTCAAGCCTTAAGCCTTCTTTCTGGCTGATCGTATAGAGGTCTTCTCCCGGCTGCACTATATGAAATTCATTCTGGCCCTGTTTTCTTTTTCGTTGCAGGTAAATCAACTGGTCATTGGCCAGTTCACCCGTACCTTCCTTTATTTCATTAAAATCGAGCAGCCAGCTGTATTTCACATTATATTTTTCTGCCAAAAACAGTAATGAGGTACCGGCTTTAGCAAAAACAACCCTGGTATTATTGATGGTAAATTCATTTTCCGGATATACAGGCGCAGGTTCTGCCACCACCGTTTCAGCTTTTGCTTCACTGGCTGATGCCGGAGTGGATATGGTGGTTACCCTGATATTGTCAAGAAATGGGGAACCTGCAGCACCTTTATTTTCGGGTGAAGAGTTGGTTTTGGAAGATGCCATATCCATCGGCGCCGGTATCCTGCCAAGCGCAATCAATGTATAATCATTCAGGCCGTATTGTTCTATAAATTTGATGAGTATCTGTGGATATTTTGGATTGGTGGCATATCCTGCTGATTTCAATCCGTATGCCCATCCTTTATAGTCAGTTGGTTCCAGTTTGAAGAGCGATGCATAGCGCTGGGTATTTTTAAGGTAGTTGGAATGGTCCATATAAGAATCCTCTGCACTTGCATATTTCCGGAAACATTCCCCCCTTGCATCATCATCATGGTAAACTTTTTCACCGGTCCAGGATGTTTTACATTTAATTCCAAAATGATTATTGGATCTCATGACCAGGTCACTTCGTCCGGCCTCTGTTTCAAGCAGGCCCTGGGCCAGTTTAATGGAAGCAGGAACACCGGTTCGCTGCATTTCTTCTATAGCCAGTTCCTTATACTGGTTAATATAAGCGGTAATGGCTTCTGATGGTTGCTGGGCAAACCCCTTAATACCAGTCAGTAATAATATAAATACCAAATACTTCATAGATTTCATTGATCTGTTCATTTTTTGCGGATCAGCATCAGGCCATCCCTGACTGTTAGTAAAACGCATTCAACACGCTGATCATTACGTACATGCTCGTTGAATAATTGAATAGCCTTTGCATTTTTCCCTTTTATTGTTTCCTCAAGGACTTCACCGTGAAAAAGGACATTGTCTGCCAGTATAAATCCACCCGGCCTTACCCGGGGCAGCACGGATTCATAATACTGGACGTAATTTATTTTATCAGCGTCTATGAATACGAGATCCCAGGTTTGTTTTAACGTTTCTATAACCCCCAGGGCCTCCCCTGTATGAACCGTAATCTGTGCTGAAAACCTGCTTTTCCGAAAGAAATCACGGGCTACAGCAGCATCCTTCTCCCTTAGTTCAATGGTATGCAGTTCCCCGTTTCCGGCTAACCCTTCAGACAGGCATATGGCACTGTACCCGGTTAATGTGCCGATTTCCAGCACATAACGTGGCTGCACCATGGCACTGACCATTTGCAGTAATTTTCCCTGCACATGTCCACTCATCATCCCCGGATCGGGGTGATGGGAAAAAGTATAGCCGGAAATCTCTGCCAGCAGATCGTTCTCCGCTGATGTAAACTTTTCCGAGTACCTGGTTGCTGCCGGGTTAATCCAATCCACTTCAGGTTAGTTTGCGCAAAAATACAGTAATAGGTCAAGCCGTGGAGGGCTTATGGGATATCATTAACAATCCCAGGAACGTTAGTAACCCATTGATGATCAGCAATTCCAGCCCGATTTCAAAGCTTCCGAACAGCATTGCCTGGTATTTATCAATAAAAAAACAGATTAACGGTGCGAGGATCGCTACTATGGGCACAAGCCTGTCATTTACCTGTCTGTTGGTCAGGATACCAAAGGAAAACAATCCAAGTAAAGGCCCGTAAGTGTACCCGGCAACTTTTAAGATAACGCCAATCATGCTGGGGTTATTAACCTGGTAAAAAACCATGACAAAAAACAAAAAGATAGCGGCAAATCCGAGGTGAACCTTGTGCCGCATTGTTTTCTTTTTTGCATCTGTCCAGTCATCACGCCTCTGCATACCAATGATATCGATGCAAAAAGAAGAAGTTAGCGCAGTAATGGCTCCATCGGCACTGGGGAAAAGGGCGGAAATCAGGGCAAGGATAAATATCACCGATACGATGGGTGGCATATGGCCTAAAGCCACAGCGGGAAATATTTTATCACCGGTTGCGTCGATACCCTCATTTCCGGCATAGAGATAGAGCAATCCGCCGAGGAATAAGAACATAAGGTTCACCACCAGGATAATTACCGAAAAGCTCAGCATATTCTTCTGAGAATCTTTCAGGGTACGTACACTGATGTTTTTCTGCATCATTTCCTGGTCCATTCCCGTCATGGTAACGGTTATAAATGCACCCGCCAGGATCTGTTTGAGAAAGAAAAATTTGGAAGAAGGATCGGTAAAAAAAATTTTGGTATACCCTTTTTCATTCATTGCGGAAAGTCCGCTGCTGAAGCTAAGGTCCATGGTGCTCAGTATATAAACGATACAGACAACCAGTCCAATGAGCATTCCCGTAGTTTGCAGCATGTCGGTCCACACAATGGTTTTCACCCCGCCTTCATAGGTATACAACAGGATCATCACCAGGATGATAAGGGTGGTGAGCCAGAAAGGAACGCCAAAGGAGGTCAGTATCGCATCCTGCAGGATTTTTACCACCAGGTATAACCTTGCCGTAGCGCCAAGCGTCCTGCTGAGTATAAAATAAGATGCCCCGGTTTTATAGGAAACGAATCCCAGCCTTGTACTCAGGTAATTATAGATAGAAGTGAGGTTCAGCCGGTAATAGAGGGGGAGCAGTACAAAAGCGATCACAATATATCCCAGGAAATATCCGATCACCACCTGGAAGTAGGAAAAAGCATCCCTCCCAACGGCGCCGGGTACACTAACAAAAGTTACACCTGATAAAGAGGTGCCGATCATGCCAAAGGCAACAAGCATCCAGTTGGAGTTCTTGTTGCCGATAAAAAATGAATCATTATTTGAATTCCGGGAAGTATACCAGGCTACACCAAGTAGCAGTATAAAGTATCCTATCACGAAAGTGAAAAGAAGTGCAGGTGACATGTATTTATTTAAAGATGAGCATCAAAAGTTAAATCCGAAACTGAAAAATGGATTTTTGCCGTATGGTGAAAGGTCATCCTGCACGATATCATACTGAATCATGGCAATCAATGCGCCCCTGCCACCAGTGGGGATTACTGCACCGGCACCCAACAGTACGGAGGGGATAAATTTTCCTTCCTGTTTATACTCATGGTATTTGCCGGGATAGACTTCTTTGTAATTTCCCCATACGTAATTCAACTCAGGCTGCACATTCAGCAGTAAAAATTTCACCGGATTAAACCTGCCGAAAACACCCATCCCTACATAAGCATATTCGGATTTTGTATAAGCGTTTGCGTAATACTGTATTTTACTACTCTGGTAAATAAAATTAATCTGAGTACCCGCAGAAAATTTTTCTGTTATCCTGTAACCCACTACAGGGGATACATTGATGAAAGTAAAATCTCCGAAAGTCAATGCGAAGTTTCCGCCAAAAAACAGACGCTGCGGATCAAATCCCTTTTTTTCTGAAACCTCTTCCTCTGCAGGAGTTGTGAACTGTGCGGATGCATACCCGTGAAAGAAAATGCAAACAATTAAGAGCATTAGGATTTTTCTAATCATCAGTCAAAGATTTTTCCTTTGTTTAAAATATGGTTAGGATCAAATGCATTTTTTATATCCCGCATCAGCCTGAGCTGTATCTCGTCAAAAACAATATCCATATATGTTTTCTGGATAAGCCCGATGCCATGTTCCCCGCTGATAGTGCCTCCAAGGCTCTTCACCAGTTCAAACAGTGACCTGAGGGTCTTTGTCATTCCGGGATCATTATGACTGTTGGGAGTTCCGGGTTTTTGTATCCTGATATGAAGATTACCATCCCCGGCATGACCATAACATACCACATTAAATGACTGTTCCACGCCAAGTTTTTTCACCCCGCGAATCAGCGCCGGCAGTTCGGCCCTGGGCACCACTGTATCTTCCTCAATGGTATAACCCACCAGTTTCACAGCTTCGGCTACCCGTCGCCGTAATTTCCACAGTTCCGCTTTCTGACTGGGCGTCATCTGCAAAATAAATATCGCCGATATCATACTGCTGCAACATCTCGCCAATGGCTTCCATCTCTGCCATCAGCGTATCCAAATGGTTACCGTCCACCTCAATAATCAGGTGCGCTTCCGTATCGTCTGTAAGGGGTACCGCCGAACTATCCACAAAACTGCTCACGATACGCAGTGCATTGATCTCCATGAGTTCCATCGCACTGGGTGTAAAGCCCGCCCTGAATATGGCACTAACGGCCTCCCCTGCTTTTTCCACTGACCTGAAAGGCACCAGCATCAGCAGGTCATAGCGGGGAAAAGGAATAAGTTTCAGCACAATTTTGGTAACGATGCCCAGGGTACCTTCACTGCCTACAATGAGTTGTGTAAGGTTATACCCGGTGGAATTTTTTAATACATTGGAACCCGTCCACATGATTTCTCCCGTGGGCAGAACAATTTCAAGGTTCAATACATAATCCTTTACCACACCATATTTAACGGCCTTCGGACCGCCGCTGTTTTCAGCTATATTACCGCCGATAAAGCATGATCCCCGGCTGCTTGGATCAGGAGGATAAAACAGGCCTTTTTCTTTTACGGCATTCTGGAGTACTTCTGTTATCACACCGGGCTCGGTGGTAACCTGCAAATTTCTTTCATCGATGTCAAGGATGGCGTTCATCCTTTCAGTGGATAACAGTACACCACCAAGGTGTGGAAGCGCCCCACCGCTCAATCCGGTACCTGCGCCCCTGGGCGTTACCGGGATCCTTTCACGGTTGCAAATCTTCATGATCCGGGAAATCTCTTCTGCCGTTCGGGGCTTGATTACTATTTCGGGAAGGAAAAGCAGGTTCTCCGTTTCATCATGACCGTATTTATGCAGTGATTCTTCATCCATGTATATATACTGATCTCCCGTGATCTCACGGAATTCAGCGATGATATCAGCATTTAATTTTCCCCTTGCGGCTATGGCCGGCATAGATAATTTTTGGTAAAAATAACCATCAATCACCAATAATCAGACATGATGGTTAAGGAGATATGCGGAATGTTACATTAACGGAAAGTGGGACATAGCGTTTGCCTGATGTCGCCGTTATATTCATTATAAAAACCTGAATACTGGAGGTAGAATTCCGTTGCTCCGTTCATGTTGTTATAATTGCTTAAAGGGGAAGTGGTGACATCAAATGAAAACATAAACCTGAATGTTTTCCACTGGTAACCGATCATGGGAATAATGGCATCACCTGCCCGATAATATAATCCGCCGATCAGCTGTTGTTCACCATCACCTGTGAGGTTATAATTGAGGTGTCCGCCAATCATGAATTCGGTAGCTTCTGGCCTGAACACTGAAATATGCTGCCGGTGTTGCAATCCACTGGTCATTAAGTTTAACTACGGCATCTGCAAAAGCGATATACCTGGGTGAAAGCCTGTTGTCGTAAGTGGGTGTTGAATTAAAAAATGTTTCCTTTGGTTTATTCAGGTGATGCACTGAAAGTCCTCCGTGTACATACATATTATCGGTAGGAAACCATGCATAATTCAATCCAACCTGCACATCAAGGTAGCTTATATTGGTGGCCGCAAATGTTTCCCCGGAAGGCGCCTGGACATCAAAGAATTTTCCGTTCCACTGGTTATCAAAAGTAAACCTGGTGACATCTATTCTTTTATTGGAAACTCCCAGGTTAAAACCCGCACTTAATAAACCCGTATTACCAAGCATCTGGTGGTAAGCGGCCGAGCCGTATATTTTTGTTGATGTCAGGTTGCCTGACCCTGCTGCATCCCGGAGGATTACACCACCCAGACCAATCCATCCTGTTTCGAACCTTTCACGGAATACCTGCGCATCACCGTATATGCTCATCGTTTTATAAGGAACAGGAATGCTTGTCCACTGGCTCCGGTAATGCGCACCAATGCGGTAATCAGCATCAGGAATGAATCCTGTATTGGCCGGATTTGTAGTGAGCGGGGAATTGAAGAATTGTGAAAAATGAAGATCCTGTGCAATACATTACGACCTGCATCAGAAATGATGCAAAACACACAACACAATATTTAAGCGCAGACCTGGACATCCTGATGTTTATAAATATTTTACCTGATTAACGTTATATCACCCTTTTTAGTTGCCCTGTTACCATCAGAGAACTCAACCTCCAGTGTATAATGCATATGCATCCATGGGCTGCAATGCACCTTTATACCTGCCATCCCATCCGGTTAACTGGTCAGAAGTCTGGAAAACAAGCAATCCCTGCCTGTTATAAATCCTGAACGTCAGTTTAGCTATTCCAAAACCTTTGACAAATACTTTATCATTGACACCGTCACCATTTGGTGTGAAGGCATTGGGAACATCCAGTAAAGGTAAAATAATTGCACTTACATCCTGGCAAACCGTATCTGCGCAGCCAAATTGGTTGATGGCCACCAGGCAGGTATTGAATACGCCGGTAGCTTTAAACTGATGAACAGGATTAACCAGGGTAGATGAATCACCATCACCAAAACGCCAGATATAACGAACCGCACCGGTTGAATTATTGGTGAACGTTGTGGGTGTATTTTCCTGTCCCGGATTAGGGGTAAATGTAAAATTAGCCAGGGGATTCGGATGCACCGTAATATTCGATACGAAAGTATCTGTCACGTTACAGGTATTCGGATCCGTCGCAATCAGGGTGACTGTATATGTTCCCACGGTGGAATAAAGTTTGGGCGGAGGGGTAGGCCCTGGTAAAGCTTGTTCCATCACCGAAATCCCAGGTGAATGTCTGCCCGGCTTGCGATGTGTTGGTAAATACAGCGCTATATGGTACACATCCTGCCGGAGGTGTGGTAAATTGGGCATCTACATTGGCAGCGATACGTAAAACCCTTGTTATCGAATCCGGGTAATTGCAATAATTGGTATCTACCATGATGAGTTTCACATTATAGGTACCCGGTGCAGCAAATCCATGATTAACACTTCCGTTACCCGTATGTGATTCTTGGTGTATTATCCCCGAAATCCCAGATAAATGAAGTGGAACCGAATGGCTTTCCCGGAGGTGCCACGGAAAGGTTGTCAAACCTGTACCCCAGGTTTTCACAGGGAGGCAGTTTAACCGCCGCCAGGTCAAGGGAAGCTGCATCATTCCTGGACACAATGGTCAGGAATGCAGTATCCCTGGGAATACATTTACTGGAGTCAATGACAATCAGCCTTACCTGGAATGATCCTACGCCTGAATAGGTATGGGTGGCATTTGGAGTGGTGGATGAAAAAACCGGGGAACCATCTCCGAAATCCCACTCATATCGCTGGGCATTGGCAATAGTGTCCAGGAAATCCACTTTTAGCGGAACGCATCCGCTGGTGTCATTTACCACACCATTGATGGATGCCTGAGCTGCAGCAATTACACCCTGGTAATCGAAAGGCAATTTTTACTGCGGCGAGGTTACATTCTCCGCCACTGCTCGTGCCCAGTGCACCATTAATCGGTCCAATCACACCGGGTGTAATCGGGAAAGGGTGATGTTACCGGTGATGACGGACAGGCATTATCACCCGCGCAATTGGCACAGATAGCCTGGTAAATGGCGCCCCTCCGGTCAAACCGGCTTGTGCCGCCATCCACGTGATCACCCTCTCCGCCTGTCTGGCCGAAAAAACTTCCGTACAACTGGCTGGTAGCATCTTTCTCCAGCACAAAAAAGTAGAAAGTCCCGGTTGTCTGTCGTTGATTTAATGGCATCGGGAGTGATTGGCATACCCGCCGGACCCGAGGTTTTTGAATCAAAACAGCTATTGGAAACACATGGATTTAAACGGCCTCCCCATCCTGAAACATATACATTTTCGCAGCGGTCAACCAGGAAGGCAACGGGTGAAATATTGGGAACGCTGTTGGCTGCACCATATACGGTTGAATAAACGTAACCTGAAAGATTGGGCTGCAGTTTGGATATAAATTGTTTTGACCCGGCATTCCGGAAAGTGGCATTCGCCGTAACCGTCCATGACCCCAGGGAAATGCCCATGATATAAGGGAAACCCAGTCCGTCGAACTGTATGCCATAGATCATATCCAGCGAAGCCGTGCCAAAATACCTGGATTGCAATAAAGCGCCGCCGTTATTGGAAATAATGGAAACAAAACCGTCAATGGCTCCATTATATGCATTACTGGCACCCGGAAAATTTGCGCTGGCCGTTCCGCCGGCTACATATACTTCATTTGTAGTGGTGTTGAGGGACAATACAAATCCGGCGTCATCTTCAGATCCGCCAAGGTAGCTGCTGAATAATACCGTACTCAGGGTAGGGTTCAGCTTAACTACTACGGCATCCTGTTTTCCGCCCAAGTGTACCCTGGAATGCACCCTGCAAAGGGAAATTGGCGGATTTTGTACTGGCAGCAATATACACGTTATTGGCAGCGTCAAGAATTACTTCGCTGCGGGCATTATCTCCATAATTATATAAGAGTGAAGAACAACCGGGAGATCCGGAAGCGTCAATGTTGGCTCCATCATCCCCTGAACCCCCGATCCTTATCGAACCAATCAATCCTGTTCCTGCTGCATTGATCTTTGTAACAATAATATCGCTTGACCCCCCGGAACCAAAAGTTGCGGTAGTGGGATAATTTGACGAAAATGTTCTTCCCAGAACCACAAGGTTTCCCTGGGGATCTGCAAAAAGGCTATGGGGCCATTCATCCTGGTTGCCGCCCAGGTAAGTGGAAAATATCCTGGCATTTCCTGATGGACTGAACCTGGTTATCGCAATATCCACCCCCAGGGTTCCTCCGCCCTGGAAAGCAGTCTGGAATGCACCCGGCAGTATGTCGGATACCCGCCACCATTAAATACTATTCCCCCGGCATACAAACTGCCATCATCACCCGGTGTTGCCGTAAAACCCCAGTTTCCTGAACGGCTGCCAGAGAATGTGGAAAATATTAAGGTGGGATCGATGACCAGTAAGGCATCTTTATTATAATTCTTAACCCTGAAGGAAACCTGGTTTCCACTGATTTCAAAACGGCATTCCACTACAATTTTCTTGCCGTTAACCAACTGGTAGGCATATGGGGCCAGTTCACGGATTTCTCCCACCGATGTGGAAATCACCAGTTCCCCGTTCTTTACCGATAATTTTTCAGCGCCATCGTATTTAATGATGAGTTTGGAAAGATCAGCCCCCGGCTTCACATAAAAATCATACTTGAGGGTACCATTATCTGTAAAATATTTAACGTCTATTCCGGGATAAATGCCGGCATATGTCAGGTGTGCTGTAGGAACGGATATTACTTTTCCATTTAGACGGATCATTCCCTGTAAAATAGTTATCATAACCATCGCGGGGTTTTTCAGGAATTGCTTTTGCATCTGTTAAACTTCCCAGGAACTTAACTTTTATGGCATGGGCCCTGACGATAAAATTTTCCGGTTCGGGATGGGATGATCCTGTCCCGTGTATATCAGGTTTCTGAATGGCCTCACCGTTTTTCCCGACAGTGACCCCCGGGTGGCCATGCACCTTATCCCCTATTTTACGGTAGTCGTCAGCGTTATACTGGAGAATGGTATATCCCTGCTGTTCAACAAAGAACGCGCCATTGCCAGCATCTGCCCTGAATTTAAAATTTCCTGCCCACTGTCCCTTATTCTCTGCAAAATCCAATGCATAATACGACTGGCTGTTTCCGCGGATACTAATGATCTGTGCAGCGGCAAACAGTATGAATGTGATGATTTTCAGCCTGTTGATCATTTGTTGTTAAAAGTACATTTATAAACGTATAGGACTTGTTAATAATATGCCATCAGGAAATTTTACTCCATGCCGTTTTTCCAGCCTGTACCCGAAGGAACATCCGGAGCGGAATATTGTTTTCTGAATCCAGGCCTGCATCTTCCATAATCAGCAATTCTGCCTCTTCTTTTGCAAGGTCAAGGATATTCTTATCTGATACAATATTAGCCAGTTTAAAATTCATCAGGCCACTTTGCCTGGTACCACTGATATCCCCGGGCCCCCTGAGTTCAAGATCTTTTTCAGCAATCTGGAAACCGTCGTTGGTCTGGCACATGACCGAAATTCTCTCCCTTGCTTCTTTGGAAATGGAATCGCCTGTCAATAATATGCAATAACTTTTTTCCGCACCACGTCCTACCCTGCCCCTAAGCTGGTGCAACTGGCTTAACCCAAATTTCTCAGCACTTTCAATAACCATCACAGATGGCATTGGGCACATTCACACCCACCTCTATAACGGTGGTTGATACCATTATCTGCGTATCTCCCTCGATAAATCTTTTCATATTCAGTTCTTTCATCTCCGTATTCATCTTGCCATGAACCATGCTGATATAGGTATGCGGCTCAGGAAAATATGCCTTTACATTCTCATATCCTTTCATCAGGTTCTCATAATTCAATTTTTCACTTTCTTCGATCAGGGGAAAAATGATATAAGCCTGCCGGCCTTTTATCAGTTCTGATTTAATAAAATCCATTACCTGCGGCCTGGCATGTTCAAACCTGTGCACCGTTTTAATGGGTTTGCGGCCCGGTGGCAATTCATCCATCACACTATAGTCAAGGTCACCATAGGCTGTCATTGCCAGTGTCCTGGGTATGGGTGTTGCCGTCATCACCAGGACATGCGGTGCAGTGGCATTTTTCTCCCATAACCTGGCCCTTTGCGCAACCCCGAATCTGTGCTGTTCATCTACAATGGCCAGTCCGAGTGTTTGAAATTGCACATCGTGTTCAATCAGCGCGTGCGTGCCGACCAGGATCTTTACTTCTCCGGATGCCGGTGGATGCAATAATTTTTTTTCTTTCTGCCGATTTTACCGAACCGGTCAGCAGCCTTACTTCAATGGGCATATCCTGCAACAGGTCCCTGATACTTCGAAGGTGTTGCTGTGCCAGGATCTCTGTTGGCGCCATCAGGCAACTCTGAAAACCATTATCGGCCGCAATCAGCATGGCCATCAGTGCCACAATGGTTTTTCCACTTCCCACATCTCCCTGCAGCAGCCGGTTCATCTGCCTTCCGCGCGCTGTATCCTGCCTGATCTCTTTCAGTACCCTTTTCTGTGCCCCGGTCAGCGGAAAGGGAAGGTACTTTTCATAGAAGTCGTTGAAATACCTGCCCACAGTAGGGAAAATAATTCCACGGGAAAACCTGTGGCGGTTTGAACGTATCATGCCAAGCCTTACCTGCGTAATAAATAACTCTTCAAATTTCAGCCTGTACAGCGCTTTTTCAAACATTTGCGGAGAAGATGGAAAATGTATATGCCGGAAAGCATCCCATCTTCCCATCAGATTCAGTTTTTCACATATTGGTTGGGGAAGGTTTTCCTGTATATCCCTTTCACTGATGACAGAAAACAATGAAAAGACCAGTTTACCGATGCTTCTTCCATTTAGTCCCCTGGATTTTAATTTTTCTGTGGCAGGATATATGGGTTCAAGGAATTGCTTTCCCGCTGTATTTTCAGGTTTTCTTAACTCGATTTCCGGATGGGTGATCTGGGGCTTTCCCATAAAAAAACCGGGTTTGCCAAAAACCAGGTATTCCTTACCGGCTTCCAGCGTTTTCTGCACCCAGTTAATACCCTGGAACCAGGTAAGTTCAAGGGTCCCTGAAGCATCCCTGAGTTCTGCCACCAGCCGTTTTGAGCGGCCTTCACCGGTTATTTGGTATGCAGACAGGATCCCTGAAACCTGTATGAAATCAGTAGCCGGACCGATGTCCCTGATCCGTTTGATTTCCGTTTTATCAATATGCCGGTAAGGGAAGTGCTCCAGTAAGTCCTTAAAAGTGAATATGTTGAGTTCCTTTTTTAACAGGTCGGCCCTTAGCGGCCCCACGCCTTTCAGGTATTCAACAGGATTATTCAGTATGGATGAAAGAGGAATGATGTAATGTGGTATTATTGCTTCAAATTTAAACAGATAACTGCTGGCAGAATAATTCTTGTTAATTTGTTTCCTTGTAGATTAATATGCTAACAACAGAAATTCTGTTCTGGATACTGGTTTTTATTGTTTTTTATACATACGCAGGGTATGGATTATTACTTCAATTCATTTTCCCCAAAAGGAAAAAAGTTATTCTATCTGCATCACATCCTTTAAACCTTCCCAGGATAGCACATATCATAGCAGCATACAATGAGGAGGAATTCATTGACCAGAAAATCATCAATGCGCTTTCCCTGGATTACCCCAAAGATAAAATGAAGGTCATCGTGGTCACCGACGGATCCACAGATGAAACCATTGATATTGCAGAAAGATATTCAGAAGTGCTTCACCTGCATAAACCAGACAGGAAGGGAAAGGTATCTGCCATCAACAGGGCGGTAAGGCTGATCAGGGAGGACTATGATATTCTTGTTTTCAGTGACGCGAATACGTTAATCAACAAGGATGCCATCATGCATATGGTCAGGCGTTTTGTAAACCCCCGTGTAGGTGGCGTTTCCGGTGAAAAAGTAGTATTGTCGCACGATGAGGATATGGTGCATGCAAGGGGAGAAGGCTTGTATTGGAAATACGAATCATGGTTAAAAAAACTGGATTCGGATTTTTATTCTGTTGCCGGAGCGGCGGGTGAACTTTTTTCCATCAGGCAAAAGCTTTATGAGGATATGCCTGAAAATGTTATCCTTGATGACCTCTATCTTTCCTTGCTCATTTGTAAAAAAGGATTTATCATACCATATGAGCCAATGGCCCGGTCAACCGAACTTCCTTCTTCGAGTATCGATGATGAAAGTAAAAGAAGAATCCGCATAAGTGCAGGCGCATTCCAGACAATGGCAATGTTGCCGGAACTTCTGAATATTTTCAGCTATGGTAAATTCTCTTTTCAATATATCTCACACCGGGTTCTCCGCTGGGCTGTTTGCCCCGTAGCCCTTCCCGTTATTTTCCTGCTGAATTTTATTATCCTCTTCCAGGGAGGATCGATGTTTTATGTATTTACACTGTTTACCCAGCTGATGTTTTACGCGCTTGCCCTCGGTGGCGAGTTATTTTCCGACCATAAGGCTGGTATGGGTAAGCTTTTTTTCATTCCCTATTATTTTGTTTTCATGAATATTTCCGTGTGGAAAGGATTCACCAGGTTCATTAACGGCACACAATCAGTGAATTGGGAAAAAGCCAACAGGAAAGGCCAGTATATTTAAACACTTTCATTGCCCTGCCATTTTCCCAAATTTCCAAATCACTTGAATTTTCAGATAATTGATATTATATTTACGAGACGATACTTTTAATCTCAATTCCTCATTCGGGAAAACCACCGCAGTAATTCCAGCCTCTGCAATCCGGTTAAATCATTTTCTTCTCCAATTCCTTAGAAACAGCAGTTTTACCTGTAATACCTCTCGTTTCCAATTTGCTATGTAGCCACACGGGGTCAAACCAGTGATGTTTACATTAAATCCCTAGAAAATGAGCAAGGAAATATTAGTCATCGAAGGTAGCAAGGCAATGCGCTTTTTGCTTCATACAATTCTCAAGAAACACTATAAAGTGGTATCTGTTCCTGACGGACTCAGCGCCATGTACTACCTGAAACAGGGGTCTCTCCCGCACATGATCATCATCGATCCGGAGATTGCCGACATGCCCAAATGGGAACTGGTGAAACAAATATCACTCAACAGTTTTTATAACCAGGTACCCCTGGTGGTGATTTCTTCAAATGATGAAGAAACTACCAAAATCAACTCGATGAAATATAATGTTTTAGAATATTTTACTAAGCCATTTAATCCAAGCCGGCTGATAGAAACCATTGATATGATCCTTGTAGGTAACACTGTTACCAAAGCCTGATCCCTGCCTGCCGGATGGCAGGCGTTGCCGTACCCTAAAAGAAATTAATTATGCAGTCAGCTCAAATCAAAAACAAGGAACCCAAATATGCCTTTATAAAAGGGCTGGATATCCGTGCAAACACCTCCGGCCAGGAAATAAATGCATTTTATATCGGCGGAAATGTGGAATCATTGAATGAATACCCCCATTCATTTAAAAGCCAGTGCACCCAGAGCAACGATTTGATGCAGGCTATCAACAGGCTAAACCATTTGCAAAACAACGGTAAATGTAATATCCAGGCCATCTTTATTGATGTGCCGGTAAATATCAGCCAGCTGAAATTACTGAAGGACTATCTCACCCATTCCCCATTCCTGACGGCCCCGGTATTTTACATTGACAATAACCTCAGCATAGAGGAAAGGCAGCAAATTTTTTCACTGCAGTTTGTTGATGATATCATTTCCCTTTCAAAGGATCTCTTTACCCTCCGCGAACGTCTTCACTTTATCGCAAGGGTTAAGTATGATATGTATATCAGGGAAAATAAGATCCAGCTGGAATATAAATTTTCCAATATCAGTGGAGTTAAGTGTATCATCAAAAGGCTTACAGATATCGTTCTGGCTGCTACCCTCCTGCTTCTGCTCTCTCCCCTTTTACTGATCATTGCACTTGCTATACATATTGATTCCTCAGGCCCTGTTTTCTACAATTCATACCGCGCCGGAAGGGGATACAGGATATTCAAGTTTTACAAATTCAGGACCATGAAGGTTGGCGCCGAAAGAATGGTGATGTCTTATTCACATATGAATACCTATTTCAAGAATAAACAATCCATATTTTTCAAACTCGAAAATGACCCAAGGGTAACCCGTATAGGTACATTCCTTCGCAATACCAGCCTTGATGAACTTCCGCAACTGATCAATGTCCTGAAAGGTGACATGTCTCTCGTAGGCAACCGGCCCCTCCCCCTGTATGAAGCTTCTACCCTAACCACTGATGAATGGGCGGAAAGGTTTATTGCGCCTGCAGGAATAACCGGGCTCTGGCAGATCAGGAAAAGGGGAAAAGATGAAATGTCTGTGGAAGAACGCATTCACCTTGACATTGCTTATGCCAGGCACAACAACCTGATGATGGACTTCTGGATCATGGTCCAGACGCCGAGGGTATTATTGCAGTCAAATAACTGCTGATCCACAGCCTGTTCAGAAAAAACTACCCGGGCGGTTTTGTATTCCTTCTGAGTTGTATATTCGAAAACTGCCGGCATGATCAAACAAACATGTTAATGGCCAGGCTTTTATGCAATTACAATGGGCTCTTAAAAAATTTGATGACCTCACTCCACGTGAATTATATAATATCCTGAGACTCAGGAGCGAAGTTTTTGTTGTGGAACAGAATTGTGTGTTCCTTGACATGGATAATAAAGACCAGGATTGTTTTCATTTGATGGGATACCATGATAATGAACTTGTTGCGTACGTTCGCATTGTTCCGCCCGGACTTGCATACGATGAGATGAGCATTGGCCGTGTTGTAAGTTCTCCCCGATACAGGGGAACAGGGGCCGGAAGACAATTAATGATCAAAGCGATTTCAACAGCCACTGAATTATTTGGAAAGCAACCCATTAGGATAGGCGCCCAACTATACCTAAAAAACTTTTACTCTTCATTGGGCTTTGAACCTCAGGGAGATATCTATTTTGAAGACGGAATACAGCATGTTATTATGCTGAAACCCTGACCTGATAAATAATACAGAGCGTTTTATTTTTTACTTCGGATAAAATATTCAAAGGTTACCGGGCGTTAGTGTAGTTGTCCAAACTATTGAAAAAACAAATCCGGTATCATGAAAAGAAGTGTACGCTCAGGCCTTATAATATTCATGGCCATCACTTTACTCAGTGTTGTTGCATGCCTTAATTCAGAAGCACAGATGAAATACGAAATTGGTCTCAATGTTGGACCATCGAATTTCCTGGGAGACCTCGGCGGAACTGAAGGCCGTGGCCAGACTTTCCTGAAAGATAACAACTGGTCAATGACGAAAGTAATGAAAGGAGTATTCTTTTCCGTTGTACCAAGTGAATATGTAAGTTTCCGCGCTTCACTGAATTTCGGAAAGCTTGAAGGTGATGATGCCGTGATATCTCCGAAAGGCGGACTTGAAGAAGCCCGTAAAGCACGTAACCAGGATTTCCGTTCACAACTACTGGAATTTTATGCCGCCGCTGAAGTATATCCTCTTGTATTCCTGGAAGAAGACCCATATGATGTATGGCACAAATTCCGTCCCTATGGCCTCGTGGGTCTGGGAGTTTTCAAATTCAACCCTGAAGGAACCTATACCCCTCCGGGAGGTGCTGAGCAATGGGTTGAACTGAAGCCTTTACGCACAGAAGGACAGGGAATGCCTAATTACCCTACAAGGAAGGAATACAGCCTCACGCAGATCAATATTCCTTATGGTGTTGGTATCAAATATTTCTTCTCTGAAAAAGTGAATGTCAGCTTTGAGATTGTCAACAGGTTAACATTCACTGATTATATTGACGACGTAAGTACAACATATATCGCCGATGCTGATTTTTACAATTACTTCGGCGCAGGTTCCACCACTGCTGACATCGCTGCTTACATGGCCAATAAGTCAACACTGCTTACTGGTGGCGTAGTTAACCCTGATTATACTGCCGGTACGAAAAGAGGAACGGCTACCAACAATGACGCTTACTACTCAACTACAATAAAACTGGGTATTAGACTTGGCGGTGAAAACTACAGCAGCTTCACCAATCAAACCAGGTGCCCGGTCCTCAGGTTCTAAGAGAAATAGATTACCATAAAGATTTATTCGTGATCCGTTCCCGTATGAAAACAGAACCGTATTGGTTAAGGCTGATTGACACCTGACTACCGGTACGCTAAGCAGTCCATTTTTTAAAAGCGATAACGCCAGACAGCAAAATCTCACATTCCTGTGAAAAACCGCGCTCTCTGTTACCATTTTTAAGGCAATGACTGCTTACCTTATTAATCAGGGCTGATGTAAAACTCAGCCCTGATTTATTTTGCGCACCTTTCTTCTTCCCTGCGTTCTTTATCCTCCTTCCGCGTCACTTGCCCCCTAAAAATATTTCAGCCGCTTCCTTCCAGTTATTGATCCGCTGATATTCTGTTATAGTAACATTATGCGGTGATGTATATAAGTATTTCCTTCCATTAAAGTGCTCAAGGTTTCGCGCATGGTCATCAATCATATGATCGCCATGTACCATCCGCTTATCTCCACACAGAACAATCTGGCGCCAGGAAAAGAAAGGAAAATGTTCCACCAGCCATTCCACCTTATCCTTTAGTGAATTGGGAAATTCGATTGCTGCAGAAACAATAAATATTTCATACTTCCTGTTCATTTCCTCCAGCACTTCCCTGCTACCTTCCATTACCGGGAGGTTACGGAAAAATCCGGGTTCCATCAACCTCTGCCTCACCATTACCTGATGCTGTTCGGGAAAACCTTTTACCCAGGAACCCACTTCCATTTTTTTCATATCTACCGGTAACCCGTACTCGCTGATATACCAGCTGATCATCTGTCCCATGGGATCAGCAATTACCTCGTCCATATCAATGATGATCCTTTCCATTATTTCAGTTCAGTTTTTAAAAATTTAGCGGTATGGCTTTCTTTAATACTGATCAACCCTTCGGGAAGCCCCTGGTATAAAATTTTTCCTCCGCCATCACCCCCTTCAGGGCCCAGGTCAATGATATGATCGGCAACTTTAATCACGTCCATGTTATGTTCAATCACCAGCACCGTATTGCCCCTGTCGACCAGTTTGTTCAGCACATCCAGCAGGTGACGGATATCCTGGAAATGTAAGCCGGTAGTTGGCTCATCCAGTATATAAAAAGTTTTGCCGGTATCTTTTTTCGCCAGTTCAGTTGCCAGTTTTACACGTTGTGCTTCACCTCCGCTGAGGGTTACTGCCGATTGTCCAAGGGTAATATATCCCAGGCCAACATCCTGCAACACTTTTATCTTTCTGTACAGGTAAGGTACATTGGTAAAAAATTCCACCGCCTCATCAACGGTCATATCCAGGACATCACTGATAGATTTCCCTTTATACCTGATTTCAAGGGTTTCACGGTTATACCTCTTGCCATTGCATTTTTCACATGGCACATATACATCCGGAAGAAAATTCATTTCAATGACACGCATGCCACCACCTTCACAAACATCGCAGCGCCCGGTTTTTACATTGAATGAAAATCTTCCTGCATTATACCCCCTGATCTTTGACTCCGGAACCGCAGCATACAGCTGCCTTATTTCCGTAAAAAATCCACAATAGGTGGCCGGGTTACTTCTCGGCGTACGGCCAATGGGCGACTGGTCTATTTCGATGACTTTATCAATATGTTCAAGTCCTTTGACGGATGAATAATGTAACGGTATGGCTTTGCTGTCGTAACAGTGCTTGTTCAATATGGGGTATAGGGTTTCATTGATCAGGGTAGACTTACCGCTTCCGCTGACGCCGCTGACAATGATAAAAGTTCCCAATGGTAGTTTTACCTGAACATTATGAAGATTATTGCCCGTTGCTCCTTTCAGTTCAAGAAAATGACCGTTGCCTTTTCGCCTTTCTTTTGGAACAGCAATACTTTTCCTGCCCTGCAGGTATAATGCTGTTTCAGAATTGGAATTCACCACATCCCTGGGGGAACCCTGCACCACTACCCTTCCTCCATGCTTGCCTGCAAGCGGGCCAATATCTACAAGGTGATCAGAAGCCAGCATGATATCCTTATCATGTTCCACCACCAAAACACTGTTGCCGATATCCCTCAGGTTCTGCAAAGCAATGATCAGTCGCTGGTTGTCGCGCTGATGCAGTCCGATGGATGGCTCATCGAGGATATAAGTGATTCCCTGTAACTGTGACCCGATCTGTGTTGCCAGCCTGATGCGTTGTGATTCTCCGCCACTCAGGGTCCTGGTTGGCCGGCTGAGGGTAAGGTAATTCAGTCCAACATCCAGCAGGAACCTCAGTCGTTCCCTGATCTCTTTAAGGATATCTCTTGCAATGGCATTTTGCTTATCACTTAGCCTCTTTTCAATATGTTCAAAGGAAGCCGCAAGTTTATCGAGGTTAATGTCGCACATCTCCGCAATATTGCTGTTATCTACCCTGAACCAGAGGCTTTCTTTTTTCAACCTGCTGCCCTTGCATTCCTGGCAGGTTTTCAATACCATGAATTTTTCCGCCCAGTCGCGTACCGCATCACTATTGCTTCCCAGGAACCATCGCTTCACCATATTCACCACGCCTTCGTATTCAGTAGCATATGGTGCTGATTCATTGTCAAAACCCATGACCACGTCAACGGTTGCGTCTTCGGATCCAAAAAGGACCAGGTTCAGATGGGTTTCGGATATTTTCCGGAGGGGTTCCTTAAGGCTGAATTTATTTTTTTTGGCCAGTTGTTCCACCTGCTTGTACACAAATGCATCACGTGCTTCCCCCAGCGGAACAATACCCCCTTCCGCAATACTGATATCACGGTCAGGAATGATCGCATCCATATCAATTTGATATACCTGCCCAAGCCCCTTGCATACCGGGCATGCACCATATGGTGAATTAAAAGAAAAACTATTGGGTGATGGCTCTTCATAGGAAATACCGGTGTCTTCACACATCAGTTGCCGGCTGTAGCCGATCACTTCCCCGGTATCGGGTTTTTTGTCATCCGTGCTAACTGAACAAACATCAGGTCCTTGCCCATTTTCAGGGCCTGCTGAACACTTTGCGAAATGCGCAAGCGGAATTCCTTATCTGCCTTCATCCTGTCGATCACCACTTCTATATCATGAATCTTGTAGCGGTCGACCTGCATTTTTGGCACCAGGTCTTTTATTTCACCGTCCACCCTGACCTTTAAAAATCCCTTTTTGCGGATGTCTTCAAACAGTTCACGGTAATGGCCCTTACGTCCGCGTACAAGCGGGGCCAGGATGGAAATTCTCTTGCTGCTGAAGCGCTTAAAGATATTTTCGATGATCTCCTCTTCCGAGAATTTCACCATTTTTTTCCCGGTATTAAAGGAATAGGCTTCTCCTGCCCTGGCGAAGAGCAGCCTTACGAAATCGTAGATTTCCGTGACCGTGCCAACTGTGGATCGGGGATTTTTATTGGTGGTTTTCTGTTCGATGGAAATCACCGGTGACAGACCGGTGATTCGATCCACATCCGGCCGCTCCATATCCCCGATAAACTGGCGGGCATAAGCCCCGAAGGTTTCCATATACCGGCGCTGCCCTTCCGCATAGATGGTATCAAAGGCCAGGGATGATTTACCGCTTCCGCTGATCCCGGTGATGACCACCAGTTTGTTCTTGGGAATGGAAATATCAATATTTCTCAGGTTATGCACCCTCGCACCCTGCACTTCGATAAATTCATCTGGCATAGTCCAAAGGTAATGTGCAAATGTGCAAATACGAAAATGTGCAAATGGAATGAAAAAATGGCAATGTCTGATTGCTCTCATTATTTACTCCATTATCACATTATCATTTGCATATTTGCACATTTGCATATTTGCACATTTTCCTTACTTTTGCTCCAGTTCTTTATTTGCTTATCCAGAAAAGGCAGAGGGAAATGGCCCGATGAAGCCTTGACAACCTGTTCCGTACATACGGGATAAGGTGTCAAATCCAGCCCCGACTTTGGCGGGGACAGATAAGTCAGTTATAGCATGTACGCTGCTCCGCATCATACCCTGCTCTTCTGACGAACGGAAGGGCTTTTTTGTTTATACTCCCCTGGATTATGCCACTTGAGAACGCAACAAAATTTTAACAGATGCCTAAATCATTATATATTGGAAACTCTACTATTTTTGTAGGGTATACATTTAGTCATGCAGCCAAAACAGCAATTTCCAGACATGAACAGGATTCAGCCAGTGATTTGCTGTTGTTGTATGCCCAAGGGCATACATTAACCTTACCCCACGTTAAGGGCATAACGCCCTCCAGTTGCCAGCGATTATCAATTTTCCATAAACATTCCTCACACCGTTCACTAATTAAAAAAAATTACCATGAGCAATCTCCATTTTGACACCCTGCAATTGCACGCAGGACAGGAAATCGACCCCACAACAAAGTCAAGGGCTGTACCCATTTACCAGACAACATCATATGCATTCGATAATTCCGAACATGCCGCCAACCTTTTCGGATTGCGCGCATTCGGAAATATCTACACCAGGATCATGAATCCTACCACGGATGTGTTTGAAAAAAGAATGGCCGCACTGGAAGGCGGTGTGGCGGCACTGGCAACAGGTTCAGGACAGGCTGCCCAGTTCCTTGCCCTCAACAATATCCTGCAGGCAGGTGATAATTTTGTTTCCACCTCTTTCCTGTATGGCGGAACCTATAACCAGTTCAAGGTAACTTTTAAGCGTTTAGGCGTTGACGTTAGATTCGGAAACGGTGATGATGTGGAAAGTTTTGTACCGCTGATCGATAAAAACACCAAAGCCATTTATCTCGAAACCATCGGAAACCCAAGGCTGAATATTCCTGATTTTGAAAAATTCGCGGCACTGGCGAAGGAATATGACCTGCCGCTCATCGTTGATAATACATTTGGCGCCGGAGGATACCTGTGCAGACCCATCGAATGGGGCGCCAATATAGTGGTGGAATCAGCCACCAAGTGGATCGGCGGACATGGCACCTCCATCGGAGGCGTTATCGTTGATGCCGGCAACTTTAACTGGGCAAATGGAAAATTCCCGCAATTCACTGAGCCCTCAGAAGGTTACCACGGAATGAAATTCTGGGATGTCTTTGGTGAAGGCAACCCGCTTGGGCTTCCCAATATCGCTTTTATCATCCGCGCCCGTGTAGAAGGTTTAAGGGATTTCGGATCTGCACAGAGTCCTTTTAATTCATTCCTCCTGATCCAGGGACTGGAAACATTATCGCTCCGGGTGCAGCGTCATGTTGACAATGCCTTATCACTCGCCAACTGGCTCGAAACACATCCGCAGGTGAACTATGTATGGTATCCCGGGCTGGACAGCAGTCCATACCATGACCTGGCGAAAAAGTACCTGAAAGGCGGAGGCGGAGTGTTGCAGTTTGGCATCAAGGGCGGCAAGGAAAAAGCGGCACAATTCATCAATGAATTGAAACTGGCCTCTCACCTGGCAAATGTAGGGGATGCCAAAACCCTGGTGATCCATCCTGCTACCACAACACACGAACAGCTGAGTGAAGCTGAACAGGCTGCTTCCGGTGTTCTTCCTGATCAGATCAGGGTCAGCGTCGGCATTGAACATATAGATGATATTAAAGCGGATTTCGAACAGGCTTTCCAAAAAGTATTTGCTTCACAATATGCACTTAACTAAAACGGGCCTTTTTCATTTCGATAAGCCATTTGTACTGGAGTCGGGAACCATTGTTCCCGGCTTCAAACTGGCTTATACCACGATGGGCACGAAAGATATTTCCGGTCAGAATATTGTATGGATATTTCATGCCCTTACCGCCAACAGCGATCCGTCTGAATGGTGGCCGGGACTTGTGGGGAATGGCAAACTCTTCGATCCTTCCCGGTATTTTATCATCTGTGTGAATATGCCGGGCAGTTGTTACGGCAGTACCGGACCGCTGGAAATAAACCCGGAAACCAATGAAGCCTGGTATCATGATTTCCCCTTCTTTACGCCAAGGGATATGATACGTGCATACCAGCACCTTAAAGATTATTTAGGCATCAGCCATATTCATATCGGAATTGGCGGTTCAATGGGCGGACAACAACTCCTTGAATGGGCCATTGAAGAACCTGCTTTGTTTGAATTCATTTTTCCTATCGCTACCAATGCCGTACATTCTTCCTGGGGAAGGGCATTTAATGCCTCCCAACGCATGTGCATTGAAATTGATCCCAGCTGGAAAGAAAAAAATGAAAGGGCGGGTACTGAAGGAATGAAAGTCGCCAGGTCAATAGCCCTGATCAGCTACCGGCAGTATGATACATACAGGATAACCCAGGCCGACCAGGGCGATGCACTGCAGCATTTTAAAAGTGAGTCTTACCAGCGTTACCAGGGCGAAAAGCTGGCCAGGCGTTTCAATGCCTTTAGTTATTATGTACTGTCGCAGGGAATGGATGCCCATAATGTTGGCCGGAACAGGGGCGGTGTTGAAAAAGCACTGGCCGGCATCGGATCAAAGACACTTTCTATTGGCGTTGATTCAGATGTCCTCTACCCTGTTTCCGAACAGGCTTATATCGCCGAACATATTCCATTTGCCGAATTCGCCACCATTGAATCCTTGTATGGCCACGACGGGTTCCTGCTGGAATTTGAAAAGATTGAAAAACTGATCACCGGTTTCATAGCAAAAAATACAGAAAGATTACACATATCAAAATGATACGATGGACACACACAAAAAACTGACGATTGGATTATTTGGATTTGGCGTTGTTGGTGAAGGACTTTACAAAGTGTTGCAACAAACGCCTTCGCTGAATGCGCATATTAAAAAAGTTTGTATCAGGGATCCGCATAAAAAAAGGAATGCACCGGATGACCTGTTTACCACAGACCCGGAGATCATTCTTAACGATCCGGAAATAAATGTAGTGGTGGAAGTGATCAATGAAACAGAACCTGCTTTCCGCATCGTATCCGCCGCGCTGAATAATGGAAAGGATGTAGTGAGCGCCAGCAAGAAAATGCTTGCCGAGCACCTGCCCCAATTGCTGACCCTGCAACAGGAAACCGGGCAGTCATTATTATATGAAGCAGCCGCATGCGCTTCCATACCCGTTATCAGGAATCTTGAGGAATATTATGACAATGACCTGTTGCATGGTATCAAGGCCATTGTCAATGGTTCCACCAATTTTATCCTGACTAAAATGTTTGAAGACAAGCTTGATTTCAAACAGGCCCTCCTGCTGGCACAGCAGTTAGGTTTCGCGGAAAGTGATCCCGCACTTGATGTGGAAGGATTTGATGCACTTAATAAATGGGCCCTGCTGCTGAACCATGCTTATGGCATTGTGGAAAAACCATCCCATATCATATTTACCGGTATTCAGAATATCCAGTTACAGGATGCCGTTGTTGCCGGAGAAAAACATTCATCCATCAAACTGGTAGCCCAGGCACAGAAATTGAAAGATGGGGGTGTAGCAGCTTTTGTAATCCCGCAGTTTGTTAAACATGATGACCACCTTGCCTTCGTGAGGAATGAATATAATGGCGTGGTCATTGAAAGCGGGTTTGCCGATAAACAGTTTTTCTATGGCAAGGGTGCCGGCAGTTTCCCTACTGCCTCCGCTGTGCTTTCTGATATTTCAGCCTTACGTTACCAGTACAAATATGAATACAAGAAACTGTATCACCACAAGCCAAATATACTGGCCAGGGAATTTTACCTGAAAACCTATGTCAGTTTTGACGACTGGAAACATATCCCCAGGGAAAAATTTATCTCCATCGAAGAGTGGCATGCAGATGAAGACCGTAAATACCTGATCGGCATTTTGAACAGTTCCGAACTGCGGAACAACAGCTGGTGGAAAGAAAACAATGTCTCCCTCATCCTCCAGCCCGATCCGGTGATTGAAGATATTGATATCAAGAAACTGAAGAAAAGAAGCCTTGAACTCGCTGGTATCATTTAAACAGTTGCAGGTTGATGCGGGCGAGTTAATTGGCAAATTGGAAAGTGTGTCAAATGTGTTAGTGAAATTTGGAAATTCAAATAAGTATAGCCATGCGGGAATATGCATGATTAACCATGCATAGGTCAAGATGCTATTCTAATTTCCTGATTCCACTTTCACATTAACCCACACTTATCAAATTTACCAAATTAGCGCTGCCACGCTTCTTCCAGTTGTTGTTTCAAATATTGCAGCGCTCCCCCTGCTTCCTTATCAAAGTCCCACCAACGGCATTCTATCATTATTTTACCGCGGTAACCTGCTTTTTTCATGGCTTTGAAATAAGGCCGGAAATCAACCCCCGCCTTTCCGGGATAAGCACGGTCCGTCTCTTCCGCAATATGGCAGTGGGCAAGAATTCCGGCAGACTGTTCAATCACTTCTGCAGGTTCATCTTCCACCAGCATATGATATATGTCGACCGTTAACCGGAATGACGGACGGTTAACTGCTTTTACAATGTCAATGGCCTGGCTCACACTTAGCACAAAATTCGTCTCCTTATGATTAAGGTTTTCTATCGCTATTGTAATTCCATATGCCGATGCCAGATCGGCCATCTTCCTGACCAGTACAATAAACTCCTGTGAAGCTTTGACCGAATCATATCCGGCAGGAATCCTCCTGGCTTCACCACTGCCCAGATACAACAACCTGTACGCCTGCTTCCCTGCACCTCCTTAGTACAGTATCAACATATCCCAGTACTGCCGGTTCATTTACAGCAGGGCCAACAAGCTTTAGTGAACCGGGTACAAATACATTGCAGGAATACAGGTTTACCCTGGACTGCCTGAAGCGCTTCAGGTTTTCCGTAAACTGTGCTTCACTGACATTACGCGGGGAAAAACTATTATTCACGGATTCTTCTATATATCGATAACCGCTTGCATACATCACAGTGTCCTTTTTGATGGACTGAATTACCCCGATATCAGGAATACTTTCTCCGGCCAGGAAAAGAATTAACAAAAAATATAGGTGAAGAAAATAACAACATGAATATTATTTACAGGCTTACCAAACGGCTACCCTTACCCGCAGCATCAAAACTCCTTAACATGATCTTACCCGTAGTTTTTACAGGCCCGGTATATAGTGGTGATGTCATTACAGGTTCTGTTCCATCGGTTGTATAACGAATAGTTAACCCGGGCATTGAAGTATTGGCTTTCAGTTCGCCATTTTCAATAATGGCGCCGGGTGGCGGAATACGATAATTGTAACCGCCATTCATATAGCTTAACCTGGGCAGGTCCTTAGCCGCAATGGTATTCGCAAAAAGATTCCATTTTTCCTGTATAATTTTTTCCCGCTGGTTGCTGTCTGCCACATTCTCCCAGGCCCTTGTAGTACACCAGGCACTTTGGGCGTATCCCATCAGCTTTGGCAGGTAATAATATTCAAGCATATCCCTTCCCTTTATTGTTTCACTCCAGATCTCCGCTTCAACGCCCAGGATATTTTTCCGTGCTTCCGGTTTCAGCTTTTCCACGTTATTAAAAACCATCGGCTTACCCATTGAATTGGTATAGGTGGTATTAAACATATTATACGGGTCGAAGGTGAACGCATCACGCGTATCCACAAATCCCGCCCAGTATTGCCCGGGTTCAACCGGACTATTGGTATACGCCAGGTCAAAATAAAAATTGGTTACATTACACAGTATGATGGGATATCCTGCATTTGCCATCCTGTATCCAAGATCCGGATCATACACATTATTCCATATATAAGGAATTATTTTACCGCCGGAAAATTCAGGGTTCACCTGGTAACCGCCACCTTTTTTATACAGCAATGCCGCTTCTTCCCATGCATGCACGGTAAGATTTCTCTTTTGTAAAAGCGGTAAAAGATTGCGCACAAAATACGCGTGGAAATTTTTGTATGTCTCCATACCCGGATCCCGGTTGAATTTTTCCATGGCAGCAGCGGATTTCGTCCAGGCCCCATCTGGCACTTCATCGCCTCCCATATGGATCACATCCAGTTTTAACCCGGCTGCGGCATACATTTTTATGAATTCATCCATTACTTTTTCATAGAAATGATATACTGATGGTTTAGTTATATCCACCACGTTATCTTTATATCCCTGTGCTGAAAAATACACTGATTTATCATCCGGATCTGTGAGCCGGTATTCTTCGGCTTCCCCGGCCTTTCCTGCTTTCATTAATTTTTCATACCGTGCCTCCATAGATTTTATCGCTGCCCGGGCATGACCTGGAAAATTCAGTTCGGGAATGATATTGATATGCCTTGCATGCGAATACTTCAGGATCTCAATGAAATCAGATTTCGTATAATAACCGCTGCCATGATTATCCTTTGACCCTGCATCAGGGCCGGAACCATAAGCCGGATGCAGGCCCGGGCTTTTCATTCCGGGAAGATGGGATCGCTTAGCGCCAACTTCCGTAAGTTCGGGTAATCCGTCTATTTCAATCCTCCATCCTTCATCCTCCGTAGCGTAAAACAATACCTGGTTAATCTTGTAAAAGGCGAGCATGTCAATTAAGCGGAATATGGTTTCCTTCGTTTGAAAATTTCTGCCTACATCAATGTGCAGTCCCCTGAAAGAAAATCTTGGCGCATCCTCAATGGTGATAACCGGAAGGGCTACCTGGTTAGATTCTGTTCTGTATGGCATCCACTGGAATAAGCGAAAGCAAACTTTGCGTGCCATAAAAAACACCGGCTTTATCTGATCCTGAAACTTCTATGCCATCAGAACTGATGATCAGTTTGTAAGCTTCTTTCTTTATGCCATTTACAGTGAGCGGTTCCTTTCTCAATCTTATACCTCCCTTAGCAGCCGGATCAGCAGATATTTTACAATCCAGCCCGCACAACATCTTAAGCCTGGATGACAATAATTCTGCTTCGCTTTCCAATCCTTTTTCCGCATAGATAATGGTGGATGAGCTGATATTGAATGTGCCTGCGCCAATGGTATATTTAACCGGTTCAGGGATTACGGGTATCAACTGGCTTGCCGGAACAGGACTCATGGACTGGTTCTTCGCAAAATCATAACCGGGTCCCTGGATAGGCTCCATGTCATTCTTACCCCTTAATTGCTGCTCCCTTGTGGTGAATGGCAACACTTTGGCATCACCCAGCGGAACGATGTTTCTTTCAGCGCCTTTCTCATCATAAAAAACAATATAACAACCCAGCGGTGCATCCGTTTCCTTAATTACAAAATCTTCTGAACGATAAAGTACCTCTATCGTTTCTCCGGGCTTTAACCGGAACCCTTTATTGGGAACAAGCTTATACCAGTCGCCGTTGATATGCTCAACTGTTGCCGGTTGTGGAGCGGGTGTAGGTTTAATACCACGTGGCGTAACATTGAAAAACATGGCCCAGGCAGTATCGCCTAATTCTTCACTTCCCTTATTGGCCAAAATGAATTTTGCTTCAAACTGGTTGGCAGGTTCAATGAAATTACTGATCAGCTGCCAGCTTACTTCAATATCTGCGGTATTCAAGGCACCATCCTTTCCCTCCGGAGTGGAACGGCATGATGACACCATAATAAGACATGAAATAAATATTGCAATATTTGACTTGAAATACCGGGTCATGTACGAATATTTAAATAGGCTTGATTCCTGCTAAAATTTAAATGGTTTGCCACCGGCGATCACTTCCTGGCTCTTTTCATCAAATATCACTTTCTGACCGGTGCGCACCGAGGCGTTTGTCATGATGCTGGCAATGGCATGGTTATAACCCGCTTCTATAGGTGCGCTGGGTTGTTTCCTGCTCCTGACACAATCCATCCAGTTACGCATATGCGCCGACGTTAGCCGGTCGCCTCCGGTATTGGCAGAAGCAACTGCTTTCACATCCGGGTTATCCAAAGAAAGTTCAGGCAGAAGATTGGGCTGCATGTTCATGGCATCCGCGAAGTTCTTTCTCAACCCTCCTTTGGGTGTAACCTTATTGGTATTAAGATTAAGCTCCCCGCCATTGGAATAATATATCTCCATGGGGTTCTCATCACCATTATGCATGCGGGAACTGAAGGTTACCTGGAAACCAATGGATTTATCATCCAGGGGTCCATAATCAAATACGGCGGTCATGGTATCCCAGTTTTTACGACCGTCTTTCCAGGCATAGATGCCACCGTTAGCCACTACAGAGCGTGGATGTGGAAGCCCGGTGAACCAATGCACGGTATCAATCTGGTGGCACATCCACTGACCCGGCATTCCTGATGAATAGGGCCAGAATAAACGGAATTCAAGGTATTTCCTGGGATCAAAAGCTTCAAAGGGCCGGTTCATTAAAAATCTTTTCCAGTCGGTATCCTCCTCCCTGAGTTTTGGTACCATGTCGGGCCTGCGCCAGCGACCAGGCTGATTTACATTCCAGGTCAGTTCAACCATGGTGATAGGACCGAATTTTCCCTGTTGGATATAATCTGCTGCTGCTGTATAGTTTGTTCCGCTTCGCCTTTGTGATCCGATCTGCACAATTTTTCCGGAAGCTTTCACGGCTTTCAGGGCAGCACGGTTATCTTCCATGGTTTCGGCAAAGGGCTTTTCCACATAAGCATCTTTACCTGCATTTACTGCTTCAATACAATGCCTGGCATGCTGGAAATCCGCGGTACTGATGATCACGGCATCAAGTTCCTTGATTTTATACAACTCGTCATTATTGACGCATGGCTTTACCTCCTGTCCCATCTTTTCCTTAAAACATTGTAATGCTTCTTCCCTCCTGAGTTTCCAGATATCAGAAACAGCAACAATGTCAAAATTCATTTCCTTCTGGTGGTTCATGAAACTGGGAAACAGTGAACTCCTGAACCTGTCGGAAAATCCGACAACACCCACCTGCACCCGGTCATTGGACCCGATGATCCTGCCATAGCTTTTTGCACTAAAGCCCAGTGCGCCAAGATAAACCGCTCCCGTGGCCTTTACAGAAGTTGAAATGAATTTTCTACGGCTAGTCATAATCGTTATAATTTTGGCTTGACTGAAAATTGAATTACTTAAACTGAGCAGTCGCAAATATTGAAACTCCTAAACCTGTCTCGTTTCAGAGAAACTGCCTTCATGTTCATTACCTCATTTGCACTTCCACATTTCCACACTTTGCAAATTATGCAAATTATCAAACTGCTTTGACATCGTCAAAGCAGTTTGATCTTTATGCTTCTGAAGTCCACCCTGCTCCCGTGTTCCTGCAACAATATCCTTCCTTTGGGAGCCATGCCGAAATCTGGCCATATCGCGTACTTGCTGTATGCCACCAGGGCCTTAAACATCTGTGTTCCCCGCTGGTATTCCACCACTTTGAATCCATTAAGATAATGTTCTACATGATTATCGGGATATACCCTGATCATCCCCCTGTTCCAGTCGGTAATGGTGGGGTACGACTGATTAGTCTTTATGGATGGTATGAGATCATAGAGTGAGGCCAGGGTCCGGTTGCCGCCGGTTCCCAATTTGGCATCCGCATGTTTTTCATTATCGAGAAGCTGGTATTCCAGCCCAATTGCAGAACCATTGGTTTGCTCCTTTTCTGTGACAAAATATTTCACTCCGCTATTGGCCCCTTCCGTTAGCCTGAACTCAAACTGCAGTTCAAATGCGCTGAATTCATCTGTGGTTACTATATCACCCCCGTTCCTCGACTCTCCGCCACCTGAAGATTGTACAGATAAAATCCCGTCCTGTATTGCCCATATCGAATCCGGAAAACTGGTCTTATAAGCACTCCGCCAGCCATTGCTTGTTTTACCATCCCATAAGAGTCTTACGCCATTTTTCTTTTCCACTTCAGAAACCTGGTTCGGCTGCATATTGACAACATAAATATTGCCGGTACTGGTGGGCTTAAGATTGGTTGTTTTGATCCGGATATTCCTCCACATGACCTGCTTTCCCGGCTGTACACCCTTGCCAATACTATGTACCTGCAGGGCAATAAATCCTTTTACCGTCCTGTCGTCAATCAGGTAAGCTGCCGGCACATCATTGACCCAGGTGCGGACCTGGTTACCGATGCATTCAATCCTGTATTTGTTCCATTTCCCATTCCGGAAAGCCCCCTTTGCAGAAGGATTATATTCCAGTGTATATAACCATAATCTCCCGGCTTCCTCATATATGCCACCACTCCATTTACGGGAGGAAGGATCAATTTCCATCTGGTATCCGTGTACCCTTCCATTCTTATATTCGGGCTTGCTTGCACTCCGGAACTGAATACCGGAATTCATCGTGCTATCCACCATTAACTCCAGTTCCAGCACAAAATCCCCATACTCCTTTTCCGTTGCCAGGAAAGAATTAGGTTCATCCGGAACCGTTGTGCCAATGATCATCCCATTCCTTACTTCATACTTTGCCCTGCCATTGAGCTGCTTCCAGCCTGTAAGGTCTTTACCATTGAAAAGATTCTGCCATTCGCCAGTCTGACCAAAAACAATTAACGGCAGGTAAAAACAAATTAAAATTATACAACGCTTCATGATTACGGGATTCTCTGCTTTTATTTTATATAAAAGAATTTCGCAATGGAATATATGACCAAACCGCCGACGGAAAACACAATTTCCGGAATATTTTTCTTCCCCCTGTTCAAAATATTTTCAAAGCCCGGAATTTCTATTAATAAATCGTATATTAAACTTGCGCTAACTAAGCCTTCAACCCACTAGTCATGATGAAACGCAGGAATTTTATCATCTACTCTGCGCTTTCCGCCGCAGCTGTAAGCATCCCTTTTTCAGGTTGTACAAGACCGGATCCCGAGCTCGACAAAAAACTGGCCCTTCCCGAAATACTTGCAAAAACATATGATGAAAAAACCATCAGGGAAATAGGTGCGGCATATGGTAAGGCTTTTCCGGAAGAATATAATATCAGTGATCTTGAACGGCTGTTAAGGAAAAATGCAGAAAACAAAACTGTGTCAGCATCAACACCTGTTGCTGAATTGAATGCTATAATGGGAAACCAGGTCAGGAATGATTTTAATACCGGCCAGACCATCGTATTGAATGGATGGGTACTTTCCTTAACCGAAGCCCGCCAATGCGCGTTGTATACGCTCCTCCCCAACAATTAAAATTCACACCATGCATAAGGACGCAAGGGTACTAAATAACAATACTCTTATTGAAGGAGATATATGTATTATTGGTGCAGGTGCTGCAGGCATCAGTATGGCGATGGACTGGATAGGTTCACCATATAAAGTTATCCTGCTGGAAGGTGGCGGTTTTGAATATGATGATAAAATACAGGACCTGTATGCCGGAAAAACTACCGGGCAGCGATACTTTCCGCTCAAATCTGCACGACTGCATTATTTCGGGGGAACAACAGGTCACTGGGCTGGCTTCTGTTCCACCTTTGATGAAATAGATTTCGAAAAGCGGGATTATATTCCTCATAGCGGCTGGCCAATAACAAAGGCTGACCTCGATCCATATTATATCAGGGCACATAAAAATATAGAACTCGGTCCCTGTGAATACGACTGGAAATACTGGCAGAAACTTGACCCCACATGGACACCTTTATTTAAAGACGACTCAGTGATCTGGAACAAGATCTGGCAGTTTAGTCCGCCTACAAATTTCGGAACAAAATACCGGGATACCATAGTTAAGGCAAAGAACATTCATTTATACACATATGCCAATGTTGTAGATATTACCGCAAATGAAAACGTATCATCCATTAAGGAAGTAACAGTTAAGAATCTTGCCGGCAAACAGCATACGGTAAAAGCAAGGCATTTCATACTGGCCTGTTGCTCTATACAGAATGCCAGGATATTGCTGGCCTCCAATAAACAGGCTCCAAAAGGCCTGGGCAATGACCACGACAATGTTGGACGCTATTTCATGGAACACCTGGAAATCAAATCTGCGGAAATGACCCTGGTAAAACCTGATCCGCTGAAAATGTATGCGCTTGATTTTGGAACAACTAAAGCCAGGTGTGAACTTTCCGTTAGCGCAGCAATGCAACGGAAACACAGGATACTCAATGGTACATCTTCATTAACACCCTGGCTGACGGCCAGCAAATTAAAACCAATAATGGATATCTGGAATACGGATAACCCACGGGAAAACCTGAAAAATCTCATGGATGAATTTGGGCAGGCATCAAAGGAGTCAGACATCCATAGCACCAGAGAAACTGACCAAATCATATGAATTGTATACCCGTATTGAACAGGCGCCTAACCCCGATTCAAGGGTAACACTGGATGCTGAAAAAGACTCACTGGGAGTGCCAAGGGCAAAACTTCACTGGGAATTAACGCCGCTGGAAAAGACCAGTATCCGTAAAATTTATGAACTCATCGGCCAGGAAATGGGCAAGGCCGGAAACGGCCGTGTAAAACTCATGGATTATCTGAAGGATGCCAATGATAATTCATGGCCTGAATTTACAGGTGGCGGATGGCATCATATGGGCACAACCAGGATGAGTGATGAGCCCAAAAATGGAGTTGTAGACAAACACTGCAAAGTGCATGGTATCGATAACCTCCATATCGCAGGAGCATCCTGTTATACCACTGCCGCAGCGCCAAACCCCACACTCACTTGCATAGCATTAACTTTACTGATGTCAGACCATGTAAAAGCGCTAATGCTGTGAATGCAAAGCAACACGGTTGCCTTCAGTATCTTTAAAAAATGCCATATACCCTATTTCATCTGTGATATGTGTTTTGGGCATCAGTATTTGTCCACCTTCCTGCTCAATTTTACTGATTACATCATTCATGTCAGGATTGGCATTCAGGTAAATTAAAGAGCCATCCATTGAAGGGATATGGAAGTCACTTTGCACCAGTGCACCACTGGCCTTGCCACTGCCCATGGCCATGGGAAAAAAAGCCATCTTCATGCCCATCATATTATCAACGTCCATATGAATACTGAAAATGACCTGGTAAAAATGCCTGGCACGTTCAAAATCTGTCACTGGTATTTCAAACCAGTTAAGGCTGTTAGTTTGATTGTTCATGATCTGTGATTTAATTATAAATATTGCTGAATTGAATTAATTATACATCAAGGGAGGGATAAGAGGCATTTTCAGGGGCAGAAAATATATTTTAAGATAAATATTTTAGTGGTGCCCCTTTCAATAAAATGATCAGTGGCGTAAAATTAATATTGGCGTAATAATAAGATTCAGTAAAATTATTACCTGGCTGGTTCCGGACCAGGAATCACATTACAAAACGAAAACCGTAAATTTATATAAACAAAGGGTTTATGGAAACCAGTGAAACACTATCCGGACAAATTGATATACTGAGGGCAATGGGTTATACTGAGGACTTTAACCTGAAGGAAGAATGCCTGGAATGCAGAAACGGTGATTATAAACTAATGCATGACGAGTTTAGTGTAGATGAGGTATTCAGGTTTGAGGGTAATTCGGACCCTGCCGATGAAGCTATATTATATGCCATTTCATCTGACCGATATCCGCTTAAAGGAATTCTGGTAAACGGATATGGTATTTATTCAGACAAAGTCACTGACCAGATGGTTAAGAAACTGAATATGCATTAAAGAAAATAAGATTAAACCAGGCTGGAATTTTACAAATAATATTATAGTTGGATAATAACTTTCATTCCTGACTTATTTTGATCTTTCCGGAAGGATTTTTTGTATTTACCAGGTAATCGACACCGGCGTTCATTTCACTCACATATTCATCATAGATTCTCTTAAAAAACGGATAGAGTGGATACCCTTCCACAAAGCTTATATTCATTGATGTTACTTCGCTGGTATGAATGCTGTTTTCTAAGGTTTCTTCTTTCATAAAATGCCTTTATCTTGAAGCTTAAAGTTCGATTACTTCAACCTATAAAGCATTACACGATTAGGTAATAGTGTTGCATTATTCACTGATAAGGCACTAAAACAACTTTCTAACTGACAGAAAGCCAGTATAAGTGCAGTTTTACCTGATTTGTCCGCGGATCACCCCTCCTGGCTTTAAAACACTATGCGCATTTACGTAAATAGCATCAGTTTTTAAGGATGTGAACAGGGCATCATCCACAGGTAAAACCTTCGTAATTCCAAAATCAGCGGCACTGCTGTAAAAACCTAGAATGACCGGACCGTTCACGCCTGCAGCAGCCTTATGGATATGTGCCGCAGTAAGCGCATCGGCTGCTTCCAGTCCTGTTACCGTAAGTTTTATATAGGCTTTTTTCTCGGATGTGAGTCGCACCAATGCCAGTCCTGTAGCGACAGATGTTCCTGCGGGCACTTCGTTGGCTGAATTTAACGCCACATCAGCTGCCAGTTCAATATTCGTGTTCACCTGTCCCCGAACCAGGCCTGAACCCACCTGTGAACTATGGACATTTACATAGATTTCATTTGTGGCTGATTTAAGGCTGTCAATGAGTGATGTCCGCAGGTTAGCAATAATTCCTGTAGCACTGCCGGCCGTAAAAACAGGATCAAGCCCTAACACTATCGGACCATTTGTTATGGCATCGCCCGTATGCAGGTGTGCAGCAACAAGGGCATCACCGCCGGCAAGTCCGTTTATGGCGATAGTGTACACTAATGAATTATCAGAAAGCAACTGAAGGTTAGCGGTTCCGGTTTCATTCCTTGCGGCAGGTGCCGGATTTTCATATTTCGCTGATAAGGACAATATTCCATTCCTTAACTATTGTTGGAATGGGCACAGGATTACTGCCTTTATCATCTGAACAGGATGCCAGGGCCAGGTAAACCATGGACAATACAAGAGAAGTATGATTTCTGATGGATATCATAACAGTCAGTTTTTACTTGTTTAATAATAAAGGGCAGGATGGTCTGTCACGTTAAGAATGTGACATTAGTTTTTGAAATGTTTTACATGGCAAAGCAACGGCTCCGATAGCAAAAAGATTAACCTGCACTACCCATCTAAAGATGTATAATGGCAGATCGTGAAAAAGGGTTGGTTTTGGAAATAAATTAAAATACCGGCACTTTTTCTTCAGCTTTATCCACTGAAGATTTGAGGAATTTAGGTGCATTGAACCGGTACCCGGTAAATACCTGGTATATCAGCCGGTTATTCACAATTACCGTGGTTGTTTCACCTTTCTGGTCATAGCTTTCCTGGTTTGCGACAAGTTGTGCCCCGATAAAAAAACGCCGGGCGTTATATCCCAGTCCGCCCATTCCTTCAATTCTTGTAATGGGATGATTTGAATTGGTGGTAATATTTCCGGAGGGCAGCCTGGTCAGCAGTTTTGTAAAGATCAACCCGGCACCTGCCCCTGCGCCTCCTGCTATATAGAATTTTTCCCTGAACACGTATGTATAAAAATAGCTTAGCGTCAAAAGCGTTTCAAAGTTGTTGGATTTTTGCGAGCTGTTTTGTCCGGTAAGGGGGATCCTATTATCAACTATATAGTAATTATAGGACAATACCGGCATCAGTGTACCAGCGCTTTTCAACTGCCTCTGCGTCTGCACACTTAAGGCGTTAAATGAAAAATTATTATTGAACTTGTACGCTGTCTGTCCCCGGTATGAAGTATAATAAAGATCAGGAAATTGTACGTAGGGATCAGTCCCTTCTACAAATCCGGGATCGTAATCAGCCGTATTATCCAGGTAATATCCCCGCACTTTTTCATAGGTCACACTTTGGACCCAGTGGTTAAAGTTGAAACTAAAGTTATATGAAGAAACCTTTGTTTTGCCTTTCAGGTCACTGTCATCATTACCAGGGAAAAACTTAGGCGTATAACTATAGGAAAATGAAAACCACCGATAGTTAACAGAAAGCTTCAGGGAATTATTATCATTGGGTTCAATCTCAAATGTATTGGTACTCCTTACTTCAAAACCATTGATGTGATTATTGACACTTAACTTAAAGGCCAGGTAATTGCTCATGGATTCAATGTATCCGCTTTGCACGGACTTAGCCTTATTACTGTCGGGCAATTGTGCCAGGGCCACCATGGGAAGTAAAGCGATAATAAAACAAACAGAAATACATATTCCGGGCTTCATGCGGTTAGTTTTAGAAAAAAGCCTTCCACGAATGAAAGGCCTGCTCTTTAAAGTTCACTTTTACTATCCTTTATCCTCTTCCAGGTTCTCGTGCTGGTCACCACCGATGCTATAATAATTATTTTCCTCATCTTCACTGCCAATCTCCTCAGTTACATCATCCAATTCTGATCCGGGGATATCAAGTTCTTCTTCTCCTTCTTTCTCTCCTGTTTTTAATCCCTCCACGGCATCCGATAAAGTACTGTTCAGGGGGTCCAGCTTATCCATGGCTTCCTGGGGCATTAGTATTATCCGGGGTGCAGGATCGTCTTTTGATTTGTCGTTACTCCTTTTTTTAATTTCCTTATCCATAATGATAAATTTTGAGGTTAACAATCACTCTGAAACTTTGTTCAAATCCATGTAAAAGGTAGTTCATTTCAGGCCTTTGTTGCAAGGAAAATTAGCCAGATGAAGAGCTGCGCGGTTAACCCCATAAAAAGGGTGGCCACGCTGTAAACTTTCAGGGTTGCAGCGGTTTCAAGGTTGGAAAACCGGCTGATGACCCAGAAATAAGCATCATTGGCATGGCTGAAAATCATGCTTCCGGCGCCCATACTCAGGATAGTTAGCGTCAGGCCCATCGGAGTTGCCAATCCCAAATCGCCAACTAAAGGAGTAACCAGCGAAGCTGTGGTGATAACTGCTACTGTTGAAGAACCCTGTGCTGTTTTCAGGATGGCGGCAACCAAAAAAGGGAAAAATATACCCAGGGATAATCCGCTAAGCATCTCACCCAGGTTTTTTCCCATGCCGGTGGCCTGCAACATTTCTCCGAACATTCCGCCCGCTGCAATAATAGCAAGGATCATCCCGGCCTTTTCCACTCCATCCGACAGCCAGTGAGTAAGATCCTTTTTATGGGATTTCTGAATGAGTGAGAAAGAAACAATAATGCCCAGTGCAAGAGAAATCACCGGTTCACCGATAAAAGAGATTATCCGCATTAGTCCGTTACCCGGACCTTCATCATCTGTGACATACAGCATCGCCAGTGATTTACAGGCAATCAGGGCTATGGGCAGGATTACCGGTAAGAATGAAAGTATGGCCGAAGGCAAACGTTTTACTTCCACGTGAATCACCTCCGGTTCAAGGTATTCATGGGTGATCTGACTTCCTCTCCAGATACTCCACAGGTATCCCACCAAGGTGGCAGGCAGTGAAATAGCAATACCCCAAAGCATGACCATTCCCAATTCTCCTCCCGCAGTACCTGTTGCAGCAGTAATCCCGGGATGTGGTGGCACCAGGCAATGCACGGCATATAAAGATGTGGCCAAAGCAGCTGCCATTACCGGCATCCGGAAATGCGTCTTTTTAACGAGTGAATGGTTTAATCCGCTCAAAATAATAAAGCCGCTGTCACAAAATATTGGCAGGCCAACGATAAAACCGGTAATGGAAATTGCCATCGGGGCATTTTTCTCTTTCACTGACTTTAAAATATAATTGGCCATACTCATTGTGGCACCCGTCTTTTCCAGTATCACACCCAGTGTTGTCCCTAAAATAATCAGCAGGCCGATTTTCTCCATCGTATGTCCAAAGCCGGCCTTTAGTGCAGTTACTATTTCAGCAAGGGGCAGACCGCTCAGGAATCCAACAAATAGTGCTGCAGTAAGCAATGCAAAAAAAGCATTTACTTTTTTGTAAGCGGTAAGCCAGATAATAAAACTGATACTGGCAAAGAGCAGGAGAAACAGGTAATAAGCATTTGTCATCCTGGTGAATAATTATTTTAAGATGACCATCATAATGTCCATAACATTCGTTTGTGTAGGACCAGTTATTAAAAGGCTTCCTGATTTTTCAAAAAAATGGTACGCATCATTATTTTCAAGATACGCATCAATGGATAAATCGTCCTTTAATATCACCATTAAGGTATTCAGATCAACAACTGCTCCGGCCGCATCTGTGGGACCATCAGTGCCATCTGTCCCCCCGCTTAAAATGGTAATATTATGGAAAAGATTTTCCTTCGGTAATGAACCCAGTTCTTTCAGTGCCGCTAATACAAAATGCTGGTTTCTTCCACCCTTGCCTTTGCCGGTAACCCTGACCGTAGTTTCACCACCCTGCAGAATGCAGGCAGGTATCCTGCCTTTGTATCCAAGTGCAAGGCCAATTAAATTTTTCGCTTCTTCCCGGGCATCGCCCGTAATTAAATGGTCAACTATATGAACCTGATACCCCAGCACTTCTGCCATATTCGCTGCTGCTTCCAGGGCCTTCGCATTATTTCCAATGATCGTTGGGTAACTGTTTGCAAAAATGCAGTCCCCGGGTTTGGGTGTTTCATCAATGATTCCATGAATACCCTTATCAATATGTGAACGAATACTCCCTGGCAGAAGGTCAAGTATGCTATATTTTTCCAGGACTGAATATGCATCATGGAAACTGGAAGTATCTGCCACTGTGGGACCGCTGGCAATCACATCCATTTTATCACCGGGTACATCACTGATGACAAACGAAAAAACCTTTGCACCATGGCAATGCCTTATTAATTGCCCGCCTTTTAATGTTGAGAGATGTTTGCGTACGGTATTGACTTCATCTATGGCGGCACCGGATTTTATCAACGCTTCAAGACTAGCCTGCATTTCACTCAGCGTAATTCCCTCCGGCAGATCACACCATAAGGCCGAAGCGCCGCCGCTGACAAGGCAGATGATGATATCATCCTTGGTTGCCTTATCCAGTAAACGAATGGTTTTTGTTACAGCCTCTACCCCATTTTCATCCGGGACCGGATGTGCTGCTTCTATAATGCTGATTCGCCTGCAGGGCAGGGCATGATGATACTTTGTAGTTACCAGTCCTTCAGTAATATAATTACCCAGGATTTTTTCAGTCTCGGCAGCCATCGCTGCGGAAGCCTTTCCGGCCCCGATGACATATATCTTTTTGATGGAGGATTTGGGAATCGATTGCCTGGCAATGGTTATTGAATCTTCATTAACCGTCAGCCATTCCCGCAACAAGGCAGCAGGCTGAACCGCATTAACGGCGGCGGAAAATATGTCAATGGCATCTTGTTTTTCCATTTGGAAGATTCAATGCATTTCATAATCAGCAACGCAATGAAACCTTCATTGCATTACTATGAAATTACCCCCAATCAGATTGTCCTTACTGGGATTTGCGTACGAACTTTGTCAGGATCACAATCGTCTGGTCATTTATTTTGCCTTCGATATGCCCGGTATTTTCCGGAACCAGCCTGATCTTCCTGACAATAGCCCCTTTAGGCGCCATGAAGTTGGCACCCTTTACATTTAATTGCTGTGTCAGTACTACAGTGTCACCATTAGCCAGCACCGTGCCATTACTATCTTTATGCACTTCCTGCACCTGGTAGGCACTAAGTGCCCAGTTAATGACTTCCTCATCCGGTTCAACGGAATTCAGTATGTCATCTGCCCAGTCCTGGCCCTTGTTTCCATAAAGTATCCGGTAACTTAATGCCTGGACACTCGGTTCCGTATTCCAGATACTTCCCGCAAGGCACTGCCAGTGCTGCGAAGAATTTCTATCTTCCAGTAAAGAAAGACAGGTATCGCAAAGGGCCACTTCGTTTTCAATGGCATCATTATTTTTCGGGCTCACTGCATACGCCGTGGTAGCCTTTTCTGAAGTACAAAGTTCACATATACCTTCACATCGGTCTCTTAGTTTGCTGGAAATTGTGTTACTCATAATTGCAGGCTGAATTTTGGCACAGGGTTATAGAAAAATAAACAATAAATATATTACCATATTATTAATACATTCACATAAACATCAAAGCGTACTGATCATCTCCACATCTTCTTCCTCAACTGTTTCCAGGCTTGCTTTCTCCACATTAACTTTTCGGCCCCGGTAGAAAATAAGCAATGCAGTTATAGAAGAGCAGGCCATCGCAGCAGTCATGGGCATTGGACTATCGTTCTTAAAAAAACTTACCATCGCGGAAGCCAGGGCCCCAATGCTCATCTGAATGGCGCCCATCAGCGCTGAAGCACTGCCCGCATTATGGCCAAATCTTGCTAAAGTAAGTGCTGATGAATTGGGAAAGATAAAACCCTGGCAGCAAAGGAAAAGAAAGATTAAAAAAATCGTCGTGAAAAGTCCGCTCCAGCCAAGCCAGGTGAGTACAACCAGCATGATCCCTATTGTACTTTGAAAGCCCAATGCGATTTTAATAATACGTTCACTGGAAAAACGCTTCAATGCCATATTGTTTACCTGGCTGGCGCCGATGATGCCCGTCGCGATAAGGGCAAATATCCACCCATACTGTTTTTCATTCACTTTGAAAATTTCCATAAAAACGTAAGGTGAGCCGCTGATATATGCATACAGTCCCGCATAGGAAACAGCTCCCGTTAATGCATAGATGTAAAACTGGGGTTGTCTTATGATACCGGAAAATATTTTCAGGATAGCGCCAGGCTTCAGTGAAAAAGCAGGATCAGGCTTTTTGCTTTCCGGAAGAAAAAAATATACCCCCAGGATTATGATTATGCCCACAACAATCAGCATTGCGAAAACATATCGCCAGCCCAATGCAGCCGTAACATAGCCCCCGAAAGTAGGCGCAATGATGGGAGACACGGCAACTACAAGCATCAGTGTCGAAAATACTTTGGCATTATCATTCACTTCAAACAGGTCCCGCACTATGGCACGTGCTGCAACCATGCCTGCACAACCGCCTAAAGCCTGCAACAGCCGGAATAGTATCAATGCCTCTACGGATACGGCCATGGCACAACCGATGGAAGCCAGGATGTAAATGCAAAGTCCGGCATACAAAGGTTTTTTCCTGCCAAAACGTTCCAGCAGCGGGCCATAGATCAATTGCCCTGCAGATATACCGATGAAAAAGCTGGACAACGATAACATCACCTGCGCAACATCAGTGTGCAGGCTTCTTGCAATGTCCGGGAATGCCGGCAGGTACATATCTATGGAAAATGGACCGATGGCGGTAAGCAGGCCCAGGATGAGTATGAGGTAGCTTTTATTGGATGAACTATTGTTGGTGATATCATTTGTCATTCAGTGCCTTCGGGTTTATGATTTAAAGGTATGCAAGGGATTTGTTACACCAAGGTGTTTACTTAATAAATGGTCCATTTTATACCCTGTTACTTCCAAACTAAGATCCTAATTTTATCTCATGAATATTGAATTTGTAAATTTTCCAAAATCTCAAAGAAAATGACAACATCAGATTTTACCACAACCATCATAGTGGACCAAACACCGGAAGAAGCATTCAATGCCATTAATAATGTACGCGGATGGTGGTCAGAAGAAATTGAAGGCAGCACAGATAAACTCAATGAAGAGTTTACATATCATTTTGAAGACAACCATCGTTGCCGGATGAAATTAACAGAAGTCATTCCTGGCAAAAAAGTTGTTTGGCTGGTGATGGAAAACTATTTTAATTTCACGAAAGATAAAAGCGAATGGACAGGCACTAAAATCAGTTTTGAAATCTCAAAACAGGATAACAAAACTCAAATCCGTTTCACTCATATCGGTTTAGTTCCCGAATATGAGTGTTATAATATCTGCAGAGGCGCATGGAGCAATTATATAAACAACAGTTTGCACAAACTGATTAGTACAGGTAAAGGGCAGCCTAACAGCGCTGGAAATCCAAGAACCGAAGACGAAAAGAAATTTCTGTCAGTTAAAGACAAACAACAATGAAAATGAATGAGTAGGATTATAGGACAAACAAATAAGCCCTGGCGCCAAAGCGCCATGCGCTACCGGTCATAATAAAAAAGAGTAAACAATTAAGTTTACTCTTTCTTATTGTCGGGAAGACAGGATTCGAACCTGCGACCCCCTGGTCCCAAACCAGGTGCGCTACCGGCCTGCGCTACTTCCCGAACGGGGCAGCAAAAGTAGGGATTTGACCCCACCTGTACAAACTATGGCTTCCCTTTTTATATTAATGTGGTTTACCACCGTTCGGCTCTTTTACCGAATTTTGTCCTGGTTTGTATTTATTATACGAATTTTTTAATAAGTTCGTATTTTTATACGAATTTTTAGTAAATTCGTATATTCATACTCAATATATAAATCACATGCTGCAGGCTGTACTAACCGGTGATATTGTGAATTCCACCATGCTGAATGAGGCCAGTGAGAAAAAACTGGCCAATTCACTTACGCGAATGTATTTACTGACCATAAAATGGAATTTTTCCGGGGCGACAGCTTCCAGGCATATATCAAGGAGCCAAAGCAGGCCCTCAGGCTGTCATTAATGGCCAGGGCAATCGCTGTAAGTTTATCCAGGGATGAAAATACTTTTTCCACCGATGTCAGGATCAGTATCGGGTTAGGGCAGGTAAGCATCCCGGTCAGGTCATTGAAAACCGCAAGAGGAGAAGCATTCATTTTATCAGGGCGCCGCTTCGACAACATCTCAAAAACGGAACAAAGGCTTGCCATTGCCGTCAGCAACCCGCTCGCTGATGAGGGTATGCAGGTGATTGCCGATTACATAAATGCTATTTTTGATGGCATGACAGGAAAACAGGCCGAAGTGATACTTGAATTGCTGAAAGGAGAAATGCAAAAAGCGGTGGCCAGGAAACTAAAAAAAACAAAAAGCACCATTCACCAGCGCATGACTGCCGGAAGGTGGCCTGAAATAGAAAAGCTGTTACAACGATATGAAAATATCATCAATCTATTGGTATGACTGAAGCATCCCTCTGGCTTACAAAACTTATTTTATCGCACCTGGTCACGGATTTTATCCTGCAACCGAGGAGTTGGGTAGATGACCGGAATAATAAACATTTTGCTTCACCGAAGTTGTACCTGCATGGTTTAATCACCGGGGCACTGGCTTTTATCATTACCGGGTTTCATTACTGGCTGGCAGCGGTTGTAATCATGTTCACACATATCCTCATTGATGCATGGAAATCATATAGAAAACAAACATCCACGTATTTCCTTATTGACCAGTTTTTACACCTTGTTGTATTGATTGGCTGTACCTATTTTACCTTCCTTTCATGGAATGATATAACAGGAGCCTGGCAACAGGTTAAAGATGATCCGGCCATCTGGAAAAAACTGACCGCTGTAATATTTCTCACAACACCTGCAGGTATTTTAATCGGCCAGCTGACAAAACAATGGCGCGACAAACTTCCGGAAGCAGAAAACCTGGCCAGTGCCGGCAAGTGGATCGGCATAGTGGAACGAATCATTATCCTGGTATTCGTTTTATACGGAGAGTACTCCGCTATTGGATTACTTGTTGCTGCCAAAGGAATTATCCGTTTCAGCGAAAAAGACCGGCAGGAAATCAAAACCGAATACCTGGTCATCGGTACATTGATGAGTATTGCACTGGCTATCATTACAGGATTACTGATAAAGCCGTAACATGTAAAGCCAGAAGAGTAATTAACAGATACTCCCTGCGTCTTACCTACTTCATGCATTCTTGTGTACTCCCCGCGACTTACTTACTGCACCCTGATGTACTCCCCGCGACTTTGTACTACTGGTTAACTTTCCACTGAAAACTGTCATCTTCGAAACATTCCTTACCCCACACGGGTAATTCAGCCTTGATCCTTTCGACTGTCTCCTCACAGGCATCAATGGCTATTTTGCGGTGTCTGGAAGATGTAAAAACAAAGAGGCAGATCTCACCGGCCTTTACCAGGCCAAGACTATGGTAAACATGCATACAGGTTAGATCATATTTCGCAAATATATCCTCCCTGATCTCATGCATTTTTTCGAGGGCCATATCCTCATAGGATGTATACTCAATCCCCGCTACCTTTTTTACCTTCAATGTCATCCGAACGAACCTGTCCCAGGAAAATACTATGCGCACCAATATCCGTTTTAGTACTGTGTTTCTGGATGCTGTCGGCAATAAATGAAGACAGTACCGGGCCCTGAACAAAAATATTTTTAGGCTTTCTCTCCTTCATGTGCTAAAGATTTTTTCCAGTTAACAATACCACCGCCAAGGCTATACACTTTTTTCCTGTCGCCAAAATGGTCTGCCAATGCACGGGCAGCGATGAGGCTGCGTTGCCCCACCTGGCAAAAAGTAATGATGGTTTCTTCTTGCAGCATATCCATTTCATCTTTTAACCGGGATAATGGAATCTGTATATGACTGAATTCTTTTACTTCAGGCAACTCTCCTGCTTCCCTGACATCCACAACGATGACATTATCATTAGCCCTCCGCTTTTCAAAAGTTGTCAATATCAATCGTAAAGATTGCCCTGGACGGATCAGCACATTCAAGTATATAATCCTTCATTTCAAATTCTTCCCTTGACTTTGGCATGAACGACTTAGCCCTGGAAGACAATGGAATTTCAAAACTAAAGACCTCACTGTTCAGTGCATTATAAGTCATGAGTTGATTGGCCAATGGCTTTCCGATACCAGCAATGATCTTAATGGCTTCATTCGCCTGCATCGTACCAATGATACCCGGCAGTACACCCAGTACCCCGGCTTCTTCACAATTGGGGATCAGTTCTTCCTGCGGAGGTTGCGGGAAAAGATCGCGGTAATGAACTGACCTTAGACCTGTCGAATCTTTCATATTAAAAACCGATACCTGTCCCTCAAACCCTGATACCGCACCATACACCAGGGGCTTGCCCAGCAATACGCATGCATCATTGATCATATACCTCGTGGAGAAATGATCCGTTCCGTCAATGATCACATCAAAACCGGATATCAGCTCAAACGCATTTTCCGTGGTTAAAGAAAAAGGGAATTTGCTGATCTCTATTCCGGGATTCAATGCAAGCAATGTATCGGCAGCACATTCAACTTTGAGTTTCCCGATATCCGAAACCTTGTAATAGCACCTGCCGGTGAAGATTGCTTAATGAAACCACATCGTGGTCCACAATGCCGATCCGGCCAATACCTGCACCAGCTAAATACAGCAGGGCCGGACAACCCAATCCACCCGCACCAATGACCAGCACACTTGACGACAGTAATTTTTCCTGGGCCTTCGCACCAAAATCTTTTAAGGCCACCTGCCTTGCATAACGCTTATATTCCTGATCTCCCAGCATTTTTCAATTCTTCATTTTTTTGATCAACTCTAGTCTCTCGTCTAAAGTCTCTAGTCTGCAAGTATAACCCTCAACTCTCAACCGTCAACCGTCAACCGTCAACCAACTATCCTCCGCTAAACGGCGGCAGCAAAGCAACAGTCTGACCATCTGCCACCATGGCATTTTCATGCATGATTTTTTTCTCCACCGCAATAGCGTAATCTATATTCTGCAGGGCCGGAAACAATTCATTAACTTCTTCCCTTAACTGCAATGTGTCGTTTATCCCGGAAAGCATGATACGATCCTTGCCTGCCAGTTGCGCAAGTTGTCCGAATAATATGATATTTATTTCGTCTGCCATTATTTATGATTTATCAATAATCGTCACCTGAAAATCAGGCACCCGTAAATAATAACTTATACGATGCCAGCAGTAATACCAGCGCCAGGATTTTCTTCAGCCAGTCCTGCGAAAATTTCAGGGACCCGAAATAAGCCCCGGCCAGTCCGCCGGCAAAAGCTATCACAACATAAATGTACATCGATGCGCTGAATTGGATGCCTTTTGAAAACTGTCCCGCCAGTCCGCCAACAGAATTAACAAAAATGAAAAGGGCACTGATGGCAGCCGTCTGTTTCTGGTTTGTCCAGTGCAGGAGGATCAGGATGGGCGATAAAATAATTCCGCCACCAATACCGATCATGCCAGAAAGCAAACCGATGGCAGCGCCTATAAAAACGGACAATACCGTGTTGGATGGTTTTTGCTCAACATTGTCCTGCTTATTCATAAACAGAAACCTTGTCACGGGAAATAGCAGCAATACCCCCAGTATTTTTTTATATATATGACTATCGATAGACAGGGTACCTCCCAAAAAGGCCATGGGAATGGAAGCCAGGGCAAGGGGCAGGAATATTTTCCAGTTGAAATGTTTGCCCCTGTAAAATTGTATGAATGATGTGCCCGCTACAAAAAGGTTTAACAGCAAAGCCGTTGGTTTCATGACATCAGGGGCAAATCCATAAATGGCCATCAGGGCAAGATATCCGCTGGCACCACCATGGCCAACCGATGAATACAGGAAGGCTACAATGAAAAGCAGGAAATAAAAAATAATATTACTGTCCATCAGTTTGTTTTATCCGGGCAAAAGATGCACTTCCACCAATTCCCCCTGATGGCAGGCTGTTGTTTCTTCATTTACCTGTATAAGGCAATTGGCCCTGGCAAAGGAATGCAAACGGTATGATTCCTGCGCATCCAGCACCGTTACGGAATGCCCATCATGAAATCCTTTCAGGAAATGGGTTAATCCCGCAGGCTTTTTATATGCACCCGATAATGGCAGTAAACTTGTTCTTAAAGTAGCCCGACGATGAGTCATCTTTTCCAGCGCAATACAAACATATTCATAAAAACAGGTCAGCACTGAAGCCGGATTTCCCGGTAAACCGAAAATCAGCTGCCTGTCCTTCTTTCCAAAAAAAATGGGCTTTCCGGGTTTTTGCCTGATCTTATGAAAGATCGTTTCTACACCACAATTAGCCGCTGCTTTCAGGGTAAAATCATAATCCCCGACACTTACCCCTCCTGTCAGTAATACCATATCTGATGACTCCAGGCAACGGGCCAGCGTACCGGTAAGTTCCTCCAGTTCATCGCCCGACTGGCACACTTCAACCCTTTCAATCCCGGCCTCTTTTAATGCTGCACGCAAAGCAAATGAATTCGATTCATACACCTGTCCATAACGTAATGGCTTTCCCGGTTCCTGCAATTCATTACCCGTTACAATTATACTCACTACCGGATCACGGTAAAGGCTTAGTTCCGTAATGCCAAAACCTGCAAGAAATCCAATAGCAGGCGGACTAATCCTATGCCCTTTAGCAAGGGCCAGTGAACCGGATGAAATTTCCGATCCTTTCAGCCGCACATTATCTCCTTCTTTTAATTGTTCATCCAGTATTTTCAAAAAGCCATCCTTTACCAGTGATTTTTCCTGTATCACTACGGTATCTGCTCCATCAGGAACTGCAGCGCCGGTAAAAATCCGTACCGCAGATCCCGGCTTTAATATCGTTTCCACATTACTGCCTGCCGCCATTTCACCAACCAGGGCCAGGTCGCCGGATTTTTTCCAGTCGGCATAATTAATCGCATACCCGTCCATGGATGACTGGGGATAGTTGGGAATATCTACCGCTGCAAATACATCGGCGGCAAGTACACGTCCGCATACCTGCGACAGAGGGACTTTCTCCGCAGTTAATTCAAAGGAATGTTCACTTATGAATTGTTTGGCTTCTGCAACTGAAATCATACACCTGTACAATAAGATGGTTGAAATTAGGCGATAAAGCTAATAATGATAAATCTTTCAGGCCATTACTTATCTTATCCCCCTATCGAGATCATGCTCCTGTTGGCAAGATCTTCCGCATGAAGGTGGGCAAAGTCTGTAGTGAACTGACCGCCCAATGCTTTTTCCTTTGCCAGGATATTTTTCCTGATCAGGGGTTCCACATCCTCACCCCGACGCATAGCCGACAACAGGTCAGACTCTTCCTTCGAGAAAAGGCAATTTTTTATTTTGCCATCCGCCGTTAACCTGATCCTGTTGCATCCGCTGCAGAATGGCGCACTCATGGTACTGATGACTGCAAAGGTTCCCTTATGGCCCTTGACAGTATACTTTTTTGCGGTATCATGAACCTCATCTTCAAGCCTTTCTACCTCATACTTCTGTTCTATAACCTCCATCATCTGCTGCCAGGTGAAAACCTTGTTGCTGGTCCAGCGGTTTCCGCTGAACGGCATGAATTCAATGAATCGTACATGCACAGGTACATCCTTTGTCCATTCCACAAAATCATTAAGCTCATGGTCATTCATTCCATTCATCACCACAACGTTTACTTTCACATGAAAGCCCCTGCTGATCATCATCATGATATTATTATACACCGTATCAAACTGGTTCCGCCTGGTGATCAGGTTGAACTTTTCAGGCTGAAGCGTATCCAGGCTTATATTCAGTGAATGCATTTTCGCTTCCTCCAGTATATCCGCAAAATCATGCAGCCTGGTTGCATTGGTTGTCATGGTGAGTTTAACCGGCAATTTTGATAAAGCAAGTATGATCGCACCTGCATCTTTCCTGACCAGTGGTTCGCCACCGGTAAGCCTGATCTTATTGACGCCAAGGTCTACAAAAATTTTGGACAGGGTGAGTATTTCATCCAGCTGCATTAAGCGCTGGGGAGGAGTAAATTCATAATGCTCTTCCGGCATGCAGTAAAAGCACCGGAGATTGCAGTTATCGGTAAGGGATATCCGAAGATAATTATGTACCCTGTTAAATGAATCTGTAATCATGTGGCCGGATTTTTTTTCCATTGCTGAAGGTTCTCATAATCTGTTTCCGTATCAATATCCAGTTTCCCTTCGGGGAATGAAACCGTGGCTACCCATTCGGGATGTTCTCCCAGGAATTTTCTCGCACCCTTGTCGCCCTTCAGTTCCATCAGTGACGAAAAGATTTTCCGGTGAAACAACACCGGCGTTCCATTTATGCCTTCATAAGTCGCGGCAACCACTGGTTTTCCTGTTTCATGCTGTGTTTCCAGCAAAGAATCCAGCAATCCTGCACTTACAAATGGCTGGTCACAAACCATGATGATTGCGCCATCCGTCTGTGGATAATGATGCAACAGTTCATTTATTCCGCACCTGATTGACGAAGCCATTCCCTCTTCCCATGCACTATTTACGACAATTTTCACCGGCATTCCTGTTAATGACTTTGAAATAATATCCCCCCTTGCTCCAAGCACCACAATAACTGGCTCCATCCCTGTCTCTATTGCCGTATCTACAGCGTGCTGCAGGAGATTTTTATCTCCGTAAGGTAATAACTGCTTGGCTTTACCAAGCCTGGCAGACTTCCCGCCAGCCAGGATAATGACCGCACAATTCATGATATGTGAATGGGCTTCTTTCACTGTATTTTCTTCTCCAGTATCCTGGTGTCTTCACGCGAATGTATCACATCGTCTGACAACCTGAGTGACTGCCCGTTTTTACCGGAATACACTGCTTTAATTTCAGCAATGATGGACAGAGCAATTTCTTCGGCAGTTTCAGCGCCAATATCCAGGCCAACCGGACCATAAACAAAGGACATCTGCTCCTCAGTGGGCTGGATGCCTTCCGTTTTCAAATCATTCAGCATTCTGTCAAGCTTCTTTTTTGGCCCGAGTACACCAATATACATCAGCTTCTTTCGCAGCAATGCCCTTAACATGGCCAGGTCATAGTTGTAATTATGCGTCATCAGCAGGAATACGGTATACTGGTCAACGGGTATCTGATCCAGCACATTTTCAGGTTTTGACACCAGCACCTGGCAGGATTTCGCAAACCTGTCCCTGCTCGCATAGCTCGCGCGGCCATCCACCACCCTGGTATCCCAACCCAGGATTTCAGCCATATCCACCAGGGGAAAAACATCATTGCCTGCACCAATGACCACAACGGAAATTACCGGCGGAATATATTCTATAAATGCGGTGAGGTTTATGTTTTCCGATATGTAGTTCCTGAACGATGATCTTTGCTGAGCCAATGTTGATGAAGCATCTTCTTTCAGGTGCTGCAGAAGATGCGTATCGATGGATGTGTTCCTGGTACCGCCATTCTCTTCCATCAACAGGCTTGTGCCTTTCTGATCTGCTTTTTTATCGTCAAGGGAAAAGATGGTGACCAGCACGGACTTTTGCCGTTCTGCCACAACCTGCCGCAGAAAACTGATCTGGTTATCAGGATCCATTGGATCGATGGGTTCAATCAATACCTGGATCACACCATTGCATCCCAGTCCGACCCCAAGCGTGGCTTCATCCTCATCCATGGTGTCATAGGTTACGATCCTGGCTTTCTTTTGCACCATCACCAGCAATGCCTTCTGCAAAGCATCGCCTTCCAGGCAACCGCCACTAATCGCCCCCGTTAGTTGTCCGTCGTCCGTGATCAGCATACGTGCCCCGGGCCTCCTGTAAGATGATCCTTCCAGGTGCACCACCGTGGCCAGTGCGGATTGTTTTCCCTCTGACAACGGCAATATCATATGCTTTGACTATGTCTTTTAATTCTTTCATTGTTTCATGTACTTCCCGGGTTCCTGTTTAAATTTCACCCAGCATCCGTCACAACAGAAATATACTTTTTCCCCGCCATATTCTTCCACATGTTTCGGGTTTTCCATATCCACGGGTACGCCACAGACAGGGTTTATATAGAATTTTGGTTTGCCTGCTTCCTGCCTTGTTTCATCAAAGGCAGAGAATGCTAACCCCGATGGATTCTTATGCTGTTCCTGTATCATTTCGGCGAGTATGCTGATCGCCACTTCTTCAGGCTTTTTGGCATTGATATCCAGGCCTGCCGGTGATTTGATCCTGTCTAATAAACTGCTGTCGATGCCAGCATCTTTAAGGTATGAAAAAACGGCCGTTTTCTTCTTCTGGCTTGCCACAAAACCAAGGTAGCCATTTTGTTTTTTTATGGCCTGTTCAAGTGCGGCTTCATCCTGTTCGCCCTGTGTGATCACAACGATGGCAGATGCATGGGGTTGTCTTTACCTGGTCAAGTTTAAGCTGTGTGATCAGTTCATCAACCTGTCCGAAGGTGTCTGGTTTTGCTTCCTGTGCTACCGCTGTTACCCTGTATCCTGCAGCCCTGGCTATCTTTGCCAATGCTTTTGCAATGGCAGTTTTACCCATCACCACGAGATGGGGTTGCGGTAATACCGGCTCAATGAATACCTCAACGGTTCCATCGCTCTGGCAGGTCATTTTATATTCCATTACATCGCCGCATTTTGAATTTGATAATGATTTGCCGATGATTACCAGCCTTGCCTTACCGGTTTTCATGGCATCTTCGGCTTCCTTGATCATGATGGCTTTTACACATCCGCCTCCTACCCATCCGAAGATTTCCCCGAATTTATTAATCACCGCCTTATCACCCAATTTTCCTGAACTGGGGGCTTCACGCCTTACCACAATAGCCATGGCAAAAGGCTCCGCCTTTTTCTGCAGGTCAAGTAATTTATCCAGGTATTGTTGATTAAGCATTTTCTATTTTATTTTCCAAAATCACTTCACCTTCCCGGATCAGCCTACGCATTCTCCAGGATATTTTCCAGTTCCATCAGGCTTTCCAGGTTATGTGCCGATATAAAATGATCGATGGAAGGAAGGGCCGACTGCATGCCGGATGCAATGGGTTCATACCCACGCATTCCTTTTAATGGATTCAGCCAGACCAGTTTTCTTGACCTTCGCTGAATTTTGATCATCTCCTTTCTCAACAGGTTCGTATCGCCCGTTTCCAGTCCGTCGCTCAGTATCAGCACCACCGGCGACCCGTTCAGCATCAGCCGGCCATAATGGCTTGTAAACTCTTCCAGGGATGCGCCGATCTTTGTTCCGCCCGACCAGTTATCTGCCTGGTCTGAAATGGTTTCCAGTACCAGGTCGAGACGGTTGTATTGCAGGGCCTTACTGATACGTATAAGCGAAGTGCTGAATACAAAAGCCTCCATCTGGCGGAAATTTTCCTTTAATGCACAGATAAAACGCATCAGGTAAAAACTATACTTATCCATCGATCCGCTAACGTCCAGTAAAACCACCAGGCGCTGTTTTTTGGGCAACTGTGCCTTTCGGTAAATATCCAGCGGCTCCCCTCCGTATCCCATGCTGTTCCGGATGGTGCGGCGAAGGTTAACCTGTCCCCTTCGACGATTATCTTTCAGCCTTCTCCGCAAGCGGAGCGACATTTCGCGGAATAGTTTTTTTGCAATCTTTTCCAGTTCTTCAGCATCTGTATCCCTGATCATCGAAAGATCAGTCTTTTTCAGCCTCTCCTGCTCATTGGCCCCTGATACCTGCTTCACTTCTTCAGATACTTCAGGTGTTTTACCTTTTCCCAGCATCACCAGCGAAGCATTTGTTTTCTTATCTACAAGCCCCTGGATTTTTGTCCTGCTTTTTGTTTCTTCCAGGTCAAGGGGATTGGTATTCCAGAAATTTTCGAACAGCCGTTCATAGATCAGCCGCTCTTCAGGCGAAGTGCAGAAGATCGTCTTTAATGCCATCCTGAATGCTGATGGCCGGGCCACCAGTTCAGCCGCTGCGACAAGCGCATCCTGCGTTTCCTGGATGCCCACGTTAAGCCCGTGATGACGGACATACCGTGAAAAGGATACAATGCTTTCTGTAATGCTTCCCGCCGCAAAAGCCTGGTTCACCATCGGTTTTCATTTAAAGTATTCCACAGCATCCATCCTGGCCTGGCCGATATCTGCTTCTGATTTGAGCACAGCACCAAGCGTTTGATCAAATGATTTCCTGTTCACTTCCCGGTAACCCAGTGCCATCATTGATTCTGCCCAATCGATCGTTTCAGAAACGCCAGGCGTCTTCGACAGTTTCTGCTGCCGGAAATGCTGAACCCATTTGACCAGTTGCTGCAGCAAATGTTCCTCAATCCCCGGAAGCCTTTTCCTGACAATCCGCATTTCCTTTTCCGCAGAAGGATAATCGATCCAGTGATAAAGGCAGCGCCTCTTCAGGGCATCGCTCAATTCACGTGTACGGTTCGACGTTAGTATGACGTAAGGCTTGAATTTTGCCCTGATCGTCCCGATTTCCGGTATACTGATCTGGAAAGCCGATAAAAGTTCCAGCAGGAATGCTTCAAACTCCTCATCTGACCTGTCGAGTTCATCGATCAGCAGAACGGGCGACTGGTCTTCTGACATGATTGATTGCAACAGCGGTCTCTGCAGTAAATAATCATGACCGAAGATATGTTTCTCTTTTTCTTCTACGGAAAGCCCTGAACCTTCCTGCAATTTAATGCCAAGCAACTGCTTCTGGTAATTCCATTCATACACCGCTGCATTCACATCAAGTCCTTCGTAACACTGCAGGCGTATGAGTTTTGTTTCCAGCAGCTGGGAAAGGGCCAGGGCGATCTCGGTTTTACCTACTCCCGGAGGGCCTTCTATTAAAAGAGGCTTCTGCAGTTTCAGCAATAGAAACAACGCCGTGGCGAGATCTTCATCCGCTACATACTGATATTTTTCCAGCGCACTGATTATCGCCGATGGGTCGTTGAATGATTGCAATTGTTTATTTTTTTCCAAAAATACCTTTCACCATTCCGCCAACCAGTGAACCTGCACTCAGCGTGCTGTTTACTTCCTGTCCGGCCAGTTGGTTTTTAAAATTATTTACAAACTGATCGATGACCTGGTTGGAAACATCGTTGATAAGCCTGGAACCAAACTGGGCAAGCATACCCGTGATATTGATATCCATGGTAACATTTACATCAGTGCCCCCGTCTTTTTCTGTGAGCTGCCCGGTCATGTTCATTTCGGCTCCTCCCTTACCTTTTACATCCGTCCCCATGCCTTTCAGCACCATTTTCTTTGCGGCTGCATCGCGCTCCAGGAAGGTAACCAGTCCGTCATATTTTGATTTCACCGGTCCCACTTTCAGTTCAACCTCACCTTTGTAATTGTTCTCATCCACCTGTGATGTAAGTGAAGCGCCGGGCACACAAACCACCACTTTATACGGATCGGTAAGGTTTGCCCATGTTTCATCAACGGAATGATCAACATGGAAACTCTTTGTTATTGTCGTTGTCATAATACATTAATTTAAAAATGATTCTTACACTACACCTTTCTCCTTCAGGGCTTTCCATACTTTAAATGGCGTGATGGGAATATCCAGGTGTGTAATGCCATATGGTGATAAGGCATCCACAATGGCATTGGCAATGGCCGGAGGCGCTCCTACGGTAGGAGATTCACCAACACCTTTTGCACCGATAGGATGATGGGGTGATGGCGTTACCACATGGCCGGTTTCCCAGCTGGGCGATTCCACGGCAGTAGGTACCAGGTAATCCATCAACGTGCCATTCAGGATATTTCCGTCTTCATCATAGATCAGTTCTTCATACATGGCAGGAGCAATGCCCTGTGTAAGTCCGCCATGTACCTGTCCCTGAACGATCATCGGGTTAATGATATGCCCGCAATCATCGATAGCCACGAAACGGCGCACATGTATCCCACCGGTTTCCTTATCAATGTCCACCACGCAGATATAAGCGCCTGAGGGGAAGGTAAGATTTGGCGGATCATAATAATGTGTTGCTTCAAATCCTGCTTCCATTCCCTGCGGGAAATTGGTATATGCGGCAAACACCAGTTCCTGTATGGTCTTTGCTTTCTCGGGAGCACCCTTTACAAAGAATTTACCGGGTTCCCATTCCAGGTCATCTTCACTGACTTCGAGCAGGTAGGCGGCAATTTTCTTTGCCTTGTCGCGCAGTTTGCGCGCAGCAACAGCAGCGGCAGCACCTGCAGTGGGCGTACTCCGGAAGCATATGTTCCCAGTCCGTATGGTGCCGTATCCGTATCTCCTTCTTCGATCTGGATATTTTCTGCAGGAATACCCAGTTCTTCGGCAATGATCTGTGCATAGGTGGTCTCGTGTCCCTGTCCCTGTGATTTTGTGCCGAACCTGGCGATGGCTTTTCCGGTAGGGTGTACACGGATCTCTGCACTGTCGAACATTTTAATGCCGAGGATATCGAAATCTTTGGAAGGACCTGCACCAACGATTTCTGTAAATGTGGAAATGCCGATACCCATCAGTTCACCTTTCTTTCTTTTCTCTGCCTGTTCTTTTCTTAACTCATCATATCCGATAGCTTCCATCGCTTTCTTCAAGCCGGCATGGTAATCACCGCTGTCATAAGTCCAGCCGGTTGGCGATTTCCAGGGGAAGTCTTCTTTTTTGATGAAGTTGTCGAACCTCAGTTGTGCCGGATCCTTACCTATCTTCAGGGCGAAAATATCCGTCATCCTTTCAATGGCATGAACGGCTTCTGTAACGCGGAAGGAACAACGATATGCAACACCTCCGGGGGGTTTATTGGTGTAAACTGCATCAGCCTCCATAAATGCGGTATCATAATCATAGGATCCTGTTCCTATGGAGAACATACCGGTAGGAAATTTGGATGGATTGGCTGATGCATCGGTATACCCATGATCAGCCAGCACTTTAAATCTTGTTGCCAGGATCTTACCGTCTTTTGTCCCTGCCATTTCCGCAGTGATATGATAATCACGCGCAAAGGAATCTGCCTGCAGGTTCTCGCTCCTGTCTTCAATCCATTTTACGGGTTTGCCCACCAGGAATGAAACGGCAATGGCGATTACATAACCAGGATATACGGGAACCTTTCCGCCAAAACCTCCACCAATATCAGGAGATACTACACGGATCCTTTCTTCACTCAGTCCAACATGACCCGCTACAAGCGCAATCACCGTGCGAATGGCATGTGGCGCCTGCGTGGTCATGTACATGGTCAGGTGATGTTTCACCTTGTCGTAATCGGCCACGCATCCGCAGGTTTCAATGGAAGCAACATGGATACGCGGAATATGCATTTGTTGTTTCACCACCACATCAGCAGTAGCAAATACTTTTTCTGTCTTTTCCTTATCGCCCACCTGCCAGTGCCAGATATGATTGTCTTTTTTACCCGGTTTATCGGTACGCAATACAGGCGCTCCGGGATCCATTGATTTGAACGGATCGATAACCGCTTTCATCGGTTCATATTCAACCCTCACCGCTTCCCTGCCGTCGCGGGCGGCATAACGGCTGGTGGCAATGACTGCGGCTACTTCCTGGGCCTGGTACATGACGGTATCTGATAGGCAATACCATCTGCGTATCAGACATTAGCGTGGGCATCCAGTGAAGATTATATTTTTCGAGGTCCTTACCGGTAATTACCGCAACAACACCGGGAACTTTCAACGCTGCTTCGCTGTTGATGCTTTTAATTTTTGCATATGCATAGGGGCTTCTTACGATATCCATATAGAGCATGCCCGGCAATTTGATATCATCTACATAATTGCCCTTGCCCTGCAGGAAACGGGCGTCTTCCTTTCTTTTCATGGAATGGCCCATTCCGCTGATGGCTTTGGATGTTTTACACTGAATCATTGTATTGGGGATTTGAAGTGTTGTTAATGAATGTACTATACGAACTGGGGTTCAGTTGATGCCGTTTCCACGCCACGGTTTTTGGCGCTGGCATACTGTATCGCCTTCACGATATTATTATATCCGGTACAACGGCAAAGGTTACCCGAAATTCCCCAGCGAATTTCCTCTTCCGTGGGATTCGGGTTGTTCGCCAGCAGCTCGGTGGAGCGCATGATCATGCCCGGTGTGCAGAAACCGCAGTGTAGCCCGTGGTTTTCCTTGAAACCTTCCTGCAGTGAATTGAATTCGCCTTCGGCGGAAACCCCTTCTATGGTGGAAACGGATTTACCATTTGCCTGAACGGCCAGGACGGTGCATGATTTCACGGATTTACCGTCGAGCAATACGGTGCATGCGCCGCAACTGCTGGTATCGCATCCGATATGCGTACCTGTGAGGTTGAGTACTTCACGGATCATGTGGACAAGCAGCAATCGAGGCTCCACTTCCAGCGTGTGAGCGGTACCGTTAACAGTGACAACTATTGTTTTATTCATGTCTGTTTTAGTTAATGCAGTTAATAAATCAGGATTTTGCCCTTTCAACGGCTTTATTGATCATTCGTTTGACCAGAACGGCAACCATGGCGCGTTTATACTCTTCACTTCCCCTCAGGTCGGAAGATGGATTGCAGTCTTCCGACGCAAACTTCGCTGCTTCGGCGATGGTGGCTTCCGTAATAGGTTTACCCAGGATGGCCTGTTCCGATCTTTCCGCCCTCAGTGGTGTTGCATTAACATTGGTAAGCCCGATGCCCGCGTGTGTGCAAACACCATTAATATCAAGGGTAATTTGAACGGCAACACCGGCAGTGGCATAATCGCCTACTTTCCGTTCGAGTTTATGGTATGCGCTTCCGGTCCCTTTTGGCGGCACCGGGAATTCAATGGCAGTAAGGATCTCACTTGGCTGAAGCGCTGTCTGGTAAAACCCGAAGAAAAATTCATCAATGGGGATGGTCCTTTCGCCGCCGGGTCCGGTGGCAACAATGGTAGCCCGCAATGCGAGCATTACTGCCGGGTGATCATTGGCGGCATCACCATGTGCCAGGTTCCCGCCAAGGGTTCCCATATTGCGGACCTGGGGATCAGCGATAAGTTTGGTAACATCGGCGAAGATGGGAAAATGCTGTTTGAGGTAATCGGCATGTTCAATTTCCGCTTCCCTGGTGAGGGCGCCGATTTTTACCACCCCATTCTCTTCTTTAATGTAGGACAGTCCCGGTATACCGTTAATATCGATCAGGTATTCGGGTGATGCGAAACGCAGCTTCATCATGGGAATGAGACTGTGTCCGCCGGATAGGATCTTCGCCTCATCCCCATACTTTTCCAGCAGGGAGATGGCATCTCCGATGGTACGCGGCGATTCGTACTGAAATGGCTGAGCAATCATACGTGTAAATTTTTCTAAGTGAAATCAATCAATTCAAAACAAAAAATCATCTGGTGTTTATCAGGGTTTCCATTGGTCAGTGACTTGTATCATTATACCGGCATACGTTAATATGCAGGCGATTTTATTTTGTTCCTTATCCTGCTGATCACATAGAGCAAACTTCCATTCATCCACACCCCCGAAAAAATCAGCAATACGCCTGCATAATACAGGTATTCACCGCCGCCGTACATGGCACTCAGCGTTGCCATGATACTGCCGGCAAAGGCCAGCCCTAAGGCATAGAGTGTTCTGGTGTCACGCCGGTTAAATGCAATGCCGGCAAGCGTTACAAGGCAAAGCCCGAGAGTGAAGAGGATTGTTGTTTCGGAATAATGAAGGTTCGTTTTACTTGTCACGGCATCTTTTCCGCATAACATGATGGTGCTTGAATAAGCCAGCACACAAAAAGGACATTTAGGTAAAATGACCAGCAGGAAACCCGCCAGCCATACGGGTTGCTGCTTCGTTTTTTTTACCTTTCTGCATGACCTGCAATCGTTACTATCAGCTGCTCTTTCCATACCCTTCATGGAGTACTTCAATTTAATACTATTACAAGAACTAAACAACAGTTGAACTGTATCAATTCATATAATAAAATTTAACCTAACACTTTTTTGATTTCTTTGTTTTAATTGTTTAACAAAAAACACACATTCTTCATCGATACCTTTGTGTTAAGAATACACGTTAACAAGGTTGAAATAAAGCATCATCTCTTAATTGAGTTACCTTTAATATGATAAAAGGAAGCCCTTATGAACTATCCTGTGTACCTCGATAATAATGCCACTACACCCATGGATCCAAGGGTACTGGATGCCATGCTTCCATACTTCACCCATCATTTCGGCAATGCCGCCAGCAATGCCCATATATATGGCTGGGAAGCCAGGGATGCCGTGGACCAGGCCAGGGAAGAAACTGCTGCATTAATTGGCGCTGAACCCAAGGAGATTGTTTTTACCAGCGGTGCTACGGAAAGTGATAACCTGGCCATCAAGGGGGTATTTGACCGGTACAGGATGAAAGGCAATCATATCATCACCTGCCTTACCGAACATAAAGCCGTGCTGGATACCTGTAAACACCTTGAGAAATCAGGTGCTGAAATTACATACCTGCCGGTACAACCATAACGGACTGGTTGACCTGCAACAATTGGAGGATGCCATAAGGCCCAGCCACCATACTTATTGCCATCATGTATGCCAATAATGAAACCGGCGTTATCCAGCCGGTGAAGGAAATCAGCGCGATAGCCAGGAAACATGGAATTATTTTCTTCTCAGATGCCACCCAGGCGGTGGGAAAAATTCCTGTTGACGTAACCCATGATGGTATTGACCTGATGGCCTTCAGTGCACATAAAATGTACGGACCGAAAGGTGTTGGCGGATTATATGTAAGACGGAAATCACCGGCCGTTAAACTCACTGCGCAGATGGACGGCGGCGGGCATGAGAAGGGCATGAGGAGCGGCACGCTGAATGTGCCGGGTATTGTGGGGCTTGGAAAAGCCTGTACGATCTGCAGGCTGGAATTATCCCAGGAACAGGAAAGGCTTTCGCGCATGCGGGATGAACTGGAAAAAGAACTGCTTGCCATCCCTGATACTTACCTTAACGGATACCCGAAAAACAGGCTGCCCCAGGTCACCAATATCGCCTTTGGATATGTGGAAGGGGAGAGCCTTAAAATGGCATTTCACAAGCATATCGCCATATCTTCCGGAAGCGCCTGCAGTTCGGCCTCCATGGAGCCCAGCCATGTGCTGAAAGCCATGGGACTGGGTGACCTGCTGGCACAAAGTTCCTTCAGGTTCAGCCTGGGGAGGTTTACCACGGAAGAGGATATCCATTTCGCCGCCCGGCATGTACGCGACACCGTTAGCAAGCTGCGCGACATGAGCGGGGTATGGAAGTTGTATTCCGAAGGCGTGTTTGTGGATCAACCTGCATGGCGTCACCATTCGGAGTACTAATGTGGTAATGCGGCAGTGCGATAATGTGACAGTGAAAATGAGATAATTGTACGTACAAATTGTAATCGTAAATCTACCAATTCGCCAATTCGTCAATCCGCATATTTCGTCTCCAATCCGCAATCCGTAATCCGTAATCATATACTGTTTCAGCTTGCTTAAAATTATTTTTTACCATAAAAGAATTTCTTTACCTTATCTCTGATATCATTTCCCTCCATTGCTTTTGCCCGAAGTACAGTTTAGCGCCATATAAAAATTGTTATGCAGTTAACCGGCAAACATGTTATTCATGCAACCCCATCCAGGGTCTGGAAAATGCTGATGGATACAGATACCCTCACCTCCATAGTTCCCGGGGTAACAAGGCTGGAAAAAACGGGCGACCATAGTTTCAAATCAATTCTCGAAATTAAAATGGGACCAGTCAGCGGATCCTTTACAGGTGATCTCCACATGGAAGATGTCAGGGAAGAAGAAGGATTCACGCTGAAGGTAAAACAGCATAGCAGGATCGGGAATGCCGATGCTGCCATAAAAATAGAGCTACTGCCGGTGAATGATAACCAGACAGAAATTTCCTTTGATGGAAACGTGAGGCTGACCGGTGTGTTAGGCCATATGGGCCACAGGGTGATGGGAGGTGTTTCCCATACCCTCACCAACCAGTTTTTTTCAAACTTTGAAGCAGCATTAAAAAAAGAACAGGCAAAATAGTTCAATCACATATTGTATTACCCATATAAACTGTCAGGTCAAATGAGCATGAACATTTCCTTAACCGTAAACGGTGCCAGGTATAACCACAACGTTGAACCCAGGCTTTTGCTGGTGCATTACCTGCGCGATGTGTTGCGATTAACCGGCACCCATGTAGGCTGCGATACCAGCAGCTGCGGAGCCTGTAATATCCTGGTCAATGGCAAAGCCACAAAAAGCTGCACCATGCTTGCCGTTCAGGCTGATAATTGCGTCATCACCACAATCGAGGGACTTGCCAGGGATGGCGAACTTCATCCATTACAGGAAGGCTTCAAGGAATGCCACGGACTGCAGTGCGGTTTCTGCACACCGGGTATGATCATGACATCCGTGGATCTCCTGCAGCGGCACCCCAATCCCACCGAAATGGAAATCCGGGAAGCCCTCGAAGGCAATTTCTGCCGTTGCACGGGTTATCACAATATTGTAAAAGCTATTCAGTATGGCGCCGAAAAATTATCGGCTGCAAACGCAATTAAAAAGGAGGCTATCGTATGAGCACAACCAATGGATACATCGGGAAATCCGTTAAGCGGGTGGAAGATAAAAGATTCATTACGGGACATGGAAATTATACAGATGATATCATCCTTGACAGGCAGACTTATGCCATCTTCGTAAGGAGTCATTATGCGCATGCAAAAATCCTGGATGTTGATACTTCTGCAGCCAGAACAATGCCTGGCGTGATCGCCATTTATACCGGTGCAGATGTGGCCCACCTGAATGGCGTTCCCTGCGGCTGGCAGGTAAATTTCAAGAATGGTGATACCATGAAAGAGCCAAAGCATCCCCTGCTGGTTGCCGACAAGACAAGACATGTTGGTGATGCTATCGCCATTGTCATCGCCGAATCAAAAGAAGAAGCTACTGAAGCTGCCCAGGCCGTGCACGTTGAATATGAAGAGTTGCCCTGCATGGTGGATGCATATAAGGCCACTCAACCAGGCGCCCCCCTGGTGCATGATGATGTTCCCAATAATATTTGCTTCGACTGGGCGCTTGGTAATCCAATTGAGGAAGTCAATGCTGCCCTCGCAGCATCAGCGCATGTCACCACCCTGGAATTTGTTAACCAGCGGCTGGTACCCAATGCCATCGAACCCAGATGCTATAACAGTTCTTATAATCCTCATACCGAAAAATATACATTGTATACCAGCAGCCAGAATCCGCATGTGATCCGGTTGTTGATGTGTGCTTTTGTGCTGGGTATCCCGGAGCACCGGGTTCGGGTAGTAAGTCCTGATGTAGGCGGAGGTTTCGGAAGTAAAATATTTCATTACACGGAAGAAGCACTACTTACCTGGTGCAGCTCGAAGATTGGACGTCCGGTAAAATGGACTGCGGAAAGAAGTGAGAGTTTTGTTCTCGACGCCCATGGACGTGATCATATAACAAAAGCGGAGATGGGATTCGATGCCAGCGGAAAGATCACGGCGCTTCGCGTAAAAACATATGCCAATCTCGGCGCCTACCTATCCACCTTTGGCACCTGCGTCCCCACATACCTGCACGGAACATTAATGCAGGGCTTGTATACCACGCCTAAGATAAATGTTGATGTCACCGGTGTTTTCACCCATACTACCGCAGTAGATGCATATCGTGGAGCCGGCCGGCCTGAAGCTACCTATATCCTGGAAAGGCTCATCAGCCTGGGTGCGCTGGAAATGAACATGGACCCTGCCGACCTTCGATTTAAAAACTTTATACCCCCCTTTGATGGGGTAACCCAACCCGGATACCAAACCCAGGTTGCCCTGCAATATGACAGTGGAAATTATGAAGGCGTTCTAAAAATGGGACTCGAAAAATTAGGTTATGATAAACTTCGCAAAGAACAAAAAGAAGCAGCTAAAAATGGAAAGCTTATCGGGATCGGCATCTCCACGTATATCGAAGCCTGCGGAATAGCTCCATCCGCTGTAGTCGGATCGCTTGGAGCAAGGGCCGGATTGTTTGAATTGGGACATGTGCGCGTTCAACCTACCGGCAAAGTGAGCATTTTTACCGGTGCTCATTCACACGGACAGGGACACGAAACCACCTTTGCCCAGGTAGTGGCTGATAAGTTTGGAATTTCCATGGATGATGTTCAGATAGAGCATGGTGATACCGACCAGGTGGCTTTCGGCATGGGTACCTATGGTTCGAGGAGTCTTGCGGTAGGTGGAACGGCAATAGTAAAAAGCATCGAAAAGATTATTGAAAAAGGCAAAAAGATCGCCGCGCACAGACTCGAAGCCAGTGCTGATGATATTGAATTTGCATCCGGAAAATTCACCGTCAAGGGAACGGATAAGTCATTAGGCTTTGCCGAGGTGGCCCTTACAGCATACGTGCCGCATATTTATCCCTCAGATCTTGAACCCGGACTTGATTTCAGCAGTTTTTATGACCCCTCCAATTTCACCTATCCATTCGGATGCCATATTGCAGTTGTGGAAGTGGATAAGGAAACGGGAAAGGTTACACTAAATCGTTTTGTCTCCATAGATGATGTAGGAAATATTATTAACCCGATGATTGTTGACGGACAAATTCATGGCGGAGTAGTCCAGGGAATTGGCCAGGCTTTATTTGAAGGTGCTGAATATGATGAACATGGACAGTTAACGAATGCTTCTTTCATGAATTATTGCATGCCCAGGGCGGATGATGTTCCCATGATTGAAACCGGAACTCAAATTACCCCCTGCCCGCATAACCCACTTGGTGTTAAAGGTGCCGGTGAAGCAGGAACAATCGGATCAACACCGGCAGTGGTCAATGCAGTAATTGATGCATTATGGAGCGCCGGGCATAAAGTAAAAGATATCAGGATGCCCATGACTTCTGAAAGAGTATGGACCGCCATGCAGTTATAAAACAATCTATTCAACTTATCAAATATTGATATGATACCCGTTGCATTTGAATTTCAGAAAGCAAAAACCATTGATGAAGCCGTAGCTGCTTTATCCAGGTCAGATGGAAAGTTTTTAGCAGGAGGCCACAGCCTTATTCCTGCACTCAAGTTAAGGCTTAGCGCTCCTGCAAAACTGGTGGACATAACAGGAATACCCCACCTGAAAGGAATAGAAGAAAAAGACGGCGAGATTGTTATAGGTGCCGCAAGTACACATGCAGAAATCTCCGGCAATGCACTGATCCGGGAAAAACTAACGTATATGGCTAAGGGAGCATCACTGATCGGCGATCCCCAGGTGCGCAACTATGGCACCATCGGCGGAAGCCTCGCTCATGCTGACCCAGCGGCAGACTGGCCTGCGATGGTCCTTGCAGCGGATGCTGACATTGAAGTCCAGGGACCACAGGGAAAAAGAAGGATAAAATCGAAAGAATTCTTCACCGGATTTTTTTCCATTGCACTGCATGAGCACGAACTCATCACTGCCATTCGAATTCCCGTTCCACCGGCAGGAACAAAATCTTCCTACCAGAAATTTATCCAGCCGGCGTCAAGGTTTGCCATTGTCGGATGCGCTGTAATGCGTTTCCCTGATGGTAAAACCAATATTGCATTTACCGGTGTCTCGGATCATGCCTTCAGGGACCACAATGCCGAAAAATTTGTGTCCGGCAGGGAACTTAATGAAACATCCATCCATGCCGCAGCAGAAGCCGCCATGGTGGATGTGAGGATTGCCAGCGACCACTATGCCTCAGCAGTTTACAGGAATCATCTTGCCAAAGTACACCTGAAGAAAGCTTTGCGGGACGTTTCCTGATGTTTACCTTATGATAACACTGAACGATATCAGGGGAATGTTGCAGGAGCAGGGTTATATCGCAGATGATACCGTTGCCATGTCGGTATTTCTTTCCCTTCAGCTGAATAAGCCCCTGCTGATTGAAGGCCCTGCCGGAGTCGGCAAAACAGAAATTGCCAAGGTAATGGCGAAGGCCCTGGATACTGACCTGATAAGGCTTCAATGCTATGAAGGGCTGGACGCCAATCATGCCCTGTATGAATGGAATTACCAGCGACAGTTGCTCCACCTTAAAATGGTGGAACATAATAACCAGGATGTAGAGGAAAAAGAAAAAACCATCTTCAACGACAGTTTCCTGATGAAACGGCCCCTGCTGCAGGCCATAACGCACCATAAAAAACCGGTATTGCTGATCGATGAGGTTGACCGGTCAGATGAGGAATTTGAAAGTTTCCTGCTGGAAGTCCTGAGCGACTGGCAGATTACCATCCCCGAAACAGGAACCATAAAAGCAACGCATATCCCCCAGGTCATACTAACGGGAAACCGTACACGTGAATTAAGCGATGCACTGAGAAGGAGATGCATGTATTTATATATCGATTACCCGGATTTTGAAAAGGAATGGCAGGTGGTGAAAAACAAGGTACCCGGCATTGATGCAAAACTCGCAGAACAAATTACCCGGTTCATGCAGCAACTGAGATTGATGCGGCTGGAAAAAATACCAGGACTCTCCGAAACGCTCGACTGGGCAACGGCATTATCCACGCTTCATATTGATCACCTCGACAAATCCATCATTGAACAGACACTCGGACTTGTCATTAAAGACTGGAGAGACAGCCGGCAGGTTCAGCTTTCTTTAAGTGAACTGATGGAAAAAACAGGGATTATTTCAAAGATGGAATCATTATGATTTCCCGTCTCGGCTCTTTATCCGGGAATATCGTTCAGTTCTGCAGCTTTCTCAGGCTGAAAGGATTTTCCGTGAGTATTGAAGAAGAAGCCACCGCGCTTACAGTCATTGACATTTATTAACTATACCCGTCGGGAAGATTTTTTTCAGGCCTTAAAAGCCACGCTCTGCCGGAGTAAAAAACAACTTGATGTTTTCAATGAATTATTTACTGCTTACTGGAAGGAACTTGACAAAGCAGTTGATTCCAAAATAAAGGAAGCAGGGTCAGACAAAAAGCCCGTCGCATCGCCACAGGAACAATTCAAATCATTGAAATCCTGGCTGCATGGCAACAGCAATGATGAAACAGAAGAGACAGCCAATTACAGCATCCATGAAAATCTTTCACAAAAAGATTTCTCCAGCTGTTCCTGATGATGAATTGGAGGAACTGATGCAAAGCCTGAAATCCCTGTCAAAACAACTGGCTGCCAAAGCGAACAGGCGTTATGAAGCATCACAGGAAAGAATTTACCGGACCTGCGGCAAACATTAAGGAAAAACCTGCGGCGGGGTGGTGAATTGCTGGATATTGTTTACCGGCAGCCAAAAAAAAACCGCGTTAAACTGGTGATACTTTGCGATGTAAGCCGGTCCATGGAACTTTATTCAGCTTTCCTGATACAATTCATGTACGCTTTTCAGCATGTGTTCAACCGGGTGGAAACATTTGCATTCAGCACTTCACTGAAACGGATAACACCATTGCTGAAAGAGAATAATTTCCGCGATGCCATGGAATTGCTGGGGCACCAAAGCAGCGGATGGAGCGGTGGAACCAGGATTGGGGAATGCCTGGAAGAATTTACTAATGAGTATGCCGATAAACTGCTCAACCGGAAAACAATTGTCATTATATTAAGCGACGGCTGGGATACAGGCGATATTGAGATGCTGGAAAAAAATATGGAAAACATTCATACCAGGTCGGCCAAACTGATATGGCTGAATCCGCTTGCCGGTTACGAAGCCTTCCAGCCGCAGGTTGCCGGCATGCAGGCAGCGCTTCCATTTATTGATGTATTTGCACCGGCGCACAACATGGAGAGTTTAAGAAAATTAAGCAAAGCGCTTAGATAATGTGCAATTAACAAGATAATCAACCACATTCAAATCATAACCATCCAGGGCATATTGCTTATAAGCAGTTACGAAAATGACCAATGGCTTTTGCTCCAGGCTGCTGATAAGTTCAAGGCCGGTTAATCCGGGCATACGGATATCAATGAATATAAGGTCAACCTTGTTTTTCTCCAGGACCGCCATCGCTTCAAATGCATTGGTGCATTCTGCTACAAGTTCCAGGTATGGAACCTTGCTGATATTATCTTTCAGGAGTTTGAGCCCGAATGGTTCATCATCAACGGCGATACATTTCATGCACTGGTAAATTTAATGGTCAGATGAATATTAAACCACTTATCGTCCTTATGAATAAACAAATCATGCCTGCCGGGATATAATAATTCCATTCTTCGCTGAACATTTCCAAGGCCAATACCGGAGCTTTTTTCTTTGGATCCGTCATTGGCCATAAAGCGGTTTCGTACGGAAAAATCAAGCACCCCCTTGTGAAGTTTTAGCCTGATGATGATCTCGGGTTCATTCATTAAACCGTTTCCATGCTTGAAGGCATTCTCTACAAAAGGTATCAGTAGCATGGGTTCAATCGATTGGAACTCATCATCCACATCAAAATCAGAAACAACTTTAAGTTTTGAACTGAACCGCTGTTTTTGAAGATCAATATAACTTTCCAGGTATTCAATCTCATTTTTCAACAATACTTTTTCTTCATCATTCTCATAAAGCATATACTGCAATAAGGAAGATAATTTCATCACCGTAGGTTCAAGTTCTTCACTTTTCAGCCTTACCATGGCCACAATATTGTTGAGTATATTAAAGAGAAAATGCGGGCTTACCTGTGACCTGAGAAAAGCAAGTTCCGTCTTCAGGTTCTCCTTTTGCTTTTCACTGGATATGCTATCAGCCCTGGCATTGTCATACATTACCTTGTAAGTGGTGCTTATAGTAACGGTAAACAGGAATGCGAGTATATTATGGTAAGATGACCGAAAGAAATTAAACCTGCGTCCATCCATGATAAGGTTAAAAAAAACACCATGCACCAGCATAATCAGGCAGAACGATAGTATCAGCGAAAGGCCATAAAATATAAACTTCCGTGGATAAAATAAACGCGGGACTAGCCATTGCGTATTCAGGTAAAATAACATTACCCAGAAAATATTGGTAATCGTGTCCAGGTAAATAAATCGACCCTCGCCTTGCCTGCCTTTATCTGATGCCTCATTGTATGAAGAATTAAGCACATAAGGAAGCAGGAACACAATGACCCATATGATAATGTGGAAAAAAATGGTCTTCCTGTCTGTTTTGCCTTTCATACCTGTTTTTTGGCCTTCAATGGTCGTCATGCTGCCTGCTTTATCAGTTTCACCCATTTATTTTCACCCTTTGCTGCTCGTCCGTAGTTTTTGGCATTACCGCCTTTGACTTTCCTGCAGAGCCGAACCTAAAAACAAAGGCCAGCGTTACTACGCGTGTATCCCTGCTGATCCTTAAGGTCGACTGTATGTCCTGAAAGTTCTGTATTTCTTTTGGATTCTGTGTATAGAATATGTCCCTCATGCTCAGTTTAATCGATCCCTTATTATTCAATACCTGTTTTGATATACCCGCAGATACTTGTCCGGCAGGCATAATAATGGCCTGACCTTCATCCCTGTTTTCTGTAGTATAGTTACCGGAAAGCTCTGCATTCCATCCTTTTCCGAAACTGAACTGGTTATTCATATTGAAACTCAGTGTCAGTTGGGATGCTTTAAATATTTCACCATTAATCATTCCATCATACCTGTTCTGGTAAAGGTTGGAAAACAGGCTCATTGAATACCATTTTGCAACCGGTATGTTGGCTGATACTGCAATACCGGCATTATATCTTGTTCCAATATTTCCCACACTCCTGATGATTACTGAGTCTGAATGTGTCAGCATTTCATTTATCATATCATGAATTACACTGTAATTAATTGTTGTTGTGAACATATTTTTAAAACTGTGGGAAATCTCAATACTATTGCTGTATTGGGGCTTTAGATATGGATTTCCTGTTGAATAGGTATACCTGTCAATAAAAGACACAAATGGATTCAATTCCCTGTATACCGGGCGGTCAATTCTTCTACCAATGGTCAAGCCTAACCTGTTATTGTCATTAAGGCTATAAGAAATTAATGCAGTGGGAAAAAGATTAGTATAACTGCTGTTGAACGAAGAATCATTTTTTGCGTCAAAACTTGATTGCAAACCATCATACCTTGTATTTTCCAGTCTTACACCCGCCTGTAGGAAGAATTTTCCAATGGTGCGGTTCATATTCAGGTAAGCTGCATTAATATTTTCATTGTAATTAAAGTCGTAACTACGCTGCTGATCCAGCACCCATTCATTGTTTTCCAGCTGATAAAAAACTGATGTGTTCTTTGTTTTGACGAGGCTTGATTTAAGACCCATTTCCAGTTTGGCTCCATTACGTAAGGGATGCACATAATCAAGCCTTCCGGAATAAATATCAATAGACAACGGTAGCGTATTTTTTAACTGGTCCTGCCTGATCAATACACCGGAGGGGTCATAGGTCAGCCCGGTAAGGTCCTGGTTCCCTGAAAAGTCATAATGAAGGTAGTCGAAATTGGCAGTAAGTTCTTTACCGGTGCTGTCTAAAACTGATCTCAGGTTAAGGTTTATGGCGCCGTTCTTCCAGGTATTATTTACGTCTTTGATGGTTTCTTCTGTTGACAACAGTGTTCCTTTCCCATCCTTCAATAGACTGGTGGTATAAGCATCCTGTTGTTGGGGCGTTCCGAATCCGCTGGCGACAAATCCGATTGTAGTGTTGGGACTGAGAAAATAATCAAGTCCCCCATTTTACCGTATTGGTATGGCTGAGGTTTTTCCGGAAAGACTCCTGCGTTAACGTTGAGGTCTTTAACCCGTTCACATCAATGAAATTCCGTTCAATGTCAAAATTCATAAACCCCTGGTTCAGGTTATACCCGTAGTTCAGGAAAGTATTTATTTTCCCGGTCCGGCAATTCAGGTTGATACTGTTATTTGTTTTGGGATATACCCCCTGGCCATCCGGGCAAGGTAATCACCAGTGTATTTTTGATAAATCCTGCAACACCGCGCGACATCATGGCGAAAGGCGTTCGCTCCTGCCCGTAACTTCTTGCGGCTTCCATTAACCCGGGAATAGTGCGGTCAAGCAATGGCGTGACAGCCTCTGGCGTAACATCACGGGGAGACATACCTGTTCCCCCGGTATAAAGCAACAGGTTAATTCCTATTTCGCTATACTGCATGGCCTTTGCCTGGATGGCATCAAACTCGTCAGGTATAATATCATAATGCTCTACATTAACATTAAAAGCCGACAGTTTATTTATGATGGCCTGCCCTGAACGGTCATCCGAAATACCCGCTGCAACACTGTCCGAACAAACAACAACTACACACCGAAGTCCGGCTGGAGCGGTAATGACAATATCCGATTTACCACCTTTTTTGCTTTCGAGCCTGATATTTTCTATTTCCACATGCTTATCAATCGGTTTCAGCATATCATACATGGTAAGCGCAGTTACTGCGGCGCCGTGCATGGCTTCCACCTCAACTCCGGTTTTATAAATGGTATGCACTTCCACCGTGATCAGCACGGACAATTCATCTATGGCATGTGTAATGGAAGTATACTCCACGGGCAATGGATGGCAATCGGGGATAACATCACTGGTTTTTTTTACGGCTAACAAACCTGCTGCCCTGGAGAATTCAAACACGTCGCCTTTCGGAACAGTACGGTTCCTGATGGCCTCAATCGTTTCTGTTCTTGATACACGTACTGTTGCAGTGGCTATGGCAATCCGAAGCGAACTGTGCTTGTGGGTGATATTTACCATCTGTTATTTTTCACGAAGGGCCTTTACCTGGGAAGGCAGGATGGCCGCCAGCTTTGATCCCCAGCTGTTACGTATATAATTATATACATCTGCAATCTGCTCATCGCTAAGGTAATCCTGGGCTGCCATTGGGGTGTTGTATTTTTTCCCGTTTACAATCACTTCACCTTCCTGTCCCTTTAATACAATATTGATCAGGTGTTTTGCATCCTTCTTTATATAATCCGTTTTTGCCACTGGCGGATAAACATCCGGCAGCCCTTCCCCGTTTTCCATATGACAGCTCTGGCAATTGCCGGTATACACTTCCTTTCCCCTTTCTATACTTGCTTTGAGATCATATGGCTGCTCAAAATTGCCAGGGCCTTGTAATTGGCCTATTGTTTCATAAGGCGGAACATAGGCAAATGACATTACGAATAATGTCGTCAGTATAAAGATCATGCCGTGTTTCATACCAATGTTTTTATATCAAATGGCAATCTTCGTATACGCTTACCCGTTGCCGCAAAAATGGCATTGCATAATGCAGGAGCAAAAGGAGGTAGTCCGGGTTCACCCGCACCTTTTATGACCGGCCCGCCATTGGCAATGATATGCACTTCCACTTCCGGCAATTCGTTAATCCGCACAAGGGGATTATCATGAAAATTGGATTGAAGGGTTTGTCCCTTGTCGAATTTGATTCCGCCTTTTATCGCCGCTGTTAGTGCCATAACAACAGCCCCTTCAACCTGTCCTTTCACCGTATCAGGATTCACTACCGTTCCCATATCAATGACGGAATAAATCTTTTCTATTTTGACGCCCTTATCTTTTTTTGACACCACTACCACATTTCCTGCCAAACCGGCAAAGAATTCATATTGCGCCACACCCCTTCCCCATCCTGCAGGAAGCGGCTTATCCCATCCGGAAACTTCCTTCAATTTCATTAAAACATTCTTTGCATCCGTTTCCTTTGTCATCATATCCAGCCTGTACTGCAAAGGATCCTTCTTGGCCTTCACCGCCATTTCATCAATAAAACATTCGTGTGAAAAAGCCAGCGTGGTGCTGGTTACGGCCCTCCACCAAAGCATCGGAATATCTGCCGGAACATATACAAAGGCATTCTTCATGTTCGGAATCTCGTACTTCTGTTCACTGATCGCTTCCACCATTGTTCCATCGAGCTTTGACCCGTCAAATTTGGGGTCCATCGTATTATCAATGGAAGGTGAAATAACTTTATGCTGGAATGCTATGGGTTTTCCATCAGCTGATAATCCTGCTTTCATGGCCGAAAAAGTAGGTGGCCTGAAGGGGCCCTGCTTCGTATCGTCCTCGCGTGTCCAGATCACTTTAACCGGTTTTCCTATTTTCATGGAAAGTCCAACGGCTTCATGCACAAAATCATTGATCAGCCTTCTACCAAATCCACCGCCGGTAAAATTCACATTGATTTTGACTTTCTCTTCAGGGAGACTGTAGGCTTTTGTGATTTCCTCCATTATACTTCCCGGAACCTGTGTTGACACCCATATCTCTAGATTACCATCATGCATACCTGCCAGGCAGTTCATGGGCTCCATCGGGGAATGGGAAACAAATGGCGTTTCATAAAAGGCTTCCAGTTTTACCGGAGCCGAGGGAAATGTTTTATCAAAATCACCCACTGGCTTATCAGGCACGCCTTCTTTCTTTGCCGCATCACGAAGCGACTGCTCATATGTTTTGGAATTGAAACCGGCATTTGCACCCGGATCCCATTTCACCTTCAATGCCTTCCTTCCCTGCAGTGCTGCCCAGTAATTTTCAGCAATGACGGCAACACCTTCATAATTGTATTTTCCAAAGATCCTGTTACATTTTTCCACCGACAGTACGCCCTTTACTTTTTTTGCAGCACTGTCATCAATACTTACCAGTTTCCCGCCAAAAACCGGGCTTCGCTCAACAGATGCATACACCATTCCGGGCATTTCCGCATCAATGCCAAATTTGGCCCTACCGGAAGACTTCAGGGGTACATCCGGACGCATGGTGGGTTTACCCAGCAGTTTAAAATCCTTTGGATCTTTCAGTTTAGGTTCCTTCGGTACGGGCAGTGCTGAAGCTTTTTCCGCAAGTTCACCGTACGTAAAACTTTTACCGGATGGACGATGGAATATTTTGCCCTGGTCGGCATAACATTCTTCTGCAGGTACGCCCCAGTTATCACTGGCTGTTTTAACCAGCATCTCCCTTGCGGCAGCGCCAACATTGCGCATTTCCTTATAACTGCCCCTCACGGAATAACTTCCGCCAACAGCCTGGCCACCTCCATAAATTTTCTCTCCTCCCGTTTGCCTGATCACTACCTGGTCGAGCGAAACTTCCAGTTCCTCAGCAATCAGCGAAGGGATGGACTGATGTGTGCCCTGCCCGATTTCAGGCTTGGTATTGAATATGGTGATCTGGCCTGATTTATCAATATGAACATATGGCGTAAAGGAATATGATGTATCTACATTCTCGAAGAGGCCGACGGCCTGCCCTGCCAATCCTGTTTTTGTTAGTCCGAGGAGTAAACCAGTACCCGTGATTCCACTCAACTGTAAAAACTTCCTGCGGTTGATTGATGAAGATTGCATAGCTGATATTTTGAATAATGTAATAGTTTCTGGTAATGATGCTGACCTGATCAGGCATTCATGAGTTCTGATGCCCTGTGGATGGCTTTGCGGATGCGCTGGTATGTTCCGCAACGGCAAAGAATTCCCTGCATGGCGGTATCAATATCGGCATCTGTTGGTTTTGGTTTTGTTTTCAGCAAAGCCACTGCACCCATGATCTGACCGCTCTGGCAGTAACCGCACTGAGGAACCTGCAATTCGATCCAGGCTTTTTGCACCGCATGGTCTATATTTTCAGAGATTCCTTCAATGGTAGTGATCTTTTTACCGGCGGCAGCTGAAACGGGATAACTGCATGAACGCACGGCAACACCGTCTACATGCAGTGTGCAGGCTCCGCATTGCGCAATGCCGCATCCGAATTTTGTCCCTTTCAACCCTACCAGGTCCCGTACCACCCATAATAATGGCATTGCCTGGTCTGCATCAACAGTATAAGGTTTATCGTTTACGGTTAATTTGTAAGTAGGCATAACAAAAGTTTATCGTTTTCGAAAGCTGGAATTAGAGAAAAATCACTGGCCAATGAAGTTAATCAAATTATAGATATGACAGAAATCATGTGAGGGTTTAACTGCCTGGAGTATTTTGCCCTATGGCGAATTTGCTAACCCATAAAATCCTGGATAAACTGAAAAAATCAGGGGATAGCATCGTGATGGCCAAAATGCTGAAAACATGCTCCGGCCTGACACTACACTCAGGTGCAGTCATTAAATCTTACCACGACATATTGTTATTCTATTCCGCTTTCCCTTTTGACAAGGATACACTTGCACTGGCTGTTTCTGAACGAAAAAGGATATCCTTGGTTTGCCAAAAAATTTATGACAGTTCAAACACAAGAATGCAACTTTCCCTGATGGGAACGGGCATTGCGAATACCGATATTATCTGCTCCTACAGTTACCAGATCGCCCATTGGCTTTCATGCAGGTTTCCAGGACATGTTCAGCTTGAAAGCAGCAAAGCTTCAAATGATTATACAAGGGATTTAATTCAAACATTGTTGCCCCAGGTGGAATATGAGAAAAGTTCACAAGGCAACCTGACCCTGGAAGCACGACTGGCCAGGGTCTCAGGCTTACATAAACGAGACGAACAACTACAATGGCTGCTTCAACTCATCAACGACCGCCTCCCTGAATCACGCATTACGGAAGAAATTTACCTCCAATTACAACTCTATGTCCGATGGCAATTAAGAAACACTCAGTTCAGCAGGACATTCTTACGCCTTCCGGCTCATCAAATTTTCTACCATGACAAATTCATCAGGAACCTTGAAAGTGGCTCAATCCTGACCCAAAAAATACGTACTCCATCAAGGCTATCGTCATTGAAAAAAAACGCTGTACTTGATATTGCAAGGGCTTCACTGGCTTGTTATTACCGGGAAACAGAAGCCTTAACAAATGCAGATCCCGGTGAATTGGAATTGTTCAGCCTCGGGAGGGGTCTGGAGGTTGCCCTTATAGGTATGAAAAAGGAAAGAAGACTTTCCCTGGAATCTTACATTGGTTATATGGCCTTTAAAAATGGCATACCTGTTTCCTATGGAGGTGGCTGGATATGGGGCGAGCGATGCAAGATTGGTATTAATATCTATCCGCCATTCCGCAGCGGCGAATCGGCATGGTTGTTCTGCCAGGTGATGCGGGTTTATTACCAATATTTCGGAGTGAGGCATTTTATCGTGAAGCCCTACCAGTTTGGCAAGGGCAATCCCGAAGGCTTGAGGAGCGGTGCATTCTGGTTTTATTACAAACTTGGGTTCAGGCCGGCAAATGAAATCATCAGGCAGGAAGCAGCAATAGAATGGGAAAAAATCACCAGGATTAAAAAATATAAAACCCCAATAAGTACTTTAAGACATTTTACCTCGAGCAATAAGGAATGGAAACTTTCTGAAAATCCAATACCCGCCTTTGATGCAGGAAAGATAAGCATCCATATAACGGAAATGATTAACCGAATTTTTAATGGTGACAGGAAACTGGCCATCGGCAAATGTGCAAAAAGAATGAAAAATGCCATATCATTCAGGTTATCTAAACATCCTACAATCGCAGAAAAAAAGTATGGGAAAACTGGGGACTGTTGTGTGGACTAATTCCGGATTTAGATGACTGGAGTGAAATCCAGAAAAAGAATCTCGCAAAAATTATCCGGCTTAAAATTTCAGGAAAGGAAAGAGAATATATCCTGCAGTTGAAAAAACACACTACACTTTGGAGTTGCCTTGAAAAAGTTGTTTATCTTAAAACAACCTAAACAACATCCATGCCGCTCATACAGGAAGCCCCCTCTATGGCAGCCCCCGTCCAGCAATCAGAAAGAATATCAATTCTTGACAGCTTGCGGGGATTCGCCATCCTAGGAATTTTGCTGATGAATATACCCGGATTTGCCATACCCCTGGTTGGACATGACCCTACTTTATTAAACGAAACAGGACTGAATTATTACATCTGGTATGTCGTGATGCTTATTCCCCATGGCACGCAAAGGGCATTATTTTCCATGCTTTTTGGCGCGGGTATTATTCTTTTCATTAACAGCCGTGAAAGCAAACCTGGCATGTTGGCCCCGACGGAATATTTTTTTCGCCGCCAGCTCTGGCTCATGGCATTCTCCGTTGTTGATGTTTGGTTACTGCTATGGCCCGGTGATATCCTTCTCGATTATGCACTGCTGGGATTATTGATGGTACCCTTCAGAAACCTGCCGCCAAAAAAACTTTTAATAGGAGCAGCTTTTTGTATTTCGCTGATGACCCTCAGGAATAACCTGGATCTATATCATGACAAGAAAATCATTGCAAGGGGCGAAACCATAGCCATGATTGATACCACTAATACAAAACTGAACCCTATACAGAAATCCGACCTTAATGCAATGGAGGAATTTAAAAAATATGAATCCAGGGAAGCCAAGCTTCAAAGAAGGGAAAAAGCCATCCTGATAACCCGCGAAAGCAGCTATGAACGCCTATTTGAAACACGCACCTCTTATTATACCAATACCCTTGTTCAATATCTCTATTTTGAATTATGGGACGTGTTATTGTTCATGTTCCTTGGCATGGCTTTTTTTAAAATGGGTATACTTACCGGAAAAGCCAGTTGGAAAGTTTATGCATGGATGTGCTTTGTTGGATTAACCCTGGGAATATTATTGATGTATACGAGGTTACAAAATATCATTGCCAGCGGGTTCAGTGATTTTAACTATGCGAAGCTGGTAAGCTTCGATTTTTATGAACCAGGGAGGCTTCTTCGCGCACTGGGAATTTTTGGATTTATCATGTTGCTGTATGTCTCCGGATGGTTCAGGTGGTTATTTGCCATCATGCGTGCACCCGGACAAATGGCCTTTACCAATTACCTCATGCAATCATTGATTTGCGGAGTCATCTTCTACAGTATCGGGTTTAAATTATATGGACAGTTGGAACGGACGGAAGTTTATTTAACTGTTCTGGCAATCTGGATTTTCCAGATCATCTTCTCGCATATATGGCTGCACTTTTTCCGGTTTGGCCCATTTGAATGGTTATGGAGAAGCCTTACATATTGGAAAAAGCAGCCGATGCTAAAATCAAAATAGATCCAAAACAATTTCTGCAGTAGTATATTTACCCTTACCTGACCAGCGTAATTGTACCTTTCTTCTTCTCAGCAGGCGAGCCTTCCTGCTGCAGGATGCAACTCCATCCGAAAGTCTGTTGATCCTGCAACTTTCCATTAACTCTTCCATCCCAACCCTTCAGCGGATCATCCGTAGAAAATACCGTCTGCCCCCACCTGTTTACTATCAAAAACCGGTATTGCACCAATTTCCCTCTAACAGCAGGTTTTATAATATCATTAAGCCCATCTCCATTGGGCGTGAAAGCATTAGGCATAAAAAACGCCACTCCGCATCCCTTTGTGCTGATGATTACCGTATCAGCAACACGGCAACCCTCCGGCAGTAATCCTGTAAGCACGTATCTGCCACTATTCCTCACCGTTATCTGCGGCGTTCGTTCACCGGTACTCCATTGGTATGCACTGAACAACATCGAACTTAGCAGCACGAGGCTGTCTTCCGGGCAGATGGTCTGGTCTGGACCGATCGTAAACTGCGGTGCCTGTTTTACACTAACCCTTACTGTGTCATAGAAAACGCATCCCCTTGTTTTTTCAGCCCGTACATAATATACTGTGTCAGCATGTTGGTTTTGCAATTAAAATCCTGGCGGTCACATTTGTAATGAGGTTATATTCCGGACCCCAGCGGTAATTGCTGAAACCGGGCTCTGCCGTTAAATGCATCGTATCATTCAGGCATACCGTACGGTTATCACCAATAACCAGTTCAAAAGTCCCTGCATCGAAAACCTGTATGGAATCCGTGTAATACAATCCGCAGAGATCCCTGACGGTACAATAGTACAAGCCAGGCTGGCTTACTGAAAGCTCGCGGCTTGCAGTACCATCGTTCCATACATAGGAAACAAAACCCGGTGGCGCCTTGAGGGTGATCACATTGCCTTCGCAAATTTCAGTATCAGGCCCGAGGTCAAGTCTTTTACCCTCCTCCTGGAAAATTATACTGACATCAAATCCATTATCCGATGCCGTTATGGTATCGGGTTTACTGGCTGGCAGGGGGGTGGTTGTCCGGCTGTATTGAAGGGGTTCAGTTGAAAAAAGGTTAGTCGATGTAATGCCCAGGCAACCCGTATCCTGGTCTGCATTGCTCAAACCGTAAAAATCCAGGATATTATCATGAATGTTGATAAAATCATAGGTCCCGTTATCATTGATCATTAAGGGATCGGGGTCGGAAAATGTTGAACTGGCGTCAGGGAACCTTCTCTGGTGAAGGATTTGCCCGTTCATGGCTGTTCCAAGTGAATAGCTGTTTTCAACAGGTGACGTCTTATACAACCGGTTAAACAAAACCATTCCGTTTTCATCAGCTGTGATATTCAGCATGATTGTTCCCATATCGTCAGTTACCGGAATGATCTTGTAGCCGCGTATAAACTGGTTGGCTGCGTCAAACTCAAGCACGGAGAAATGAGCACGCCTGGGTATCACATTATGAAATGCCTGGCTGTTGACACCAAACACCAGGGTATTCCCGTTAGTTAACCGCCTGGCGTGCAGCATATATCCGCCTAAAACATTTCCGGAAGTATTCAGGAATGCCGTTTCTGCCCAGGTATCCTTTCCCGTTAGTATTCCGGTATTATAATCAAATTGCAGCAGGTCAAGATCATACCTTCCTATCGCTGTATTAAAAGTCGTTTTCCAGAAAGATATTTTCCCGTTTTCAACAAATATCCCGCTGCGGTAATTTAGGGTCAAGGGATACTCATAGGAAGATGTCCAGATGACATTACCCGAAGGATCAAGTTTCATCAGAACCATTGATGACACATTATCCAGGCAGTTGTACATATCAGCTGCCACGATAATTTCGCCATTCAGCCCCTCTGTAACCAGGAAAGGCCTGAACAGGTTCTCCCTGGTACATTCCATTTTATTGCGGTCGTAATTTCTTACCCATAGCACTTCACCAAGGGCATTGACCTTGGTAACGAAAGCATCCTCATAAGGATACTGGATCACACTGTTTTTTTCGGTATTTACATAGCCGGCGGCCAGTATATTTCCATCTGTCATGCCATGAACGGTGGTGATGGCGGCAACCTGTCCAGCCGAACTGGCACCCGGACTGATATTTATCGACCATTCATTCACGCCACTGCTGGTAAAACGGCTTAACAGGGTAAAATGCTTATCTCCCCCGTATGTGAGATACCCCCCTGCAACCAGGTGATTTCCGGATGCGCGGGCCGTGCTTGTATAATGAAGGGATATCCCATTCGCTGTCAATGATTTACGGAAGGATTGGGAGTAAACCATATCTACATTGATTGCCATTAGCAACATGGCCATCATGATTATGTAAATATTTCGACGCAACATAATGCTCAATGAGACAGGGTTTCGCCTTTTCTCTCCTTATTAAATCTACTCAAAATAAAACAGACCGGGAATAGCTGCCTGCCCGTTATTCGACAAACAGCGTGATATACCATATATATGGCAGTCAAATAGACATTGATCCTGGTTGTTGCTATTCAAACCAATGAAGGATTAACATTTTCCATATTTCATTACCTTCACCAAAATTTTCATACTGCTCCATTCAGAGACCATAAAAAAATTCACCCCGGTACTTTTCCTGCTGGTATTTGCCCTGGGCAATATGCCACGCCAGTTTTTCCATGAAGCACTGGCCAGCCACAGGGATTCTGTAACCGCCTGCAACCATGCCCAAAAGGCCATGGGATGCATTCACCAGGTGAATTTCAACTGTCATTATGATAACCTGGTGGTGAATACGGTGTTTGAAGCAATAACGTTTTATTTTCCGGTCAGTCTCGATTGTTCATTCGATTAATTATTACACCATATTCATTTCCCCGGGCAATCCCCCTCATCCCGGGAATAAAGAAAATAAAGGACCGCCTGCGGTAGCCTGATCATCATTCTTCCCTCAATGGTTTTTATACCTGCATGAACTGCCTATAGCGGCATGCAATGAAATTTTATATTACGGTGTATTAATATTTTTTGATGAAAAAATATATTCTTTTCTGCCTGATGCTCAGTTTTATGGCATCTTATGGCCAGCAAAAAAAAGCCAACTTTTCGGGTAAAATCACGGATGCCACAACGGGACTGCCTTTAGCAGGGGCCTCTGTAATACTGGTAGATGCAAAATTTGGTACTGTTACCGACAACGATGGCCGGTTTAATTTTCGCAATATCCCGGAAGGACATCTTCTCCTGGAGATTTCCTTTACTGGTTATCGTTCTATTATAGAACATGTGGATGTAACCGGCACTGTTGAAAAAGATTTCGCCCTAAAATCATCTGTCGTGGAAAATGAGGCTATCACGGTAACAGCCGTAGGATCGGCTACTTCCATACGCAAGGCACCCATCCCCATTACCAGGGTCAACAAGGAACTCTTATTATCCACGTCATCCACCAATATCATCGACGCGTTAAGTCATGTTCCCGGGGTAAGCCAGGTAACCACTGGTCCGGCTATTTCCAAACCCGTGATACGCGGACTCGGGTATAACCGTGTAGTAGTCATTAATGACGGGGTTCGGCAGGAAGGCCAGCAATGGGGTGATGAACATGGAATAGAGATTGATGAAAACAGTGTAAGTCGGGTTGAAGTGGTGAAGGGACCCGCATCCATCATTTATGGAAGTGATGCATTGGCTGGAGTTGTAAACATAATCACCACGGCTCCGGCTGCGTTGAATACTATCAAAGGAAATATACTGACCAGTTATGCTACCAATAACCGGCAGCGTAGCCTGTTTGCGAATATCGGGGGCAACCAGGATGGTTTTAACTGGAATGCATGGGGCGACCTCAAAGCTGCCGCAGATTATACCAATAAATATGACGGGAGGGTTTGGAATTCCAAATACAATGAAAAAAACTTCGGTGCATATGCGGGATATAATGGGTCATGGGGGTACAGTCATGTTATATTCAGTCGCTTCGACCAGCGCTTAGGCGTTATAGAAGGTGATCGGGATGATGATGGAAATTTCATCAGGGCACTTCCCGGAGGGGCAGAAGGAATACCAACTGAAGATGATAATAACAGTACTTCGCCGGCAGTGCCGGGACAACGCGTGCAACATTCCAAATACATCTGGGATAATAGTATAAAGATGGGAAAAGGCCGGTTCACACTTAATCTCGCGCTTCAGAGAAACCAGCGCCAGGAATTCGGCAACCCGGATGATCCGTCAGAGAAAGAACTCTACTTTGATCTTCAGACGATCAGCTATCGCGCAGCATATCATTTTGGCGGCCATGGCGGATGGAATACATCCATCGGCATAAATGGTATTGCGCAAAACAATAAAAACAAAGGCGAAGAAGTGCTGATCCCGGAATATGATCTTTTTGATTTCGGCACATATATCTATACACAAAAGACTTTTGAAAAAGCAACCATCAGCGGAGGAGTAAGATTTGATTCCCGTAATCTTGATTCCAAATCCTTTACCGAAGGAAACGATATCAAGTTTGAAGCCTTTACCAAAAGCTTTTCAAATTTTTCGGCAAGTGCCGGATTAAGCTATTCCGCATCGGAAAATATTTTACTGAAACTGAATATTGCCCGCGGCTTCAGGGCACCAAGCATTCCGGAACTGGCCAGCAACGGAACACATGAAGGAACCAACAGGTATGAATACGGGGAACAGGACCTTGTATCAGAAACTTCATGGCAGGGCGACCTTGGATTTGAAATAAATACTGATCACGTTTTGTTTACCGCCACGGCATTCTATAATGACATCAATAATTTTATTTTTTACAGCAGGCTTCCCAATGCTGCAGGAGGTGATTCACTGGTGCTCGTAGACGGCGAATTGATACAGGCATTCAAATTCGGGCAAAAAAGCGCAAGGCTGACAGGCATCGAAGCATTCCTTGACCTGCATCCCCATCCGCTCGACTGGCTGCACTGGCAAAATACTTTTACCTATGTAAATGGAAGGTTTAAGGAAGCGATTGAAGGCACAAATAACCTGCCCTATATCCCTGCCGCCAGGTTTATCAGCCAGGTAAGGGCCGACCTGCTGGAAAAAAGTAAATCTGCCACCAGGCTTTCCATTTTTATGGAAGCTAGACTTTACGTTTAACCAGGATAATCCCTTTACAGCATATGATACGGAAACACCGACACCGGGTTATACCTTACTCAACGCCGGACTTACTGCCAATATCCGGAATCAAAGCAAAACGTTATTCAGCGTGTATCTTATGGCTAACAATATAACGGATGTTGCGTACCAGAACCACCTTAGCAGGCTAAAATATACAGCTGAAAATTTGGCAACAGGAAGAACCGGTGTATTTAATATGGGCAGGAATTTTATGATCAGGCTGAATGTTCCATTGAGCTTTGAAACAAAATAAAAATATCGGGAAATTAAGCCGGGATCACAGAGCAAGAAAATTACGATCCCGGTTTATTTCCCTTCCCGGAATAGAAAATAACGTCCACCAATACCTGCAAACCAGGTATATCGTGCATAAAAATCACCAAACAATCCCACGCCAAGCTGCAACGCTACATTCACTCTTGGTGTAACTGCATGAGCCAGGCGTGTTTCAAGATTCATTGACACCCCTCCATGCACATAATCAATAAAACATTCCGGGGATACTACTGTCCAGGTATGTTTTGACAATAAATTAATCAATACAGGCTGGATCTTTGAATAACTCTGTGTAGCCCTCTCCGGATCACCGCCAACAGAATTCACCTGCTGAAAAACGAGCGATAATACAGATTTTCCCTGTGTCAACACCCTGCTGTAAGTGACCATTGGAATAAGCATATTTTTACCTGTGCCCAGCAATGGAGAACTGGCGGTATTCATACTTACTTCCATGGATAACGTAACGGCTCCTTTTTTAGTTTCAGATATTTTATACCCAAGCAATCGTAAAGAAATATCGCCCAGTCCATAATGACTGTAATCACCCGTAGTGGTAAGGCTATTGTAAACGAATGGAAGATCCAGTCGTGTTGAAAATCTTTTACCAATTTTTATCAGGGTCCGGAAGGTGGTGATATCCAGGTAAAAGTCGTTCTTATCAAATCTGTGAAGTTCATTGAATAATTCCATTCGGGAAATAAACCGGGAAGGATCGTCCATAGAGGACTGCCCCTGCTTTTCATCCCCCGCACCCCGGTTTTCCTGGGCTGAAGCCGTGCTGAATAATAATAACAGGCAAATAGATAACCGACATTTAATCATCTGCAATCTTTTTATTAAATACCGGAATGCAAAGGATGAGCAGAACCGGTATTACTCCTGTTACAGATCAATGATCAGCACTATTTGGATGATATTATAATCAACCGGTTAGAAATTAAACCCAAACCTGATCACGGGTCCGAAGATATCCATATCATACAGGAACCTGCTGTCATCACTGCCGGTTTTATAGTCGAGGCTGATGATCCTGTAACCACCGGTTACCTGGAATAATTTTGAAAACCGGTAGCCTGCGTCAGCCTGTATCTGCCATGCAAAATCTGATCCGATTCCAAATCCACCGATCTCACCCCTGAACTGGTAAATGAATTTTTTAATCTCTGAACGCTTTATCCGGGCGATCAGCATGGGATCATACCAGGTTTCCGTCATTTCCTTATTCCTGTTAGTGGTTCCTCCGCCAATATTATTGACATTAATATTTGCAGTCATTTGGATAGAATTCAGAATTCCGCCCAACCCTACTTCAAGCCACGGGGTTACCTTTCTTAATCCCGCGAGTTCCCAGGCAAACTGTTTTGCATTAACTGTTCCGCTGTTTACAACCTGGCCGGGGGTGACATCCTGCCCAAGGTCCATATAAATGAAATCGGAAGCTATTGCCCATTTATCATTATGCGCTTCGAAGTTCAGCATCGCACCCATCTGGAGATTGCTGAAAATATCATCGGGACTTGCATCAACTGTAATGTCAGGCAGGTTACCAATTCCTGTTTGTCCATTCATAGTCGGAAACATCAGGTAAGGCTCTGCAAGGAAGTACCATTTGCTTTTTGATTTACCTGTTACAAGGCTATCCTGGCCTGAAACAGAAACCGGAAGGATAACCGCCAAAATGGAAATAAATAAAAAGTACTTAGCCAGAAGTTTTTTGTAAATCATTTAGTTAGTTTTAAACAAACATTTTTCATTTCTTAACCGCAATATTCACCTTGCCGATTTTTCCATTGAATTTTGATGAAGCACCATAATCTGCCACATGTGTTCCATCATCCACTCCAACATCTGCCAGGTCATCAACAGAGAATATCCCCGGTTGTGTTTTTTCAATCCTGCCTTCAGCTATTTTATTTCCATTTACGGTATATGGTTGCTAATCCACCTTTACCCGGTCCACCACCATCATATTTAAAATCATATACCAACTGGTACTTGCCGGCTTTAAGCGCTTGTGGAGCCATAACATTCATCGACTCCAACCCAAGGTAATTATAGGTAAATGCAGGTTTTCCATTTTTCATATAAAAGGACAGACCGCCAAATCTTCCACCCTGGCAAACAATAACACCATTTCCATTGGCCTTTACTTCAACATCAGCAGTTATGGTGTAAGATGTATTTCTCAGGTCAATAAAAATATCAACACCCATTCCTTTCATTCCTTCACCATAGGTTACCGAAGTTCTGTCACCCATAACCGTTGGCCTGCCCATCAATGCTGCATTGGTTCTTTCCAGCAGACGGTCATCAAGTGGCAGCACATGATATTTTTCTGCTTCTTTCATAAACAAATCCTGCATGGCTTTCAGTTTATCGGCATTTTGTGCCGCCAAATCATTCGCCAGACTGAAATCTTCATTGGTATTATATAATTCCCATTTATCTTCCTGCAAGTGTATTAAGGGGTTTCGGCTTCCATGCCGGCCTGTGAATTGTTCGGGCAAACCATCCATCCTGGTAAATGCCCCTGTTGCCAAACATTTCAAAGTATTGTACTGTATGTTGTTCGGCTGCAGCTGCATCATTAAATGTATAGGCCAGGCTTGTGCCTTCAATCGGATCCTGCTCAATGCCATTTACCATTTTTGGTGCAGGTATTTTGGCAACTTCAAAAACAGTCGGAGCAATATCAATGACATGACCAAACTGTGAACGCATTTCTCCTTTGGCTTTGATTCCTGCCGGCCAGTGAATAATCATGCCATTTCGTGTACCGCCAAAATCAGAAGCTACCTGTTTGGTATAGGAGAATGGAGCATCCATGGCTACTGCCCATCCGGCTGCAAAATGCGGATAGGTGCTTGCAGCACCCCATTCATCATAATGTTTCAGCATATCCGGAACAGTTTCCGGAACCGCATTGAAATAAGTCATTTCACTGAACATTCCATTCATCTGACCTTCAGCACTGGCGCCATTATCACCGGCAATAAAAATAATAACTGTATTATCCATCTCCCCCAGTTCTTCAATGGCTGAAATAAGTCGTCCAACTTCATAATCGGTTTGTTCGGCAAATCCGGCATATACTTCCATCTGGCGGGTAAACAATTTCTTTTCATCGGCTGAAAGTTTTTCCCAGTCTTTGATATCTGTTGGTTTGGGTGCAAGCTTTGTGTTTTGCGGAACAATACCCAGTTTTTTCTGACGCTCCAGTGTTTCTTCACGCATCTTATCCCATCCCTGGTCAAATTTTCCTTTGTATTTATCAGCCCATTCTTTTGGAACATGATGTGGTGCATGGGTTGCTCCCGGCGCAAAATACATAAAGAAAGGTTTATCAGGAGTTAATGCCTGCTGGAAACGAACCCATGAAATGGCCTGGTTGGTCATGTCGGTGGTAAAATGATAATTCGGATCTTCCGGTGTTTCAACAATGGTAATTCCATCATAAATCAATGGTGCCCATTGATTGGTTTCACCACCAATAAATCCATAAAATTTTTCAAAGCCTGAACGGGTTGGCCAGCGGTCCTGCGGACCTGAATTTGAAATTTCCCATGGTGGTGTTTCATGATATTTTCCAAAAGCAGCCGTATTGTATCCATTCTGTCGTAAGCACTTCAGCCATCGGTGTAATGGATTGAGGCCTTACACCAGTATTTCCGGGAAAGGTGGTAGCAGTTTCCGTAATAGAACCCATATTGTTGCTGTGATGATTATACCCGGTAAGTAATGCCACACGTGTAGGTGAACAAAGTGCAGTTGTATGAAAACGGTTATACTTCAAACCATTTTGCAGCAAGTTTATCCATGGTTGGCGTAGTAACAGGTCCACCAAAAGCTTCAGATACTCCAAAACCCATATCATCAATCAAAACCACCACCACATTAGGTGCTCCTTTGGGAGCTTTTACTTCAAACCTGGGCGGAGGTGTGGCATTTCTTGCATCAAGTTCTGTGTAGGTTTTGCGAACCGGTTCCTTAATCGGCAGGCTAGTCCGGTCCATTTCACCACCGGGCGTTTCAATTACAGCCTGTTCGGGTTTTTCTGTATTACAACCATTAACAAGGAAGAGGATGATAAAATAAAGAAACAAATTAGCCGACAGCCATTTGCGTTTTGGGTGAATTAACATAGGTTTTATTTACTTTAATGAACATTAGTTGCACGAATATAAATCAGATATATATCTGGCAGAATGATATATATCATGGATGAAGTTATGTTATAAACAATCTTTAAAAAATCACTATTAATAAGTAATTGCGGCTTCGGTTTTTTACACCATCACAGCTGTGAAAACTGCCTGATCTATTCTTTTAATGTAGCCAGGAAACTCACTACATCCCTGATTTCCTTTTTACTCAGCAATAACTTCATTTCGGGCATGCTTGATGCCCCGTTGTTCCGTTCAGCAACATTAACTGCCGGAATGTCAACAATATCATCTCCTGATTTGACCTTAAGGGATGATTTTGTTTCCTCCTGCAAAATGCCTGATACCGTTTTACCATCCTTTAATTTCAATGTTACTATACCATAACCCGGGGAAATACGGGCACTGGGATTGATCAGCGCTTCCAGTAACTGCGGTCGTGTTAACCTGTCGGCAACGCCATTCAGCCTTGGCCCTGCATTGCCACCGTAATCATTATAGGCATGGCATTTTATACACATGGCCGCTTCTCCCCGGTAAAATATCGCCCTGCCCCTGTCGGGATTGCCTCCCGTTAAGCTGCCTGCATAAGCAGCCGTTAATTCATCTTTGGACAGTCCCGCACTGATCGATGCATATTGCTTTTTCAATGCATCATCATGCGAACTGTCAATGGCTTCAGACAATTCAATATATACATCCGGGGAAAGATCACCCCTGGCCATTTTATCGAGTTGAGCAAGCAGCACTGCCCTGGATTGATCCACAGGCAACTTACCAAGTGTTATTAATGCAGCCTGTTTTTCTTCTGATGATTTGGTATTGATGACCTCCGATAAAAGTTTCACCATCAAATCTGCAGGAACAGCAGATTTCCCCAGGAGGTCAATACCTGCAATTCGCACTGTTTTTTCCTTGTCCGATATGGCTTGTTGTATGGCCTGACCAAGCCGGGCATATTGCATTCCGGCCAGTGTTATTAATGCCTCTTTCCTGACCACTGCCTGTGGATCAGATTTCAGCATGCCCCACAATAAAGGTTCTGCAGTTTTTACATTCAGCCTGCCGGCAGCTTTCACCGCACTTAAACGGATCTGCTCCTGCTTATTCTTTAGCAACCCCAGCAATCCATTTTCAAAAGCAGCGCGGACCATACCCGTATCCCTTTTTACAGGTCCCCTTAACCTTCCGTCAACACGGTCAAGTACAGAAGGGTTCGGCCATACACTTAATGTGGCAATGGCTTCCTGGCGCATCTCTTCATTATTTCCTTCCTTCATGGCATATTCCACCAGGTTGCGCAAAGATTTTTCATTGCCCACCCTGAGATTGGCGCTGATCATCCTTCGTACCAGGGCTTCATTACTAAACTTTGTGCTGTTCAGTATATCCGCTAAAGCTGGAAGCGCTTCGGGGATCGACAAATCATCATTGATTGCGCGTGCCGCTTCCGTTACCACAAATTCATCCTGGTCATCCAGGAATACACTGATACCGGGATGGCTCATTCTTCGCAAACATACCACGGCAGCAATCCTGAGGGCACGTGAAGTATCTTTTGATAACTGGATAACGGGATCTGCCTTTCCGATGCGTGATAAAGCAAGGGCACCCGCATGCCGCAGGTAAGCATCTTCATCATTATTCATGCGCAGCATGTCAATAATGGGTTGAATGGCCGGCGCATATCCAATTCTTCCCAGCGCTTCGGCAGCAAAGAAACGGGTACGGCTAAACGAATCTTTCAGTAAAGGAACCAGCGCTTCGCCTGCAGGCTGATAACGGATATCCCCCAGCCATTTACAAACCTGTGCCCTGATTTCATCATCACTGTCTTTTAGAAAAGGCAATAACAGTGCTGCCTGTTCTTTATCCTTACGGGCCAGCTGGCTGATTCCCCAAATGGAATGTACCCTTGCCAGCCGGTTGGTCTTTTGCGTCAGCCCTTGCTTGAAAACAGGAACCGATTCATCACCTCTTTTCACCAGTTCAAACTGTGACTTCAAACGGACACGCATATCCGAATGTCCAAGCAATTCACCCAGCTGTTCCGGTTTTTTGTCACTGAAATCCGCTGCCAGTAATGTCCTGGTTTCCTTTCTTAATGGCGTCAAATGCACTGTTTTTTTCATCGAATTTCCATATCCGTCCAAATGGACCGGTGCCCCATCCCTGTATCCAGTCGGCCGCATATAATGCGCCATCAGGCCCGAAATCCAGCCCGGTGGGAAGAATGTCAGAAATGATTTTTCTTGATTCCCCCAGCGAAAATCCAGCGCCTTTGGGTACCAGTGTAAAACTGTGAATTCCGGAACCGGTGGGTGTTCCCACAAATTCCGCAACAAAAAAATGATCCTTGTATGCAGGACCGAGCGCAGTACCCGGATTATACACAAAGCCCGCCGGCCCGCTTACATAGTTGGCAATACAGGGTGTTATATAAGCCGCCTGTCCCTCAAACCTGGGCAGGTACATTTTTTCTTCCATCCATACTTTATAATTATTATTGAGCGGATCATTGTATTTGCCATACTGCCAGTTCGATCTCCAGCCGGCATCAGAACCATTAACGATATACACCAGCCTTTCATGTTCACCGGCATGGTCGCCATCATTGTCTTCACTGATCAGGTTACCAAAAGCATCAAAGGCAAATTCATGGGTGTTGCGGAGACCGGCAGCAAAAATTTCGAAATCACTTCCATCCGGGTTTGATCTTGCAATAACACCACTGTTGGGATACTCCCATTTTTGTCCGTCGGCCGATTGCCCGTTGAACCCGATATCACCGATCTGCCAGTATATCTTACCATCAGGCCCCATTTCAACGCCCGACATGCCATGTCCGCCAAATCCAATATGTACACCATATCCGCTGAGACAATGATGTCTTTTCATCGGCAATACCATCACCGTTTTTGTCCCTCATCCGCCAGAGGTCAGGGGCAACGGCAACATAAAGGTCATCACCATTTGACCAGCACACCACCCGCCACATCAGTAACTTCATCATGAAAATCATCCACCACCTTTTGTGACTTATCGGCAACGCCATCGCCATTAATATCTTCCAGCCTGAATACATTTTCCTTTTCAATGGCAAGGTCGCGCCAGTCGTGCGAACTATCGCCGTTAATGTCTTTCAGCCATTTATTCCTGAAACTGTTTTCCGGGGAAAATTCTGTCATGCAGGAATTTTCGTCTATCCTCTACCGTTTGAAAGCTGATGGAAGGTATTTCCCAGTCGCGGTGACCGCGGATATCAAATTCAGAATTGTTCTGCCGGTTAGTGGTGGTATAATACAGCCGGCCCATATCATCGATATCAATGGCGATGGGTGAAGTGACCAGTGAGTCGATACCCCAGAGTGTTGCGGTTAGCCCCGCCTGCAGTTTCGGATTTACGACGGCGCCTACGGAATCCGAGAACCTGGCCGTGGCAACCGGATCATATGTGCGGATACTTTCATTATCCTTCGGTGCTTCTGCACAGGAAATAAACTGTAACAGAGAATACCAGGAACAGGGATATAATTTCTTTTTTCATACTCGGCTTTTAGTAATGGCTTCAGCAAAAAAAAGAGAATATATCCAATATTCAATTTCCTGGAGAAGAAATAATAATTATTGAGGCAGCTTATTGCGCAAAAGGCCATACACATAGGTCCCGGTCATCGCCGCCAGCAGGTACACTACAAACACCGTATAACCGCTTCCCAACAGGATGAACATGGGGGCCGGACAGGCACCCGCCAGGGACCAGCCCAGGCCAAAAATAAAGCCGCCAAACAGGTAACGGGCAATGCTTTTATTCTTATCCTTAATCAGGATTTCCTTTCCTTCCACATTATGTATATGCCGGCGTTTGATGATTTGTACGATAATGATTCCGGCAATTACTGCTGAACCAATAATGCCATACATATGGAAACTCTGGAACCGGAACATTTCATAAATCCTGAACCAGCTGACGGCTTCACTTTTATACAGGATAAAACCAAGCAGCATACCGACCAAAATATATCTTGACATCCGCATCATGATAATTCGTTTTTATTGATTATTTAATGGGAAAAAGTAAGGGAATGATAGCATAGGTCATAAATAAACCGCCGAGAAAAAAACCTACCACAGCAATGAGCGAGGGGAGTTGCAATGCAGACAATCCGCTGATCGCATGTCCCGAAGTACATCCGCCGGCATAGCGGGCGCCAAAGCCAATCATAAATCCGCCCCCCGCAATGATCAGCCAGCCCTGCCATGTGAAGAGGCTGCCCCAGCTAATGAAATCCGGCACCAGGGGTGTTGCACCTTCTTTGGCAGGAATACCAATGTCGTTTAGTTGCTGCACTGTAGCTGCACTGATATGGGCAATATCACCCTGGGATCCGATAAAATAATGCGAGGCAAGGTATCCTCCGAATACGGCGCCAAGGGCGACCATCATGTTCCATCCACCGCTCTTCCAGTCGATCTTGAAAAATTCATTCAACTCATCTGCACCATCTGCAGCGCACATCAGCCTCAGGTTATCACTGATGCCAAATTCATGGCCAAAATAAAGCAGGATGAACATGACAAATGCCAGCAGTGGCCCCGCAACATACCATGGCCAGGGTTCTGCAATGAATTGCTGTAACTGTATTAGTGTGTCTTTCATGACCAAATTATTGAATGATAAAATTAGTTACTGATGAAGGTAAAGGATTATGAGTTTTATCAGTTACAAGTCTGAATTTAGGTAGGAAAACAGGCTTTCAATACAGGCTGTGTTGGTGATAAATGTTACATATCAGTAACTGATCTTAAAATATGAACTGACAGAAGGCAGGATGTCAATGGCCCAGTGGGTAAGTATGAGAAGAACGATATTCCGGTAACGGCTCCAGTGCATGGCAAGTATGATCCCGATAATAAATACCGGTAAACCTGTATGTAAAATAACCTGGCCCCAGTCCCCGGCCTGGCCTTCAACACCTTTCGAAAGTAAATACCGGCTCGGCAGGTGCCATGCCGTAAAAAGGATAACGGAGACCAGTATGGCCAACAGCCGGCCCCATTTTTTTTCAAGCCTGGTTTGCAGGAATCCGCGGAAAAATAATTCTTCCGGTATGGCGGCGGTGAATAAAGGCATCATAACACCCAGGGCCATACGAAGCGGGGCATCGGGAAATGTATGGATGCTGTTGCGTAAAGCACCAAGGTGACTGGCATTCAGAAAAAAACCCATGGTAACCATGGCAATTGTGGCCACCACATTACCGGGGGAAGGTTTAATGCCCAAAAGCAGGTCCCCTAAAGTATATTTCCAGGCTATAAAATACACTGCACAGGGCAATACCAGGAGGAGGAATATCTTGAATACAAAGGAATACCAGATATCCTGGTTGAATTGTGTTGCCCCTATTAAGGGGAGAGGATAGTGCCTGATAATTAATCCAATTACATACCCGGAAATAATATAAAAAACAGCATAGCCCAGTAAAAATGAAGTCTCTTTTTCAATGTTTTTAAATGCAATTGACCCTGCAGGCATACGCTGCCACCGCAAAAATTCGTTTATGGATCTGATGAATTTCATTCCAGCTTTAGACACTAAATGTATTGATTACTGCAGAACCCCGATATTTGCCCCTGATTTTAACCGTCAGGACCCTATTATGTAAATCCTTTTTTATTACAATGCTTATGAAAAAACATATCATTTTTTACCTGCTTGCTTTTGTATCTCCTGGCTTCCTGCAGTTCTTCAAGGAAGAGTTCCGGCACCGTGGCCCCGGTAACTGTATCCGCATCCCTGGACCTTGTCAATGTTCAAAACGACAAGGTTTCTGTTACCATAAATACACCTGCATTTTCATCTTCCACCGTTACCTACCAGATGCCGAAAATTATTCCGGGCACTTATTCCATTGCTGATTATGGCCGGTATATAGAGGATTTCAAGGCTTTTGACAAGGCAGGCAACCTGCTCCCGGTGTCCAGAACGGATACCAATACATGGGTCATCAGTAAGGCACAGGGACTGTCAAAAATAAACTACCTGGTGAACGATACTTATGATTCTGAGGAAGGGGATGCATTTGAAGAAGGAAGCAAGACCATCTTTTCACCGGCAGGTACCAATATACTTGCTGGCAAACAATTTATGCTGAATATGTGCGGGTTTGTGGGTTATTTCAGTGGACAGGCAAATATTCCTTACCAGGTTACCATCAGTCATCCTGATTCCCTCCAGGCTGCAGCATCCATTGATGATAAAGACCCGTCTAAAGGGACAGATGTATTTTCCGTACCACGATATGCGGAACTGGTAGACCACCCGATCATGTATTCCATTCCGGATATTTCCACCACAAGGATCGGGGATATGGATATCCTGCTCAGCGTATACTCACCCAGGAAAAAATCCGTCACCTCGGCCGCTTTCTTCCCCGATATTGAAAAAATGATCCGTGCACAGAAAGCTTACCTGGGGCCCATCAATACCACAAAAAAATATGCCGTCCTCACCTATATCACTTCCTTCAGCAAGGACGATGCCCGCGGCATCGGGGCGCTTGAACATAATACTTCCACTACATCGGTTTTCCAGGAGTCAATGAAAAGCAGGGATCTCATCAATGTGATCTCCCACGAATTTTTCCATACCCTTACACCGCTGAATATTCATTCCAGGGAAATTCATGATTTTGATTTCAACAACCCTAAAATGTCGGCGCACCTGTGGATGTATGAAGGCCTGACAGAATATTTCGCCAATCATTTCCAGGTACACCAGGGGTTGATGACGGAGGACAAGTTTTTTGCGAAGATGGCAGAGAAAGAAAAATTCTCCACGCAGATGTATATTGATAAGTTGTCGTTTACTGAAATGAGTAAAAACGTGCTCGATCCTGCCATGAAATCGCAATACCCCAATGTTTACCAGAAGGGTGCACTTATTGGCATGTGCCTTGATATCCTGCTGCGCGACGCTTCCGGTGGTAAAAGCGGCATCCTGGAACTGATGGGCCGGCTGTCTGCAAAATACGGTCCTGAAAAGCCATTTGAAGACAGTCTGCTGATCCCTGAAATCACTGCCATGACAAATCCGGAAGTGGGCGCCTTTTTGCAGGAACATGTCATCAATGGAACACCCATCGATTATGAAAAATATTTACAAAGGGTTGGTGTGGCAAGGGCTGATATTAAGGAACCCACACAACTGGTATTTATTACAGGCAGTAAACCTTATATATCCATTGATACGGCCAGGCGAATCGTGACAGCTATCATAAAAGACACCAATAATAATTTCATGAATGCCATGGGTGTGAAAGATGGAGATGAAATTATTGAAATGAACGAAACCGTTCTGGATGCATCGGTGATCATGAATGTGCTGATCGCGGGATATGGACTTGAGGAAGATGAACCGATGACCATGAAAGTAAAAAGGAACGGAGAGATCATAGAACTCAAGGGCAAAGGTTAAACTGAATTATATCGACGGGTCCGGATATAAGTTTACAGATCCGTCAAAACTGCATTAAAAAATGCATGGCTGAAAGGTTAGTGATATTCTCATCGATTAATCTCACCTTCAACATTACATGACAAACAAAAAACGATGGAAAATCGTAAAGATGGCCTGGTTTGGTTTTGCCGTCATTTTCATGGTGTGGAACTGGACAACTTTTCAATCACGCGGACTTCCTGATGATACCTTCACCAGCAATGACCGTGTGGATATTTCACAAACTGAAAAAGAGATACTATTCAGGGCAAAAAATCCAAGGCCTGCAGAGATTATTTTTTTCCAGGGCGGATTAGTTGACCCTGATGCCTATGCGCCATTGTGCAAAAAAATTGCGGCGGCCGGCTATACATGCCATATGATAAAAATGCCATTCAGGTTACCGCAAAAAGGTTATAACATTATTAATGAAATGTTTGATCTCAAATCAGGAAGATATGTTCTCGGCGGACATTCACAGGGAGGTAAAATGGCAGCACAGTTTGTGTATGAAAATCCCGGTATCATCAAAGGACTTTTCCTGCTGGCCACTTCTCATCCAAGGGATATCGACCTGTCCGGACTTTCCATACCTGCACTTAAGCTATATGGCTCCAACGACGGATTGGCAAGCCCGGAGGAAGTTTTAGAAAACCAGGGTAAGCTTCCGGCAAATGCTGAATCCATCCTTATACAGGGCGCCAATCATTCCCAATTCGGATATATGGGCAAACTGCTGATGGATGATAAAGCAACCATCAGCCTGGAAGAGCAGCAACAACAAACAGTCCGGCACCTGCTTAACATTCTTCCGGGAACTGGAAAAGGAAAAGTAATATCAATTACTATTAATATCTTTCATCAAACCTTTTTATGCCATATACCCGCAGGAATATACTCCAATCCCTGGGCGCATTAGCCGGCGCCTCCATCCTTCCGGTTACTACCGGTGCCAGGGAAAACAATCAGAAAGAGTTTACCGGCGGACCGGTAAACCTTGATGAAATCATCAATCTTTTTGATTTTGAAAAGATGGCCGAAGGCAATATGTCAAAAATGGCCTATGAATTTGTTTCCAGCGGTGCGGCAGATGAATTTACCGTAAAATGGAATCGTGAAGCACTTGACAAAATAAAAATACAGACAAGTGTATTGAATGATGTAGCCCGGCTGGATACAAAGATTTCACTATTCGGAACGGAGATACCCTACCCCATCCTCATTGCCCCCACAGCGTTTCATAAATTGATGCACCCGGAAGGAGAACTCGCTACGGCGCGCGGAGCCGGAGCCGCATCAGCCATTTATGTTGTCAGTTCTTTTACCACAACACCTATTGAAGAAATTGCGAAAGTGGCCACCAAGCCTCTCTGGTTCCAGTTATATGTTGTTGACGACAGGTCATTTGTAAAAGATCTTGTGCAGAAAGTGGAAGCACAGGGATGCCGCGCTCTTTGTATAACGGTGGATACACCTGTTTCGGGGTGAGGAACCGGCAGCAAAAAGCAAATTTTAAATTACCGGATGATCTTCATCCTCCCTATATGATCGATACTGCATTCGCCGAAAGGCCGAGGCATTAAAATTTAAAAAATCCCTTACCTGGCAGGACATCGAATGGCTGCAATCCCTGACCAAATTACCCGTACTGCTGAAAGGCATATTAAATCCGGATGATGCAGAAAAGGCAATAAAGTCGGGCGTTGAAGGAATCATTGTCTCCAACCACAGCGGAAGAAACCTGGACACCGTGCCGGCCACTATTGAAGTGTTGCCGTCCATCGTAAAGAAAGTAAATAAAAGAATTCCCGTTTTGATGGATGGCGGTATCAGGAGGGGAACTGATGTGTTAAAAGCAATGGCCGTTGGCGCATCTGCAGTGCTTGTGGGAAAGCCCATTTGTTATGGACTGGCCTGCGGTGGATCGGAAGGTGTCACCAAAGTGCTGAACATACTCCGGAAGGAATTTGAATTTGCGATGGCATTGTCAGGCAGGGCTTCCATCAAAGACATTGATCCCTCTTTGATCTGGAAGAATAATTCAACACAATAAAAAAGGGAGATAAATAATTCTCCATTTCATATACATGAGGTAATATGTTATTCTGCTCTGCCGACTTTTATTTTTCCGGCTTTTGCTGCTTTTGCAAGGGCATTGTAATCCTTTTCATTCTGTTCAGCATAGGCAAAGGCGAATTTCACCATGGCATCATCCAGTTCCTCGCTATTGCCAACATATCCTGCAAGCATAGCCGCATCACCTGATTTCGCATGTGCCAGCGCCATGGCCCAGGCGCATAATGAAGTATACTGGGGTAGATTTTCAACCTTCGATTTTTCGGGATCGAATTCAACACCGCCCTTCATGTCGCGAAGTTGGCGGACATAAAAATGTTTATTATTCCCCTCTCCCCATCCGAGGAAAATATCCGGCGCACCCTGGATCAGGCGCTGCCCGGCAACTACCCTTTGTCCTTCATTGGAATACTCGGATTTAGAAACAAATGGGGCCATGGCAGACGGCTCCGCCTCTTTCAACTGGAGGAATAAGGGATCGTCTGAATGATTCCCGGTAAGGAAAATGATCCAGCATCTTGTACCCACACTTCCTACACCCACTACTTTCTTGGCTACATCCGTAATCCGGTAGCGTTTAAGCAGGCTTGCCCTGTCATCAGCCAGTGATTTAAAATAGGATTCAAGAAACATGCTGATCCCTTCCCTGATGGGTTTGCCATTTTCCATATGCGTTGCCCTTACAATGAAAGGCGCATTTTCACGCATCAGGTATTTCTCATCAATGATATCAGTGAGTTTACCCAATACCTGCATATGCGTCCGCGTACGGGCCTTTCCCATCATTTTTTCTGCACCGGCCCGGGCTGAAGAGTCAAGTGCACCCAAAACATCCTTTTCATTAATGGTGGAGTACCATAATTCCAGGTTCCCCATTTCTGCATACTGCTTCATTTTTTTCCTATAGGTACTGACAGCGCTCCTGATGCTTTCTTCACATAATTTTTTGTCTGCCCCTACAAATCTGCCCGAAGCAACTATACTGGTCACCAGCCTTTTCAGGTCCCATTCAAAGGGTGCCGGTAATGTTTCATCAAAATCATTGATGCCAAAAATAAGGTTTCGCTCAGCCGAAGAAAATACGCCAAAATTGGACACATGCATATCGCCACAGGCCTGAACGAAAAGCCCTGAATGATTCCTGGAAGCTGCGATATCGCCTGCCATGATCGCCGCGCTGCCCCGCAGGAATGCAAAAGGCGAAGCCAGCATCCTTGCGTAGCGGATGGGTATGAGTTCCTGTATCCGGGTTTTTGCCTGCTTCTCCAGGAGAGCTACCGGATCCGGACGTTTAGCCGGGGTTTTATAGGTGCCAAGGCTTAGTCGCTTGCATTTACTGCGTAATGACTTGCCTTCCTCGAAACGCTCTTCTATAGTTTTCTGCTTTGATTCAAAATGATGGAGAAGTTTCTTGCTCATAAAATTTGATTATTTGCGGGTCAATGTTTATTCTAAAATTAACAATAACCGTGAGGATTAAACGAAATATCTGGCGCATTCATGACCTTACCCTTTTTTCGGTAATTGCCGTTTACCAAACCAGCCTCTTTGCCATCCGATGGAAACTGTGTTGAAATCCGCTCCGGACCTGACAATTGCCCCGGTGCTTGCAGCAATCTTGATAGAATTCTTTTTCAGCAACGGGAATACAAATGTTGCCCCGATACGGGAGTTGGACTGCCGGTCATCATTGTTCACTCCATTGATGGTTGACTGGCCACCGTAATAAAATGTAGCATCCAGTGCCACCCACATTTTAGGATTTATATTGTAACTGAGATGTCCCTGCACGGTACCCATTGGATCCTGCGTGCGAAGGCTTTCACCTGTAAAGAACTTGTTGTTATTCGTGAAAAACCAGAGGCCGGTGTAAACATCAATCATCCAATGCCTGCCTACCGGTTGAGATAAAGCAAGCTCAGGCCTGAACGACCACCTGTTAGTCCCCAGGTTGATAAGTTTATCGGGGAAATACTGACCTACCGGCGCTACCACATTCAAACTTACACCCAGGGTGGTTTGACGCTTCACTTTGGCAAAATTAACTACCGTGGTAGCCGGAGCTCCAATTACTAACACTGAAGCCCTTAACCTCATATCCGAGAACCCGGAACGGGTGGTACTTTGCCTTTGGCCATTAAGATCTGCCGAAGCCTGGGCCCATGAATAAGGCAATGCAGCAAAAACCTGGGCTGTTTTGCCCAGCAGGCCAAATGACCTTCCATAACCAACATTCATGGTCTGGATACTGGCTTCCAGGTTTTCTACGGGAAGCGTTGGATCCGTCAACACCCCACCTTTTGAAAAAGCAAATCCGGCATTGACAAAATTTCCATTAATGGGAGCCCAGATATACGCCCGGGGATCAAGATCCTGCGCATGGACCTGGTTCATGATATTCATTATCAACATCATGACAGTAATAACGCAAAAATTTGCCCTGTTGACCGGCATTCCTTTCTGGTAACTATTTTCCTTAACCATGTTCTTTACATTCCTCATCAGGTAATATTTTCCATACCAATGCTTTAATATAACGCAATATTCTTCGTTAAAAATCGGTTGTATTATTTTGATAAACACTGATCATTATCATGTGAATGGACGTTTATAATTAGAATGGGCAATATTCATGGAAAACCTGAATGCAATGGAATACTAAACCGAACCATTGATCATTTTCTCCTTGCCGGCTCTTCATAAATGATTTATTTTAGGGGCAGAAAACTAAGTTATTACGACACTGCTTCAAGACTATTGAAAATGACCGGTGCAACGGAAACAAATGAAGTTTCAATTGCTATTTATCCCTTCCAGAATTTTACCGGACGGGATGAATTAAACGATCTGTGTAAGTCTTTTCACCTCGACCTGCTTACTGAATTTACCCGTTTTCGCCAGTTCAAACTGGTGCCCCACGAACTTATTGAAAATACAGGAATATTTTCTGAATACAGCTTTAAAGGATCATTTCGCTACCAGAACGACCGGCTAAAGGTGAATGCCCAGTTAATCAATAACCAGAAAAATGTCCTGATATGGGCCGACTGGCATGAAATGGATAAGGAAGCCATATATTCCATACAGGAAGATCTGCTCAGGCAGGTCATTACTGCTTTGCACCTGCAGGTAAATTATGACCTGCTGATTGATATCCGGAAAAAATCACCATCCCACCTTACTGCCTATGAAAATTGGTTATTTGGAATGGAAGAACTGAAAAAAGGATTGCTGGAAGCAGATGAAAAAGCCCGTTCCCATTTCCAAAAAGCCATTGAGATTGACCCCTCCTATTCACTTGCATTTTCCGGAATGTCTCTGACCTATTTTAATGAATGGAGCTGCCAGCTTTGGGAACGATGGGATGTTTCCCATAAAGGAGCTTATGAATGGGCGAAAAAAGCCATTGAACTGGACGAGCAGAATTATATCGCAGCCATGGTACTGGGAAGGATTTATGTATATGAAGCAGAATACGATTTGGCAGAACACTACCTGCGTAAAGCACTTCGGTTAAATCCAAACGATACGGAATGTGTTATGCAGATCGCCACCTGCTTTGTATTCCTGGGTTATCTCGATGAAGCCGAAAATCTATACCGGAATGCCCCGGACATCAGCCAGGTAAAGTATGACTTTGCACATATCGGTGCCCTGATTGCTTTTGAAAAAGGTGATATAAAAAAAAGCATTGCCCTGATAGCGCAATCTAAACCTGCATGGGTCGACTTCTACGCACTGATGGCTGCGGCCCATTATGAAAATGGTGATACTGAAAGCATGCAACGTTGCTGGCAAAATTTCCTGGATCAGTTTCAGCGTAAAATTAAGAATGGTGAAAAACCGGAGGACCAAAGTGAAGCCATTCAATGGGTGATCAATGTAAATCCTTTCCGGTACACCAGCCGTCAAATGCCCTTCCTGGAATATATCGGTAATAAAAAAATATCTGCACCTACCCGTTCTTTTCTTAAAGTGGCCCAAGCTGATGCCAGGAATATATTTATCCGGGAGGATGAGCTCTGGCAAATCAGTTTTGATGGCAAAACCATCCGAATGGCAGAAGCAAAAGGACTATATGATATACAAAGAATGCTAAGAGAGCCAGATAAGCAGTTCCACTGCACAGACCTTAATAATCATGAGGGAGATCAGCAAACCGTCCTCGTATTTGATGAGAAAGCAAAGCGGGCTTATAAGAACAAGATCCTGGAACTACAGGGAGAAATCCAGTCGGCTGAAAATAATAATGATTTCGGGCTTGCCTCTTCCTTACAAAAAGAATATGATGATATTCTCCATCATCTCACCGTCTCGCTGGGATTGAACGGCAGGACACGCAAGACAAACGATCCTATAGACAAAACCCGTTCCGCCGTTACCTGGCGTATCAGAAATGTTATCCGCAAAATGGAAACCCTTCATCCTTCCCTCGGTAAACACCTCGCAGCCTCCATAAGAACAGGTATTTTCTGTTCCTATACCCCGGAGAAGCCTGTTCAGTGGCTTACAGACTGATTTACTTACAACGTAAGTTTAAAACTTACGCCTATAAGGCATATTAAAACATTTTTTATGCCTACACCATTAGACATTTTACTGGACCCCATTACGATGGGAATTATCGGGATCTATTTTCTGCTGATGCTTTGGGAAGCCATTTTCCCCGCAAGAAAACTGCCACATATCAAAAACTGGTACGTAAAGGGAATCATTTCCTTCTTTGCCTTCATTTATTTGTCGACCTACCTGCCCCTGGCCTATGCCTCACTCCTGCCCAACACCCAATTGCTGAACTTAAGCGGGATCAATCCGGTGGCAGGCGGAATAATAGGAATATTCGTCTATGAGTTTGGCCTGTATATATGGCATAAGGCTATGCATAAGTCGGACAGGCTCTGGAAGATATTCCACCAGATGCACCACAGCGCTGAACGACTGGATACATACGGAGCCTTCTTCTTTAGTCCGTATGATATGATAGGATTCACGGTACTTGGCACCGTTTGCTTTTCACTGGTATTGGGCCTGCCGCCTCAATCCATTACCATCATGCTGATTGTGACCAACTTCTTCAGCGTTTTCCAGCACGCCAATATCAAAACACCAGTGTTCCTGGGATATTTTGTGCAGCGGCCGGAAAGCCATGCCGTTCATCATGCCAAGGGGCATTCATGCATATAATTATTCAGACCTTCCGATTTTTGATATCCTTTTCGGGACCTTCAAAAATCCGGCTGAATATGTAGAAGAAACCGGATTTTATAACGGCGCTTCCTCACGCATCTGGGAAATGCTGCAGGCAAAAGATGTGACGAAGGAAGAAGACGCGGGGGGAACTTTAGACGTTAAGGGAGCAAGGGACGCGGGGGGGATAAAAAACACGGAGGGAATTAAAGACGCCGGGGAAAGAAAACGCATACTTGAAAAAATGGATGTATGAAACACATGCTGAGTTGTTTTGTCATACTTCAAATGGCTGCCATTGCCGGCGCACAAACAGCCAAATTTGAAGATACCGTAGATCAATACTTCCGGGAAACGAAACTGGTCACCCAACAATTTAAAGATCTCTGGAACTATGATCTCTATGCACCACTGTTAATGGTCGACAGAAATACCAGGAAGGTATATGCCAACGTACAGGATACGATGGAACAATTGAAATATGAAGGATGCGGTTTATACCGGCAGCCTTCCTTCAACTGTCAACATTGCCAACACTTCAGTGCATTGGGCAGGCCAGCACTGGGCAATGATCATGCTGCCCCTGCCAAAAGATAAAAGCGACAGGATCAATCTTATAACACATGAACTTTTTCACAGGGCACAGCCTTACCTGAATCTGAATCCGCGTAATTACGACAATAATCACCTCGACAAAAAAGAAGGAAGGATTTACCTGCGCCTGGAGCTTGAGGCATTGAGGAAAGCCATGAATTCTGACAACAAATCAGACATCGATAATCACCTGGCCAATGCATTGACTTTCAGAAAGGCCCGTTATTCCATCTATCCCGGGGCGGATACATTGGAAAACCTGCTGGAATTAAATGAAGGCCTTTGCGAATTTACCGGTGTCATGATGAGCGGAAGGAATGAAAGTGAAATGCGTGCACATTTCTCAAGGCATATTGATGCCTTTCTGCAGAACCAGACATTTATACGGTCATTCCCTTATGAAACAACGCCCATTTACGGCTACCTGTTATCTGCCAGGAAACCAGGATGGAACCGGGATATAACCCTGCAGACAAACCTTACAAACCTGTTTGCCAAATCTTTCAATCTGCATATTGAAAATAATGCAATAGGCCGGGCCCTGAAAATTCAAAACGGGTACAATGGCGAAGTAATCATAAATGAAGAAGCACAGCGGGAAAAAAAGATCAATGCGCTGCTGCAGGAATACAGGATTAAATTTATTGAACATCCGCATTTCGTACTGCTATTTGAAAACATGAATATTTCCTTTGATTACACCAATATCATGCCCCTGGATGATAAGGGTGTTGTTTACCCCAGCATCCGGGTAAAGGATAACTGGGGAATACTGGAAGTAAAAAATGGCGGGTTAATGAGCCCTGACTGGAAAAAAATAACGGTATCAAAACCCATTGATTTCGGGAATGGAATAGTTAAAGGAGACGGATGGATGCTTGAACTTAAGGAAGGATATATGATTAAGGAAGATGAGAAAACAAGGAATTTTTACCTGTCAAAAAAACAGCAATAGCATTATCCCTTGTTCATTTTAAAAATGATCAGGTCATATGCATTTATCATACTTAAATAACAGTTTTATGAAATGTATTATTCACCTGGCATTAATGTTATCTGTCATGTTTAATACAATGGCCCAGGATAAATATGCTGATTTCAATGGTCAAAAGAAATCCCTCACGCTGAATACAGGGATACGAATGAAATACATTGACACCGGCAATCCTGACGGTGAAGCTGTGGTGCTTCTTCATGGTTATACAGATGCCAGCAGGTCCTTTCAGCAGATGATGGAAGAACTTACCCGGTTAAACAAAAATTTACGGATCATCGCGCCTGATCAGCGAGGTCACGGTGAAAGCTCCATGCCCGATCCGGTTAAATGCAGGAATTCCCCGGGTGGATGCTTTACGATGGATCTTTTTGCCGCAGATATCATTGATTTGATGGACCAGCTGAAAATACAGCAGGCTACCATTGTTGGAGCTTCCATGGGAACGATAATAGCGCAAACCCTGGCATTACAGCATGCCGACAGGATTAAGAAAATGATTCTGATCGGGACATTTGTTAATGGAAAGAATAATACCACTTTACATGATTTCCTGTTGGGTGAGATGATCGGCAAAAACTGGAGATCCATCCTGGAAAAGCGACCTGGATTTTCCTGGCCTGCTGATGCATATCTGTTAACGCCTCATGAACTGGGTACTGAAACGGCTGATTTTTTACGGGCAAACTGGGTTTCAGAAGTTTCTGCCAATGATAAATTCATTGAGGCTGTCTATCCTGAAACCATGAAAACACCATTAGGCACATGGATCGGCGCCATCACAGCATTGGGAGAATGGGACAACAGGGAGGCATTGAAAAAAATGATAACGCCTACACTCATTCTGTGGGGAACACAGGATCCCCTGCTTACCATTGATGTCCAGGAGGAAGTAAAATCAGCGTTTCGCTCTGCGGCTACATTAAACGGTACCCGGATTATCTTCAAAACTTACGGCAAACGTCCGTTAGTACAGGGAGGTTCATTAAATGACATTGGCCATAATATCCATTGGGCTGCACCAAAAGAAGTAGCCATGGATGTCAATGCATTTATTGTGTCACGGCAAGCCCATTACTTCGCATCCTTATGCAAATCCTAAAAATGCAAAGGAAATTATTATTGACAAGAGCAGTAATAATATAGAAATATTAAAATAATACCACATAAATCAACATCTATGACAGCAACAACAATACAAAAAGCATTTCATTACCGCCAGGTCAATGAAGGCAGGCCGGAAGAAGTATTCCCCTTACTTTGCCCGGTCAGGGAAAAAGACTGGATAGATGGCTGGGAATATGACATGGTGTATTCAAAGTCAGGGCTGGCTGAAGAAGACTGTGTCTTTACCACTCCACATCATGGCAATAGTGAAACCATCTGGTATATCAACAAACACGATAAACAACATCACATCATTGAATTTGTAAGGTTTACTCCAGGCGAAACTGTGGTAAAAATACATATTCAACTTAATGAACTGCCAGGCAATAAAACAGAAGCAAGCATTACTTACCAGTATACCGGTTTAAATGAGCAGCAAAATGAATTTATTGAAAATAATATGCAGGACAGCTTTCAACAGTCGATGATTTATTGGGAGAAGGCCATCAATTACTATCTGAAAACCGGGAAAAAACTATTGAAGTAATTCATCTATAATACACAGATTTAAAATGACCTTATTGCCCTTGTACCCACTGTGGCACCATCGCTGGTATTATCGAGGTGTTGCAATCCATTTAAAAAGTATTGGACCCAGGCTTCACCCGCGCTCACTTCAGTGGAGGACCAGTAAATTTCGTCGGCAAATCCTCCCACCAAAGTTTTCTGAAGGTATAACCTGTTTAACTGGTCTTTTGCAGGGAGGTACCAGTCTGAATACCCCCCGCCCTTGTAGTCCCGGCAAAGCTTTGCTGCATAGGTTCCATTATTGCCCTGTGCCTGTATGATACTCGTGGTATTAGCTGCCCCGTCTACCAGGCTGGCTGCACTGGTAGGCACAAAACTTCCGTTCCACCATGGCGTTGACCGGCTTTGATCCGCTGTGGAGGCTATCAATCCATGTTGTCCGCTGGCATCGACATAAAAAACAATACCCCCCTGGTGAGTGTCGCCTATTTTAAGTGTGACCGGTGGAATAAAAGTGTCCCCCTCATCTTTTGAACAACTCATAACACCTGCACAAAATGACACGATCAGTATTGATCTGAGGTAAAAAATAGTTAGAATGTTTCATGATCATTCATTGTCAGAAAAACAGTAAAGTAATTGGCCTACAAATCAGGGGCATTAAAGGTATCTCCCTGCCGCAAGTCGCCTGTCTGGTAACCTTTTTTAAACCAATACATCCGCTGGGCCGAAGTGCCGTGGGTAAACGCATCGGGAACAACATGCCCTGAGGTCTGTTTCTGAAGGCGGTCATCGCCAATGGCATTGGCGGCTCTTAATGCTTCTTCAATATCGCCTTCATCCAGGTTATCCTTCATTTTTTGCGTGTGATTAGCCCAGACTCCGGCATAAAAATCAGCCTGTAATTCCATCATCACGGAATATCGGTTGCTTCTTTCTCACCAACCTGTTGACGTATCCTGCCTACCTTTTCAGCCGTACCCATGAGATTCTGAATATGGTGCCCTACTTCATGGGCCAGTACATAGGCCATGGGAAAATCACCCGGTGCATTGAATCGCTCCTGCAGTTCTTCGTAAAATGACAGATCGATATAAAGCTTTCCATCTGCCGGACAATAGAAGGGTCCGGATGCCGAACTGGCATTTCCACAAGCTGATGCAACTTCATCCCTGAACAGTACTAAAGTGGGTTCCTGGTATTGCTGCCCGTTTTCGGCAAAAATTTTATTCCAGACGTCTTCGGTCTCCGCCAATACAACTGTTACAAACCTCGCCCGCTCTTCGTCTGCAGCCTGCTCTTCCGCACTTAACTGGGTTGTTTGTCCGCCAGGCTGCTGAAGCTGTTCTATCTGTGAAGGATCTATGTTATTACCGCTTAACAGCGCATAAAGAAGATATACTATAATTCCGCCGATACCACCGCCCACTGCAATTCCTCTTCCGGATAATCCACGACGGTCATCGACGTTTGAACTTTCCCTTTGTCCGATCCATTTCATGTGTTCAATTTACAAATTTATATGCATCATTTATCACTAATATGGCTTGTCAGCTTTGTTCATAAATGAAATGCCATCCGGGTTGAGCACACAGGTGTAGGTAAAATTTTGCCCACTTCGTTAATCAGGATCGAAAGAAATTGGCTATGAGCCAGAAATAAGCGGAACGTGGAATATACCTTAATCCGTGTAAGGCGTTTTTAACTTATGGACGGGATTAGCAGCCTCACCAAAATGTATACCTTTAAAAAAAGCCCGCCATGAAAGGTATACTAATGTTGATGTTGATTTGTGGCAGTGCCCTGCAATATACCCAGGCCCAATACCGGTATGATAATAAATTATTCAGCACTGTTTATATTGATGACCTCTGCGAGGCATTAAAAAACAATCCGGGATACCTGCTGCTGGATGTCCGCACCAGGGGTGAATTCCATGATACTTCCTCTTCTGCCAGCCTCAATATCGGCCACTTAAAAGGGGCTGTCAATATAGACAACCAGGAAAGGGAAAAACGCTGGAAAGAATTACTCCCTTATAAAGACAAACCCATTTTCATTTATTGCTCGCATAGCCAGAGGAGCAGGGTATTCTCAAAATTCCTGGTGGACAGTGGATTCACAAATATTATCAATGTGAATGGTGCCATGACTGAATTTAACCTGTTGAAGCATTCCCATATATCCTGCGCAAAGGATATTTATGAAACCAATAATAAATTCAGCCTGTTGTCACCGCAGGAAGTGGAAAAACTGATGATGTCGGAAAAAAACCTGTTCATCCTTGATGTACGCCCTGATTCATTGTTCAGGGGAATTTCAACAGATGCCATGGAAAATGCGATGGGTAAATTTAAAGGGGCCATGAATATACCTTTCGATCAGTTAGCAAAATCGCTGGATAAAGTACCTGACAACAGGCCAATACTGGTAGTGTCAAATTATGGAAGGGAAACGAACCTGTCTGCAGTATTATTAACAGAAAAAGGATATTCCCGTGTATACGCAGCATTTAACGGGATGAGCCAGTGGATCAGCACACCTGCTTCATCATTACCTCATCGAAATACATTATGGGTGCAGAACAACTCTTTTGCAACCATCACTACTGAGGAGTTTAATGACATGCTAACAAAATCCCCCAACACTTTTATACTGGATGTAAGGACAGCGACAGAATACACTAACCAGGAAAAACAGCGGGTGTTCAGGAACAGGGGGCATATACAGAATGCTGTCAATATCCCGGCTTCTGAATTGGAAAAGCGCTGGAATGAAATCGCCGCCCAAAAAAATAAAGACATTATCCTTTATACATTCAGCACCAGTACAGAAGCCTTTGAAGCCGCCAACCTGTTGGCGTCAAAAGGATTTACCAAAGTCCATGTACTTACGGGCGGTTTATGGGATATACGCTGGAAGGCTGCTAATGTAAAGGGACTATCACCACTTATGAAATGGGTGGTGGATGTACCGCCGGATAATTTTTAATGCAAGGGGATTT